>NZ_JBHUBS010000015.1:25751-115704 GCF_042788835.1 Streptomyces sp. NPDC056883 | reverse complement strand
GCGCAGGACGGCCTGGAGCTGGGCCTGCAGGAGCTCGAGGTCCTCGAGGCCCCCGGTTTCTGGGAGGGCGTGTCCATCGGCATCGCCATCTCCACGGTCACCATCGCCACCTGATCCACCCTCAGCAGTCACGTACCACCCACTACTCGACACACGAAGGAGAACAGCCATGAGCGAGCAGATTCTCGACAACGCGGCGGTCGTCGCGCAGGACGGCCTGGAGCTGGGCCTGCAGGAGCTCGAGGTCCTCGAGGCCCCCGGTTTCTGGGAGGGCGTGTCCATCGGCATCGCCATCTCCACGGTGACCATCGCCACCTGATCCCGCCCCGGCAAGCCGCACGCAACTGAGCGGCGTCCGAAACGGATCGATGCGGACCGGGCCCGGCCGGGAAACCCCCGGCCGGGGCCCGGCCCTCGGCACCACCGCTCGACCGAACCACCCACACACCCGGCACACCCCGGAAAGGACGCGGCAGCGATGAGCAGCAGCAGCGACCCGGCCGTCTCGCTGAACGGCCTCACCAAGACCTACAAGGGCCTGCGCGCCGTCGACGCACTGACCGTGGACATCCGCGCCGGCCGTGTCACCGGCCTCCTGGGCCGCAACGGCGCCGGCAAGACCACCACCCTGCGGATGCTGCTCGGGCTCGCCACCCCGACCGCCGGCACCGCCACCATCCTCGGCAAGCCCTACGCCGAACTCCCCGACGCGGCCCACCGCATCGGAGTCAGCATGGACGGCATGGGCGGCGTCACCGGCGCCACCGTCCGCGGCGAACTGCGCATCTGGTGCACCGTGTTGGGCCTGCCCGCCGGCCGCGCCGACCAGGTCATGGAGTACACCGGCCTCGACTACGCCGCCGATCGCCCGGTCAAGGGCTGCTCCACCGGCATGCGCCAGCGCCTCGCCCTGGCCACCGCCCTGCTCGCCGACCCGGAGATCCTCATCCTCGACGAGCCGGCCAACGGCCTCGACCCGGACGGCATCCGCTGGCTGCGCGCCACCCTGCGCACCCTGGCCCTCGGCGGGCGCACCGTCATCGTCTCCAGCCACCAGCTCGCCGAGCTGGAGCAGACCGTCGACGACGTCGTGATCATGCAGCACTCCCTGCGCTACGCGGGCACCCTCGACGACCTCACCGGTCACGGCGCCAGCCGCCTGGAGGACCGCTTCTTTGAGCTCGTCGACCCGGCCGCCACCGCCGTCCCGGCCGCCACCGCCGCAGGAACCCGTACCCCGGAAAGGAACTACTCCCGTGCGTAACCTCATCGCCGGCGAAACCCGGAAGGCCCTGACCGGCCGCGCCTGGTGGGCCCTGCCGCTCGCGGGAGCCTGGCTGTGCCTGATCACCACCTTCGGATACGTCTCCGGAGGCGAGAAGGCCATCGCCGACGGGTCCACGTCCCTGGCCGTCGGCCAGGACGTGGCCCGTTCCTGGATGATGATGTTCCTGCTGGCGGCCGTGTTCGGCGCCGTCCACGTCACCCGGGACTACGCCTCCGGCACCATGGTCCGCTCCGCGCTCCTGGCCGGCTCCCGCTCCCGCCTCTTCGGCGCGAAGCTCGCCGTCGCCACCGCCGCCGGGGCCGCCTTCGGCCTGATCGCCGCCGCCCTCGGCGCCGTCAGCGTCTACCTCGGCCCGCTGCCCTTCGGCCTGGAAGCCGCCGCCGACGGCGAGACCGCCCTCATCCTGGTCGGCGTGTTCGCCTGCTGCACCCTGGCCGCCCCCTGGGGCGCCCTCATCGGCTGGATCGTCCGGAACCAGACCGGCGCCGTGGCCACCCTGATCGGCCTCACGCTCCTGGTGGACCCCGGGCTGCAGCGGCTGGTACCCGAAGTCTCCAAGTACCTCCTGACCATCGCGATGAGCTCCGTGTACCGGGACGTGAAGCCCGACCTGCTCTCGCTGCCCTGGGCGTACGCGGTCATCGCCGCCTGGCTCGCCGCCGCCTTCGTCGCCGGCCGCCACCTCGTCCGCACCCGCGACATCGCCTAGAGCGTGCCCAGCACGCCGGGCACCCCAGGCAGAACCGGTCCGTCCGGCCCCGACCCACCGGACACGTCCTCATCGCCCCCTTGATCCGAGGTGCTTCCACCATGTCCGCCAAAACCGCCTTCGCACCCGATCTGGAGCGGCCCCGCACCGCCGACGACGTGGCCGTGCGCGAACCGCTCACCGAAGACGCCCCCTGGGTGATCCAGCGCGGGGAGCACAAGCACTTCCGCACCGGCGAGGACCTCGCCCGCCTGGTCCGCCTCCTCGACGGAAGCCGCGACCACGACCAGCTCGCCGCCGAACTCGGCTCCCCCTGGACCCCCGGCCACATCGACCGCGCGGTCCGCAGCCTCGCCGACTCCGACCTCCTGGAGGACGGACGGCCCGTCAAGAAGCCGGCCAGGGTCCGCTTCGCGGGCCCGCTGACCATCCAGTTCACCCTGGTCAAGCCCGAGCGGATGCTGCGCCGCCTCGCCCCGCTGGTCCGCCCGCTCGGCCACCGCCTCGTCCTCGGCGCGGCCGCAGCCGTCGTCCTGCTGGGCGTCCTGGCCCTCGCCGCCAGCGGCGCCACCCTCGACAGGGCGCTCTCCAGCCCGATGCCCCTGTGGGCGTACGCCTGCGTGATGCTCGGCGTGGTCGCCACCACCGCCGTCCACGAGATGGCCCACGGAGCGGTCCTCACCCATCACGGCGGCACACCCAGCCGGATGGGCTTCATGCTCTTCTACATGTCGCCGGCGTTCTTCTGCGACGTCTCCGACGGCTGGCGGCTGCCCGGCAAGCACCAGCGCGTCCAGGTCGCCCTCGCCGGCATCGCCATCCAGGCCGTCGCCGCCGGGACCGCCGCCCTCGCGGCCCTCGCCGTCCCCGCCGGACCGGCCCGCGAGACCCTGCTGCTGGTGGGCCTCGTCAACTACATGGTCTGCGTGGTGAACCTGCTCCCGCTGGTCAAGCTCGACGGCTACCTCGCCCTCATGAGCCACCTGGACATCTCCCACCTGCGGGAGAAGGCCATGACCGACGCCCGCCGCGCCCTCGCCCGGATCGTCTTCGGAGGCCGCGGCTACCAGCGCGAACTGCCCGGCCGCGGCTGGTCCGTTCCGTACGGCCTCGCCTGCCTGGTCTTCCCCCTGTACCTGATCTCCAGCGCCCTGACCCTCTGGTCCGGCATCCTGCAGCGCCTGGGCATCGCCGGCTCCTGCATGATGGTCTGCGCCCTCGGCTACCTGCTGTGGAGCCTCGGCAAGGGCGCCGCCACCCTGGTCCGCGAAGCCGTGCAGGCCGGAGCCCGCCCCGCCCGCATCGCCGCCGCGGGAGTGCTCGCCACCGCCGGACTGGCCCTGGCCGCCACCCTCGTACAGATCCCCGCCACCGTCTCGGCCGGCTACACCACCGAGCGCGACGGCAGCCTCAGCCTCCTCGTCCCCCGGGGCGGCGGCGGCTTCGACCTCACCGAGGGCACCACCGTCACCCTGCGCCGCTCCGGGCTCTTCTCCCGGCCGCAGACCGGCACCGCCACCCTCGGCGAACCCACCGGCCACGACGTCCTCGCCCCGGTCACCGCCATGCTCCCCGTCGCCAGTGACCGCCCCTGGCTGGAGATGAAGGCGTACCCGCTGCACCGCGTCACCGCCACCCCCGCGCCGAACGGAACGGACCGCACCGGCGTCGCCGAGGTCCAGGCGGGCCACCACCCGCTCTGGAAGTGGTTCGCCGTCTCCTACCTCGGCCCGCTGCTCCCCTGACTTCTCCCGTACGCCGCCCACGGAGGCCCGCCATGTCCCTGCGACACGTTGCCCACTGCCCGCCCGGCACCCCCTTCTACGACCGTCCGGCCGCGATCACCGGCGCCGACGCCTTCCCGGCGGCCACCGCCGAGGCCCCCGCCGGGTGGACCCGTGAGCCGATGGGGGAGTGGACCGTCCTGACCCCTCCGGGACTCGAACTCCCCGGCCAGGGCTGGAAGATCCACGTATCGGCGACCGAGCGCACGGCCCCCGAGGTCCTCGACATCGTGAGCGCGTACTGCACCTCCCGCTCCCTGCTCTTCAAGTTCCTCACCAGCCCCTCGATGCTGATGCTGCGCAACAGCAAGTACGGGGACCGGGGCAGCAGCGGCAAGTTCATCACCCTCTACCCCCGCGACGAGGCGGAGCTGGAGACCGTACTCACCGAGCTCGACGCCCTCCTCGAAGGCCGCCCGGGACCGGCCGTCCTCAGCGACCTGCGCTGGGGCGCGGGCCCCCTGTACCTGCGCTACGGAGGCTTCAAGCTGAAGCTGGGCCCCGGCCCGAACGGCGCCCCCGTGCCCTGCATCGAGGACCCCGACGGCAACCTCGTCCCCGACGTGCGCGGCCCCTCCTTCCGCCCGCCGGCCTGGCTGCAGCTGCCGCCGTGCGTGGTGCAGGCGCTGGCCGAACGCAACCGCGGGGGCTCCCTCGGGGACTTCCCCTTCAAGATCACCCAGGCCCTGCACTTCTCCAACGGCGGCGGCGTCTACCGCGCCACCGACACCCGCGACGGACACGAGGTCCTGGTCAAGGAGGGCCGCCCGCACGCCGGCCTCGACGACGCCGGAGCCGACGCCGTGGAGCGGCTGCGCCGCGAGCACGACGCGATGGCGGCCCTCGACGGACTGCCCTGGTTCCCGAAGGTCCTGGACTGGCGCCGCGGCGCCGAACACTGGTTCCTGACCCGGGAGTTCGTCGACGGCAACGCCCTGACCAAGGAGACCGCCGAGCGCAACCCGATGCTCCACCCGGTCACCGCCCGCGACACCGCCATGCCCGTGGCCGAGTACACCGCCTGGGCCCTGGACGTCCTCGACCGCATCGAGGCCGCCGTCACCGCCATGCATGAACGCGGCCTGGTCTTCGGCGACCTGCACCCCAACAACGTCCTGATCCGCCCCGACGGCACCGTCGCCTTCATCGACCTGGAGACCACCCTCCCCATCGAGGGCCACACCGGCCAGGCCATCGGAGCCCCCGGATTCTGCGCCCCCGCCGGCACCACCGGCACCGCCGTCGACCGCTACGCCCTGGGCTGCCTGCGCCTCAGCCTGTTCCTGCCGCTGACCCCGGTGATGTCCTTCACCCGCCACCGCTCCGAGGACCTCCTCGCGCAGATCGCCGCCTTCTTCCCGGTGCCCGAGGGGTACGCCGACCAGGTCCGCGCCGACCTCGGACACGCCCCGGCGCCCGCCGGCGGCCCGCTGGCCACCCCCGAGCGCATCGCCACCGGCATCCTGACCTGCGCCACCCCCGAGCGCACGGACCGCCTCTTCCCCGGCGACGCCGACCAGTTCCTGCACGCCGACGGCGGCCTCAACATCGCCAACGGAGCCGCCGGGGTCCTGTGGGCCCTGCGCGGAGCCGGGATCACCGTCCCCGAGGCCCACCTCGACTGGCTGGCGGACGCCGCCCGCGCCGTCACCGGTCCGCGGCCGGGCCTCTACGACGGACTGGCCGGCATCGCCTGCGTCCTGCACGACTTCGGGCGCACCGACGAGGCCGCCGCCCTCCTCGACCGGGCCCACGGCCTGCTGTCCACCGCCACCCTGCGCGACGGCAGCCCCGACCGCAGCCTCTTTGGCGGCATCGCGGGCCTCGGCCTGGCCCTGCTGCACCTCGGCGAGGACACGGCCGCCCGCGAACTCGCCGCCGCCCTCGTCAACAGCCCCACCCTGGAGGAACGCCCCGGCCTGCTCCGCGGAGCCAGCGGGGAGGCCCTCTTCCTGCTCGCCGCCGGCCGTGACGACGCCGCGCGCGTGGCCCTCGTACACGACCTCGAACTGTCCCGGCAGCCGCTGCCCACTCCGTGGCACCGGGTCCAGCTCGCCCACGGCGGAGCCGGGCAGGCCATCGCCGTCCACCACTACCTCGCCGCGCACCGGGACCCGTACCTGACGGCCGTCCACGACGCGCTGCTGACCGACCTCACGTCCCAGTTCCACCCGGCCTGCGGCCTGTTCACCGGCCGCGCCGGCGCCCTCGCCGCCCTGAGCTGCACGGACGACGGCTCGGCGGCCACTGCCCGGGCTCTGGCAGAACTCAGGTCCGGCCTGGAATCGTTCGCGGTGGCCCACGAGAACGACCCGTACGCCACCGGCTTCCTCGGCGACCACCTGCTGCGCCTGTCCACGGACCTGGCCACCGGCTCCGCCGGCGTCCTGGCGGCGCTGACCGCGCCCCGCACGGCCGTCCTGCCCTACCTGCCCGCCCCGGCCCAGGCGCCGGTCCCGGCCGCCCGCTGAACCCGACCCCACCCACGTACGGAGCCCCGCATGCCCACCCACCTGACGGTCAGCATCAGCATGACGGAGGACGCCCCGTCCTCGGCGGCCCCCGAGACCACGGCCGTACGCCTCGTGTCCTGCCTCCCCGCGTCGTGGACGGTGGTTCCCCTCGCGATGACCACCCGCTCCGCGACCCTGTCCCTGACCGCCCCGGACGACACCCGCGCCCCGGCGGTCCTGGAAACCCTGGACACCGCGCTGTCGGCCCCCGCCTTCACCGGCTGGATCCGCGGCTGACCCGCCACCCGACCACCCGCGGGCCGCTCGCTCTTCCCCCACAAGCGGCCTGCGGGTGCACGTCCGCTTCCGGGCCCGGTCAGGCCCGCGGTGGGACGAGCATGCGCTCGGGGCCGAGACGGTTGGCGCGGGTGTTCTCGTACATCGAGGTCTCGCCGTCGGTCCAGCGGATGATCAGGTCGTTGGCGAGGCCGTCACCGGTGTAGCGACCGGTGGTCATGAGCACGCTGTGGGTCCAGGTGCGGTCGGGGCCGTGGACGGTCTGCTTGCCGCCCAGGCCCGCGGTGGTGGTGCCGACGTAGCTGTCGAGCGCGCCGGTGGACCAGCGGACCATCAGGTCCCACTTCCGGTGGCCGGAGAACTCCCCGGAGGTGAGCAGGGCGGCGCCCTTCCAGGTGGCGTCGGGCTTCCTGAGCCGGTACTCCCGGCCGAGGGTGCCGGCGCCGACGCCGGTGTGGAGGCCGAGTTCGCCGTCGGACCAGCGGACCATGAGGTCGGTGACGTAGGTGCTCGCGTGGAAACGTCCGGCGGCGATCTGGGTGGCGTACTTCCAGACGGATCCGGAGGGGGCCATCTCGGTGACGGATCCCAGGCCGTTGGAGCCGACGTCTCCGTGCAGGGTCATCCGGCCGTCCTTCCAGCGGACCATCAGGTCGAACTGGTTCGAGCCGGTGAAGTCGCCGGCGGTGAGGGTGGCGACCGCCTTCCAGCCCGCGTTCGGCGCCGCGAGCCGGCGCTCGGGCAGGAAGCCGCCGTTGCCGTCACCCGGGAAGAGGGTCACCTCCCCGTCGGTCCAGACGACGAGCAGGCTGCTGCGGCCGCTGCCGGTGAAGTCGCCGGAGGCGATCTGCCGGGCATGGGTCCACAGGTCACCGGGACCGGGCAGCAGGGAGCCGTCCGCGGAACCCCGGTACGGCGGCCGGGTGAGGGCGCCCGGATCGCGACCGGCGTCGGCGTCGGCGTACAGGTCCTGCGCGTCCTTGCCGTACACCGGCGCGTACGTCACCCAGGAGTCGTTGCCGCCGCCGTGGTGGCCGCCGGTGTTCCCGACGACCTTGCCGGTGCGCTTGGCCGCGTCGTAGTCCTTGATCCAGGGGCCGCCGGACACACCGCCGTAGAAGCCCTTGCACAGCATCCGCATCTGGCGGAAGCCGCCCAGCCGGGTGGTGGGCACGTCACAGCGGATGGCCTTGTGCTTCGGGTTGACGCCGGAGGCGGACGGGTAGCCGACGACGGTGACGCGATGCTCGTAGGTGCTCCCCGGCGTGAAGGTCAGCGCCCCCGTGACCTTCTCGACGCTCCCCTTGGCGTTCGGCTCGACCAGGACGAAGGCCACGTCCAGGTCGGAGACGGCGGCCTTGCCGTTCGACGCGTAGCGGGGGTCCGTGTACACGCCGTTGGTCTTGACCGGGAAGATCCCGAACGGCTGGGCGCGGGCCGCTCTGCCGTGGCGGTACTGCGGCACGAAGACGGCGTGGTTCGCCGGCCCGGCCATGCCGTCCGCGCAGTGCGCCGCCGTGAGCACCATGTTCTTGCGGGCGCTGCGGACCACGCTGCCGGTGCAGGAGGTGTCGGCGTTGCCGACCTTGGATTCCCGGTAGAAGAAGGTCCCCACCATCGGCATGCCGTCGAAGTAGGTGCCGGACGGGGTCCCGGACGGAGCGGCGGACAGGGTCCTGTCCTGCGGGCCGGCCGGCCCGCCGGCCGTCACCCGGCCCCGCGCGTCGTCGACGGGCACGGCGGCGGCCATGCGCTCGGCCGTCCAGTACGCCTCTTCGGCGACGACCCTGGCGGAGGACGGCGGCGGGGGCGGGGTGCTGCCGGGCCTCGCGGTGGCGCTCGGAGGGACGGTCGCGGCCGACGCGGGACCGGTACCCGGTGCGGCCGCCATCACGGCGACGGCGACGGCGACGGCGGTGAACCAGCTGGATCTCAAGGAACCCACTCTCCGTACGACAAGATCGTCGGTAGACAGAAAAGAGATCACATGGGCAGGACGAAGACCGCTGCCGCCGGGGTCGCCGCGCTGACGATGCTCCTGATGCCGTCCGCGGGAACCGCGTTCGCCGCCCGGACGGCGGATCGGCCCACCCCGCGGTCCACCCCGCAGTCCACCCCGCAGTCCACCCCGCCGGACGCCGGGGCCCGGCTGTCCGCGAGCCCCGGGGAGCGGCTCACGTTCACGCTCCCCGCCTGGCTGCCGGGGAAGAACGGCAACCGGGTGGTCTCCGAGATCTTCCTCGAACCCGGGACGCTGAGGATGGACGATCCGGTCATCACCGCCGTGGCCACCGTGGCCTGCGACACCCCTCCGGGGGTCTACCCGGTCCGGCAGACCGGCCCCGGCGGGCCCACCGAAGGGGCCGGGGGCGAGCCCTGGGTGAGCGTCGAGGTCGCCGGCATCGGCGCGGCCGAGCGCGCGGCCTGCCCCGGGAAGGTCGCGGCCCTTCCCCCCGAACAGCCGGAGGAGCACTGGCCCGCCGGCCTCTCCTGGCCGCAGTCGCCCTGGGACGTACGGACGTTCCGGCCCGGCGAGGAGGTGACGCCGACGGCCTCGGACGCGTCGGCGGGGTACGGCGACACCCTCACCTCGCCCGGGTTCACCGGCAAGGCCGTCATGCGCGGGGCCAAGGCGGTCGTCACGGCCGCCGCGACGATCCGCTGCGATGCCGGGCCGGGGCTGTACGAGGTCCGCTGGGCGGGCGGCGACGAGGTCTGGGCCCGCTACCGGGTGGCGGGTTCCGCCGACCCGAATCGCCCCGCATGCCGGGACCGGGCCGCCGGACCGGCCCCGGGGCACACGCCCTGGCTGGTCGGTACGGCCGCCGCCCTGGCCGCCGCGGGCGTGGCGGCCCATGCCGTGGCCCGGCGCCGCCGGCGCCGCCGGTGACGGGATCCGGCCCGGCGTCAGGCAATGCGGTGGCGCGGGGGAGCGGGGCCCCCGACACTGACCCCTTGTGTCCATGAACCTTCAGGCCGGCCCCCTGTGTACGCGCGCTTCGCTCGCCGCCGAGCTGCGCGGGCTCGGTCTGCGCCCCGGTGAAACCCTCCTCGTGCACTCCTCCCTCAGCTCGCTCGGCTGGGTCTGCGGCGGCGCCGCCACGGTGGTCACGGCGCTGCTCGATGCCCTCGGGGACGCGGGGACCCTGGTGGTGCCGACGCATTCGGGCGACAACTCCGATCCGGCGCAGTGGTCGAACCCGCCGGTGCCCGAGGCCTGGTGGGTGGAGATCCGTGCCGCGATGCCGCCCTTCGACGCGCGCACCACGCCCACCCGCGGCATGGGCGCCGTCCCGGAAGCCGTCCGCACCTGGCCGGGCGCCGTCCGCAGCGGCCATCCGCAGACGTCCTTCGCCGCGCTGGGCCCGCGCGCCGCCACGCTCACGGACGGCCACGTGCCGGACTGCCGGCTCGGCGAGCGCAGCCCGCTCGCCCGGCTGGAGGAGGCCGGGGCGCGGATCCTGCTGCTGGGCGCGGGCTTCGACTCCTGCACGGCCTTCCACCTGGCCGAGTACCGGGTTGCGGGGCCGCTGGAGGACAACTCCTTCGCCCTCCTGACCCTGCAGGGCCGCCGCTGGACCACGGTCCGCGACACGGCGGTCTCCTCGGACGACTTCGAGGACCTGGGCGCGGCCTTCGAGAAGGACCGCCCGGTGGCGCGGGGCACGGTGGGCGGCGCGGAGGCCCGCCTGTTCGACCTGCCCGAGGCCGTCGCCTACGCCGAGGGCTGGCTGGCCGTGCACCGGCCGTGAGCTCGTCGTCAGTCGACGGCCTGGTAGAGGGTGGTCCAGAAGTCGCTCATGGCGCGCGCCGAATCCGGGGTGGACAGTCCGACCTGGGTGAGCAGGACTCCGGTGAGCTGATGCGTCCTGTCCGCGTAGGCGGAGGTGCCCGTACCGCCGAACCAGCCGAACTGGCCGGTCGGGGCGTAGTCGCCGCGATGGGTGCGCACCGCCATTCCGAAGCCCCAGCCGCCGTGCGAGCCCTGGCCGGACGACAGGTGGGCGACGTTGCCGAACATGGCTTCCCGGGCGGCCAGTTGCCCCGGCGTCAGACGGTTGGTGGTCATCAGCTCGACGGCGGCGCGGGACAGGATCCGTTCGCTCCCGTGCATCCCGTGGTTCAGCAGCATCCGGAAGTAGGCGTGGTAGTCGTCGGCGGTGGAGACCAGCCCGCCGCCGGCGCCCTGGAACGCGGGAGGCGCGCTCGCCCTTCCGCCCGCCGCCTCGTCCCACACGAGGAACTCGCCGCTCTGCGGGTCGGGTCCGTACAGGGGCGGCAGCCGGTCGATCTTGTGCGCGGGCGTGTGGAAGGCGGTGTCCTTCATGCCCAGCGGATCGAGGACGCGTTCGCGCAGGAACGACTCCAACGACCGGCCCGCGACCCTGGAGACGAGCACACCGACCACCTCGTTGCTGAGGTCGTACTGCCACCTCACCCCGGGCTGGTACTGCAGCGGCAGCTCGCCGAGGCGCCGCATCCACTCGTCCGGCTCGGGCGCCGGCCCGGATGCCACGCTGTAGTCGAGGCGCTCGAAGGTCGCGGCCCGGATCGGGGAAGCCATCGACTCGAAGTCCACTCCGAGCCCGAAGGTGGAGGTCAGCAGGTCCCGTACGGTGATCGGCCGGTGTGCCGGCACGGTGTCGTCCAGCGGTCCGTCGGGCCGCTTCAGCACCTGCCGGTCGGCGAGTTCGGGCAGCCACGGGTCCACCGGGTCGTCCAGCCGCAGCCGGCACTCGTCGAGCAGGACCATCGCCGCCGCCATCGTGACCGGCTTGGACGCGGACGCCATCCGGAAGATCGTGTCCCGGCGCATCGGCGAGCCACCGTCGTGGCGCATCGTCCCGATCGCTTCGACGTGCGTGTGGCCGCCGCGGCCGACCAGGGCGACGAGGCCGGGAATCTTCCGGGACTCGACGTGCCGTGCCAGCACCTCGCGCAGTCGGCGCAGCCCTGCGTCGGAGAAGCCGCCGGTGCTCGTCCCCGTGCTGTTGCTCGTCATGACGGATCCCCTGTTCACAGTGCCGGTTCCCACGGCGGCCCCGATGGCCGCCCGGCCCCTCGGAGGGGCCGTGATGAAAGCCTGCAACCTTGACCCAGGGTCAAGGTCAAGTCGCTGCCGGGCTATCCTCGCTCGGGAGGTGCGCCGAGCTGATGGCAGAGGGACTCACGATCGGCCAGGCGGCGGCGTTCGCCGGCGTCACGATCAAGACCGTGCGGCACTATCACCGGCTCGGTCTGCTCGCCGAGCCGGAACGCGACGGCTCCGGCTACCGCCGCTACCGATCGGGCGAACTGTTCCGGCTGGTCCAGGTCCGGACCCTGGCCGCGGCCGGTGTGCCGCTGGCCGAGATCGGCGACCTGCTCGACACCGATCCCGAGACGTTCGCCGCCACCCTGGACGACGTCCGCCACCAGCTCACCGAACGGATCGACGACCTGACCGCGCGCCGCGACAGGCTGCACCGGCTCACCCACGGCGACCGGGCCCTGCTGCCCGACCGGGCCTGCGCGGTCCTGGAACGACTCGACGCACTCGGCTTCGGCCCCGACTACGTGGCCGGTCAACGGGAAGCCCTGGTACTTGCCAAGGCACTGGTCCCGGAGATCTTCGACAGCTTCCTGACCCGGCTCGAACACGCGCTCCGCGACCCCGAGTCCGTCGAGCTGACCAAGCGCGGTTGGGAGGCGAGGTCCTGGGATCCCGGCGACCCGCGGATCGAGGAGCTGGCCTCCGCCCTGGCCGGCAAACTGCTGGCCGACCGCGCGCTGCTGGCCATGCCGACCGGGTTCGGCGACCGGTCCGACGACGCCTCCCGGTACGCCGTGGTCAATCACCACCGGGAGGACCAGTCACCGTCCATCGCCCGGCTGAACGCACTGGTCGAGGCGAACCTGCGCGCGGCGGGCATAGCCGTCCCGCGTCAGTGACAGGGCGAGGCCCGCCGCACCGACCCCGCGATCCGCGCCTCCAGCTCCGACCGGCAGTCGGGCCACTCCGCCGCGGTGATCGAGTACATCGCCGAGTCGCGGAGCAGGCCGTCCTCGCCCGGGGCCCATGAGCGGGACCAGTTGCGGAGCACGCCCTCGAAGCGTGCGCCGACCCTCTCGATCGCGGCGCGCGAACGGGCGTTGCGGGCATCCGTCTTCAGGTCGAGCCGGGCCACGCCCCAGTTCTCGAAGGCGTGCCGGAACAGCAGGTACTTGGCTTCGGTGTTCACCCCCGAGCCCTGGGCCGAAGCCGCGAGCCAGGTGTAGCCGACCTCGATCGCGTACAAGCCCTCCCCGGTCGTCGGCCGCGGCCGGGGGTCCCAGAAGGCGGTGGCCCCGACCGCCCGCCCCGACGCCCGCTCCACCTGCGCGTACGGGGCCAGTGTGCCCGTGTCGCGGCGGGCGAGCTGGGCGTCGATGTACGCCCCGACCCGGTCTGCGGTGGGCACCCACGTGAACCCGTAGGGGCTGCGGTCCTCTTCGGCCGCCACGGCCAGGTCCGCCGCGTGGCGGTGCTCCAGCGGCTCCAGGCGCACGAGTTCGCCGTCCAGGACCGGTCCATCGAGTACGAAGGTCATGGCCGCAGCGTTCCAGAGCCCTCCCCTCCGTGTCGCGCCAATTCGAAGGATCTATACAAGCGTATTGAACATTCGTCTTAGACGGTTGTATATTTCTGGTGCGGGGTCGGACCGGCACCCGCACCGACACCACAGCCAGGGGGAACCACCATGACGAACGCCACCGCCCAGCCCACCCGTTCCGCCCTGACCATCGACGGCCGTGCCCTGTCCTACCTGGACTTCGGCGGCGCCGGCCGCCCCCTCCTCGCCCTGCACGGCCACCTCTCCGAGGGCTCCTCCTTCGCCGCCCTGGCCGCCGCCCTCGGCCCCGAGTGGCGGGTGATCGCGCCCGACCAGCGCGGCCACGGTGACTCCGACCGCGCCGCGGAGTACACCCGCGCCGGCTACCTCGCCGACCTGGTCGCCCTCCTCGCCCACCTCGGGATCGACCGCACCGTCGTCCTCGGCCACTCCCTCGGCGGGATCAACGGCTACCACCTGGCCGCCGCACACCCGGAGCTGGTCGCGGCCCTCGTCGACGTCGACGCCCCCGCCGAGCTTCCCGACGACGGCACCAGCCCCCTGGGCTTCGTACGGAACTTCCCCTACGCCGCTGCGACCCGCGAGGAGCTCCTCGCCGGCTGCGGTCCGCTCGCCCCCGCCCTCGCCCCGGCGTTGCGCCCGCTGCCCGGGGGAGCCGGCTGGCGGCTGCCGTTCCACCCCCAGGACACCATCGACTCCGAGCACCTGGTCCACGGGGACCACTGGAAGCAGTGGCTCGCGACCGACTGCCCCGCGCTGCTGGTCCACGGCCTGCGCAGCCAGGTCGTGTCCGCCGAACTGGCCCGGGAGATGACCACCCGGCGCCCCGGCACCGTGTCCCGCGCCCTGGACACCGACCACTTCGTGCAGCTGGGCGACCCGGAGGGCTTCGCCGCGGCCGTCCGGGAGTTCCTCGCCGGCCTCTGACCCGCCGCGCCCTCCCGGCGCAGGCCCCTCCCGGCGCCGCGCCCCTCCCCGCGCCGGGCCGTCGGCTTCCACGGGCGATAGAACGCGGGACAGCCCGGGCCCCCGTGACTACACTGCGCGCAGTTGATCAAGTGGTGTGGGAGCGGCCGGTGTTGGAGCGAACAGCGACACGGGTGTGCCCGTTGTGCGAGGCGACGTGCGGATTGAGCATCACCCTGTCGGACGAGGTCGTCACCCGCGTCAAGGGGAACCGGGACGACGTCTTCAGCAAGGGGTACGTCTGCCCGAAGGGCGCCTCCCTGGGCCGCTTCGACAGCGACCCCGACCGGCTGACCGCCCCGCTGGTGCGCCGCCCCGACGGCGGCTTCGACGAGGTGGGCTGGGCCGAGGCCTTCGCCGCCGTCGAGCGCGGTCTGCGGGGGGTGAGCGAGCAGCACGGCAAGGACGCCGTGGCCCTCTACATGGGCAACCCGGTCATCCACACGCTGGCCCTGCCGCTCTACATGCTGGTCCTGCGCGAACGGCTCGGCACGCGGAACATCTACTCCTCCACCACCCTCGACACCATGCCCAAGAGCGTGGCCTGCGGATGGATGTACGGAGACCCGCTCGCCTTCCCGCTGCCGGACATCGACCGCACCGACCACCTGCTGGTCCTGGGCGCCAACCCCATGGAGTCCAACGGCAGCCTGTGGACCGTCGCCGACCTGCCGGGCCGCCTCAAGGCGCTGCGGGCGCGCGGCGGGCGCCTCGTCGTCGTCGACCCGCGCCGCACCCGCACCGCGGACCTCGCGGACGAACACGTCCCGATCCGCCCGGGCACCGACGCCCTGCTCCTGCTCGGCATCGCACACACGCTGTTCGACGAGGGCCTGGCGACCGACCCCGGCTCCGGCTTCGCCGGCTTCGACGAGCTGGCCGTCCAGGTCAAGGGGTTCGCCGCGGAAGACGTCGCGGACGCCTGCGGGGTCCCCCCGGGGACCATCCGCACGCTCGCGCGCGAACTGGCCGCGGCACCGACGGCCGCCGTGTACGGACGACTGGGCACCTGCACCACGGAGTTCGGCACGCTCACCAGCTGGCTGGTGGACGTGGTCAACATCATCACCGGGAACTTCGACCGCCCCGGCGGAGTGCTCTTCGGCGAGGCCCCGCACGCCACCCGCCGCCCCGCCGAGCCGTTCCGCACCGGACGCTGGCACAGCAGGGTCCGCGGACTGCCGGAAGCCAACGGCGAGCTTCCCACCGCGACCCTCGCGGACGAGATCGAGACCCCCGGCGAGGGGCAGGTACGGGCCCTGCTGTGCATCGCCGGGAACCTGGTCCTCGCCTCGCCGCAGGGCGAGCGGCTGGACCGGGCCCTGCCCGGCCTGGACTTCATGGTCTGCGTCGACCCCTACCTGAACGAGACCACCCGCCACGCGTCCGTCATCCTGCCGCCGCCGAGCGCCCTGGAATCACCCCACTACGACGTGGTCCTGGCCGGTCGCTCCGTCCGTCGCAACGCCCGCTTCTCGCCGCCCGTACGGGCCCTTGCGCCCGGGCGCCCCAGCGAGGCGGAGATCCTGGCCCGGCTGGTCCTCATCGCCTCGGGCAAGAGCGCGGACGGGGACCCGGACAGCGTGGACGAGGCGCTGACCGACCTGACCCTGAGGGCCGCCTCCGGCCGCCCGGGGGCGCCCCTGCACGGGCGCGAACCGGCCGCACTCAAGCGGGAACTGACCGGGGACAACGCACTGGAGCGGCGGCTCGACCTGATGCTCCGCCTGGGACCCGCCGGCGACCTGTTCGGCAAGCGCCCCGACGGCCTGAACCTGGCCCTGCTCAAGGAGACCCCGAACGGCATCGACCTCGGGCCGCTGCGGCCCCGCCGCAAGGAGGTCGTGATGACCGCCTCCGGCCTGGTGGAACTGTGCCCGCCCGCCATCACCGGGGACCTGCCGCGGCTCGACGCACGGATGCGGGAGCTGGACGGCGGCGGGTTCGTGCTCATCTCCCGCCGCCAGCTGAAGTCCGTCAACAGCTGGTCGCACAACATCGCGACCCTGTCCGGCGGGACCAACCGCTGCGCCCTGGAGATCAGCACGGGAGACGCCGAGCGCCTGGGCGTCACCGCCGGAGACCTGGTCCGAGTCCGGGGCCGGAGCGGCGAGGTGGTGGTGCCGGTGGAGCCCACCGACCGGCTGCGCGCGGGCGTACTGAGCCTCCCGTACGGCTGGGGGCACGGGCGCAAGGGCAGCCGACTGGCCCACGCGGCCACCCAGCCGGGGGTGAGCATGAACGCGCTCACCGACAGCTCGGTCGTCGACCCGCTCTCCGGCACGGCCGTCTTCAACGGGGTGCCCGTCCGCGTGGAGAAGGCGGAGACGGACGAAGCGGAAACGGGCGAAGCGGAAACGGAAAGGTGAATTCCGGACGATTCACATTCTGCATCATTTGAATTCCTGATCGCGCCGAGGGAAAACTTTTCAGACATCCCGAGCGTCCCTAGACTGGCCAAGAACTTCCGATCGCCAGTCAATGGAGATTTCGTGAGACTTGCCCGTCGCATTGCGATTCCCGCCGTTTCCCTGATGCTGCTCG
Organism: Streptomyces sp. NPDC056883; assembly: GCF_042788835.1. Classification (NCBI taxonomy): domain Bacteria; kingdom Bacillati; phylum Actinomycetota; class Actinomycetes; order Kitasatosporales; family Streptomycetaceae; genus Streptomyces; species Streptomyces sp. NPDC056883. Next base: position 99,070 of record NZ_JBHUBS010000015.1, on the reverse strand, counting down.
CCGGAGTGGCCACCGCGGCGAACGCCGTCGAAGAGCCCGCACAGGATTCCCTGTTCGGTCCGGTGTGTTCGCCGACGCAGACCGCCATCACCGATGTCCCGCACCGGCTTTTCGCCGCATGGAACAACGGAGACGCTGCCGGAGTCGCCGCCCAGTTCACGACGGACGGGCACATGATTCCGAGCAACGGCGCCTACCTCACCAGCCGGACCGCGATCCAGTCCTTCTACCAGGGCGCCTTCGCCGGTCCCCTCGCCGGCACCCGGATGATCGGCAAGCCGCTCAGCGTGCGCTGCCTGTCCAGCTCCACGGCCGTGATCGACGGGCTCGGCGGGCTGCTCAAGCCCGGCGACACCTACACCGAGCCGGAGCAGGTGCCGATCGGCCAGCGCATCATCGTCTCCTGGACGGCGGTCCGCGTCGGGAACACCTACTACATGAAGGAATTCCAGAGCACCACCATTCAGGGCTGATCACCGAGCCGGCTGCTTCGATTGACCGACCCGCGAGGAAATCGAGAGGAACGGAGAGTTTCGTTGCCACGCACGGTGCTGGTCACGGGAGGAAACAGGGGAATCGGGTTGGCCATTGCCGAGGAATTCCTCGGACGTGGTGACCGGGTTGCCGTCACCTACCGGAGCGAACCACCGGACGGCAAGTTCCTCGCCGTTCGCTGCGATGTGTCCGACCCGGAACAGGTCGACGCCGCATTCACTGCGGTCGAGGCCGAACTCGGCCCGGTGGAGATTCTCGTATCCAATGCCGGCATCACCGAGGACCGGGCCATGCTGCGGATGCAGGAAGAGCAATTCTCCCGGGTCATCGACACCAATCTCACCGGCGGCTGGCGCTGTGCCCGGCGGGCCCTGCCCAAAATGCTGCGCGGCCGGTGGGGGCGGATCGTCTTCGTGTCCTCCGTCGCCGGACTGCGCGGGAACCAGGGCCAGGTCAACTACGCCGCCAGCAAGGCAGGCATGGTCGGCATGGCGCGCTCGCTCGCCCGCGAGGTCGCGACGTCCGGCATCACCGTGAACGTGGTGGCGCCCGGCCTGATCGAGACCGACATGACCGCCGCCCTGGCCGGAACCCGCAAGAGCACGCACCTGGCGGAGATCCCGGCGGGACGGGCGGGCCGACCCGAGGACGTGGCCGACACCGTGGCCTGGCTCACGGGGGAGCGGGCCGGCTACGTCACGGGCGCGGTCGTGCCCGTGGACGGCGGCTTGGGAATGGGGCACTGATCCCATGACCACGACGCCTCCCGTCACCGCGCCTCCCGTCACCGAGCTGCCCGTCACCGCGCCTCCCGCCACCGGCGGCCTGCTCGCCGGCAAGCGGCTCGTCATCACCGGAGTGATCACCGAACGGTCGATCGCGTTCGCGGCCGCCCGGATCGCCCAGCAACAGGGCGCCCGGATCGTCCTCACCGGATACGGCCGGCTGTCCCTGGTCGAACTGGTCTCCCGCCGGCTGCCCGAGAAGCCGCCGGTCGTGGAACTGGACGTGACCGATCCCGGGCACCTCTCCCGCCTCCCGGAGCTGGTGGGCGAGCACCTCGGCGGGGTCGACGGAGTACTGCACTCCATCGCCTTCGCCCCGCCGAGCTGCCTCGGCGGATTCCTCACCGCTCCCTGGGAGGACGTGTCCACCGCCGTCCACACCTCCGCCTACTCCTACGTCTCCCTCGCCAAGGCGCTGTTCCCGCTCATGGGCAGCGGCGGCTCGGTGGTCGGACTCACCTTCGACGCCACGAAGGCCTGGTCGGGCTACGACTGGATGGGCGTGGCCAAGGCCTCCCTGGAGTCCGCCAACCGCTACCTCGCGAGGGAGGCGGGCCCGCTCGGCATCAGGTCGAACCTGGTGGCGGCCGGCCCCCTGCGGACCACCGCCGGGAAGGCCATCCCGGGCCTGGCCCGCACCCAGGACGACTGGGCGGCGAAGGCACCGCTGGGCTGGAACATCACCGAGACGGAGTCCACGGCACGGGCCTGCGCCGCGCTGCTCTCCGACTGGTTCCCGGCGACCACGGGCGAGATCGTCCACGTCGACGGGGGACACCACGCGATGGGCGCCTGACCGCAGGACCGCAGGACCGCAGTACGAAGGGGTGGCGCCCCGGGCCGCACGCGCGGCCCGGGGCACCACCCCTTCCCCGCCCCGCGGGTCAGAGCGCGAAGCTGCTGCCCGCCTCGGGAACCACCAGGCGCTGGGCCGAACCCGCCTTCTCGAAGGCGGCGCTGACGGTGTCCTGACCCTCCGTGAAGTGCTGCCAGCCGTCCTGGTGCACGGCGAGCACCTTGCGGGCGCCCAGCAGCTCGGCCACCTCCACCGCCTGCTCGGAGGTCAGCGAGAGCAGCGTCGGGCCGAACGGGGCGAGCTGCGCCGCGCCCACGTGCAGCACCGCCAGGTCGACGCCGGCCCCGCCGAGGCGCTCCGCCAGGGCCTGCACCGGCTCCAGGGAGACGTTGTCGCCGCTGACGTACACGGTCGGCAGGCCCTCGCCGCTCAGCAGGAAGCCGGTGACGGCGCCGAGCATCGGCTCGGTCCCGGCCGGACCGTGCTGCGCCGGGACGGCCGTGACCACGAGGCGGCCGCCGTCCGGGCGCTCCAGTACGTGCTCGGCCCACGGCGCCAGCCCGGTGCCGCCGACGCGCTCCGCGGACTGCTCGGTGGTGAGCACCAGCGCGACCTCCTTGAGGAAGGCGCGCCCGGCCCCGTCGAGGTTGTCGGGGTGCTGGTCGTGCGACAGCAGGACGGCCGCGACCGGGCCCAGCTGGTCGGTGGTCAGCGCCGGGTCCGCCACCTTGTGCAGGGCGACCGGTCCGAGCTCGTAGGAGGAACCGGCGGCGTCGAAGGTCGGGTCCGTCACGAACCGCAGCCCGCCCAGGTCGATGACCACGGTGGGGCCGCCCACCGCGGTGACGGCGAGCTGTGCGGCGGTGTTCTCAGTCATGGAACTGCTCCTTGGAAAGTGCGACTCGAACGGTGGGATGGGAAAGAGAGGAGGGAGCGGGCCGGTCAGCCGGGTTCAACAACCACCAGGCCCCCGGTGAATCCCCGCGGCAGCCGCAGCGGTTGCCAGCGGTGGCCGACGTCCTGGTCCGGAGCCCCGGCCAGGGAGCGCACTCCGGTGCCCACGGCCTTCACGTACGCCTCCCGCCTGGTCCAGACGTCCAGCCACAGCAGGTCCCCGGCCAGGCCCGAGGCGAGGCCGAGGCGGGCGCGTTCGGCGGGGGAGAACAGCCGCCGGGCCAGCTCCCCGGCCCGGGGGACCGTACGGACCTCCTCGACGTCCACACCGATCCGGGTCCCGGGCGCGAGCCCGGTGCCCACGGCGACGGCGACCACACCGGCGGCGTGCGCGATGCTCACGTCCACCCCCGGGGCATCCGTCACCCACGGCCGTCCGGCCCGGTCCAGGGCCACGCCTACGCGGGCGGGCGGTCGCCCGAGCATCCGCCCCAGCACGCTGCGCAGCACGTACCGGGCCAGGACGAACTCGGCTCGGCCCAGCGGATCGGAGACGGCCTCGTAGCGGGCGCGTTCGTGCGGGGGCAGCGCGGCAGCCAGCTCCGCCACCGTGTCCGCCGGCAGACCGCGCCCGTCGGCCCACCAGGCGCGTACGCCACCGGGGCCCGCGGCGACCTGCCCGGCCGAGGCGATCCACCCCGCCGGGGCGGCCATGGTCGCCGCCGCCGCACCGTCCGATCCGCTCCGCGTCACGGCCGGCCGGCCGCCAGCACCCGGTCGGCCAGCTCGTCCTCGGTCAGGCCGAAGTGCGAGGTGAGCGCGCTGATCCAGCGCTCCAGGCCGAAGGCCACGCACCCGGTGAAGGCGGGCTCGCCGTCCGCGGTGCGGATCTCGCAGCGCTCGCCGAAGAAGTTGCGGTGGAAGTTGAGCGAGCCGATCGCCAGCGAACCGTCGAAGACGAACTCCTCCTTCACCGGGAAGAGCTGGGCCATCAGCGCGCGTCCCGCACTCGCGTCGAAGAACGGGTCGGAGGCGGCCTCGATCTCCACCGGCAGCCCGAGCTCCGACAGGTAGCCCGTGATCTTCTTCCGGAACAGCTCCAGGTGGGCCAGGACCTCGTCCTTGGTGCCGACGCACACGATCTCCCGCATGCTGAAGCCCAGCAGCCGGCGCAGCGCGTCGTAGTGCGTCTCGCGGCGGAAGCAGGTGGCCACGGTGGTCACCTTGTGGGGACCTTCCGTCAGCGTGCGACCCGCCAGATCGAGGTAGACGTTGTAGCAGGCCGCCGAAGGCAGCGCGTACGAGGCCTCGGTGAGGTGCCCCGCAGGCAGGGATGCCTCTCGCGGGCCGCCCGTCGCGTACTCCGGAGCGGCCTCCTCCGTCAGGGCCGCTCCCAGGATCGCCAGCTGCGGGAAGTTCTGGAAGTAGTCCAGCCGGTGCAGGTCCTCGACCCGCATCAGGGGCGGGTACTGCACCGCGTCGGCGCCGACCTCGGCCGCCCAGCCGGTGAACACGCCTTCCAGCGTGGCCCGGAGCCTCAGCGCACCCGGCCCGAGGGTGGCGAGACCGCCGCGGGTGGAAGGGGTACGGCCTGCCTCCGGACTACTCATTGAAGAACCTCTTTCGAATCGAGTTGATCGTACGAAAATCCGACGGGGTGACGTTCTCCATCAAGATCTCTTCACCCGTCTGCTCCTCCAGCACGTAGAGGAAGTTGACGAAGCCGAGGGAGTCGAGGATCCGGTTCTCGACCAGGTCGAGGTCCGGATCGATCGAGGTCAGGTCCGGCCGCTTGGTCAGCAGGTACTGGATCACGGCGTCGAAGCCGGTCACGGTGCTCATGAGCGCGGCAGAACGTCGTCGGTGAAGATGCCCTCGTTCACGAGGAAGCTCATCGAGCGCTTGAGCATCTTGCGCTCCAGCTCGTGGAAGGCCGGGTCGGCCAGCACCTCGTTGCGCACCTGGTAGGGGTTCGGGATGCCCGCGTCCTTGAAGGCCGCCGGGTTCACCAGCCCGTCCACGGACTTGCGCAGGTACCGCTTGAGGTACAGCTCCAGCTCGGCCAGCTCCTCCGTGCTCAGCTTCTCCCGCAGCTGGCGGTGCAGGTGCGAGACGATCTGCCGGCCGAAGGCGACGTGCCGGGACTCGTCCTGGTGGTGGATCGCGTTGATCTTGCGGATCGTGGGGTGCAGCCGGTCGTCGTCGCCCATCTTCTTGTTGAAGAAGTCGACGACCTCTTCGAAGAGCAGGAGTCGCGCGAAGACGAGGAAGTGGGCGGACTCGCCCTCGGACTTCATCTCCAGCTGGACGCCCTTGTCCGGGTAGACCTTGCCGCCGTAGAGCAGGCAGAACCGGGCGAAGAACCACATGTGCGAGTTCTCCTCGCCGATCATGTGGTGGAAGTACTCGGAGGAGAGGGCGAAGTCCTTCGTGTGGATCCGCGCGATGATCTCGGTGATCAGCTCACGGATGCCGTCGACGTTCAGGCTGTAGAAGTTGACGCTCTCCCACTTGCTGATCGCCCACTTCTGCTCCTCGGTGAACGACTCGGCCACCTTGGTCCCGTGGATGGACAGCAGCTCCGGGGACATCCAGTACTGGTCCTCGGGCAGCGTCTCGGGCCAGTCGAACATCGTGTACGGGTCGTAGTGGTCGCGCTCGGACATCGACACGAGCCGGTCGAGTATGGACTGCAACTGCGCGTCGGCCTGCAGCACGGGCGTGCTCATCGGATCCTTTTCCCCTCTCAGTTGCCGGAGCCGTTGGCGGCCACGGCGCTCTCGCGCGGAGCGGGCTGCTCCGCCGAGAGCTGGATGTCGGTCTGGTGGCGCGGGTGGGCGAACAGGCCGCCGCGGCGGTACCCGTTCACCGGCTCGTCCGCATGGTGTTCGGTGGGCAGCAGCCGGTTCAGCAGGGAGCCGGTGAAGGCTTGCGCGATGTCCGGGTGCGGGGCCTCGGCGTGGTGGTCGGCCAGGATGACGAAGGCCGGGTCCACGTTCTTGACCAGGCCGTCCTCGTCCACGACCTCCAGCCAGGAATGGGCGAGGTCGAGCATCCCCATGATCCAGCCGCGCCGGGTACGGGCCTCGAAGCCGGCCTCCCGGCACCGCTCGGCCAGCTCCAGGCAGACGGAGATGCACGGGGCGTAGCCCTGGGCCAGCACCTCGTCCTTGCGCCACTGGAGTTCCTCGGGCATCCGGCCCCAGCGGAACCGGTCGGGGCCGTACGAGGTCACGATCGCGCGCAGCTTCTCCGAGACGATCTCCCGCCGCTCCCCGGAGGTGACGAGCACCCCGGAGGCGGTGAGCCCGGCCGTGCCGCTCGCGGTGATGTCCTTCTCCCCGAGCGAGGCCCCCTCGGGCCCGATCGACAGGGACTCCGTCCAGCCGCCGCTCAGCTCCGGGTGGGGCGTGGCCAGGTTCCAGTCGGTGCGCTCCGGTTCGCCCTGGCCGTGGGCGGCCGGCGGGGTCAGCGCGACGGAGTAGTTCCAGCGCTGGGGCCGGAACAGCGCCTCGGGATCGGCGTGCATCCAGCGCAGGGCGTAGCGCATCGTCTTCTCGGGCACGGAGGTCCCGGAGCCGGAGTAGAGCGCGAGGTTCACCAGGTCGAAGCGGTCGAAGCGCTCGGCCCCCGGTGTCCCGCCGTGCGGCAGGCCCGCGCGCAGCAGCTCGTCGAGGATCTCCGGCCCGCACTGGAGCAGTTCGAGCGCGGCGTCCCGCTCCACCCACTCGTCGCGCAGCTCCGGCGGGATCACCAGCAGGTCGCGGAGGGATTCGAGCCAGCCCTCCAGGCCCCGCGGCGCGGCGGGGCGGGTCCACGGTTTGGCTTCGATGTTCATCCGTTGCTCCCGGAGGACGTCAGGCTTGTCAGGTTCGGCGGGTCCATGGGCGAGAAGCGGGCCCGCAGCGCCGCCTTGTCGGGCTTTCCGTACGAGGCCGTGGGGATGTCCGTGACGAACTCGAACCGTCCGGGCACGTGCGCCGCGCCCAGGGCGCCGCGCACCGAGGCGCGCAGTTCCTCCACGAGGCCGGGCCGCTCGTCTGTGCCGGCGACGCAGACGGCGACCAGGGCCTCGCCCGTGCGCGGGTCGGGCACCCCTATGACGGCGGCGCGCCGGATGTCCGGATGGGCCGTCAGCACGTTCTCGACGGCCTGCGGATAGCAGTTGGTCCCGTCCACGATGACCAGGTCCTTGGCCCGCCCGGTCAGGTACAGGTAGCCGTCCTCGTCGATCACCCCGAGGTCCCCCGTGCTCAGCCAGCCCTCCCGCAGCACCTCTCCGCTCAGGTCGGGCCGCTGCCAGTAGCCCGCCATCACGGTGGGCCCGGACACCTCGACCGCTCCTTCCGTACGGGGCCCCAGCGCGCGGCCGTCCCCGCCCGTGACCCGGAGGGACACCCCGGGCACCGCGCGGCCGACCGAGCCGAACAGTTCGGGCCGGGACGCGGCGGCCGCCGCGTGGTCCTCGGGACCCAGGCTGGTGATCGCGATGGCCTCGGTCAGGGCGTAGCTCTGCCGCAGCCGGGGTCCGAGGCTGCGCACAGCCTGGGCGAGCCGGTGCGGGGTCACGGGCGCGCTGCCGTAGGTCACGGCCGCGAGCCCCGAGAGGTCGGTGTCCGCCAGACCGGGGTGGTCCAGCAGCCGGTACAGGTACGGCGGGTAGAGGTACGTGGTGACCGGCCGGTGCTCGGCGGAGGCCTCGGCGATGCGCACCAGGAGCGCCTCCGGGTCGAACTCGTCGAACAGCTCGACGCTCACGTGGTGGCGCAGCAGGCCGCAGGCGATCGCACCGGCGGCGTGCGCCATCGGGGTCATGGCCAGGAACCGCAGCCCCGGCGGCGGGGCCGCGCCCGCCCAGGCGCCGGCGGCCGCGGTCAGCGCGCCGAAGGTGTAGACGACGCCCTTGGGCAGGCCGGTGGTGCCGCCGGTGTACAGCACCCGGGCGACGTCGTCCTCCCGGGCCGCCACCGGCAGCGGGGCGTCCGACTCGGCGGCGGCCGCCGCGAGCAGGTCGGTCACGTCCAGGTCCAGGACGGGGCCCAGGCCGAACAGCCGCTTCACCCCGGCGGCGCGGGCGAGTTCGGCCATCCGCGGCCCGGGCAGGATCGGCCCGGCGCAGGCGAGGATCACGGCCGCGGGGGCGGCGTCGCGCAGGATGTGCGCGGCGACCTGCTCGCCGCCGGCCGCGTACACCGGGGTGTAGCTGATGCCGAGCAGGTGCGCGGCCAGGCCCACCGCCGACATCTCGATCGGGTTGGCGGCCAGCAGTACGAGCCGGTCCCCGCGGCCCAGGCCCGCGTCCCGCAGGACCCGGGCCGTCCGGTAGGCCAGGGACAGCAGCTCGGCGAAGGTCATGGACCGCTCGCCGTGGATCAGGGCGATGCCCTCGCCGCGGGCGGCGAACTGCTCGATGGCGCTGGTGACGTACGCGGCGGGGGCGCCGCCGGAGTCGGGCGTGGTCACGGGGTCTCCTTCCCGGGGACGGTGGCGGCAGTGGCAGCGCTGGCAGTGGTGGCGGCATCGGGGGCGGCGGTCGCGCCGGACGCCGTGCTCGTACGGAAGCGGCAGGCGGAGCCGCCGGTGCGCAGGCACTCCACGCGGTGGTCGCTGACCTCCGTCTTCAGCCCCTCGAACCAGCCCGCCCGCATCTGCGGGCACGGACACTCGTAGCCCTCCAGCGTCCCGGCGCGCGCGAGCATCTCCAGGGCGAAGTTGCGGGTGACCGCCGTCTCGAAGGACTCCTCGCCGGTGACCTTGTTGGAGGCCTCCACGGCGTCCCCCGTCATCAGCTCCGAGATGCCGGTCAGCGCGGTGGCCAGCTCGGCGGCGGAGAGCCCCGGGCCCAGCCCCTCATCCCGTGCGTAGGCGGAGGCGATCCGGCGGGTGACGAACTGCATCGCCTCCGCGTTGACCTCGTTCGCCGCGTCCTGGCCGAACCGCCGCGCGACCCCCTGGTACCAGCGGGCGTCGTGCAGCCACCAGAACTGGCGCAGCAGGTCGGCGGAGGGCTCGCCGGGGCCCGCCGGTCCGGGTGCCTGGGAGGCGGAACTGGTCACGGTGTCCTCGTCCTTCGGGTGGGAGCGGGTGGGAGCGGGTGGGGGTGCGGTCGGTCCTGCGGTGCCGGGTCCTGCGCCGGGTCAGACCGCCTCCGGGGCCCTGCCGAGCACGAGGCTCACGTTGTGGCCGCCGAAGGCGAAGGAGTTGGACACCGCGGCCTCGGGCGCCGCCGCGCGGGGCGCGCCGCGGACGTGGTCGAGTGCGCAGGCCGGGTCCGGCCGGTCGAGGTTGGCCGTCGCCGGCAGGCTCCGGTGGTGCAGGGCGAGTACGGTCGCCGCCGCCTCCACCGCGCCCGCCGCGCCCAGGAGGTGGCCGATGGCGCCCTTCACCGAGCTGACCGGCGGCCCGTCCTCGCCGAACACCGAGCGGACGGCCCGCGCCTCGGCCAGGTCGCCCACCTTGGTGCCGGTCCCGTGGGCGTTGACGTAGCCGATGTCCCGGGGGGCCAGCCCCGCGTCCGCCAGCGCACGCCGCATGGCGTCCGCCGCGCCCTCGCCGTCGGGCCGGGGCGAGGTCGGGTGGTGGGCGTCGCTGGTCGCGCCCCAGCCCAGGACCCGCCCGTAGGCGTGCGCCGAGCGGGCGCGGGCGTGGGCGGCCCGCTCCAGGACGAGGATCCCGGCGCCCTCGGCGAGGACGAAACCGCTCCGGTCCAGGTCGAACGGGCGGCTGGCCGCCGCCGGATCGCCCGTCCCGGCGCGGGCCAGCGCGCGGGCGTTGCCGAAGGAGGTGGCCACGGAAGGGGCGAGCGCGGTGTCGGTGCCCCCGCAGATCACCACGTCCGCGGTGCCCTCGCGGATCAGTCGCAGTCCCTCGGCCACCGACATCGCCCCCGCCGCGCAGGCCGTGGCGATGGAGCTGCTGAGCCCGCGGACGCCGTGGCGGATGGCGATGCGGGCCGCCGCCATGTTGGGCAGCATGCCGGGGAGGAGGTACGGGCTGACCGCGGCCCGGCCCCGCGAGGCGCGGGCCACGGCCTGCTCCTCGTACGTCGCGAGCCCGCCGGCGCCGGTGGAGACCACCACCGCCACCCGGTCCGCCGCCACGTCCTGGCCCACCGTCAGCTTGGCGTCGCCGAGCGCCTCGTCGGCGGCGGCCAGCGCCATGAGCACGAACCGGTCGACCGAGCGCGCCTCGGTGCGCGGCAGCAGGTCCAGGGCGGAGATCTCGGGGGCCACCCCGGCCACGTCGGCGCCGGTCGCGGCCCAGGCCTCGCCCTCCAGCCGGCGCAGCCCGGAGCGCTGTGCCGCGAGCCCGTCCACGAAGGCCGGTACGCCGATCCCGAGCGGGGTGACCAGTCCGATCCCGGTGACCCAGACGTCGTACTGCTCCCGGAGCCCGCTCCTCACGACTCCTCCCCGGCGGACGGCGCCGCGGGCCGTACGAGCAGGGCGCGGGCGTTCGCGGGCGCGCCGTCCGGGCCGGCCTGCTCCACGAGCAGCACCAGCGCCTCGTCGGCGTCGCCCCCGTCGACCAGGAAGCGGGTGACGTCCAGGGCCTCGCCCAGCGGATCGGCGGTCGCCGCGTCGGGGCTGAAGCAGATCACCGGGCCGGTCAGCCCCCAGCGCTTGGCGATGTGACCGACCACCGCGTTGGGCACGGACTGGAAGAACAGCAGGGGCGCCGCGGGCCGGCCGGCGTCCACGGCGACCGCGGTCGCCGTGTGCGTCTCCAGGTCGCCGCCCCGGGAGGCCAGCACGACCGCCGTGCGCCCGGCCCGTCGTACGAGCTCTGCCGCGCCGGGACCGGCCGGCTCCGCGCCGGGCTCCGCCGCGCCCGGAGCCCCGTACACCTGCTCCAGGCAGCGGTCGGCGGCGGCCGAGGCCATCGGGCTGAAGGAGGAGACGGCGAAACCGGCCAGCGGAACCGGCAGTTCGGGGTCGCCCGGGGCGGGCCAGACGCCCTCCGCGAGGACCTCCACGGCAGCCGCGTACTCAGGGGAAAGGGTGGGGGACAGGGTCATGGCGCGCTCACCACCAATGCGGTGTTGGCCCCGCCGAAAGCGGCGTTCAGGCTGAGGACGTGCCGGGGGGAGACCCGGCGGGGCGAGCCGAGGACCAGGTCCAGGCGGCAGTCGTCGTCGGGCCCCAAGTGGTTTGCGTTCACGGGGAGTTCCCCGCTGCGCAGGACCAGCAGGGTGACGGCGAGCTCGAGCATTCCGGACGCCTCCAGGGAGTGCCCGTGCAGGGACTTCGTGGAGCTCACCGGGATGCCGTCGACCGCGTCTCTGAGGGCGAGGCGCAGGGCGGCGCTCTCCGAGGAGTCGTTGGCGGGCGTGCCGGTGCCGTGGGCGTTGACGTAGTCGATGTCCGCGGGCGCCAGCCCGGCCCGGTCCAGCGCGGCGCCGATGGCCCGCGCCATCCCCAGGCCCTCGGGGTGCGGCCGGCACACGTGGTGGGCGTCGCCGGCCAGGCCCCAGCCGGACAGCACCGCGAGCGGCCGGGCACCGCGCGCGGCGGCTGCCTGCGCGGATTCCAGGACCACCGCGCCGACGCCGTCACCGAGCAGCAGGCCCTTGCGGCCGGAGCTGAAGGAGCGCAGGACGCCGTCCGGGGAGAGCGCCCGGCCGGCGGAGAACAGCGCGAAGTTGTCCTCGTCCACGAGGTAGCCCGCGGAGACGACCACGCGGTCCTCCCGGCCCGTGCGGATCCGTACGGCCGCCTCCGAGACCGCCGTACTGGCGGCGACACAGGCGTTGGTGTAGGTCCGGGCCGCGCCGAGCAGCCCGCAGGCCCGCGCCAGGGCGGCCGCGGTGTCCGAGATCGCCGACTTGCCCTGGACGGCCAGCGGCCCGCGGGCCACGGCCGGATCGGCGTGCCGGCCCAGCAGGAGCGGAGCCTGCGCCCGCTCCGCCGACGACAGACCGGCCTGCTCGCAGGCCTCCTCCACGACCCGGCGCAGCTCCTCGTCCAGGTCGGGCGAGCCCGGCAGTACGGCGGCGACACCGGTGCGGTACCGGTCCGTGGCGAACCGCCCGACCGGTCCGAACGCGGCCCGGGAGGCGGCCAGTCCCCGCCCGAGGGCCTCTTCGCCGCGGCCGAAGGCGCTGGTGACGCCGAGCCCGGTGATGACGACCGTCCGGTCCGTCCGGTCACCCCGGTCCGCCAGGTCCGCGCCGGTCACGAACCGCTCCCGCCCGGCACGGGGGCGGCCAGGGCGCCGGCCAGCACCGCGACGGCGCCGTCGACCGTGTCCATGGCCTCCAGCTCCTCGTCGAGGTCGATCCGGATGCCGTACCGCTCCTCGACCACGTGCACCAGCCAGGCCAGCTGCAGGGAGTCGATCCGCTCGCCCACGTCGCCCGGGGCGCACTCGTCGTGCTGGGCCAGCAGGGCGATCACCTCCGGACGGCCGGGGGCGGGGGACCGGCCGCTCACGCCGAGCCAGCCTGGGCCGTGACCTGGATCCGGCGCTGCTCGACCTGGGCGACGAACTCGCCGATGGTCAGGGTCTGCAGGCCCTCGACGTCCTCGTCGGAGAACTTGACCCCGTACTCCTCCTCGACCTGCATGACGAGTTCGGCGGTGGTGAGCGACTCCAGCTCCAGGCCGTCGTCGCCGATGGGGGTGGCGTCCGTGACCCCGGCCGTGTCGAGGTTCATGGTTTCGAGGGTGTTCACTACGAAGGCGCGCACAGGGGTGCTCATGAACTGGCTCCTTGTATCAGTGTTCGCATGTGTGTTCAGGACGTGTCTGGGCACCGGGGACGAGTGGGGGTGTCGGTGTCTGTGTTGGTGGACCGGGTAGAGGTGTGGCTCGCGGTCCCGGTCGGTGACCAGCGCAAGCACGCGCACGCGCTGCTGCGGCGGGCCGCGGCGGCGGTGCTGGGCGTCGGGCCCGAGGGCCTGGCCGTGGCCCGGGAGCCGGGCGGACGGCCGTACGTGGTGTCACGGCCCGGCGCCGCGGACCGCGGAGCGCGGCCGCCGGTACGGGTGAACGTGAGCGTGAGCCACACCCGCGGCCTGACCGCGGTCGCGGTGTGCACCGGCGGGGACGTGGGCGTGGACGTGGAGCCGGCCCGCGAGCTCCCGGCGGTGGCCCTCGCCCGGCGCTGGTTCGCCGAGGAGGACGTCCGCTGGATCGAAGGCCATGCACCCGCCCTGCGGGCCCGCGCCCTGCTGTGGGTCTGGACGCACAAGGAGGCGCTGGGCAAGGCGGTCGGCACCGGGCTGGCCGGCGGAGGCCGGCTGCGGCCGGTTCCGCTGCCCGCCTCCGGCCTGCCGCCGGAGCCCGCCGGGCGTCCGGTGACCCTGCGGGAGATCTTCCCGGGCGCGGGCCTGACCAGCGCCGTCCCCGGCGGCCCCGAGGGCTACGTCCTGTGCGTGGCGGGCGGCCCCGGCACCGAGGGCACGCCGGTGTCGGTCACCCAGGTGGACTGCTGAACTCCCTTGCTGCGTAAAGGTGTTGCCGCGCTGGTCCATCGGGCTCACACCCGTTCCACGGCGGCGGCCCGCTGCGCGGCAGACCGCAGCGCGGCCGGATCCCGTACCGGCTTTCCGGTGGTCGTCCGGGGCAGGGCGGGCAGTGCGTGGATGCGGCGCGGCAGCTTGAAGCCGGCCACCCGTTCGGCGAGCAGGCTCTCCACGGCCCGCGCCGTGACCTGCTCGTCGAGGACCGCGTAGGCCTCGATGGCCCCGTCGTGGACCACCACCGCCTCGCGGACGCCGGGCAGTTCGGACAGGGTCCACTCGACCTCGGTGAGGTCGACCTTGAGCCCGCCGACCGACACCTGGGAGTCCAGCCGGCCCACGACGGCGAGCAGCCCGGTCTCCGGGTCGAGCGTCGCGGCATCGCGGGTGCGCAGCCAGCCGTCCGCCCAGCGGTCCGGACCGGCCGGACCGAGGTACGGGCTGACGGGGCGCCGTACGAGGAGCTCCCCGTCCACCACCTTCGCCTCGATGCCCGGAGCGGTGCGCCCCGTGGCCGGCCGGGAGGCCCCGGACAGGTCGGCCGCGATGACGCCCGTCTCCGTCATCCCGTACACCTCGCCCAGCGGTACGGAGTACCGCGCGGCGAAGGCCTCGGCGACCCCGGGCCGCACCGACTCGCCGGCGGATATCGCCCCGACCAGGTGCGGCAGCGGCGGGGGAGCGGAGACCGAGGCCAGCAGCTGCGCGTGGAACGGCACGCCCGTGATCACGGTCGGCGCGGTCCGCGCGGCCACGGCGGCGAGGATGCCGTCGGCGCTCATCCGCTCCGGCAGCACGATCTCGACGCCCGCGTGCAGGCTGTGCAGGACCCCCGCCATCAACCCCATCGCGTGGATCAGGGAGTTGAGGACCACGATGCGGTCGCCCGGCCCGGGCATACCGGGGATCAGGGTGTAGCGGTGGACCTCGGCGACGAGGTCCGCGGCCGTGCGCCCGATCACCTTGGAGGGGCCGGTGGAACCGGAGCTGAGCTGAACGAGCGCGTGCCCGCTCGCGGCCGGCCGCCCCTCGGGGTACGGCTCGGCCACGGCGTCGAGCGTGTGGAATCCGCGGAGCACGCCGAGGCGCACCGGCGCGGCCGGCCGAACGAGGAACTGAGGGGCCGTCCGGTGCAGCGCCCGGTCGCTCTCGTGGGCGGTCAGCCGGTGGTCGAGCAGGATCACCTGGGCCCCGGTCCGCCAGGCGGCCAGCAGGTGGGTGAGCAGCGCGAGCGACGGGGGCAGCTGGAGCGCGACCGATCCGCCGCGGCGCAGTCCGGCCTGTGCCAGTTCGGTGTGGCGGGCCCCGACCTCGCGGCGCAGACCGGCGCGATCCAGCCGTTCGCCGATGTGCACCGCAGGCTCGGCGTCGTCGTGGCCGGCGTGCAGGAGCAGCTCGTCGACCCAGCTTCCGTCGTGCTGTTCCGGATCGGTTGTCCGGGGCCCGGGGCCCCCGAAATCGCTGATCACGAACAAACATCTCCCCGTTGCACTGCCCCATTGTGCTGCTGATTCGCCCTGACTGGCTCAGCAGTTCCGCATAATAGAAACGACCCCTCGGGGACTGTCAAGCGTCATATGCAAAGCGCGACAGCATTCTTGCGGAATCGCGAATTCCTACTGCCGGGTTGCCTTGCGGGGCCCGGTTCGCGGTGCGGAAAATGCTTGACTGAACAGGGACTCCCTGTAGGGTCTGCCCGTGTTGAACGGGGAGATCATTCATTCCCCGATTTCCCTGACGGGGAATCGGGAGCTCAGGGTCGGGTATCCATTGACCGGCTGTAACGCCTGCGCACGGCGCCGGTTTATCCGGGAGGCCATCGAGGCGATCTTTCCCGGGCTGCGTAGTCCGTCCGGAATTCAGTCATCAGATCTTTCTATCGGATCCGGCTGTCGAATCCGTCCCTCCATGACCTCGTGAGGTGAGCATGCGCACTCTCCTGGTGGATAATTACGACTCCTTCACCTTCAATCTGTTCCACCTCCTGGCGGAGGCCAACGGGCAGGAGCCCGTCGTCATCCGCAACGATGAGCCGGGGTGGAGAACCAGCCATCTGGAGGAGTTCGACAACGTCGTCCTGTCTCCCGGACCCGGCACCCCCGAACGCCCGGAGGACTTCGGCGTCTGCACCGAGATCGTCCGCGCGGCGGACCGCCCGGTCCTCGGCGTGTGCCTCGGCCACCAGGGCATAGCCCACCTCGGCGGCGGCTCCGTCCGGCGGGCCCCCGAACCCCGGCACGGACGGGTCTCCCCCGTGGAGCACTCCGGGACGGACCTCTTCGCCGGGATCCCCTCGCCCTTCGACGTCGTGCGCTACCACTCCCTCACCGTGGCCGACCTGCCCGAGGACGTCTTCGAGGCCACCGCGTGGGCGCCGGGCGGCATCCTCATGGGCCTGCGCCACCGCGAACGCCCGCTGTGGGGCGTGCAGTTCCACCCGGAATCCATCAGCAGCGAGCACGGACTGCTGATGATGCGCAACTTCCGCGAGCTCACCACCCGCTGGCAGCAGGAGCACCCCGGCGCGCGGCCCCTCGCACCGGCCGCGCCCGCCGCCGCGCCCGCCCGCCCCGCCCCGAGCCGGCACCTGCGCGTCCTCACCGAGCGGTTGCCCACCGCATGGGACCCCGAGATCGTCTTCGACGAGCTGCTGCGCGGCGGGAACCACGCCTTCTGGCTCGACAGCAGCCGCAGCGACGGCGCCACGGGCCGCTTCTCGATCATGGGCGACGCCTCCGGGGACCTGGCCCGCGTGGCCACGGCCGACGTGGCGGCCGGCACGGTCACCGTCGTGTCCGAGCGGGACGGCGTCCGCAGCGCGCAGGTCGCGCAGCGCCCCTTCTTCGACTGGATCGACGAGGACCTGAAGTCCCTGAAGGTGGACCTGCCCGCCCGGGCCGAGAACCCCTGCAACTTCGCCCTCGGCTGGGTCGGGTACCTCGGGTACGAACTGAAGGCGCAGTGCGGGGCCGGCCCGGTCGTCCACCGCTCGAAGCAGCCCGACGCCACGATGGTGTTCGCCGCCCGGGCCCTGGCCTTCGACCACCTGACCGGCACCACGCACCTGCTCGCCCTGGCCCCCGCGGACCCCGGAGCGGACGCCGAGGCACTCGCCCACGACGCCTCCGCCCGCGCGTGGCTGCGTACCACCACCGAACGGCTGCGCGCCCTCGCCGGCCGGACCGCGGACGCCGACGTGCCCGCGCAGCCCGTGGACGCGGGAGACCTGAGCCTGCGCCACGACCGGGACGCCTACCTGGACCGCATCCGGCGCAGCCAGGAGGACATCGCCGCCGGCGAGACCTACGAGGTCTGCCTCACCAACGAACTGCACAGCGAAGCGAAGGTGGACCCCTGGGAGGGGTACCGGTTCCTGCGCCGCACGAGCCCGGCGCCGTTCGCCTCGCTGCTCCTCTTCGAGGACCTCGCCGTCCTCAGCACCTCGCCGGAACGGTTCCTGCGCGTCACCGCCGAGGGGCTGGCCGAGTCCAAGCCGATCAAGGGCACCCGGCCGCGCGGGGCCACCCCGGAGGAGGACGAGGCGCTGCGCGTGGACCTGCGGACCAACGAGAAGGACCGCTCCGAGAACCTGATGATCGTCGACCTGGTCCGCAACGACCTCGGCCGGTGCGCGGAGATCGGCTCGGTCCACGTGCCCAAGCTGTTCGACGTGGAGACCTTCGCCACGGTGCACCAGCTCGTCAGCACCGTACGGGCCACCATGCGCCCCGGAGTGAGCGCCGTGGAGTGTGTGCGCACCGCGTTCCCGGGCGGTTCGATGACGGGCGCCCCCAAGATCCGCACCATGCAGATCATCGACGAACTGGAGGAGGGCCCGCGCGGCGTGTACTCCGGAGCGATCGGCTACTTCTCCCTGTGCGGCGGCGCCGACCTCAGCATCGTCATCCGCACCGCCGTCGTGACGGACGAGGGCATCCGCTACGGAGTCGGCGGCGCCATCGTCGCCCTCTCCGACCCCGCCGACGAGTACGAGGAGACCATCACCAAGACGACCCCGCTGCTCCGCCTCCTCGGCAGGGGCTTCCCCGGCCGCGATGCGGCGGCATCCGCCGAGCCCCCGGTGTCCCGTTGACCGGGCCGGTCCCGCCCACCGCGGCGGGCCGCGCCGACCGTCTCTTCGCGCTCACCCGGTACGGAGCCCTGCGCGAGGTCCCCGCGACGGAGGCCCCGGGCACGCTCCTCGCCGCGGACTCCTGGCTGGTCGACGACGGCCGGGTCCGCGCCCTG
This sequence comes from Streptomyces sp. NPDC056883, assembly GCF_042788835.1. NCBI lineage: Bacteria > Bacillati > Actinomycetota > Actinomycetes > Kitasatosporales > Streptomycetaceae > Streptomyces > Streptomyces sp. NPDC056883. Next base: position 81,390 of record NZ_JBHUBS010000015.1, on the reverse strand, counting down.
GACCGGCACCGCAGCCGCTTCACCGCCACCTGCACCGGGACCGCCGGCGTGCCCGTCGCGCTCCTGGACACCTTCTGGACCGCGATGGAGGCCCTGCTGCCCCGGGAGGCCGGCCACTGGTTCCCGCGCGTGGAGCTGGAAACGGTGTCCCCGGACGCGTCCCCGGACACGGCCCTGCCCGATGGCCACCGGCTGCTGTACCGGCTGCGCCCCGCGCCCGCGCGCTCCACGACGGCCAGGGTCTGGGGCCTGGCGGTCTGCGACCCGCGCCGGACGCCCCGTCACAAGGGGCCGGACCTGGGCGCCCTGGCCGAAGTCCGCTCCAGGGCCACGGCCGCGGACGCCGACGAGGCGCTCCTGGTCACCGCGGACGGGGTGGTGCTCGAGGCGGCCAACTCCTCGCTCCTGTGGTGGGAGGAGGACGTCCTGTGCCATCCGCCCGCCGAGCTCCCGGTCCTCCCCGGGGTCACCGCCTCGCTGCTGCTCGACCGGGCGGCGCGCACGGGCGTGACCGTACGGCCCGTCCGGCGCAGGCTGTCCGCGCTCGCCGGACGCGAGGTCTGGGTGGCCAACGCCCTCCACGGGCTGCGCCCCGTCACGGCCTGGACGGGCGGCCGCCTCCCGGCCGGCCCTCCGCTGCGCGCCCCCGCGTGGCAGTCCTGGCTGGACGGCCTGCGGACCCCGCTCCCGGAGTGACCGGTAGCCGGTAGCCGGCCCTCAGGCGGAGGGCTTCGGGGCCCGGGTCCCGGGGGCGTCGTCCGAGGGCTGCCCCGCCTTGGTGTGGAGGACTTCGCGGGCCTGCTCCGCGGCGCGGGTTATGCCCTCGCTGACGAAGTCGACGAAGCGGGCGATGTTCTCCAGGCGGGTGGCGGCCGGAGTGCCGGGCCCGAGCACGCCGACACCCTGCCGCGCCGTTTCCACGAGCACGGCGTGGGCGCGGGCGCTGGCGATCATCCCCTGGTACCAGACGTCGTCGTCGACGACGTAGCGCTCGCGGCGCCCTTCGCCGGGTTCCCTGCGGACGAGGCTCTGGCCTTCGAGGAAGGTGATGGCCTTGGAGACGGATGCCGGGCTGACCTGGAGGCGCCGGACGAGCTCGGACGCGGTGAGACTGCCCGCGTCGGTGGTGTAGAGGGCGGCCAGCACCCGGGCCGTCATCTTGGACAGGCCCGACTGCATGAAGATGCCGGCGAACGTCTCCTCGTACGCGCGCACGGCCTCGGCATCGCGCCCGTCGGCCTCCGGGGGCGCCTGCGGCCCCCGGGGCGCGGCCTGCCTGCTCCGGTGGGCGCGGCGCTCGGTGGCGCGATGGGCCACATCGGAACGGTAGGAGGACGGACCGCCGTTGCGCATCACCTCCCGCGTGATCGTCGAGGTCGGCCGGTCGAGACGCCGGGCGATCTCCGCGTAGGCGAGCCCGTCGGCCAGCCCCAGCGCGATCTGCTGGCGCTCCTGCTGCGTGAGTCTGCCTCCCGGCACCGTTCTCTCCCTCTGTAGACGCTCCCCAGCATAGCGTTCACTTCCAGTTCATTGCAACGACAAGCCGCGGAGTCGTTGCATTGAATCGCAGATCATTGCAACGAAAAGAGTCATCTGATCTGCGAGGATGTCAATATCTCGCAACGAGTGTGTTGTGGGGTATTGGAATGCAACGTAGCTTTTCCGTTGTCGGAAACAAGCAGCGAAGCGCAGGAGAGAACAATGCAGAAGTTCGCCACCACCGCCCCGATCGCCACCGTCCTCGACGTCCCCGCCGGCCGTATCCGCCTCATCGCCGCCGACCGGTCCGATGCCACCGTCGAGATCCTGCCCGCGGACGCCTCGAAGAGCCGCGACGTGAAGACGGCGGAGCGGACGACGGTCGCCTACGCCGACGGCGTCCTGCGGATCGAGGTCCCCGAGGCGAAGAACCGGGTCCTCGGCGCGGCCGGATCCATCGAGGTCACCGTCCAGCTCCCCGCCGGCTCCCGCGTCGAGGCCAGGACGGCCGCCGCCGAGTTCCGGGGCGTCGGACGTCTCGGCGACGTCGCCTTCGAGGGCGCGCAGGCCACGGTCAAGCTCGACGAGACCGCGAGCGCCCTCCTCACCCTCCAGTCCGGCGACATCGCGGTCGGCCGCCTGGGCGGCCCCGCGGAGATCAGCACCCAGAAGGGCGACATCACCATCGCCGAGGCGGTGCGCGGCACGGTCGTGCTGCGCACCGAGTCCGGCGAGGTCTCGGTCGGCGCCGCCGCCGGAGTCTCCGCCTCCCTGGACGCGGGCACCGCCTACGGCCGGATCCACAACGCGCTCAACAACACCGAAGGCGCCGCCGCCCAGCTCGACATCCGCGCGACCACCTCCTACGGCGACATCACCGCCCGCAGCCTCTGAGCGGCGGCGACGCGCACATGCCGCGCCTGATTGCGCCGCTCGCACGACCGCCCCGCCCCGCCATGGAACGGCGAAGCGGGGCGGTCGTGCGAGTGCCGTGATCAGGCGCGGCAGCGCAGCATCTCCAGCGGGGGGTTCTCGGCGAGGTTCGCCCAGTGCTCCGCACCGAACTCCTGCAGGCCGGCCTCCGACACCGTCACCGGGATCCAGGTCAGCTCGCTGAATCCGGCCGCCTTCAGGGAGGTCTCGTACACCTCGCGGCGCGGGAAGTTCGCGATGAACGAGACCGGCGGGTCGAGCAGGGCCGTGGTCCGCACCTTGAACCCGGTCTCGACCTCCTCACCGGTGAGTTCGGTGTGGAAGCCGTACTTCTCCGGGGTCGGCCCGTCGAAGCGGTAGTCGGGCGACTGGTTGATGAGGAAGAGCTCGGCGCCCGGCTTCAGGCTCCGGTGGATGTTGCGGCACATCCGCTCCGTGGTGGCGATGTCCGAGGCGTAGTTGAGGAGCTGGACGGCCAGCCCGACGTCGAAGGGCTCCTCGAAGGGCCGGAGCTCGGCCGCGTCGCCCACCTCGTAGCGCACGCCCAGAGGGTCGCGCTCCTCGATCGCCCGTGCCACGGAGACCAGCTCGCCGGAGATGTCGATCCCGAGCACCTCGGCCGCGCCGCGCCGCTTGAGCTCACGACTGTAGAAGCCGGTACCCGAAGCCACGTCGAGCACCGACTTGCCCGTCACGTCCCCGACCAGGGCCAGGAATCCGGGCACGATCGCCCACTGCTCCAGCGGAAGCGCCTTGAACCCCTCGTACGCCTCACCGATCTCGTCGTACTGCTGCTGCGCACTCACAGTGCCGTCCTCCCCGTTGTTCTTCACCGTGCAAAGGGGCCCGGCTCCGCCCACGACCGCGACGGACCAAGCCCGTTGATCGGCAGTCTCTCCCAATCGAGCAGGCCCTCAGCCTTGGCGAAACACACGAAATCCACCCCTTCCTCCCGGCCTCCCACACAGCCACCCGAGGTCCTGCCCGCCGGCCTGCTCACGGCCGGCTGGAGCCCGGACAGAGGACGGCTCAAAGCCCTCCGACGTCGGCCCGCGGGGCGGAGCGACTGAGGAACAGCGACTGAGGGCTGGCCCAGTCGCTGCGATGTGATGACCAAAATGCCTGTTCAGAGGGGTGTGTTTGAGCCAGACAGCGACTGAAGCGACTCAAGGCCCGGGTATATGGGCTGCAACGCATGTGTGCGTGTGCGTGCGTGTGGGCGTCATATATACGGGTCTTGAGTCGCTTCAGTCGCTGTTCTAGCTTGTGCACCTCTGTGACCTGGTGTTTTGTGAGCGTCTCAACGAGCTACCGAAGAAACTTCGGTAGCTGCGTCTTCAGTCGCTTGGTAGCTGGAGCGCTCCGCGGAGGCACGCGCTTGCGCAGGCTCATTTGTCTCTTGCCTCCCGGTGGTTTCGCTAGCCTGATTTCAGGCGTTGAGTCGCTTCAGTCGCTGATGGGGGAAGTGGATGGCAGCTGACCTGCGAGTTTCGCGTAGTGACCCAAGGCAGTCGGGGAGAGCTGCTCGGGGGGAACAGCAGCCTCTGACGACTGCCTTGTGGTGCGCGCGGCGCGGGTGGCCCGTTCACCCACTGGCCCCGGGCCGCAAGACGCCCGTGGGCAACTGCGAGGCGTGCCGTGCCCCTGGCCACCACCGCGGGGCCTGCGACTGCTTCCGGGCGGGCCGTTGGTGCCACGGCTTCCACGCGGCCACCCTCGACCCCGCCAGGATCGAGCAGTGCTGGGGTTCCCGCCCGGACCTGGGCATCGGTGTCGCGTGCGGTCCCGCGGACCTCGTGGTCGTCGACATCGACGCGCACGCCCGCGAACTCCCCGACCGGGACCGGCTGCTGCCCGGCGTCGCCATCTCTCCGGACGTGGACCTGACCGGACTGGCCAACGGCTTCCACACCCTGGGCCTGCTGGCCGCCCTGCGCGGTGCCGTCAGCCCTGCCGACGACGCCTCGACCCTGCGCGTGCGTACCCCTTCCGGGGGACTGCACGTCTGGTACCGGGACCACGGAGGCCACCGCTGGCAGTGCTCCACCGGATCGGGCAACGGCCGCGCCCTCGCCTGGCAGGTCGACCTGCGGGCACACGGCGGCTACATAGTCGCCCCCGGCACCGTGACCCGCGCGGGCGTCTACGAGCCCGTGGGCCCCGCGCGGGAGCCCGCGCCGCTCCCTGCCTGGCTCGCTCGGGAACTGGAGCGCACCGGGCACCTGTCACCGGCGCACGTGGCCGCGCCCCGCTCCGTACCGCCCCGGGCCCGCCAGGCCGTCATCGCGGCGGGCGGCGGCCGCCGCGCCCCGGGCCGGCTCCTGACCGGAGTCCTCGCCGAGGTCGTCGCCTGCGCCGCCGTACCCGAAGGGGCCGCGTTCTCCGAGAAGCTGAACCGCGCCGCCTACACCGCCGGCGGACTGGTCGCCGCCGGGCACCTGACCGAGACCGACGCCGCCGGTCTGCTGCGTGAAGCGGCCGAGCGGGCCCGGCCGGGGCAGGAGCGCCGCAGCGGCGCCGTCATCCGCGGCGGGCTGAGAGCGGGCGCATCGCGCCCGCTCTCGCTGGGAGGCCGAAGGTGAGTCTGGACAACGGCAGTCGGCTGGTCGAGTTCGACGTCCATGCCGCCGCCGCGCAGATCCTCGCGCAGCCCGCTGCGGCGGAGCACGGGGACCTGGACGCCGACGTCATCGGCGTCCCCGCCATCCCGGCTCCCGGACCCGTCACCGTCACCGCGGCCCCCAAGGTCCCCGCCCAGGAGGCCCGTGCCCCGCACTCGGACGGCGAGGCGACGGCGGCCGGACTGCTGCCCGACACGCTCACCGACCGGGGTAACGCCAAACTGTTCGTCAAGCTCTACGCTGACGACTACCGGCACGTTCCTGGCATCGGCTGGTTCCGCTGGGACGGCACCCGCTGGCAGATCGACGAGGACGACACCGTGCTCTGGGCCGCCGGCGACCTCGCGGAGAGCATCGCCACCACCGACTCCCGCGGCGTGTACACCCCTGTCGCGCTGCAGCAGCACCGCCGCCGCGCGCTCAGCACCAGCGGCATGAACGCGATGCTCACCCAGGCCAAGTCCGCCCCGGGCATGGTGCTCAACGCGGCGCTGCTGGACGCTGATCCGTACGCCCTGTGCACCCCCGCGGGCGTCGTCGACCTGCGCACCGGACACATCCGCCCGGCGCAGCCGACGAAGGACTTCCATTCGCGCTCCACGTCGGCCGCGCCGCAGCCGATGGCCACCCCGCGCTGGAACCGCTTCCTGACCGACACCTTCGGCGAAGGCCCCGAGGGCGCGGAGATGATCAGCTTCCTGCAGCTGCTGCTCGGCTACTCCGTCACCGGGGACGTCGGCGCCCAGGTCATGCCGTTCCTGTTCGGCTCCGGCAAGAACGGCAAGTCCGTCCTTCTGGACGTCCTGATGAAACTCCTCGGGGACTACGCGGACGCCGCGCCGCCCGGGTTCCTGATGGCGCGGCCGTACGAGGGCCACCCGACCGACCTCGCCGAACTGCACGGCCGGCGGGTCATCGTGTGCAGCGAGGTCAAGCCGGGCGACCGCTTCGACGAGGCCCGCGTCAAGCTGCTCACCGGCGGCGACCGCATCAAGGCACGCCGGATGCGGCAGGACTTCTTCAGCTTCGAGCCCACGCACAAACTCTGGCTGCTGGGCAACCACCGGCCCGAAGTGGGCACCGGTGGCTTCGCGTTCTGGCGGCGCATACGGATGATCCCGTTCGAGCGGGTGGTCTCCGACGACCGCAAGATCGACAACCTGGCGGACGTCCTGGTCACCCAGGAGGGCCCGGGCATCCTCAACTGGCTCATCGAGGGCGCCCGCCGTTACCTGGGCGGCGACAAGGACCTCTCGGGGCCCGAGCGGGTCCGCATCGCCACCTCGGCGTACGCCGAGACCGAGGACCACACCGGGCGGTTCATCGGTGAGACCTGCCGGTTCGAGCCCGATCTGCGGGCGGAACAAGCACTGCTCTACGCCGCATATCGGAACTGGTGCCACCATGAGGGGGCTCCGGCGATCTCCTCCCGGGCGTTCGCGGCACGCGTCCGCGAGGCGGTGGGTCTGGCATCGCCGAAGGCGATGATCCTGTCGAACCAGCGCAAGTACTACCCGGGCATCGGCCTGCTTGCGCACGAGGAGAGAGCATGAGCGCCCTCATCGCAGAGGAAGAGATCCTTCACGAGGCGGACCTCGTATGGCTCGAGGACATCAGCCGGCTCGATTACGTCCGGCAGAGCCTGGACCGGCTCCCGACCCGCCGCGGCAGGCCCGCCTACCACCGCGACGGCCGGATCGTCGGATACGCGGTCCTGGGGGCGGGGGCCAAGCCGTCCCGCTCCTCCGGCACCTTCAGGCGCCGGGTCTTCTGGCTGCTCCCGCACGACCGGGACACCGACCCCGAGGGGCTGTACGCCAGTGGGGCGCCCGCAGAGGCCGTGGACGCGCGAACCCTGGCGCCGGGCATCAAGGGGTCCAAGACGGAGCGGTCGGAGGGCGGACCGATGTCCTCGGCACGCATCGGCACCATCGGCTGATATCGGGAAGGCTCCGGCCCCGAGCCGGGGTGGGCCTCCGGCATGATGCCAAGGTTTTGCAGTTCCCCCTCGAAAAAAGAACAGCGCAGCCGGTATATTTCTGGCCGTTGAAGTATCGGCTCCGGGGGGAAGGCCAACGCTGTGCAGAGGGCTGTCGTAATGGGGGAAGACAGGATCCGGGCTCAGGTGGTCGTGGTCGGCGGAGGGCCGGTCGGACTGCTCGTCGCGGCCGAACTGGCCGCCCGAGCCGTCGGCACCGTGGTCATCGAAACGGCGTCGGCGGTCGGCGAGCAGCCCAAGGCCACCACCCTGCACGCCCGGGCGGTACAGTGCCTGGCCCGGCGGGGCCACCTGCCGGCCGGGGTGTCCCCGTACGTCGGTGGTGCGACCCCCTTCCGCTTCGGGGGTCTGCCCGGACTGGTCATCACGGCCCCCGAGGGTGAGCCCGAGCCGATCCTCAAGTACCCCCAGGCCGAGCTGGAGCGGTTGTTCGAGGAACGGGCCCGGCGGGCCGGCGCCCGGATCCTGCGCGAGCACCGGGTGACGGGCGTCGTCCAGGGGCCGGACGGGGTACGGATCACGGCCGAGGGACCGCACGGACCGGTCACCTGTGTCTCCGAGTACGTGGTGGGAGCGGACGGTGCGCGTCGCAGCACGGTTCGCGAGCAGGCGGGCATCGAATCCGAGACGTACCTGGCAACGGTCGCGGCCATGGCGGGCACCGTCACGCTCGCGCAGCCGGCTTCCCTGACCCCGGGCTGGCACCGGACCCCCCGGGGATGGATCGTCGCCAAGGCCGTTGCCGGGGGTCGCACCCACCTCCGGACGTTCAACGGCCTGGGCGCGCACGCCGACCGGAACCGCGCGCTCAGCCTGGCGGAACTGCGCCGGGAGGTGTCCTGGATCGCGGGACGCGACATCGCGATGGAGGCTCCGCGCTGGCTCAGCCGGTTCAGCGATTTCACGCGGGTGGCCCGGAGCTTCCGCGCGGGACGGGTCTTCCTCGTCGGGGACGCGGCGCACGTGCACTTCCCGATCGGAGGGCAGGGGCTGAGCTCCGGGGTGCTGGACGCCCTGAACCTGGGCTGGAAGCTGGCCCTCGCAGTGCACGGCGCGGCGGGCCCGGAGCTGCTCGACAGCTACGACCTGGAGCGGAGGCCCGCCGCCTGGCACGTCGTTTCGAACACCCAGGCCCAGCTCGCCATGATGCGGGAGGGGGCCGAAGCCGACGCGCTGCGCGCGGTGTTCACCGGGATCTTGGCGGCCGACCCGACCGGGGTATACCTCGGCGACATGATCAGCGGGCAGGACACGGTGCTCCCGGAGCCCACGGGGTGGACCGCCCCCGGCACGGGAAAGTTCCTGCACAACGTCCCGCTCAGGACCGCGACCGGCGAGACCGATGTGATCGGGCTTCTGCAGGACGGTAGGCCGCTGCTGCTGCTCTTCGGCGAGAAGGGCAGCAGCTACCGCGATGAAGCGCGGAGATGGGAAGGCGCGCTGCACGTGGTGCACGCCGTTCCCACCCCCGATGTCCCGCAGGAGGCCCTGCTGGTGCGGCCCGACGGCTACATCGCATGGGCTCCGGGAGGTGACGGCCTGTCCGTCGCGCTGTCGGCGTACCTGGCCGAAGGCGCCGGTGCGGGACACCGGCGCCGGAGCCGGAGCCGGGTGTGACCCCGGGCTCAGGCGATGGCGGCCGAGACCTCCAGCTCCTGCGCGGCCTTGAGGGCCTCGGCGTAGACCGCGGCTCCCCGGCTCTCGGAGAGGTCGAGCGAGGCGAGGACGGCAGGCATGACGACGCTGGGCAGCAGGTGGCGCATCAGCGCGGACACCCTGGTCACCAGGTCTTGGTAGTCACAGATGGCCTGCGACATGGACTGGATGCCGGCGAACGATCCCACGAGGACGTCCGCCGTCTCGACCGGTACGACGTGGGGCAGCAGTTCGCCCTGGCGCTGCGCCTCCTGGAACAGGGCACATCCGACCTCGCTCCAGCGCATGAACGGGCCGCTGCGGTCCAGGCCCTGGGCCAGCTGGTCCATCGACAGGCGTACACCGGCGCGCACCATGCTGTCGGTCTGCAGGCGGTAGGCGTGCAGCATCACCACGTCCACGGTCTGCTGGACCTTGGAGGCGCGCTCGGGAACGACGAGCTGCTGGTCCTGCCCGGCGAGGACGCCCTGGGCCAGCTCTTCCTTCGACTGGAAGTGGAAGTACAGGGCTCCCTTGGTCACCCCGGCCTCCCTGAGGATCTGGGAGATCGTGGCGGCTTGGTATCCGTTTTCCTCGAAGATCCGGGCCGCCGCGGACAGGATCGTCTTCCGCGTGCGGATGGCTCGTACTTGCTCAGCCACTAAGCGTCCTCCCTCCTCAGGGTTGGTTTCGCATGCTGCGGCGATCAGTAAGAAACCGCCCAGTTTGTATCTTACAGCGGCAATCATCCGCGGCCGATGCCGTGGAGAAGAAATGGTCGAGCCAGAAGGGAAAGTCATGATCCTCGTGACCGGTGCCACGGGAAGGATAGGGCGGGAGGTGCTCCGCCGACTCCCCGCTGACCAGGCGGTTCGTGTCCTGGCGAGGAATCCGGACCGCGTGACGGGGGCGCCTGGGACGGCAGAGATCGTTCAGGGGGATTACGGAGACTCGCAGTCGCTCACCCGCGCACTGCGTGGGGTGCGCGCCGCCTTCCTCGTGACCAGCCGCGTGGGTGACGACGACGTGCGCTTTGTCCGGGCCGCGGTGTCGGCCGGCGTACGGCACGTGGTGAAGCTGTCCGCAGCCGCGGTCGCGGACCCCGGGGCGAATGATGTGATCACCAGGTGGCAGCGGGCGAACGAGGACCTGGTGCGCGGATCCGGAATGGAGTGGACCCTGCTGCGCCCCCGCGCGTTCATGTCCAATGCCTTGGCCTGGGCGGAATCCGTCCGCGCGCAGCACGTGGTGCGCGCCCAGTACGGGTCTTCGCCCAACGCGTGCGTCGATCCGCGCGATGTCGCGGACGTGGCGGTGCGTGCCCTCACGGAGGCGGGGCACGCGGGCCGGACCTACACCCTGACCGGTCCGGAGCCGATCACGGCAGCTCAGCAGACGGCTCAGCTCGCCGAACTGCTGGGCCGTCCGCTGCGTTTCGAGGAACTGGGCGCCGACCAGGCGCGAGCCGCGCTGGGCGCGCGGTACCCCCACGACCTGGTCGAGGCGCTCTTGGCCGGTGCGGAGCGTCAGCGCGCCGGGGCGAAGGCCCGGATGGACGAGGCGGTCCCCGCACTTCTCGGCCGGCCGGCCGCTTGTTTCCGCGTGTGGGCGAGAGATCATCTGGGTTCCTTCTCGTCCCCGTGACGGCGCACCGTCGTTCCCCGCTTCCCGCACGCTCAGAGGCTGTGCGGCCCCGCGATCACGGTGGCATTGAAGACGGGGGCGCCGTCCTGGTGGCCGGTCACCAGGACCGCTTCCTCGTTGCCGGCGTCCCCGGTGGTGAGCCTGACGGCCTCGATCATGCAGGGTGAATCGAGTTCGGCGTACCGCTTGAACTCGGAGGCGATGCCGAGCGGGAGGTAGGAGGACCGCCCCAGTAAAGAGGCCGTGGCCTGCCGGGCCGCCTCGATCAGCACCATGCCCGGTACGTGGTCCACCGCGTGCTCGAACAGAATGGGGTGACGCGTGTCCACCCTCAGCTGCCAGAGGGCGGGCTCGCCGGTGGGTGACAGGACCACGTCCATGGGCGACGTGCGCCCGACGCTCTGCGGCGCCGCCGGCCTGATGAGCGGCAGCTGGTGCCAGTCTCCGCCGAGCGTGTGGTTGCCGCGGACGCGCTCGTACACCTTCGGCGCCATGCAGGAGAGCGAGCCGCCCCCGATCGCGACGGTGTGTCCCTCACGCCGCATCACCACGTCGATGCGCATACCCGCCAGGCTCCCGCCGCGGCGCTTGATCTCCGAACAGGTGACCTCGATGTCGAGGGAGGCGGGCGACCAGCCCACCCGCAGATGCTGCGGGCGTACGGATATGTGGATGTCGCCGACGCTGAACTGGTGTCCCTGGGGTACGTCGAACTCGGCGTGCCCCAGGAGCGTGCCGATCTGACGAATCGTTTCGCAGCCGATGACCGGGTCGTGGTAGCCGTCCGCGACGGACGTGAAGAAGCTGTGCCCCCGGGGCCACTGGGCAGCCACCCGGAAATGCGTGTCGTCGCGGCGCTCCCAGCGGGTGAGCAGGACCTCGGCGACGGCGGACCGGTGCACCAATTCCTTGGGCACGGTCGTGGTCAGAGTGGGCCAGGCGGAAGTGGCGGGCCTGACGGACGGCCGCGCCTCCCTCCGCATCGCCGGTATCGACGGGCGCTCAACTCGGAATGTAGTCGCAGTCATTGTTCCCCCTGAACAAACGGCGCTGGCGAGCTGCGGAAGTACCCTAAGCCCGGGAAAAGATACATACCAACCGGTTTAATTTCCAGGGGAATGCGAGTCTCCGGGGGCGGAAGTTGCGGAGGATCGAATTCCGGCTGATTCCGATTCGGCATCACCCCTGCTCCACCTCGTGCGATTCCCATGTGGACCTCCAGCCGACTCCATACGCCTCCACCGGACTCCATCCGAACTCCTGGTGGATCTCGAGTGGCACTTGAGGTGCGTCGAGGACCGTGACCGGAGACTGAGGAGGAGTGTCATGGGTGTTTCGGGAGGTGCGAAGTTCGCTCTCCGTGTCGAACGAGGGCGGGCCAGTGATGAAGAGCTGGCCGCGGTGACCGTGGTGCTGTGTTCGGTGCTCGCCGGGCGCGGCGAGGAGCGGGGCGAGCGGGAACCGCCCGAAGCCCCGCTGTGGCGGCCCGGACAGGCCGAGGCGGCCTACCGCTCCCCGCACAGCTGGCAGTAGGGCCGGCGGTTGTTGATCAAGGCTGATTTGCGTGCGCGCCATACGGTCGCCCTTATAAACCGCACGAGCGGTTTGTTATGGTGGGGTGTCGATCGGGCCGCACCTTGAGGGAGGGACGTGTCGTGACTGTTCTGGATGACATTTCTCGGGCCTCTGTGGAGGCGGCGGACGCTCACGGGCGTGTGTCCGAACTGCAGGCGATCCGGGAACAGGCCCGGCGTGGGCCGAGCGAGCGTGCGACCGAGGCGCAGCACGCCAAGGGCAAGCTCACCGCCCGCGAGCGGATCGCTTTGCTGCTTGACGAGGGTTCCTTCAAGGAGGTCGAGCAGCTGCGTCGCCACCGGGCGACGGGGTTCGGCCTGGAGGACAAGAAGCCTTACACCGACGGTGTCGTCACCGGCTGGGGCACGGTCGAGGGCCGTACGGTCTTCGTCTACGCGCACGACTTCCGGATCTTCGGCGGGGCGCTGGGCGAGGCCCACGCCACGAAGATCCACAAGGTCATGGACATGGCCATCGCGGCCGGTGCCCCGCTGGTCTCCCTCAACGACGGCGCCGGCGCGCGCATCCAGGAGGGCGTCTCGGCGCTCGCCGGGTACGGCGGCATCTTCCAGCGAAACACCAAGGCCTCGGGCGTCATCCCGCAGATCTCGGTGATGCTGGGCCCCTGTGCCGGCGGCGCGGCGTACTCCCCGGCGCTGACGGACTTCGTGTTCATGGTCCGGGAGACCTCGCAGATGTTCATCACCGGCCCGGACGTGGTCCGCGCGGTGACCGGCGAGGAGATCACCCAGAACGGGCTCGGCGGCGCGGACGTGCACGCCGAGACCTCGGGCGTCGCGCACTTCGCGTACGACGACGAGGAGACCTGCATCTCCGAGGTCCGGTTCCTGCTGTCGATGCTGCCGCAGAACAACCGTCAGCACCCGCCGAGCGTCCCCTGCGCCGACCCCGTCGACATGCGCTCGGACGCGCTGCTGGACCTGGTGCCCATCGACGGCAACCGCCCGTACGACATGCTCAAGGTCATCGAGGAGCTCGTCGACGACGGCGAGTACATGGAGGTCCACGGGCGCTGGGCCCGGAACATCATCTGCGCCCTGGGCCGGTTGAACGGCGAGGTCGTCGGCATCGTCGCCAACCAGCCCGGCCACCTCGCCGGCGTCCTGGACATCCACGCCTCCGAGAAGGCGGCGCGCTTCGTCCAGCTCTGCGACGCCTTCAACATCCCGATCATCACCCTCCTGGACGTCCCCGGCTTCCTGCCGGGCGTCGACCAGGAGCACGGCGGCATCATCCGCCACGGCGCCAAGCTGCTGTACGCGTACTGCAACGCGACCGTGCCGCGGATCTCGCTGGTCCTGCGCAAGGCCTACGGCGGTGCGTACATCGTCATGGACTCCCAGTCCATCGGCGCCGACCTCACCTACGCCTGGCCGACCAACGAGATCGCCGTGATGGGCGCCGAGGGCGCCGCCAACGTCATCTTCCGCAAGCAGATCGCGGAATCCGACGACCCCGAAACCACGCGTGCGCGCATGGTCAAGGAGTACAAGGCCGAGCTGATGCACCCGTACTACGCGGCCGAGCGAGGCCTCGTCGACGACGTCATCGAGCCCGCCGAAACCCGCGAGGTTCTCGTCGCGGCCCTCGCGATGCTCCGCAACAAGCACACCGACGCGCCGTCCCGCAAGCACGGCAATCCACCACAGTAGACGGAGCACTGATGGCCAAACAGGAACGCGCAATGCGGACCCGGGAAACCCTGATCCAGTGTGCGGCCGAGATAATCGACCGCGAGGGTCTCGCGGTCGCGTCGCTCAGCATGATCAGCACTCGGGCCGGGATGAGCAACGGCGCACTGCACTTCCATTTTGGCTCCAAGGCGGCCCTGACGGACGCCGTAGAGGAAGCCGCGCTGCTGCGGCTGCGGGCCGTCACCCAGGAGGCGTCACCGGGCGGTCCGAGCTGCCTGCAGCACCTTGTCGACGTGACCCACGGGCTCGCCAGGGAGTTGAGCGGCGACAAGGTGCTGCGGGCCGGCTTCACGCTGAGCGGCGACGTCGCCCGTCCGCGCCGAACCGACCTGCGCGACCGCTGGCAGCGCTGGGTCGAGGGGCAGGTGGCCCGGGCCGTGGCGGCGGGCGAACTGCGCCCGGGAGTGGAGCCGGAGGGTGCCGTGGCCGCCGTGGTGGGCGCGATCGTCGGGTTCGAGGTGCTGGGCGCCCAGAACGCTGCGTGGATCTCGCACCGCACGGTCACACAGTTCTGGCGACTTCTGCTGCCTTGCCTCGCGTCGCGGGACGTCCTCGCCAAGATCAGGGCTGACGGAACCGGATAGTAACCGACTGCATGGTCTCTTTTCTGTCCGGTCGCCGCCCCGGGTCCGTCCGTGCCCGAGAGCCCGGTTTTCGCGCAGAACCCTTGCATTGCACCGCTACTTCGCGGCTGTGCGCACCGGTGTGCCCTTCGCCTGTGATTCATGGGATGGATTCGGCCATCTCGCGATGTGGTTTCGTCGGCCGATGGCGGCCGTGGTGGAAAACATGCCGTCTGAGCAGGCAATATCCCCACTCCGGGATGATGTTGATGGTGACGGTGGTGGCTGAGAACGTGCTGCCTGTGTTGACAAACCGACTGTGCTGTTTTTTTATTGAGGGGTCCGGTGTTCTGCGCACCAGGCACCGGCGGGCGTAAACGGGCAGGCCGGAACAGATCTTCGGGCGAACTTGGGGGAGAAGTGGACATCGAAGTGCTGGGTGCGCTGTCAGTGCGGGAGAACGGGGTGTCGATCACTCCGACCGCCCCGAAGCCCCGACACGTATTGGCCCTGCTCGCGCTCCACGCCGACCAGGTCGTCTCCGTGAACCTGCTGATCGAAGAGCTGTGGGGGGCGACCCCGCCGCGCAGCGCTCGCACCACGCTGCAGACCTACATCCTGCAGCTCCGCGTGCTGATCGCCAACGCGCTGGAGCACGGCGAGGACGAGCGCTGCACCGCGAAGGACATCCTGACCACCCTCCCCGGCGGCTACCGCCTTGAGACGCGGGGCGGCACCGTCGACTACCGGGAGTTCGAGCGTCGTGCGGGCGCCGGCTACCGGGCGATGGACGCCGAGGACTACGCGGGTGCGGCGCGCCGTCTGGCCGACGCGCTCTCCCTGTGGACCGGGCCCGCCCTCGCCGACGTACAGGGCGGTAGCCGCATCGACACGGACGCCAGGCGTCTGGAGGAGTCCCGGCTGTGCGCGCTCGACCAGCGCATCGAGGCCGACCTGCGGCTGGGGCGCCACCGGGAGCTCCTGTCGGAGCTGACCGTGCTGGTGAACCGGTACCGGATGCACGAGAGCCTGCACGGTCAGTTCATGCTGGCGCTGCACCGTTCGGGCCGCCGCGGCGAGGCCCTCAAGGTCTACCAGCGGCTGCGCACGACGCTCGTCTCGGAGCTGGGCCTGGAGCCTTCGGCGGCCCTCAGCCGGCTCCAGCGCTCCATCCTCATGGCGCACCCCGAGAGCGCGGCGCCCAGCGGGGTCCCGGAGTCTCCCGCCGGAGGACGGCTCGTGGCCCGCGTCGGCTGACCCGGGAGCCCATCGCCCGTACGACACAGTGCACCCCCTCCCGGATTCCGGGAGGGGGTGCACTGTTCGAGTCCGCCGTCAGGGGTGGCGGGAGGTCAGCTCCGGGAAACCGACGTGCACACTGCGCTGGTGCCAGGTGCCCATCAGGGACAGCAGGGACAGCAGGGTGAGCGGGGTCGGGAGCTGGTCGCTGCTCGTGGGGGCGCGCCGCTTCTCGTGGGGCGCCGTCCCCTCTGCCTGCATCGTTTCGCACGTGCTGGCGTCCAATGTGCCACCCCCGGTGTCTCGGGTCGCTGTGAAAGGGCGAGATTGCAGTGCCGGTTTGTTGCTGAAAAGGACTTCCGGAGATTCCTCTCCGTTGCTTCCGTGCTTTTTCGGTTCCCTTTCAGTGATCCTTGGGGATGTTTTACCCGTTCTCCTTGGAAAGTCGCTCAAGGTGTACTCGAGCCTTGCCGACGGGCGGATCGCCGGGAGATATCGTGCCTTCCGTCTGCGGTCCCCCGATGCCGGAAGCGCTGGTGGCCGGCAAGGTGCGGAGGGAATCATGAAGATAAAAGTCCTGGGTGCGTTGAGTGCCGAAGTGAACGGGGTGTCCATCGTCCCGACCGCAGGCAAGCCCCGCCAGATCCTGGCCCTGCTCGCCCTGTACCCCGGCCGGGTCGTGCCCGTGCCCACGCTGATGGAGGAGCTCTGGGGCACCGAACTGCCCCAGAGCGGTCTGACCACCCTCCAGACGTACATCCACCAGTTGCGCCGCCGCCTGGGCACCGCCATGGGGCCGGGGTCTCCGGAGGCCGCCAAGGACGTGCTCGTCACCCGGTACGGCGGCTACCTGCTGCAGGTGCCCGCCGACGCGGTGGACGTCCACGCGTACAAGGGCCTCGTCGAGGCGGGTCGGCAGGCCTTCGACGACGGCGAGGACGCGCAGGCCTCCATGCTCCTGCGGGAGGCGCTCGATCTCTGGGACGGATCGGCGCTCGTCGACGTGCGCGTGGGCCCGATGCTCGACATCGAGGTGATGAGGCTGGAGGAGAGCCGCCTGGTCGCCCGGGAGCGGCGGATCGACGCCGACCTGCGGCTGGGCCGGCACGCCGAAATCCTCGCCGAACTCACCGACATCATCGCCCGCTACCCCGAGCACGAGGGTCTGCACTCACAGGCGATGGTCGCGCTCTACCGCGCCGGGCGGCAGGCCGCCGCCCTCGACGTCTACCGCAGGCTGCGGATCCGGCTGAACGCGGATCTCGGTGTGGAGCCTTCTCCCCAGCTCCAGCGGCTGCACCAGGCGATGCTCGCCGTGGATCCGCGTCTGGACGTGATCGCCGGACCGCAGCGCATCGCGACCTTCGATTTGTACGCGGCCTGACGGCGGAGGCTCGGCCTGCCGGCTCGTTCGCCGGTCCGGCACGGGGCGCGGCGGGTTCCCCAGGCCGCCCACAGGGTGCGGGGGTTGACCGTGTGGGCGGCGGCAGGGGGTGTGGGTCGTCAGCCGCGGACGCACCTGCGAGGAGGCGCCGGCCTTACGACCCACGGGACGAGTGTGGCCGGGTGTTCTGGAGCGCCGCTGGAAGGGGGCCTCGAGGTCCGGCAGCCGCCCAGCGATGTAGATCACCGGCCGCCCGCCTTCAACAGGCTCGTGATCCCCGGTAGTGTATCGAGCAAAGTTACTGCCCGGTAATTGAGTACTTCCGCTCGCAGGTTCGAGGAGCCTCCCATGCAACTCGCGGCGATCATTGTCTCGCTGGCACTTGAAATCGTCGGCTTTGCGTTGTTCTTCCGCGCCGTCGGCCAGTTCGTCCGCTACTTCAGGCTCGGCCAGCCCGTTCCCGCGGGGGCCCGGACGAACAACCCCTACCAGCGCAGTGTGACGCTGGTGAAGGAGTTCCTCGGCCACACCCGGATGAACCGGTGGGGCGTGATGGGCGTGGCGCACTGGACCGTCGCGATCGGCTTCTACGCGCTGCTGATCACGCTCGTCAACGCCACCGGCCAGCTGTTCGACCCCGACTGGGTACTGCCCGTCATCGGGCACTGGCTGCCCTACGAGCTGGTCGTCGAGGTGATCGGCACGCTGACCGTCCTCGGCATCCTCGCCCTCATCGTGATCCGGCAGCTGTCGAAGCCGGGCCGGGCCGGCCGCAAGTCGCGCTTCGCCGGGTCCAAGAGCGGTCAGGCGTACTTCATCGAGACGGTCGTCCTGACCGTCAGCCTGTGCATCATGTCGCTGCGCGGCATCGAGGGCGCCTTCGCGGGCGTCGAGCACTGGGAGCCGGCGTACTTCTTCTCGTACCCGCTGGTGCTCCTCTTCTCCAAGCTCGACGTCCCGACGCTTGAGAACGTGACGTACCTCGTGGCGACGATCAAGATCACGACATCCTTCGTCTGGATGATCGTGGTGTCGCTGAACACCAACATGGGTGTGGCCTGGCACCGCTTCCTCGGCTTCCCGAACATCTGGTTCAAGCGGAACGCCGACGGCGCGGTCGCGCTGGGCGCGCTCCAGCCGATGACCAGCGGTGGGAAGGTCATCGATTTCGAGGACCCGGGCGAGGACGACGTCTTCGGTGTCTCGCAGGTCGAGCAGTTCTCGTGGAAGGGCATCCTGGACTTCTCCACGTGTACCGAGTGCGGTCGCTGCCAGTCGCAGTGCCCGGCCTGGAACACGGGCAAGCCGCTGTCCCCGAAGCTGTTGATCATGTCGCTGCGCGACCACGCGCATGCCAAGGCCCCGTACCTGCTGGCGGGTGGCGGCAAGGACATGGAGGGCAACGAGAAGGCGACGCCCGAGCAGCTCGCCAACGTCCCGGCCGCGGCGCTGGCGGAGGCGGAGCGCCCGCTGATCGGCACGGCCGAGGAGAACGGGGTCATCGACCCCGACGTGCTGTGGTCCTGCACGAGCTGCGGTGCGTGCGTCGAGCAGTGCCCGGTGGACATCGAGCACATCGACCACATCGTCGACATGCGCCGCTACCAGGTGATGATCGAGTCCGCGTTCCCGAGCGAAGCCGGGACGATGCTCAAGAACCTGGAGAAGAAGGGCAACCCCTGGGGCCTGGCGAAGAAGCAGCGCGTGGAGTGGACCAAGGAGGTGGACTTCGAGGTCCCGATCATCGGGAAGGACGCGGAGGACCTCTCCGAGTTCGACTACCTGTACTGGGTCGGCTGCGCCGGCGCGCTGGAGGACCGGGCGAAGAAGACCACGAAGGCCTTCGCGGAGCTGCTGAACATCGCGGGCGTCAAGTTCGCGATCATGGGCGGCGACGAGAAGTGCACGGGTGACTCCCCGCGCCGCCTGGGCAACGAGCCGCTCTTCCAGCAGCTCGCGCAGGAGAACGTCGCGATGCTGAACATGGCGTTCGGCGAGGACGACGAGGACCCGGAGACCAAGAAGCCGAAGTCGGCGAAGCGCATCGTCTCCACCTGCCCGCACTGCTTCAACACCATCGCGAACGAGTACCCGCAGCTCGGCGGCGAGTACGAGGTCATCCACCACACGCAGCTGCTCCAGCACCTGATCGACGAGGGCCGCCTCACGCCGGTGACCCCGGTCGACGGCCTGATCACCTACCACGACCCCTGCTACCTGGGCCGGCACAACAAGGTCTACACGCCGCCGCGCGAGATCATGTCCGCCGTCCCGGGCCTGCGCCAGCAGGAGATGCACCGCCACAAGGAACGCGGCTTCTGCTGCGGCGCCGGCGGCGCGCGGATGTGGATGGAAGAGCGGATCGGCAAGCGCATCAACAACGAGCGCGTCGACGAGGCCCTCTCCCTCAACCCCGACATCGTCTCCACCGCCTGCCCGTTCTGCCTCGTCATGCTCACCGACTCGGTCAACGGCAAGAAGAACGACGGCCAGGCCAAGGAACACGTCACCGTCGTCGACGTCGCACAACTCCTCCTCGACTCCGTCAAAACCCCCGAACCGGTTGTCGAACCCGAACCCGAACCCGAACCCGAACCCGAGCCCGAGCCGGTGAAGTAGCCCGTTCACAGGGCGCGCCGATGCGCCCGCCCGCCGACGGGGGATGACGGCGGGCGGACGCGGTATGGGGGAGGGCGTCACGTGCGTGCCACGGACACACCGAGCGCAGGTGGAGTGCCGTTCGGGCTATGCCGACGGCACCGGGCCCTGGGACTGTGACCGGATGCCCTGGTGTGCCTCGCGTTTGACTGCCCATGCGTCCGCCACCGGACCCACGTGCCCGAGCTTGTCGGGGTTGAGCACCGAGCGGACCGCCTGGATCCGCCCCTCGAGTACGTCGAGCGTCAGCGTCTTGAGCACGTTGCCGTCCCGGTCTCGGAAGATCGCACCCGGCTGGCCGTTCACATCGTGCCGCTCCAGCGCAACCCCGGCCCGGACCAGCATGGGGAAGATCGCGGCGAGCACCCGGGCCACCTGCTCGGCGCCGAAGACGCTCTGAGCCAGCGCCGGGGCCTTGCCTCCGCCGTCACCGACCATCTGGACGTCGGCGGAGAACAGCTCCCGCAGACCGTCGACATCGCCTTCCGTGAGCGCGTCGAAGAACCGCGCCGCAAGTTCGTCGCGCTCCCGACGGTCCGCCTCGAACCGGGGGCGTCCTTCGTGCATGTGGCGCCGGGCCCGCACCGCGAGCTGACGGCATGCGGCCTGCGACCTGCCCACGGCCGAGGCGACCTCGGGGAACCCGAATCCGAACACCTCGCGCAGGACGAAGACCGCCCGCTCGAGCGGACTGAGCCGCTCGAGCAGCAGCAGGGACGCGATCGACACCGAGTCCGCCAACTCCATCGAGCGTGCCGGATCTTCGTAGGGATCGGTGAGCAGTGGCTCGGGGAGCCACTGCCCGGTGTACTGCTCCCGCCGGACGCGGGCGGAACGCAGCACGTCGATCGAGATCCGGGTGACCACGGCCGACAGGAAGGCCTTGGCCGATGTGGGCTGGGTCGGCGAGGCCTCGTAGCGCAGCCAGGTGTCCTGGACCGCGTCCTCTGCCTCGCTCACGCTGCCGAGGATCCGGTAGGCGATCGAGAACAGCAGCGGCCGCAGCTCCTCGAACTCGTCGGTCCGCGTCATGCCGGCTCCTCCTCGGGACGCTTCACCAGCGATCCGGCCCGCGTTCATCGACGCCCCCGCGGGCATCCCGGACTTCTCACCATTGTCTACTGAACCCCGCTCGGAGCCGAAAGGCGGCTGTCCTGCGGTGCGGCAGCGGGCAGCGCAGCACCTTCTTCACCGCCCACGGTGGAGGAGGGCGGCACAGCCTGCTCCCGTCGGTTGCGGGCCTGCAGCAGGAGCGCGGCCAGGATGCCGAGCGCGACGGGCACGACGAGGATGAGAAGGACCGTGTCCAGCGTCCAGCCCGCCTTGATCATCAAGCCACCGGCCAGACCACTGGCCAGGGCGCCCAGCCGTCCCATACCGCTCGCCCAGCTCATTCCCGTGGCGCGCACGTGCGGCGGGTAGGCGACGGCGGCGATCGCCTGAAGCGCGTTGTTGGCCGCCGGAAGGCACAGACCGAGGACGAACGCCGCGGCGAGCAGCGCGGAGTACTGCACGGCCCACAGGGCGGCCGCCCCGAGGGCGAGCACGCTCAGCCCCCACAGGACCGCCACCACCGCGAACCGGTCGAACCGCTTGAGGGCGAAGGACGTGGAGAGCTGGCCCACCAGGCCGCCCCAGCCGAACGCCGCGACGAGCACTCCGGCCTGTGCGGTCGTCAGACCCATCCGCTCGCCCATCAGCGGGAGGTAGCTGAGGAGCAGGCCCACGACTCCCATGCCCACGATGAAGAGCGCCCACAGCAGGACGTTGGTGGCGGCGAACTGACGGGACAGGATGACACGTGTCGCTCGCTGCGGGCGTCGCCGTGCTTCGGCCTGATTGAGGGCCACGCCGGACAGGTCCCGGCCCGGAAGGACGGTGGACAGGGCCTTGAGCAGATCCGCCGCGGGCTGCTCGCGGGTGGCGATCACGCTCACGGACTCCGGGACGAAGCGGATGAACGCCGGGATCAGCAGGAGGGGACCGAGCCCGCACACGACCGTCAGCATGGGCCAGCCGTACGCCGGGATGAAGCCCGCGGAGAGGAGGCCGCCGACGGCGGAGCCGGCCGTGATGCCGGTGAAGGCCAGGGCGACCATCTGGCCCCGGCGCTTGACGGGCGTCCAGTCCGCGACGCTGGCCAGTGTGGTCGGCAGGACCGCACCGAGACCCACGCAGGCCACGATCCGGAACGCGGCGAAGGCGCCGATGCCCTGAGTGAGCCCCATGGCGGCGGTGCTCAGGCCGAAGACGGAGGTGCCTGCGACGATGACGCCCCGGCGGCCGTACCGGTCGGCGAGCGGGGCGGCGGCCACACCGCCGACGGCCATGGCCAGGACGCTCAGCATCACGGTGGCGGTCACCGCGTTGAGCGAGGTCCCCCACTCGTTCACGATCTTGGGGAAGACGAAGCCGGCGATGGTGACGTCGAGCCCTTCGGCCACCATCATGAGCAGGCCCAGCGTCACGATGACCCGCTGACGGCGGCTCAAGGGGTTCTGGTCGATGAACTCTTGCGGACTCAGTCTTGGCGGAGCTTCCGTGCTCATGGCGGACCCTTTCGGCCGAAGGTACGTGGAGGGCGCGCAGGCAGGGGTCGCGTGACGAACGCGTGCGGCTCCTGCGCGGAAGAGAGCGGTGGACGGCGAGTCGGCCACGGGTGGCCGGAAACGACGAAACCGCCCCGCCAGAATCTGGCGGGGCGGTTTCGTCGTGCTGGAGAAGCGCTTTAGACCGACTGGAGAGCGGCCTTACCGTCTAGGTCCCGCTGCTCGCCGTGATCCGGGGCATCGGTCTGGTCCACTGTTTCGGGCTCGCCCGCCCGGCGCCGGATCAGGCTCAGCGCGGGCGAGGTCACGGCCGTGGTGATCAGGGCCATCAGCACGAGCATCGTGAACAGGTTCTGTCCGATGACACCGAGTCCGAGGCCGATGTTCAGTACCACCAGCTCGGTCAGTCCACGGCAGTTCATGAGTGCGCCGATCGACATGGCGTCGGACCACTTCTGCCCGGAAGCCCGGGCAGCAGATGTGCTGCCGCCCCACTTGCCGAGCACCGCCACCACGAGGATGGCGGCCGTCCACAGCCACTGCACGGGGTCTCCGGCCAGCAGCGAGATGTCGGTCTTCAGACCTGTGATGACGAAGAACAGCGGCAGCAGCACGGGCACCGTGAACGCCCGCAGCCGTGCACCGGTCACTTCCACGACACGGCTGCCGCGCGGGGTGGCCACGCCGAACAGGAACGCGCCGAACAGGGCGTGCACCCCGATCTTGTCGGTGGCCAGCGCGCTCAGGCACAGTCCGCTGAACAGCACGACGAGCACGAGGGACTCGCTGTGTGCGCGCCGGATCCAGCGGGCCAGCAGCGGACGGACGGCGTAGTACATGAACAGCGTGAATGCCACGGCGTACAGGGCCGTCGTGAGCGCATCCATGGGCGAGCTGCTCTTGGTCACGGCCACGACGGCAGCCAGCAGGCACCAGGCGGTCACGTCGTCCACCGCGGCGCACGCCATCGCCAGCGCACCGATCTTGGTCCGGTACAGCCCGCGGTCCGTGAGGATGCGGGCCAGCACCGGGAACGCAGTGATGCTCATCGACACCGCGATGAACAGGACGAACGGCAGCTTGTCGACGCCGGCGGGCGCGAAGGACCCGTACATGCCGAGCGCGAGGAGGGTGCCGAGGGCGAGCGGCAGGGCGATGCTCGCCTGAGAGACCATGATGGCGGTCTTGCTGTGCCCGCGCAGTGCGCCCAGATCCAGTTCCAGCCCCACCAGGAACATGAAGGCGAGCAGGCCGAGGTTGCCCAGTGCGCCGATGAACGGCATGACGGACGTGGGGAAGAGCCAGTTCTGCGCGTCGGGCCAGAGCCAGCCCAGCAGCGAGGGGCCGAGCAGGATGCCCACCGTGATTTCGCCGACCACTGGTGGCTGCCCGAGCCGGCGGACGAACTGGGCGCCCGCCTTGCAGGCGAGGATCACCACGGGAATGGCTATCAACAAGTCGGGCAGGGGATCGTGTGCAGCTGCCATCATGTCTCCTGAGAGTGGCGGAGTGAGGGGCTCATGCGGGCCGCCGTGCGGCAGTCAGACCGTTTGCGGTGACTGCCGCACCCTCGGTTCCGTCCGCTCCGGATCGTTCCGGAACCCGGACTCAGTTCTCGGAGATGGCCGGACTCGTGGCGGCGTCCGCGATGAGGTCGTCGAAGTCGAGGTTGAACATGCGGTGCTGTCCGCTGAGTCCGGAGACCAGCTTGACGAAGTCCACGCTCGCGTCGTTCTCGTGGTCGGGGTCGGTGATTTCCTGGGCCAGGCTGAAGTAGAAGCCCTTGGTCTTGGAGCGGTCGTAGAACTGCTCCACGAACTTGCGGATGTCGTGGAAGAAGTCCTGGTACGCCGTGGCGTAGCGGTCGAGGGCCTTCTCCTCGATCTCCGGGTGCTGGATGATCTTGTCGACGATGCCCGCCAGCGCGCTGCCGGCCATGGTCGCGAGGGCGACACCAGTGGAGAACAGCGGGTCGACGAAGGCGGCGGAGTCGCCGACGAGCACCCAGCCGTCACCGTGGAAGCGGTCGTTGGTGTAGGACCAGTCGCGCGCGGTGCGGTAGCCCGCGGACATGCGCGCGTCGCTGAGCAGGTCCTTGAGCTTGGTGGTCTTCGCCAGCTCGGAGACGAAGAGCTCTTCCAGGGACTTGTCGGTCGCGCCGGCCGTCGCCGAACGGGTCACGTAGCCGACACTGGTCGTGCCCTTGTCGATCGGAATGGCCCAGAACCAGCCGTGCTCGAGGCCCTCGATGAGGATGTTGCTGAACTCGTCGCCCGGGAGGCGGTGGCAGTTGTCGAAGTACGTCCAGACCGCGACGTTCTGCAGCTGCTCGTGCCAGTTGACCTCCGCGTACTTGCGGGCGAGCACGCGGGCCTGGCCGGAGGCGTCGATGACCAGGGAGGCGCGGGCCTCACGGATGCCCTCGAGGCCGCGCAGGGCGTAACGGACGCCGACGACGCGGCCGTCCTCCTCGATCGGGTCCTTGACCGTCGCGTCCTCGACGACGTAGGCACCCAGTTCGCGCGCCCGGTCGAGGATCATTGCGTCCAGGTCGGCACGGCGCGTGTGGTAGGCGTACTTGTACGGGCCGCCCTCGCCGAAGGAGAAGTTCCACGGGATCTGGTTGTTGCCCCAGACCAGGGTGCCGCCGTACTTGCGCTCGAAGCCGCGGGCCTCCATGCGCTCGGTCAGGCCGAGCTCTTCCATGGGCTTCATGAATGCGGGAATGAGGGATTCCCCGACGTGGTACCGGGGGAACCGCTCACGGTCGAGTACGAGAACACTGTGACCGCGCTTGGCGAGAAGCCCCGCGGTGGTGGCACCAGCGGGTCCACCGCCGATGACGATGACGTCGAATTTTTCAGGAAACCCATAGAGCGTGGATGACATGCGAGACCTTCCCCAGTTTCTGATCCGGCCGCGCTCGCGAATCGAGTGAAGTCTTCTTCCGCTCCCGCAGAACGCGTTCACGAAACAGAGTGCAGGGGGTAATCCGGTGGTGTCATCGCTCAGATTGCTCAAGTGTGGAAATGCGTGGACCGGCCCATGAATCCAGAAGGATTTCAGCGAGACTCCGGTCCGCCGCAAGTGCCGCCGGACCGGCGCCGTCGCCCGCACGAGCGGGCGACGGCGTGCCGGGCCGCTGCGGGATCAGTCCTTGACGTCGCCCTTGACGTCGCCCTTGATGTACTGCTGCACGTAATCGAAGGCCCGGTCGCCGAATTGCGTGCCGAACTCGAGGGACCTCTTGGCCGTCGCCTTGAAGTGAGTGCCGGACCACACACGGCTGCTCGCGCAGTCGTTTTCGAACTCGGTCCAGGTGGAGAAACGCAGCTCGACGTCCTGGGCGGGGGTGGTGCCCGGCTCCGTCAGACCCGAGCCGGCGGGGACGGGATGCGTCCACTCCAGGACGTCGTCGCCGAGGAAGCGCCGCGCGGCCTGCGCCTCGGCGGCGGCGAGCGTGGTGACGCCGCACGGGTAGTCGGGGCTGTCCCCGGCGGGCAGGTAGGCGGCCCACTGGTCGGCCGGGATGTCCTCGACGGTCCCCTTGCCGGGACCGCCCCAGGCGGTGACCGGGTTGCTGCCGTAGACGTGCTTGACGGCGCTGAACGGGCGCACGGCGTCGTACTCGTGCTTGTGGTGCCAGGCGGCGATGAGGCTGTCGAGCTGAGCCACCGAGGTCGTGAAGAGCAGGTGGACCCAGCCGTCCAGGTCCAGATCGTGGGCGATGGCCGCGGCCTTCGTCGACTGGAGGAGGCCCAGGTAGGAGTTGTCGAAGAACTCCGTCTTCACCTTCTGCTCGTCGGTGAGTCCGGCCGACGCCGCCAGGATCTCGTCCACCGAGCGCTTGTATGCCTCGGCGTTGGTGTGGTCCAGGTGATCCGGGGCGAGCTTGAACTCGCTCGGGTCCTTGTAGGTGAAGGCCTGGGTCAGCCGCAGCTGCGGGGTGGTGAACTGCTGGATGACGTTGACGGCCTTGTCGCCCGGCCCGCCGCCGACGCGACGGGTGTGCGGGACCGTGGCCGGCTGCCAGCGCGACGGGTTGACCAGTTCGTAGGCGGTGTTCACGGGCTGGTAGCCGGTGTAGTCCTCGTACTGGCGGCCGTTGTACTTGCGGGCCTCGTCGCCGAGGAAGTTCATGCCGTCCTTGGCACGGGCCTTGAGGGCGGCCTTGCCGGCGATGTTGCCGATGCCGGCCGCGGTGGTCGGGTCGTCACCGTCGTAGTCGGCGTCCAGACCGACGAAGCTCAGCAGCCCCCGCATGACGTGCTCGCGCTCCGGATACGTGGCCTTGACCACCTGGTAGGAGGCGTACAGGGCGGCGGTGTTCTTGTTCCGGTTGGTGGCGGACTCACTGGCCGGGCGGCGCTCGATCCGGGAGTGCACGCCGACCGCGGTCGGGTGGTACGGCGCCAGGGCGTCGAACCACGCCGTCTGCAGGATGGCCTGGATCCAGATGATGATGGACGAGTCCTTGGGGGCGATGTCCTGCGTGTGCCCGGTCGTGTCGCCCGCCGCGCCGATCAGGTCGCGGAAGAAGTTGCCGTTGTCGAAGTCGAAGGCGACGGGGGGATGTCCGGCCATGATCGTGTTCCTTATCCCTTAAGAGCTGTGGCGGTTGTGGATTGGTCTGTGGGTGGGCTGTCGGCCCCGAAACGGAAACGGCCAGCGACGCGCGGGTCACCCCGGCATCGCTGGCCGCCGTACCCTGAGGTCCGGGTCTGCCGAGCGTCAGGACTGCGTTGCTTCGGCCGGCTCGGCCGACTCGGCCGGCTTCGCGGCGGGGGGCGCCGCGGGGGTGGGCAGCGGGCCGCTGCGCAGCAGCAGGAAGGCGGCGGCGGCGCCGACCACGAAGATGGCGGTGCACCACCAGAACACCGTGGTGTAGCCGTCGATCGCCGCGAGGTGGAGCTGGTCCGGCGTCGGCTGTCCCTGCGTGTGGCTGGTCAGCCAGCCGGTGGTGGCGGTGGCTGCGATCGTGTTGAGCAGTGCGGTGCCGATGGCGCCGCCGAGCTGCTGGCCGGTGCTGACGCAGGCCGAGGCGATGCCCGTGTCCTGGAGGGCCACGCCGGCGGTGCCCGTGCGAAGCGCCGCGCCGAAGATGAGGCCCATGCCGGCGCCGATCGCGATGAGCGGCCCGAGCAGGTCCAGGGCGTAGTTGGAGTCCACCTCGATCCCGGTCAGCCACACCATGCCGGCCGCGCTGAGCAGCAGACCGCCGGTGATCAACGGCCGGGGGCCGGTGCGCGGCATCAGCTTGATGGCGCTGACGTTGGCGCCCACGCCGGTGGACACGATCATCGGCAGCAGTGCGACACCCGAGATGATGGCCGAGTAGCCCAGGTCGTTCTGCATGTAGTAGACGAGGAACAGCATCACGCCGAACATGCCGGTACCGACGAGCAGCATGATGAAGTACGCGCCGCCGCGGTTGCGGTCGAGGACGATGCGGGGCGGCAGCAGCGGGTGCGCGGCGCGCGTCTGCCAGACCGTGAAACCGATCAGCAGGGCAGCACCGAGTGCGAGGACACCCCAGGTCGAGACCGAGCTCCAGCTGTCCTCGGCGGCGTTGGAGAAGCCGAAGACCACGCTGAACATGCCGCCCGAAGCCAGCAGGACACCCGGGATGTCGATCCGGGCACCCGTCTTGGGCTGCTTCTTCAGGAGCAGGAAGCTTCCGAGGATCGCGGCTCCGGCGAAGAACAGGTTGACGTACATGCACCAACGCCAGTCCAGAGCGGAGGTCAGCGCACCACCGACGATCAGCCCCAGGCCCGTGCCGCCGGCCGCGACCGCACTGAAGATGCCGAAGGCCTTCGCCTTCTCCTTCGGGTCGATGAACGTGGTGGCCAGCAGGGCCAGGGCAGCCGGAGCGATCATCGCGGCGAAGGCGCCCTGGGCGGCGCGGGCCGCCACCAGCGTCTCGAAGTTGCCCGCGGCGCCACCGATGGCGGAGGCGGACGCAAAGCCGATGAGACCGGTGAGGAAGGTCTGCTTACGGCCGATGAGGTCGGACAGCCGTCCCATGAACAGCAGCAGGCTGCCGAACGGCAGCGCGTACGCGGTCACGATCCACTGCCTGTCGGCGTCCGAGAACCCCAGGGTTTCCTGAGCCGAAGGAATCGCGAGGTTCACGACGGTCAGGTCGAGACCGATCATGAGGTAGGCGGTACAGATCGTCGCGAGGATCAGCCACCGCCTCGAGTCCCCGGCCGCCCCAGAGCTCGGTGCGGCCGCGGGGGCTGCGCTCCGTGCTTCCATGATCATCTCCTTGTTCCATGTTCCATCGAACGGACTTGGGTGTCACCCACGTGACGAGAACGCCGGCCGTTCTGTGACATGACGGCCGATCGCACCGGCCGGGCGAGCCGGGACTCACGGGAGCGGGGCTGGGTTGCAGACTCAGGCGCTGACAACCGGGATGGAGCTACGGCTGCTCGCCATCGGCCGTCACCAGCCGGTAGGGCTCGTACCACGTCGAGGTGCGGTAGTAGGAACAGACGTCGATGTATTCGCCGTCTGGGAACCACTTGACGCCGAAGAGGGCCATGCGCTCGCCGTCGTAGGAGACCGGAGCAGTGGTCACGAACCGCGCGATATTGGGCTCGATCGGAGCGGGAACGTCCGACGGAACCAAGCCGAGGCCCGGCGGCGGGGCAAAGGCGACCCGCACGATCTTCGGAGAATCCCAGCTGAGGGTGATATTGGCCCTCATCGACTTGTGGGCGAAGTCCAGCATCGCCTGGTCCGCCTCGTGCAGTCCGATTTCGCGGAGCAGCGAGAGGATCGCGCTGGGCCCGGGCCTGCCTTCGTCGGTGAACTGGAAATACAGGTTCATCGTCTTGCGCTTGTAGTCGACACCGATCATCGCGACTTCGTCCAGCCCGTAGCGGGCGAAGAGGTCCGCGTTGTCGGCCACTGCCTGGGGCAGCGACGGGATGGCGGCCAGCGTCGACACCTTCTGCGGCGCCTCGGGGAAGTGCGCGTAGAGCTTCTTGAAGCCGCCCGCGACTCCGCAGTCCACGAAGTGCTCCCTGATGGGCCACTGTCCCTGGATGTCGGAGAGCACGGAGTTGACGGGGTGGTCCGACTCCTCGATGAAGCCGGCAGCCACTGCGTGGGGATACGGGTCACCGAGCCCCGGAGGGGCCATGAAGCTGTAGTCGAGCTCTCCCGAATGCCGCCCGCCGGTCTGGACGCTGAAAACAATCACGCCGTCCGCGAGTGCATCACCGAATGTGGCCAGGATGGGCGAGATCTTATCGCGCGAAAAGGGCGCGCCCACCAATCGAGCCGATTCCTCAAGGGCCGAATACAGCTTCTCGGCCTCGGTGCCTCCGGACATCTACCCTCCAAGTAGTCAATGATTTGAATTGTTCCACAGGGAATGCTGTACGGTCCGCTCACATCTCGGCCGTCAGCAGGTGCGAGTCCGGCGGCGACAACGTTAAAAACAGCATGAGCGGTCCGTCAGTGTCAAGCCGAAGTAGCTGTGCTCGTTACGCCCGGAATCACAGACTCCGAGGTCACGCCGTATCGGCAGACTTTGCATTCCAGTAAAGTTCAAGGGGTTCTCGAGCGGCCCTCGAGGAAACCACGGAACCAGGGCCGGCTATCGAAAGTGATAACTCGCCCTGGTCGTGGAGTGCCACCGAGGATTCGCTTCGGGGCCGGCTCAGGCCGGGTAGCCGCCGAAGCGGCGGTCCCGGTCCCGGAGATCCTTCAGAGCAGCGTCGAAGTCCGCTCGCGTGAGGTCCGGGAACAGGAGGTTGGAGAAGTACAGCTCCGCGTACGGGGACGTCAGCGGGAAGAAGGACGACATGCGGACCGCACCGCCGGTGCGGATGAGGAAGTCGACCTGTTCCGGGACGTACGCGTTGCTGGACAGGATCTCCTCGGTCAGGACCGGGATCTTCCCGTTGAGCTTGTTGAAGATGCCGATCACCTCGTTGGTGAGGGACATCCCCAAGATGTAGTGCAGGGTGAATCCCGAGTCCTTGGCCGAGTTGTCGCGGAGCTCCGCGAGCTCTTCGAGGTGGCGGTCGGGAACGAGGTCGAGCGACCCCGAGAAGTCGAAGGCGTACTGCTTGTGGATCCGCCGCGCCACGTCGTTGAACGCGTCCATGAACGTGATCACCGCAGCCTCGGGACGACTGTGGTTCGCGGCGGAAGAGGCCGTGACGTAGAGGGTGGTGATGCCCTCCTCCTTGGCCCACTCCATGAACTCGATCAGCTTGTCGGCCATGGCCGCGTAACCGCCGTCGAGGTCGACGCCGTTCGCCTGGGACCAGCGGCGCATTCCGTCCGGCAGCAGCATCAAGTTGGTCACGTGATCTCCTTTGGTTGAGTGATCTGTTGATCACGGATCAGGCTTGAGCCGCTGGCTGCTTCTCGAAGCGGCGGGCCAGTGCGAGGCGCTGCACCTTGAGCGTCGCGGTCCGCGGCAGCTCGGCCTGCGGGATCTGGACGGGGTCGGCGAGCTGGGGGAAGTCCTTGACCGCCGCGCGCCAGCGCTCCCGGTCCAGCGGCTTGTCGTCGGTGGTGCAGATCACCGGAATCGCCTCGGCGTTCGGGCCCTGGACCACGACCAGCTCGCTCAGCTCGTGCAGCGTGCCGAGCACGGCGTCCTCGACCGCCAGGGAGCTGGTCAGGCCGGGGATCATGTCGACCTCGCGGTCGAGCATGTGGAGGCAGCCGAACTTGGTGCGGTAACCGACGTCCCCGGTCCCCCACCAGTCGCCCTGCCGGTTGCTGTCGTAACGGTCCTGCTCACCGAAGTAGGTCTTCGCCAGACCGTCCCACGCGACCTCGATGCGGCCGGGGTTCGCCTCGGACGGGACCTTTCCGTCGCGGCTCACCACACGGACCCTCGCGGCGCCGTTCGGCATGGCCCAGCCGACGCAGCGGCCGTTCGCCTTGTGGGCGGAGTTGCGGAAGTAGGCGCGGCCGACGGCCGGACCGACCTCGCTCTGCCCGTAGATCTGGAAGAACAGGGCTCCCCGTCGGTACGAAGCCTTGAGCAGCTTGCTCATCGTTCCGGGGTGGATGGCGTCGAACGTGCTGCTGAACACCTTCACCGACCCGAACGGTGCGCGCGGGTCGTCGGCGAGCCCCTCCCACTCCATGAAGGAGTTGGGGAGCGCCTCGATGAAGGCCGGCCGGTGCTTGATGAACTGCTCGGCGATGTCGGCGGGGTCCGATTCCCGCATGAGCAGGACCGGGTACTCCTTGAGGAGCGCCAGGGACATCGCCGCGACCATCCGCGAGTGCACGAAGGGCACGTGGATGGCGACGGTCTCCTTCTTGCGCATCAGGGAGAGGAGTCGCCACTGCGGTACGAGGCGGATGCCCTGGGTGCGGGGGGTGTGCACCACGAGCTTGGGGATGCCGGTGGTGCCCGAGGTGTGGGTGATCACGGCGGCCTCGTCGATCGGCCGGACCACCGGCTTGACCCGGGGCGATCCGGCGAGCTCGGCGAGCGAGACGGTCCCCGGACGGTCGCCGGCCGAGGTGATCACCCGCCGGGTGAGGGTCGCCAGCGGCAGCTCGGCGAGGACGTCGTACTTGACTCCGTCGGTGAGCAGGGTCGGCTTGCCGACCCGCTCGAGCAGGACGCCCACGGTCGCGGGGTCCAGGGCCGGCGACAGGTTCACGACGACCGCTCCGATGCGCGACACCGCGGCGGCGAGCATCCAGTGATCGGCGTTGGCCGTCTTGTAGAGCACGACGCGCTCGTCGGGCCGGACGCCGGCCGCCCACAGGCGGCCCGCCAGGTCGTCCACGTGCCCGGCGTACTCGGCCACCGTCAGATGCCGTCCCACCTCGGGCAGGATGTCCAGATCGTGATCCAGACTGATCGGCGTCGACGGGTTCACCGCTGCGGCCATCTCCGGCAGGAGGCCGATGTGAAGGCCGCGCTTCTGTATTGATCTGTAGGCCGTTGAGCCCTTCATGGGAACTGTCTCCTTAGGGACACGCCGCGAGTTCGACGACGCACTGTGCGGAATCCTGGAGCGAGACGGATACGTCCAGCAGGCCGGGGGCCCGCGACGTGTCCCTACGCGAGCCGGGTCTTCTGGTTGTTCCGGAGCGCCTTGCGGACGGCTTCTCCGACGCGCTCGACCTGGCTCGCGGTCAGCTCGGCGTGCATGGGGATCCCCAGACCGTGGTCGAAGAGATCGGCCGAGACCGGGCACACCTGCTTGGCGTCGAACGCGGGCTGGACGTGGCTCGCGAACGTGCCGTGCAGCGAGCCGATGCCCTGGGCGCGCAGTTCGGTGGCGACCCCCGCGCGGTCCACGGTCGGGTCCAGCTGCACGATGTACGACTGCCAGGCGTGGGTGCGGTCCGCCGGCACGGTCGGCACCCGCAGGAGCTCCTCCTCGGCGAAGAGCTCGGCGTAGCGCGTGGCGACGGTGGCCCGCCGCGCGAGGAGCTCCTCGATCCGGCCCAGCTGCACGTGAAGGATCGCCGCCGCGATGTCGGACATCTTGAAGTTGTAGCCGATCTCCGTGAACTGGGGGATCGGCAGGCCGATCACCTCGCCCTGGTCGAAGATGCTGCCGATGCCGAAGGACGCACGCTGCCGGGCGTCCAGACCGATCGCCGGGTCGGTGGCGATCAGGGCGCCGCCCTCACCGCTGGTGGCACCCTTGCGCCCGTGGAAGGACAGGACGGCCACCTCGGCCAGCGAACCGGCCTCGCGCCCCTTGTACTTGGCACCCACCGCACAGGCGGCGTCCTCGACGATCCACAGTCCGTGGCGGTCGGCTATCGCCTGCAGTTCGTCGTAGTCCGCGGGAAGGCCCACGGTGTCGACGGCGATGATCCCCACGGTCCGCGGGGTGACCAGGGCCGCCACCGCCTGCGGGTCCACGGTGCCGGTGTCGCGGTGGACGTCGGCGAAGACCGGGGTCGCGCCCACGTAGCGCACCGCGTGGGCCGGAGCCGGGAACGTGTAGTCGGCGACGATGACCTCATCGCCCGGCTGGACGCGCAGCGCGAGCATCGCCAGGTGCAGCGCGGCCCCGGCGTTGCTCACCGCGACCGCGTCACCGGCCCCGTACCGCTCCTTGAGGAGCACCTCCAGGGCCTTGCCCTTCGGGCCCTGCCCGGCCGGCCAGCCGGAGGCGAAGACCTCTGCGACCGCTGCCAGTTCCTGCTCACCCAGACTGGCGTGAACGAGGGGAATCTTTTCCACGGTGGTCATCCTTCTAGGCGGGCTGTGCTGCCGGCTGGGGGTCTCGGAGCACGGGCGGTTCGAAGCGCATCGGCGTCAGCTGGTGGACGTCGTAGCGCTTGCGCATCTCCTCCACGGCCGCGGGGTCCACGGTCCGGCCGGTCGACCAGATCTCCGTGATCTCCTCGAAGTAGTGCTCGTGCTCGGGGGAGGGGTAGCTCTGGAAGAGCATGGTCGTCGGCTTGTCCGACGGGTTCCTGAACGCGTGCGGGGTGCCCGGCGGGACGAACATGCAGCTGCCCGCGCCCACGCGGACGACCCGGTCACCGGCGGCGGACTCCCAGTGGTGCCAGGTGTCGTGCGTACGCTCGGTCGGCTCGAAGCACAGGAGCTCCAGCTCGCCTTCCAGGACGTAGAAGAACTCCTGGGATTCGGTGTGCACGTGTGCACCGACGTCGAAGCCCGGCGGGACCACCACCTCGAAGATCGAGATGATCGAGCCCTCCTCCGCGGTGGCCTTGAAGGTGACTTCCTGCGCCTTTGTGACCAGCTTCCGCCCCTGGCCGGCGGGGACGATACTCATGCGTTTTCGCTTCCTTTCTACGTACGGGATCCCCGTCACGGGGGGATGTGCTCGTCGGGGGGCTCAGTCGTGGAGCGGAGCGTCCACGGACCAGCGACCGAGCGCCATCTCGGCGGTGATGCCGGGACCGAAGCCGGCGATCAGGCCCTTGGCGTCGTGCGCCGGGGCGTCCTCCTCGAAGAGGCGGCGAGCCGCGTCGAAGACGACGGCGCTGGCGATGTTCCCGTACTCGCTCAGGGTCGCCCAGCTGTGGCGGAACACCTTGCGGTCGACGTTGAGGAACTTGGCGAGGTCGTCCAGGATGCGCGGGCCGCCCGCGTGGACGATGTAGAAGTCGAGGTTGCCGGCGTCCCAGGTGTGCTTCTGGGCGAACTCGCGCAGCACCGGCGCCAGCGGCTCCATCGTGCCGGGGACACGGCGGTCGAGCTGGAAGTGGAAGCCGGTGTCGCGGACGGCGTAGGAGATCCAGTCCTCGGTGTTCGGGATGACGTAGGAGGCGTTGCGCTCCAGGTCGATGCCGACACCACCTTCGGCGCGCACCACGGCGGCCGCGACGGCGTCGCCGAACAGTCCGTCCGACAGCAGCGAACCGATGTCGTCCATGTCCGGCTGGTAGCACAGCGAGCAGAACTCGCAGGCCACGATCAGGACGTTGCTGCCCGGGTGGGCCAGGATGAAGTCGTGGGCGCGGTTGACCGCCGCGCCGCCCGCCGCGCAGCCGAGCTGGGCGATCGGGATCTGGACGGTGTCGGGACGGAACCCGAGCTTGTTGATCAGCCAGGCCGTCAGCGACGGCATGAGGAAGCCGGTGCAGGACACGTAGATGATCGCGTCGACCTCACGGGCCGACAGGTCGGCGTTCTTCAGGGCCTCTTCGATGGCCGCGGGGGTCCGCTTCTTCGATTCGACCTCGTAAATGCGGTTGCGTTCCGTGAGACCCGGGTGGCTGAGCGTCTGCTCGATGGGCTGAACGAGGTGCCGCTTCTTGACTCCCGTGTTCCGGATCAGTCGAAGCGCCAGGGGCAGCTGCGGCTTTCCGGCGTGGGCCTTCTCGGCGAACTCGAGGGTTTCTTCCACCGTGATGATGTTTTCCGGCGCGTGTACGGCGGGCTTGCAAAGCCTGGGCATATCTGGCTCAACTTTCTCTAGAGTCTGCCTTTTGTAGGTGAAGGTCTTTCACGCACTCCCGGTGTTGCCCATGCGGGCGATACCGAGGTCGGCTGCACGCCGTGAGTACGGCGCCTTGCGCCCGGCGTCCGATGCCACTCGCGACCGTCTTCGAAGCTCGGTGCGGTGGCGCGGAGCGGGCGCGCGTCTGGGGGTGGCACCACCCGCCGCCGGCATCCGTCCGCTGACGACCGGCATCCCGGTGGGGAGCCCGGCGGTCAGCGGAGGGATGCCGGCGGACCCTGCCGGGGGGTCACGCCGCGATCGGCTGCGCGCCGATGTCCATCAGGGCGGAGAGGATCGGCGGCTTGGTCCAGTCCAGGGGGGACAGGGTGATGTCGAGGCGGTGTGCCGTGTCGCCCTTCACCGGCACCGGGCCCACGGTGGCCATCAGCCGCGTGGGACCGGGATCGGCGGTGTTGTCGGGGTGGCTGCCCTGGGCCACGGCGTGGATGTACCAGGTGCCGGTGGGTATGCGCGCCAGCGTGAAATCG
The DNA here is from genome assembly GCF_042788835.1 of Streptomyces sp. NPDC056883. Classification (NCBI taxonomy): domain Bacteria; kingdom Bacillati; phylum Actinomycetota; class Actinomycetes; order Kitasatosporales; family Streptomycetaceae; genus Streptomyces; species Streptomyces sp. NPDC056883. Next base: position 45,973 of record NZ_JBHUBS010000015.1, on the reverse strand, counting down.
CCCGCCTCGGACGCGTTGCTCCAGGAGACGGGGGCCCCCTGGAGTATCGGGCTGTCGAACACGCCGACATGGATGGGCGACAGGACGGAGCCCGCGGTGCGCAGGACTCCCGTCACGGATCCGGTCGGCAGGCTCTGCGGTGCGGGCAGCGGCGCGGCCGCCACCGGCTCGGGCGATCCGGGCTCCAGCGTCTCGTCGCGGGCCGAGAGCGACAGCTTCCGGTACTGGGTGGGGGAGAGCCCGACCGACTCGGTGAACCGGCGGGTGAAGCTGCCCGCGCTGTTGTAGCCGACCTGCACCGAGACGTCGGCGACGTTCAGCGAGGTGCTCAGCAGCAGCCGCTTCGCCTCCTGGAGCCGCACGGCACTGAGGAACCGGCCCGGAGTGACACCGGTGACCCGGGTGAACATCCGCAGGAAGTGGTACTTGCTGACCATCGCGCTTCGCGCCAGCTCATCGAGGCTCAGCGGTTCACCGAAGCGTTCGCGGATCGTGCTGACGGCATGCTGAACTAGGTGCTCCATGAAGGGCTCCTGATTACGGTCACTGGGCCGGTACTGCAGCCGGAGGTCCTGAGCGGGGACGGGCTGGTGGCGGAACCCGGACGGAGCCGGGGCCGGGAGCCCATCGCTCGGTGGACCGACGCGAAGGCCACGCACACGGGATGATCCCCGAGTGTGCCGCGAAGCAGCGGAATGTGACCGTGGCGTTAGCCGAATTCAACCGGCCCTCAAGTGAAGGCGTATATGCCCTGCGGGCGGCTGCGAGCGTGGGGATTACCGACTCGAACGCAAGGGGCCCGGTCTCGCCGGCACCTGCCGACGGATGCTGCTCAATCCACCACCGTGCGGCGGGATTTGGGCAGGGGAGGCGTGCTGAAATAGTGACACGCTTGAGAGTTCACGCCAAGGCCGCTTCAAAGTGACGTGGGTCACGTCAATTGATTCCGCCGTTTGTTTCGTCCGCGAGCGCCCGTATGCCGGAGGCGCGGACAACGCACGAGTAATTCACCACTCGTTCTGAAGGGGCCTGCGGCACCATCGGCGGGAAACTCATACGACTTAGATGTGGAGGGGCGAATGTCTCAGCGCACCGGGGGTCCCACCGCCGGGAGTCAGCAGATCCGAGGGGCACCGCACGGCAGCCGTACTCCGATCGACGAGGGTGGGGCGCGGCGCCGGACCGGGCTCCTCGTCACCTTCATGCTCGGCGCCCTCGCCGCGGTACCGCCGCTGTCGATGGACATGTACCTTCCAGCCCTCCCGGAGGTCTCCCGCGGTCTCGACGCGTCCTCCACCACCGTCCAGCTGACCCTCACCGCGTGCCTCACCGGCATGGCGCTCGGGCAGCTCATCGTCGGTCCGATGAGCGACAAGTGGGGGCGTCGCAGGCCTCTGCTGATCGGGCTGCTCGTCTACATAGTGGCCACTGCGGTCTGCGCCTTCGCGCCCACCGCCGAGGTGCTGGTCGGCTTCCGGCTGCTGCAGGGTCTGGCGGGTGCGGCCGGGATCGTCATCGCCCGCGCAGTCGTACGCGATATGTACGACGGCCTGCAGATGGCCAAGTTCTTCTCCACCATGCTGATGGTGTCGAGCCTCGCCCCGATCCTCGCGCCGATCATCGGCGGGCAGATGCTGCGGGCCACCGACTGGCGGGGCATCTTCATGGTCCTCGCTGCGATCGGCATCGCCCTCACGGTGCTGGTCTGGCGCCGGCTGCCCGAGACCCTCCCCGTCGAGAAGCGGAACTCCGGCGGGGTGCGCGCCACGCTGTGGATCATGCGCGGGCTCCTCGCCGACCGGATCTTCACCGGGTACGTGCTCACGAACGGCTTCGCGTACGCCGCGCTGTTCTCGTACATCGCCGCCTCGCCGTTCGTGATCCAGGAGATCTACGGGGCGTCGCCGACGACCTTCTCGCTGCTCTTCGGCCTCAACTCGCTCGGCCTGATGATCGTGAGCCAGGTCAACGGAAGGGTCCTGTTCGGCCGGGTACGGCTGGACAAGGCCCTCGGGATGGGCCTCGGCATCATGGTTCTCGCCGGAATCGGCCTGCTGTCGGTGGCGGCGGGCGTCTTCGGTCACGCGGGCACCATTCCGATCGCGGTGGGACTCTTCGCCATGATCTCCGCACTCGGTCTGGTCCTGCCCAACACCCAGGCGCTCGCCCTGATGCGCACCCCCCACGCCGCGGGTTCCGCCTCCGCGCTGGTCGGCACCTCCTGCTTCATCATGGGCGCCATCGCCTCGCTGTTCGTCGGCATCGCGGGCAAGACGACCCCGGTGCCCATGGCCGCGGTCCAGCTGGGCAGCGCACTGGCGGCGATCACCTGCTTCCTCGCCGTGTGCCGTCCCTGGCGCAACAGCCCGGCGGAGCCGGCGAAGGGCTGATTCCACGACGGCCGGGCGCCCGCTCCGAACGGAGCCGGTGCCCGGCCGTCGTCGTACCGCAGCCGTTCGTCTTCGCTCCGCTCCTCCCACGCCGATCGGCCCCGCCCCCCACTGCTCGGGGGGCGGGGCCGATCGGCGTGGGAGGAGCGGAGCGGCGTGCGGGGGAAGTCCGGTCAGCCCGCCGCGTTCCGTTCGGGCGGCAGGATCAGGGTGGGTTCCAGGAGGACGCGGGTGAGGGGCTCCTCGCGGACCAGCTTCAACGCCGGGCGGGCCCCCCGCTGCTGGGTCCAGCCGGCCTGGGCGGCCACCACGGCCAGGTACGGGATGACGACCCCGCCGGCCAGGGCGCACAGGGCGAGGACGGGCCAGCGGTTCCAGGTGGCGGCCATCACGACGACGCACGCGGTGCGCACCCCCATGGCGGCGATGTACCGGCGCTGGCGGCCGCGCACGTCCTGCGTCAGACCGGTGCGGGCCCGGGTGATGGACTCGGGCTCCCGGTTCCATGGGCTTCTGCTCATCGGGCCTCCGTGGACGGTCCGGCGCGGGCGCCGGATTGCCGGAAAGGGATCGGGTCCTGCTGAGCTGGGCAAGGGTCCCGCTGCGTTCGGACATTCGCCATGCTGTGGCGGTGCGCTCCTGAACGGCTGGAGTCTGCGTCGGGCGGCCGTGCCCGCACCGCCCGACGGAACGACGACGGCGCGGGTGACCGTCTCCTGATCACCCGCGCCGTCGTCTACCAGGCCCGGTCTCCCGGGCCGTGCCGCCGGATCAGTGCAATACCTGATCCGGCTCCCGCCCCTCGACGGGGGTCTTGTGGCCGGCTTCCCCATGCCCGCCGGCGGAGTGGCCGAGGTGCTCCAGCGCCTCCTGCATCTCCTGCGCGGTCGGTGCCGGGACCTGCCCGCCGTAGAGCCAGCGGCTGAGCCGGTAGCGCAGCGCCTCCTTGCGGCTCTGGGGATTGGGCACGCCGTCGTGCTCCGGCTCCGGAGCCTCCAGCGGCTTGTAGGGCTCCTTGGTGAGCAGGGCGTACTCCCGGCCGCGGTCGAGGCGCTCGTGCACCTCCACGAACTCGCCGTGCGGCAGCCGCCGGATCTTTCCGGTCTCGCGGCCGTGCAGGAGCTTGTCGCGGTCGCGCAGCTGCAGCGCCAGACAGATGCGCCTGGTGACGATGTACGTCAGAGCCGGGACGACGAAGACTCCGATGCGGACGCCCCACGTGATCGAGTTCAGGGACAGGTTGAAGCGCTCGGCCAGGATGTCGTTGGCGCCGCCGAAGAACAGCACCATGTACAGAGAGACGAAGGCGATGACGAACGAGGTCCGCGTGGGGTGGTCGCGCGGCCGGTCGAGGAGGTGGTGCTCGCGCTTGTCCCCGGTGACCCAGGCCTCCAGGAAGGGCCACAGTGCGATCACGGCCATCATCACCGTCGGCAGGACGACGGCCGGGAGCAGGACGCCCATGTTGATGGTGTAGCCGCCGGGGATGACGAACTCCCAGGCCGGCATGGCGCGCAGCGCCCCTTCGAGGAAGCCCATGTACCAGTCGGGCTGTGAGCCCTGGGAGATCTGGTCCGGCCGGTAGGGGCCGAACACCCACACGGGGTTGATCTGGGCGATGCCCGCCATCAGCGCGAGCACTCCGGTGACCAGGAAGAAGAAGCCGCCGGCCTTGGCCGTGTACTGCGGCATCAGCGGCTGGCCGACCACGTTCTGCTCGGTGCGGCCAGGACCCCGGAACTGGGTGTGCTTGTGGTAGAAGACCAGGATCAGGTGGACCGTGAGCAAGGCCGCGACGATCGCCGGGATCAGCAGGATGTGGATGCTGTAGAACCGGGGGATCACGTCGAAGCTCGGGAACTCGCCGCCGAACAGGAACAGCGTCAAGTACGTGCCGACCACCGGAATGGCGAGCGTGACGCCCTCGGCGATGCGCAGGCCGGTGCCGGACAGCAGGTCGTCGGGGAGCGAGTACCCGACGAAGCCCTCCAGGGTGACCAGCACGAGCATGCTGAAGCCGATCAGCCAGTTGGCCTCGCGCGGCTTGCGGAACGATCCGGTGAGGAGGTGGCGCAGCGTGTGGATGCAGAGCGCGCCGATCATGACCAGGGCCGACCAGTGGTGCAGCTGCCGGATGAACAGGCCGCCGCGGATCTCGAAGCTGATCTTGAGGGTGGAGGCGTAGGCCTCCGACATCCGCATGCCCTGCATCGCTGTCTGCGGGCCGTCGTAGACGACTTCGCCCATGCTCGGGTTGAAGAACAGGGAGAGCCAGACGCCGGTGAGGATCAGCATGATGAAGCTGTAGAGGGCTATCTCACCGAACATGAACGACCAGTGGTCTGGGAAGACCTTGCGGATCATGAACTTGAAGTGGTAAATCCCGAGCCGTGAGTCCGCCCAGTCGGCTATGCGCTCACCCTTGGGGGGCGCAGTGGTGCGCGTGCTCTGCGGTGCTGTGTCGGTCGTGCTCATACCCGCGCACCCTTCCCTCGCCGCTCGGTCATCACGGGCGTAACCGGTCCGGCCTGTGCGAGGCCGACGGTGGAAGGGGCCTGCCGCGGCGCAAGCCGACCCGTGCCCTGGAGCGGTTGGAACGCTATCCACCTGCGGTGGGGCCGGACAACCGGACTTGAGCCGAACTCCTGCCCGGACTCGACTGGTTCTCGAGCGAGTTGCGAGTCGTACGGCTCGACAACCGACTCCTTCGTGCCTACCCGGCGAGATCGCCCGGCCGGGCTGGTCGTGCTCACCGGACACTGGTCAATCAGGGCTAACCCCATACCGGTTAATTGCTCCACTCTCGTCATACGGGAAGCGTATGACTGGGCTACGCACGGTGCGCGGCCGGGGCCAGCTTGCGGCGTGGCGCCGCGACCGGACGGCTCACGGCCGCTGCCGCTCAACGGCCGGCGCCGCGGCCGGCCACTGCGCCGACGAGCCAGTGGGGTGCACCCGTGCGGAGCCGACGGAGACGCCGATGGCGGGGATGCCCGTGGCGGGGGAGCGGCGCTGTCGCGCGTTCGCGCCGTGGGTGGTGCTGGGCGGCGTCTCGGACGCCGCGCCGCGGCGGCCCCGGAGCGCGGTCAGGAGCACGCGCGGCCGCAGCGCCGCGCCGGGCGGGGCTTCCGCCGCGAGCAGCTCCAGGAGCAGCGCCGCCGCATGCGGGCCGGTGGTCGCGGCGGCCGCGATCCGGTCCGCGTACCACCTGCCGATCCGGGCGCGCAGTCCGGCCGGTGCCTCCTGGCCGTCCGTCGCCGCGCGCAGGCCGCGGGTGCTCGACTGCCAGGCGGGGGCCAGTCGGTGGGCCAGGGCCTGGCGTAGCCGGAAGCCGATGCCGACGGCGGTGCCGTGGCTGCTCAGCATCTGGTCGAGGACGAGGGCGGACTGTATGGCGAGGGTCATGCCGTGGCCGTGGGCCGGGTCGAGTGCCGCGAGGGCGTCGCCGACGACGACGAACTGGTCGGGCCAGCGGCGCAGGCTCTCGTAGTGGCGCCAGCGGTTCTCGGCGCGGCCGCCGCTGTAGACGGGGCCGAGCGGTGTTGCGGCCCCGATGACGTCGCGCAGGAGCGGGTGGCGCAGGGCGCCCGCGGCACGCAGCAGTGCCTCGTGGTCGCCGGGCGGTGCCTCGCCGTCGCTCGAGGCCAGCGACACCGACCAGCGGCCGCCTTCGATGGGGTTGAGCATGCCCTGGTGGGGGTTGCCGGCCGAGGCCGTGAGTAACAGGCCCTTCCAGTCGGCCACATGGCCTATGGGCGGGGCGAACACGGCGGTGGTGTACGAGGTCCGGGCGTCGGCGACGGTCTCCCTGGGGCTCTCGTAGCCGAGCTCCGCCAGCCAGCGCGGGGCGCGGGAGCCGCGTCCGGAGGCGTCCACCACGAAGTCGGCTGATATCAGGCGCAGCGCGGCCCAGCCGTCGGTTGCCTTGCGGTCCCTGCCACGTGCCCACACGCCGCTGACGGTGTCGTTGGGGCCGGGCTCCAGGGAGACGACCTCGTGCTCCTGCAGGAAGGTCACCTTGGGGTCGGCGCGCAGCCGGTCGCGTATCACCGCGTCGATCAGATCGCGGCTGGCGCTCAGTATCGACAGGTCCGAAGCGAACCGGGGCAGCCAGCCGCCCGGGCCGAGCACCAGCATGTCCTCGGCCATGCGCACGCGGACGGCCCCGGCGGCGGTCAGCTCCCTGCCGATGCCGGGGAACAGCTGCTCCAGGCCCCGCTGGGCGGCGCTCGTCAGGCTGTGGGTGTGCCGGGCCTGGGGAACGCCCCTGCGCCGTCCGGGTCCGCGCGGCACCCAGTCGCGCTCGATCACGGTGACCCGGTCCATGAAGTTGGCCAGGGCCCGCCCGGCCGTCAGCCCGGCCAGGCTGGAGCCGATCACCACGGCGTGGCCGTGGCCGCCCCCGCCGACAACACGCGCGTCAAGACTCAACTCGGCTGCCCCTCCCGATCATCGTGGTTGCATCATGCTGCGCGCGGCCGGACCGGGGGGCGCGGCTCGGCCGCAGGCAGAGCCGGATTCGAACGGGTCTCGAGCCGGTCTCGAGCGGATGCGGAGCGGACGGACCGCCACGCGCGGGCCGGGACCGCCCGCGCCGGCCGCCTCCGGTCAGGGCGCCGGGTTGCGCCCCTGCCCCGGTACGGTGAGGGCCCGGTCGACCAGAGCGCCGGCGGCGCCCGTGTAGCCGGCCGGGTCCAGCAGGGCGGCCGCCTCCTGCGGGCTCAGCACGCCCGCGAGCTCCGGCAGTTCGCCCAGTACGTCGGCCAGCGGCCGGCCGGACCCGGAGGCGAGCAGTGAGGCGCGGGTCAGTAGATCCTTGGCGGCCACCTTGCCCAGATGCGGTGCGAGAATGGCCGAAACCCTCTCGGACACCAGCTGCCCGCCGGTCGCCTCGAGGTTGGCCTGCATCTGCTCCGTGTGGACGGTGAGTCCCCGCACGAGTTCGAGGGCCGTGTGCGCGGCGCCGCCGGTGAGGCGCAGGCATTCGCGCAGCGGCTGCCACTCGGCGTGCCACACCCCGGCCGATCGCTCGTCCTCGGTCGACAGGCACTGGACGAGTACGGTGGCCAGCGCGGGCACTTGCAGCGCCGCGGAGCGGATCAGGGTCGCGAGCACGGGGTTGCGCTTGTGCGGCATCGCCGACGAGGCGCCCCGCCCGGCGACCGCCGCTTCCGCCACTTCGCCGACCTCGGTGCGGGCGAGCACCAGCACGTCGGCGGCGATCTTGCCGAGGGCCGCGGCGGTGTGGGCGAGCGCGGCCCCCAGGTCGGCGATGGGGGTGCGCAGGGCGTGCCAGGGCAGTACGGGGACGGCCAGGCCCGTCTCTGCGGCGAAGGCGGCGACGAGTCGGTCGACTACGACCGCGGGGTCGGCCTCTTCCCCCGCGTACTGCAGATAGCCGGCCAGTGTTCCGGCCGCTCCGCCGAGTGCCACGGGAAGCCCGCCGTGAGCCACCCGTTCGAGGCGTTCGGCCGCGTCCAGGACCAGCTGGCGCCACCCGGCCGCCTTGAGCCCGAAGGTGGTGGGCACGGCGTGCAGGGTCAGGGTGCGGCCCGCCATGACCGTGTCCCGGTGCGCCGCCGCCAGGCCGCCCAGAGCGTCGGCCACGGCCCGCAGGTCGGCGACGATCAGACCCAGCGCACGCGCCGCCACCAGCATCGCCCCGGTGTCGAAGACGTCCTGGCTGGTGGAGCCGCGGTGCACGTACTCCGCGGCCTCCGGCGACTGCTTCGCGACCACGGCGGTGAAGGCCTTGACCAGCCCCACCACCGGGTTCGCGGTCTCGCGCGCGGCGAGCGCGAGCTCCCGTACGTCCAGCAGTTCCGCACGGGCGGCGGCCGTGATGGCCTCCGCCGCCCGTGCGGGTACCGTGCCGCAGCGCGCCTGTGCGCGGGCCAGGCCCGCCTCCGCGTCGAGCATGGCCTGCAGCCAGGCGGTGTCGCTCACGGCCGCCTCGACGGGGGTGCCCGCCCGGACCGGCGAGAGCAGCCCGACGTCCAGTCGGGCGGCGGGTGCTCCCGCCCGACCGGACTCGTGGGAGGAGGTCATGCGCCCGCCCGCACGCTCGGGGCCGGCACGGTGGCGCGGACCCCGGCGTCCGTGACGGCGAGGACCGCCGCCGCGATGGCGTCGGAATCCTCGAGGGTCACCGACCCGACACCGGGCCGGATGCCCGCGGCGGTCACCCAGTGCACGGACTCGGTGGGCACCCCGTAGGCGAAGCGCCGCGGATGCGGCACGCCCCGTACGTCGATCAGGTGGTAGGGCCGTTCGGACACGGCGAGACCACCGGTCTCGTAGTCCGCGCCGTTCTCGCCGGGAATGCGGTACGGACGGCACTGTCCGGTACGCAGCAGCTGGCTCATCAGCGGGTCCGCGGTGCGCCGCAGGTCGATCTCCGGCAGACGGGCCTCGATGAGCACCGTGGCCCGCACGCGCACGTCCGGGATCTCGCTCGACGTGACGGTGAAACAGGGACCGGACGGGTCCTGGGCGTCGGCGCTGACGCGCAGTCCGGGGCCGGTCACGTCGAGGATGCCCGCGTCCATGAGCGCGGCCATCTCCTCGATGCGGGACGCCGGGGGACCGATCGACAGATAGGCGTTGAGCGGTGTGTACCAGCGGTCGAGGCCGTCGCGGTGGGACTCCGCGGTCAGGCCCGCGTGGTCGACGGCGAGCCGCAGCTCGTTGCGCAGGTCCCGCAGGACGTCGAGCGCGGCCTTGACCGGCCCGCTGACGTTGCCCTGGCGGGCCAGGCGGACGTCCTCGTCGAGGTGGCTGCGCAGCCAACCGCGGAAGCTGGCCAGATCGCGGCATTCGGCGGCGCCGTAGGGGCGGGCGACGCGCTGCCAGTCCCAGCGCTCGGCCGCGCCGATCCCGACCTCGTCGAGAAGCCGGTCCTCTTCCTCCCCGGGCTCGACGTGCAGATACCGGTCGGTGAACTCCGCCCTGTGGGAGGGAAGTTCACCTCGCTCTGCGAGCAGCGCCGTGTAGTAGACGCCGCACACCTCCTTGGAGACCAGCGGCCACAGGTCGGCGGCGAAGTCGATGGACCCGCGACGGGCGTCCCGGGCTCGCAGCTCTGAGATGTACCCGGCGGTCAGGAGCCGGGGGTAGTAGCGGCCGTGGGCGCCCTTCTCGTTCTCGCCGCGTGCCTGATAGGGCACGCCGCGCCGGGAGCCGGCGTACAGGCGCGGCTCGAGGCCCGAGGGCCGGTAGACCAGACGGCCGTCGACACGGGTGAAGACGCCGCCCCGGCCGTGGGTGAACAGGGCCATGTAGTCGAAGAAGTTCAGCCCGAGTCCGCGGAGCAGTACGTTCTGGCCGGGCTGGATGCCCGACAGGTCCACGTCGGCCGGATTGGCGGGCGTGAGGTAGGTCAGTCCGTGCCGGGCGGCGAAGCCGGTCAGCTCGCGCTCGGTGTCCGTGAGCAGGACCGGTACGTGGCCCTGGGCGAGGACGACGGCGGACAGGCCGGAAAGCCGGGTGCCGTCTTCGAGTATGACGGTCTGCGGCCCGGTGTGCCCCGTCTCGGATTCCTCCAGGGCGACGGCGCGCAGCGGGTGCGTCCGTACGGTCACGTGCTGGGCGGCGTTCGCGACGACCTGCTGGAACGCCCAGGTCAGGTAGCAGCCGTAGAGGGCGCGTGTGGGATAGGTGTCGGGGCCCAGCCGGCCCACCTCGGAGAGGATCTCCTCGTCGTAGCCGCCGTCGCGAGCCGTCTCGAGCGAACCCGCCTCCAGCGACTTGGCCCACTCGTACAGGCTCGGCCCCTCGTCCAGCGGACCGTCGATGCGGACGCTGGCGTCGGTGTAGACCGTCACCTGCGAGGAGACCGTGTTCATCAGCAGGTGCCGGGACTGCGAGGGCCGCCACACGCGTCCCGAGCCCGGCGGATCCGGGTCGACGACGTGCACGGTGACCGAGTCCCAGCGGGGCGACTTGCCCTCCTGCGCACAGAGCCGCTCCAGTACGGAGAGCCCTCGGGGCCCGGCACCGATGAGGCCTATCTCCACGTGCGCCGCCCCGCTGTCCCCGGGGTGCGGGAGGGGATCCCAGGCGGCCGGGTGGTCTGAGGGGAACAGGTTCCCCGGGGAAAACTGAACGGCCGCCGTCACCGGCGGCCCTGCGGTGAGTTCGGCGATTAGTGCGCCTGCGTCTCCGTGTGTTCCGTTCACAGCGCCTCCTTCCTCCGTCACCGTCGGCGCACGCGCTCCACTAAGGCTCGGGTCCAGGTGGAAGGGGGCTTGAGGGCGGTGCCGCGGACGGCCGGCGCCGGTGCCCGCCCAGGCGGACGACCCCGTCCGCGCGTCTGCGGAACCACCCGAGTCGCGCGCGGCCGGGGCTACATCGGGCCTCTACCGCAGGTCGTTACTTTCAGTGGCGGGCCTATCCCCGGGGATAAGGAATTTCGGCGAACCGGGGAACTGCACCTAGGTCTACAAGGGACGCTCGAGAGTCCGGAGTTCTCTCAGACCAGGGTCGGCTGCGAAAAGGAAAATCTCCACGCTCCTGAATCGCTGCCAATCATGATTCAAGTGCCGCGGTCGGCATGGTGACCCCACGCACCGCCAACGATCGCGGGGGCGAGCCACCTCGTGAAGGAGATTCGATGAAGGTTCACCCGTGCCCCAGAAGGCACGCCCAGGAGACCCTCGCCGCCGACGGGTCTGTGCTCTGCGTCCCTTGCATCAGGCAGGTGGCCCGCAGCCTGCGCACGCTGCCCGTCCTCCATCAGGAAACCCTCCACCACGTGTCGCCGACGCCCAGGCGGACGAACCCGACGAAGGTTTCGGGAAGTCGGAACCGGGACCACCTGAACATCTCCGTGCTCGACACCCGGCACAACATTCTCGCCGTCCTCGAATCCTGGTCGGGGACGGTCGTGGAAAAGCTGGGCAGTGTCGCCCCGGACCGCTCCGTCCTCCAGATGGGCCGCTTCCTGATGGCGAACCTGGAATGGATAACTGCGCAGCCCATGGCCCCCGACTTCGCGGACGAAATCGAAAGCATCAGCGCCGAATTGCGCCGCACCATCGACCCCGACCCCGTTGACGTCCATTCGCTGATCAGGAAGTGCGTCGTGGACAACTGCGGAGGGACGATCACCCCCTCTCCGCAGCGGGACGCGGGCGAAAGCAGCATCAAGTGCTCGTCGGGGCACTCGTGGGAGATGCGGGAATGGCTCACTCTGCGAAAGCTCATCGAGCGGCAGCGGGAGAGTGTCAGCGCATGACCAAACCGCCGCGTCACCGGCTCGTCCCGACGAATGTGGCCGCCCTCGCCGTGGGTGTGACCGAAGCGACCATCCGGAAATGGGTGAGCCGGGGGAAGATAACCCGCTACGGTGCGCCGGGCCGATCGGAGTTCGACATCGAGGAGCTCACGACGATCGCCCAGCGCCGCCACCACTGACCGGCGGCTCCCTGCTCGCCCGTCGGTGCACGAGGGATTCCGGGCCGGCCGCCGAGCCGGCCCGGACCCATGCCCGGACCCATGCGCTGACCTCGCATCAGCACCCGCCCCGGACCCGTCAAGGGTCCGGGGCTTTCTTGTGCCCCGACTTCCCGGAAGTGACCCACGTCACTTTTGGGGGTCTTGGCGTGAGGGTTCCGCCCGTGTCACTATTTACGGACGTCTTCCCTGCCCAAAAATGGTTATGGACACGGGAGTTCGGTATCAACGACCGGTCCGCGAAGACGGACCGAGTCCCTGCAGGATGCCTGGTTCGGCGTCCGTGCTCCTCTGCCTCCCGCGTGATCGTGCCCCTGCCGCACGCGAGGAGTGCACCGTCCCCGTCGTCCGGCTGCAAGCGTAGCCGGACGCGTGGCCAATACAGCTGACTGCTTGTCACGTCATGCCCGCAAGGGGCTCGAGGCGCGCGAATTTCGCTGTCGCGGACGTGAACGGCACGGATCCGGGCGGCCGGCTCGATCTCTCTGGAGACCGTCGGGAAAACATCCCCGGCCCGTGAATTCCCCTAGGTGACCACACTCTTGGGGATACCTGGATCTGATTTCCTGGTTCATTCCTTCCTAGGATTCTGGATGATGCGATCTCAATGCAAATACGACAAGGGGAGCTGAGTGCGTTGACTGTACCGACCTCGGCGGTGGGGATTCCAGAAAGCCACTGGGTTCGCTCAGTCGGTACCGGCCGCGCCCACGCCAAGTCCATTTTGCTGGGGGAGCACGCGGTCGTTTACGGAGCTCCGGCGATCGCCGTGCCGGTTCCGCAACTGCCGGTGACGGCAAGCGCCGGATGGTCCTCCCACAGCCGTGGCGAGCCGGGCGGCGTGTCCTTCACGATGACCGGTTCCGCCGTTCGGCGGGTCGGGACGCAGGGTTCGGAGGGGCTGCACCGGCTCACCGCCGAATTCAGGGCGGTCATGGGCATGGAGGACAGCCCGCACCTCGATGTGATCATCGACGGTTCGGTCCCGCCCGGCCGGGGGCTCGGATCCAGCGCGGCGTGCGCGCGCGCCGTGGTCCTCGCCCTTGCCGACCTCTCCGGCCGCGAGGTGTCGGAGAGGACCGTGTTCGACCTGGTGCAGACCGCCGAGAACGTGGCGCACGGCCGGGCCAGCGGCGTCGACGCCATGGCGGTCGGCGCGTCCGCCCCGCTGCTGTTCCGAGAGGGCGATGCCCGGGAACTGAGCGTCGGCTGCGACGGATTGTTCATCGTCGCGGACAGTGGCGTCATCGGCAGCACCAAGGAAGCGGTCGGTCTGCTGCGCGAGGGATTCCAGCGCCATGCCGGGGCCCAGGAGCGGTTCGTGGGCCGCGCCACGGAGCTGACCTACGAGGCCGTGCTCGCCCTCGCCGACGGCAAGCCGGAGGAGCTCGGCTCGAAGCTCACCGAGTACCACGGCCTGCTCCGTGCGGGCGGTCTCAGCACCGACCGGATCGAGGCCATGGTGGGCGCCGCGCTCGAGGCGGGCAGCCTCGGCGCCAAGATCACCGGAGGCGGTCTGGGCGGCTGCGTGATCGCACTGACCCAGCCGGAACAGGCCCGGGAGGTCACCCGGCAGCTGCACGAAGCCGGGGCCGTACAGACGTGGGTCGTGCCGCTGAGGAGGGACGGCAGCCATGTCTGAGCAGCAGAGCACTCTGATCCTGCCCCGCGAACGGGCCGGTGCCGCAGAGGCCACCGCCGTCGCGCACCCGAACATCGCGCTGATCAAGTACTGGGGCAAGCGCGACGAGCAGCTGTTCCTGCCCTGGACCAGCAGCCTGTCACTGACCCTGGACATCTTCCCCACGACCACCCGGGTCCGGCTCGACGCCGATGCGGGTCACGACGAAGTGACCTTCAACGGCGTGCCCGCGACGGGCGAGGCGGAGCGGCGCATCACCGCCTTCCTCGACCTGGTACGGGAGAGGGCCGGTCACCCCCACCGGGCCGTCGTGGACACCCGGAACACCGTCCCCACCGGAGCGGGCCTGGCCTCCTCCGCCAGTGGCTTCGCCGCCCTCGCCGTCGCGGCCGCCGCCGCGTACGGGCTCGGCCTCGACGCCACCGCGCTGTCCCGCCTGGCCCGGCGCGGATCCGGGTCGGCCTCGCGGTCGATCTTCGGTGGCTTCGCCGCCTGGAACGCGGGCACCCACACGGCTCCGGCCGCCGAAGCCGACCTCAGCTCCTACGCCGAGCCGGTCGCCACGGCGGAACTCGACCCCGCACTGGTCATCGCGGTGGTCAACGCCGGCCCCAAGGACGTGTCCAGCCGTGTCGCCATGCGCCGCACGGTCGACACGTCACCGCTGTTCGAGCCGTGGGCCGAATCGAGCAAGGACGACCTGGTCGAAATGCGGGCGGCGCTGCTGCGCGGCGACCTCGACGCGGTGGGCGAGATCGCGGAGCGCAACGCGCTCGGCATGCACGCCACCATGCTGGGGGCGCGCCCGGCGGTGCGCTACATGTCGCCCGCCTCCCTCACCGTGCTCGACAGCGTTCTGCAGCTCAGGCGGGACGGAGTGTCCGCCTACGCGACCATGGACGCCGGGCCGAACGTCAAGGTGCTGTGCCACCGGGCCGACGCCGAGCGGGTCGCCGAGGTCGTGCGCAGCGCCGCCGCGGGCGGCTCGGTGCACATCGCCGGTTCCGGTCCGGGAGCCGGTCTGCTGGAAGAAGGCGGGCGATGACCGCCGAGCGAACGGTTGTCCGCAGTGCGCCGGGCAAGTTGTTCGTCGCGGGCGAGTACGCGGTGGTGGAACCCGGGACTCCGGCGATCCTGGTGGCGGTGGACCGGGAGATCACGGTCACCGTGTCGGGCTCCGGAGAAGCCGACGTGGTGATTTCCTCCGACCTCGGTCCGCTGGCGGTGCGCTGGCAATGGCGGGACGGCCGGCTCCACGTGGACGGCGAAGAGGACGAGCAGGGCGCGCGGAACGCACTGGCACACGTGGTGTCGGCGATCGAGACCGTGACCCGGCTGCTGGCCGAACGCGGTCTGCCCGTTCCCGCACTGAGCGTCTCCGTCAGCAGCCGGCTGCACGACAACGGTCGGAAGTTCGGCCTGGGATCGAGCGGCGCGGTCACCGTGGCCACCGTGGACGCCGTCGCCTCCTTCTGCGGGCTGGAGCTGTCGCGCGACGCCCGGTTCCGGCTGTCCCTGCTCGCCACCGCCGCCATCGACCCCAAGGGATCCGGCGGCGACCTCGCCGCCAGTACGTGGGGCGGCTGGATCGCGTACCAGGCACCCGACCGGGAGTTCGTGCTCGACCTCGCCCGCCGCCAGGGCGTCCAGGAAGCGCTGCGCGCACCCTGGCCGGGTTTCGCCGTACGCCGGCTCCCGCCGCCGAGCGGCCTCTGCCTGGAGGTCGGCTGGACCGGAAAACCGGCCTCCACCACCTCGCTCGTGGCCGGCCTGCACCGGCGGACCTGGCGGGGCACCGAACCGCACCGCAAGTTCGTGGAGACCAGCACCGACTTCGTACACGCCTCGATCGCCGCACTCGAAGCCGGTGACGGCCCGGGGCTGCTGCACCAGATGCGCCGGGCCCGGCAGGAACTGGCCCGCCTGGACGAAGAGGTCGGCCTCGGCATCTTCACGACCGAGCTGACCGCGCTGTGCGAAGCCGCCGAAGGCGTCGGCGGCGCGGCCAAGCCCTCGGGGGCGGGAGGCGGCGACTGCGGCATCGCCCTGCTGGACACGGAAGCTCCGCACGACATCTCACAAGTACGCGAACGGTGGATCGCTGCCGGGGTGCTTCCCCTGCTCGTCCGTCCCACCATCGAAGGGAACGAGGAATGAGCGCTCAGCGCAAGGACGATCACGTCCGGCTCGCCATCGAGCAGCAGGACACACGCAGCGGGATCAACCAGTTCGACGAGGTGTCGTTCGTCCACCACGCGCTGGCCGGCATCGACCGGCCGGACGTCTCCCTGGCCACGACCTTCGCCGGGATCTCCTGGCAGGTGCCGCTCTACATCAACGCGATGACCGGCGGCACCGTCAAGACCGGCGCCATCAACCGGGACCTGGCGATCGCCGCCCGCGAGACCGGCGTGGCCATCGCGTCGGGCTCCGTGCACGCGTACTTCAAGGACCCGTCGTGCGTGGACACCTTCCGCGTACTGCGCCAGGAGAATCCGGACGGATTCGTCATGGCGAACGTCAACGCGACGGCCAGCGTCGAGAACGCCCGGCGCGGCATCGACCTGCTCGAGGCCAACGCCCTGCAGATCCACATCAACACGGCTCAGGAAACGGCCATGCCGGAGGGCGACCGGTCCTTCGGGTCCTGGATCTCGCAGATCGAGAAGATCGTCTCCGCCGTAGACGTCCCCGTGATCGTCAAGGAGGTCGGCAACGGCCTGAGCCGCGAGACCGTCCTGACGCTCCAGCAGCTGGGCGTACGCGTGGCGGACCTGGGCGGCCGCGGCGGCACCGACTTCGCCCGCATCGAGAACGGCCGCCGGGAACTGGGCGACTACGCGTTCCTCGACAACTGGGGACAGTCCACCGCCGCCTGCCTCCTGGACGCGCGGGGCGCCGGCCTCCCCGTCCTCGCCTCCGGAGGCGTCCGCAACCCGCTCGACGTCGCCCGCGCGCTGGCGCTCGGTGCCTCCGGCGTCGGAGCGTCCGGAGTCTTCCTGCGCACCCTGCTCGACGGCGGTGTCGAGGCACTGATCGCACAGCTCACGAACTGGCTCGACCAGCTCGCGGCCCTTCAGACCATGCTCGGCGCGCGCACCCCCGCGGACCTCGCGCACTGCGACGTCCTGATCCAGGGCACCCTCCGCTCCTTCTGCGCCGACCGCGGCATCGACACGCGGCACCTCGCGCAGCGCTCCAGCTCGATCGACGCCCTCCACGAGATGACGGGAACCACACGATGACCGACACGCACGCGATAGCCGGCGTCCCGATGAAGTGGGTCGGGCCCGTCCGCATCTCGGGCAACGTCGCCGAGACCGAGACCCACGTCCCCCTCGCCACCTACGAGACCCCGCTGTGGCCCTCCGTGGGCCGCGGGGCCAAGGTGTCCAGGCTGGCCGAGAAGGGCATCGTCGCCACCCTCGTCGACGAGCGGATGACCCGTTCGGTGCTCGTCGAGGCCACGGACGCGCAGACCGCGTACACCGCGGCCCGCGCCATCGAGGCGCGGATCGACGAGCTCCGCGACGTGGTGCGCGCCGGCAGCCGGTTCGCCCAGCTGCTCGCCATCCGGCACGAGATCAACGCCAACCTGCTGTTCCTGCGCTTCGAGTTCTCCACCGGCGACGCCTCCGGCCACAACATGGCCACGCTCGCGTCCGAAGCACTCCTGACGCACCTGCTGCAGACCATTCCGGGTATTTCCTACGGCTCGATCTCCGGCAACTACTGCTCGGACAAGAAGGCCACCGCGATCAATGGCATCCTCGGCCGCGGCAAGAACGTGGTCACCGAGATCCTCATCCCGCGCGACGTGGTGACCGGCACCCTGCACACGACGGCCGCCAAGGTCGTCGAGCTGAACATCCGCAAGAACCTCCTGGGCACCCTGCTCGCCGGCGGCCTCCGCTCGGCGAACGCCCACTACGCGAACATGCTGCTCGCCTTCTACCTCGCGACGGGCCAGGACGCGGCCAACATCGTCGAGGGCTCCCAGGGCGTCACGATGGCCGAGGACCGGGACGGCGACCTGTACTTCGCCTGCACCCTGCCGAACCTGATCGTCGGCACGGTGGGCAACGGCAAGGGCCTCGGGTTCGTGGAGACGAACCTGACCCGCCTCGGCTGCAAGGCCGACCGCGAGCCCGGCGAGAACGCGCGTCGGCTCGCCGTCATCGGAGCGGCAACGGTGCTGTGCGGGGAGCTCTCGCTGCTCGCGGCACAGACGAACCCCGGCGAACTCATGCGATCGCACATCCAACTGGAACGCGACAACAAGACAGCAAAGGTTGGTGTCTAGGCATGTCCAACAATTCTTCCATCGGAATTCACGATCTGTCGTTCGCGACGACCGAATTCGTCCTGCCCCACAAGGTGCTCGCCGAACACAACGGCACCGAGATAGGCAAGTACCACATCGGCATCGGCCAGAAGTCGATGAGCGTGCCCGCCGCGGACGAGGACATCGTCACGCTGGGCGCCGCCGCCGCCGCGCCCATCATCGCCAAGCACGGCAGCGACAGGATCCGTACGGTCGTGTTCGCGACGGAATCCTCGATCGACCAGGCCAAGGCCGCCGGCATCTACGTCCACTCCCTGCTCGGACTCCAGTCGGCCTGCCGCGTCGTCGAACTGAAGCAGGCCTGCTACGGGGCGACCGCGGCCCTCCAGTTCGCCATCGGCCTCGTCCAGCGCGACCCCGACCAGCAGGTCCTCGTGATCGCGAGCGACGTCTCCAAGTACGACCTGGACAGCCCGGGCGAGGCCACCCAGGGCGCGGCCGCGGTGGCCATGCTGGTCAGTGCGGATCCCGCCCTGGTGCGCATCGAGAACGCCTCGGGGCTGTTCACCGCCGACGTCATGGACTTCTGGCGGCCGAACTACCGCACCACCGCGCTGGTCGACGGACAGGAGTCCGTTCAGGCCTACCTGCAGGCCGTGGAAGGCAGCTGGAAGGACTACGGGCAGCAGGGCGGCCGCTCCCTCGAGGAGTTCGCCGCGTTCTGCTACCACCAGCCGTTCACGAAGATGGCGTACAAGGCCCACCGCCACCTGCTCAACCACGTCGGCCTCGTCGACACCGACAAGGAAGACGTCGAGCGCGTCATCGGCCAGACCGTGGCCTACAACGCCGTCATCGGCAACAGCTACACCGCGTCGGTCTACCTCGGCCTCGCCGCGCTGCTCGACCAGGCCGAGGACCTGACCGACCGGGCCATCGGCTTCCTCAGCTACGGCTCGGGCAGCGTCGCCGAGTTCTTCGCGGGGACCGTCGTTCCGGGCTACCAGGACCACCTGCGGTCCGAGGCGAACCTCGACGCGATCGCCCGGCGCAAGCCGATCGAGTACGCCGACTACCGGGAGCTGCACGAGCAGTCCTTCCCGACCGACGGCGGCGACTACTCCACCCCGTCGCAGACCCACGGGCGCTACCGGCTGGCCGGCATCAGCGGTCACAAGCGCATCTACCAGGCGCGCTAGGGCTTCCTTTTGAGGGCCCGCAGGTACGTGGGCAGCCCATGGGGGCTGCCCACGTACGGGCCCGCCACGGCCGCGCGCCAGGCGGCCATTTCACACACCGGTCTCCACACCATTTGAGGGGAGGGCAGCCGCATGACCGACGTCAGGATCCTCGGTACGGGTGCCTATGTGCCTGATCGAGTCGTTTCCAACGACGAGGCCGCTGCGGCAGCCGGGGTCGACGACGCATGGATCACCCAGAAGACCGCGATCCGGGAACGGCGCTGGGCCGCCGATGACCAGGCCACCTCGGACCTGGCCACGGCCGCGGCACGGGCCGCGCTGGAGTCGGCGGGCATCACCGCCGAACAGCTGTCCGTGATCGTGGTCGCCACCTCCACGCCCGACCGGCCCCAGCCGCCCACGGCCGCCTACGTGCAGCAGAACCTCGGCGCGGTCGGCGCGGCGGCCTTCGACGTCAACGCGGTCTGTTCCGGCATGGTGTTCGGGCTCTCCGCGGCCGAAGGCGTGCTCGCACGGCGCGGAGGCCACGCCCTGGTCATCGGTGCCGACCTGTACTCGCGCATCCTGAACCGGGCCGACCGCAAGACGGTCATCCTCTTCGGAGACGGCGCCGGCGCACTGGTCCTCGGGCCGGCCGACCGGGGCCCGCGCGTCCGCAACGTCGCCCTGCACTCGTTCGGTGAACTGTCGGGCCTGATCGAGGTGCCCGCCGGCGGCAGCCGGACACCCCTGGACCACGACGCGCTCGAGGCGGGTCTGCAGTACTTCACCATGGACGGGCGGGGCGTACGCAACTTCGTCGAGGACAGCCTGCCGCAGCTGGTCAAGGAGTTCCTCCACGAGTCCGGTGTCGTCCCCGACGACATCAGCCACTTCGTGCCCCACCAGGCCAACGGCGTCATGCTCGACAGCGTGTTCGCGGGCTTGGACCTGCCCCGTGCCACCATGCACTGGACGCTCACCCGCTACGCCAATACGGGAGCCGCGTCCCTCCCGATCACTTTGGACTCGGCCGCCCGTTCCGGTGCCTTCCGCCCCAACGACCTGATCCTCATGGCCGGCTTCGGCGGGGGGATGTCGGTGGGGTTCGCGCTCGTCGAGTGGTGAACGCGCCACACCCTTCGAAACCGCGCGCCCGAGGGGCCGCGGTTTCGAAGGGTGTGGCGACGGGGCTTTGCCCAGGAGCAGGAGAGGGACGTCGCGTGGGGCGGATGCCGCCCCCGTCTCTTCTCCCCCCCTGACGCTGCCGA
>NZ_JBHUBS010000015.1:0-25741 GCF_042788835.1 Streptomyces sp. NPDC056883 | reverse complement strand
ACCCCGCTGACGAACCAGTGTTGGGGGGGGTGGGGGGGGGGGGGGGGGGGGGGGGGGGGGGGGTGGAGGGGAGGGGGGGGGGGGGGGGGGGGGGGGCCCCCCCCCCCCCCCCCCCACGTCCCTGCGGGAACTGCGCACGTGCATTGCTGAAGAACCGCCCCACGGCGTCGTACGGCCGCGGACGGCGGTGGGAGCCCTCGACGGTCCGCCCGATGCGGGCGTGACCGGTCTTCTTCCACGGGCCCGTCGCGGGCCGCGGCCGGGCCTCCTCGGGGCGCGGCCGCGGCCGCGGCCGTCGCCACTGCGGTGCGGGATGCGGAACCCTGTGCTCTCGATACCGCTTGAGCAAGCTTCCCACCGCCCGCTCGAGCTCTGGTCAACCTGCGCCGGGGGCGCGCCGCTGGGCGTACTGCGCCGGCCACAGCTCGCGGGCGAGCAGCAGTTCCTCCTCGGAGAGGGGAACGTCCTCGCGCAGACGCTCGGGATGGGCGGGCGGCGGTCCGCCCATCCCCGGCGGCAGCAACTGCAGCCCCGCCGGGGCGTACCACGTGAACACGTCCAAAGAGCGCGCACTCGACCAGGGCGACCGTATCGCCTGGTGATAGGCCACGGGGCCCACCCAGGCTGATCCGAAGGCCACGAGAGCCCGCCAGACCGGCCCCACGCAGTAGTCCATCAGCACTCGCCGACCACCACGCAGCAACCGTTTCATTTCAGATCCTCCAGCCGTCGCTCGTAGTTGCCTGTACAGGCTTTCAAGCTCTGGTCGCGGATGACTCGAGGATCGCCACGGCGCGGCCGTGCCGATCCCGCCAACTTCTGCGAGTCGGACCGGTCAGTAGCGGTAGTGGTCGGGCTTGTACGGGCCTTCGGCCTTGACGCCGATGTAGTCGGCCTGCTCCGGGCGCAGGGTGGTCAGGCGGACGCCGAGGGCGTCGAGGTGGAGGCGGGCCACCTTCTCGTCGAGGTGCTTGGGGAGCACGTAGACGTCGGTGGGGTACTCCTCCGGCTTGGTGAAGAGCTCGATCTGGGCCAGGGTCTGGTCCGCGAAGGAGTTCGACATCACGAAGGACGGGTGGCCCGTGGCGTTGCCCAGGTTCAGCAGCCGGCCCTCGGACAGGACGATGAGGACCTTGCCGTCGGGGAACTTCCAGGTGTGGACCTGCGGCTTGACCTCGTCCTTGACGATGCCCTCGATCTGCGCGAGACCGGCCATGTCGATCTCGTTGTCGAAGTGGCCGATGTTGCCCACGATGGCCTGGTGCTTCATCTTGGCCATGTCGGCGGCCATGATGATGTCCTTGTTGCCCGTGGTCGTGATGAAGATGTCGGCCGTCTCGACGACGTCCTCGAGGGTCGCGACCTGGTAGCCGTCCATCGCGGCCTGGAGGGCGCAGATCGGGTCGATCTCGGTGACGATGACGCGGGCGCCCTGGCCGCGGAGGGACTCGGCGGAGCCCTTGCCGACGTCGCCGTAGCCGAAGACCACGGCCGTCTTGCCGCCGATGAGGACGTCGGTGGCGCGGTTGATGCCGTCGATCAGGGAGTGGCGGCAGCCGTACTTGTTGTCGAACTTCGACTTCGTCACGGCGTCGTTCACGTTGATCGCCGGGAACAGCAGCCTGCCCTCGCGGTTCATCTCGTACAGGCGGTGCACACCGGTCGTGGTCTCCTCGGTGACACCACGGATCTCGGACGCCACCTGGGACCAGTCCAGGGTGGTGTTGTGGAGCAGCTCGAGGATGACGCGGTGCTCATCGTTCTCCGCGGTCGACAGGTCGGGCACCAGGCCGGCCTTCTGGTACTCGAGGCCCTGGTGGACCAGGAGGGTGGCGTCACCGCCGTCGTCCAGGATCATGTTCGGGCCGCTCGCGCCCGGCCAGGTCAGCGCCTGCTCCGTGCACCACCAGTACTCCTCCAGCGTCTCGCCCTTCCAGGCGAATACCGGGACGCCCTGCGGGTTGTCCACGGTGCCGTTCGGGCCCACCGCGATGGCGGCCGCCGCGTGGTCCTGCGTGGAGAAGATGTTGCACGACACCCAGCGGACCTCGGCGCCGAGGGCGACGAGGGTCTCGATCAGCACGGCGGTCTGCACGGTCATGTGCAGCGAACCGGTGATCCGGGCGCCGGCCAGCGGCTGTGCGTCGGCGTACTCCCGGCGGATCGACATCAGCCCGGGCATCTCGTGCTCGGCGAGGGTGATCTCCTTGCGCCCGAAAGAGGCAAGGGACAGGTCGGCGACCTTGAAGTCCGTGAAGTCAGTGGTGGGCTGCGAGGACATGCTGGGTGCTCCTTGAGTTCAGTACGTTCCGGTGGATCTCGAGCGCCGCCGTCGAGCGGTTGAGCGTGATGTAGTGCAGTCCGGGGGCGCCTTCGGCAAGGAGCCGATCGGCCATGGCGGTGGCGTACGCGACCCCGATGCGGTGCCCTTCGGCGGGGTCGTCGCGCGCGGCGTCCAGGCGGTGGGCCAGTTCCTCGGGGAAAGCGGCATCGCTGAGTTCGGCGAAGCGGGAGATCTGGCGGACATCGGTGGCCGGCATGATCTCCGGGATGATCGGGGTGTCACAGCCTGCTGCGCTCACCCGGTCGCGCAGCCGCAGATAGTCCTCGACGTCGAAGAACATCTGGGTGATCGCATAGTCGGCGCCCGCCCGGCACTTGGCCACGAAGTGCCGGATGTCGCTGTCCCAGTCCGGTGAACGCGGATGGCGCTCGGGGAAGGCGGCCACCCCGACGCTGAAGTCTCCCGACTCCTTCACCAGGCGCACCAGCTCGTGGGCGTGGGTGAAGCCGTCGGGGTGCGGGGTCCAGGGAGCGTTCGGGTCCCCGGGCGGGTCGCCCCGCAGGACGAGGACGTCGCGCACTCCGGCATCGGCGTATTGGCCGATGATGTGCCGCAGCTGGGCCACCGAATGGCCGACGGCGGTCAGATGGGCGACGGGGCGCAGCATCGTCTCGGCCGCGATCCACTTGGTCACCTCGACGGTGCGGTCCCTGGATTTGCCGCCCGCACCATAGGTGACCGATACGAAGGCCGGTGCCAGCATTTCGATCTGGCGGATCGTCTGCCGCAGCGACCGGGCTCCGGCCTCGGTCTTCGGCGGGAAGAACTCGAACGAGAAGGACGGGTCCTCCCGGTCGAGGATGTCGCGCAACGTGGTCACTCGCGGCCTCCGGCGTTGAAGTAGCTGGCCTCGGGGTGGTGGAGCACGATCGCGTCGGTGGACTGCTCGGGGTGGAGCTGGAACTCCTCCGAGAGGTGGACGCCGATGCGCTCGGGCTGCAGCAGGTGGGCGATCTTCGCCCGGTCCGCGAGATCGGGGCAGGCCGGGTACCCGAGGGAGTAGCGGCAGCCCTGGTACTCCGTGCGGAACATGCCGTCGACGGTGGCCGGGTCGGCCTGGGAGATACCGAGCTCACCGCGGACCCGGGCGTGCCAGTACTCGGCGAGTGCCTCGGCGAGCTGGACGGACAGGCCGTGCAGCTCGAGGTAGTCGCGGTAGGAGTTGGCCTCGAACAGCTTGGCGGTGGCCTCGCCGATCTTCGAGCCGACGGTGACGACCTGGAGGCCGACCACGTCGGTCTCGCCGGACTCCTCGGAGCGGAAGAAGTCCGCGAGGCACAGGCGGCGGCCGCGGCGCTGGCGCGGGAAGGTGAAGCGCGTCTTCTCGGATCCGTGTTCGTCCAGCAGGATCAGGTCGTTGCCCTTGGAGACGCAGGGGAAGTACCCCTGTACGACGGCGGCTTCGAGGAGGTTCTCGGTGTGCAGCTTGTCGAGCCAGCCGCGCAGCCGGGGGCGCCCCTCGGTCTCCACGAGCTCCTCAGAGGTCGGCCCGTCGCCCTTGCGGGCCTGCTTGAGGCCCCACTGGCCCTTGAACAGCGCTGCTTCGTCGAGCCAGGAGGCGTAGTCCTTGAGCGGGATTCCCTTGATGACGCGGGTGCCCCAGAACGGCGGAGTGGGGACGGGGTTGTCGGTGGCCACGTCGGACGGGCCGCCCGGCTCTTCGGGCCGTTCCTCGACCACGATGCTCGCCGTGGGCTTGACGCGGCGCTGCTTGAGTTCGGGGAGGCTGGCGCCGGGGACTCCGCGCTTGACGGCGATGAGGGCGTCCATGAGGCGCAGGCCCTCGAAGGCGTCGCGGGCGTAGCGGACCTCGCCCTCGTAGATCTCGTGGAGGTCTTGTTCGACGTAGGCGCGGGTGAGGGCGGCGCCGCCGAGGATCACCGGGTAGTCGGCTGCCAGCTTGCGCTGGTTGAGCTCCTCCAGGTTCTCCTTCATGATCACCGTGGACTTGACCAGCAGACCGGACATGCCGATCACGTCGGCCTTGTGTTCCTGCGCGGCTTCGAGGATCGCGGAGACCGGCTGCTTGATGCCGATGTTGACCACGTTGTAGCCGTTGTTGGAGAGGATGATGTCGACGAGGTTCTTGCCGATGTCGTGGACGTCGCCGCGGACGGTGGCCAGGACGATGGTGCCCTTGCCCTCGTCGTCCGACTTCTCCATGTGCGGTTCCAGGTGGGCCACCGCGGTCTTCATGACTTCGGCGGACTGGAGGACGAAGGGCAGCTGCATCTGGCCGGAGCCGAACAGCTCGCCGACGACCTTCATGCCCTCCAGCAGGGTGTCGTTGACGATGTCGAGCGCGGGGCGGGTCTGGAGGGCCTCGTCGAGGTCGGCGTCCAGGCCGTTCTTCTCGCCGTCGATGATGCGGCGCTGCAGGCGCTCGTCGAGGGGCAGGGCGAGGAGTTCCTCGGCGCGGCCGGCCTTCATCGACTTGGTGTTGACGCCCTCGAAGAGGGCCATCAGCTTCTGCAGCGGGTCGTAGCCCTCGGCGCGCCGGTCGTAGATCAGATCCAGTGCCGTGCCGACCTGCTCGTCGTCGAACCGGGCGATCGGCAGGATCTTGGAGGCGTGCACGATCGCCGAGTCCAGGCCCGCCTTGACGCATTCGTCGAGGAAGACCGAGTTCAGCAGGACGCGGGCGGCCGGGTTGAGGCCGAAGGAGATGTTGGAGAGGCCCAGGGTCGTCTGGACGTCGGGGTGGCGGCGCTTGAGCTCACGGATCGACTCGATCGTGGCGATGCCGTCCTTGCGGGACTCTTCCTGGCCGGTGCAGATGGTGAAGGTCAGGGTGTCGATGAGGATGTCGGACTCGAGGATCCCCCAGTTCCCGGTCAGGTCCTCGATGAGCCGCTCGGCGATGGCGACCTTGTGCTCGACGGTGCGGGCCTGGCCCTCCTCGTCGATGGTCAGCGCGATCAGCGCGGCGCCGTGCTCCCGGGCCAGCCCGGTGACCTTCGCGAAACGGGACTCGGGACCGTCGCCGTCCTCGTAGTTCACCGAGTTGATGACGGCACGGCCGCCGATCTTCTCCAGCCCGGCCTGCAGCACGGGAACCTCGGTGGAGTCCAGGACGATCGGCAGCGTGGAGGCGGTCGCGAAACGGCCGGCGAGCTCGCGCATGTCCGCGACGCCGTCACGGCCGACGTAGTCCACGCACAGGTCGAGCATGTGCGCGCCCTCGCGGATCTGGTCGCGGACCATCTCCACACAGTCGTCCCAGCGCGCTTCCAGCATCGCGTCGCGGAACTTCTTCGACCCGTTCGCGTTCGTCCGCTCACCGATCGCCATGAACGAGATGTCCTGACGGAACGGCACCGTCTGGTACAGCGAGGACGCACCCGGCTCGGGGCTCGGCTCCCGCACCGTGATCTCCGTGCCCCGCACCCGCTCCACGACCTGGCGCAGGTGCTCGGGAGTCGTACCGCAGCAGCCGCCGACCAGCGACAGCCCGTAGTCGCGGACGAAGGTCTCCTGGGCGTCGGCCAGCTCGCTCCCGGAGAGCGGGTAGTGCGCGCCGTCCTTCGTCAGGACCGGCAGGCCGGCGTTGGGCATGCAGGAGAGGGGGATGCGGGAGTTGCGTGCCAGATGACGCAGGTGCTCGCTCATCTCCGCCGGACCGGTGGCGCAGTTCAGGCCGATCATGTCGATCCCGAGCGGCTCCAGCGCGGTCAGCGCGGCGCCGATCTCCGAACCGAGCAGCATCGTCCCCGTGGCCTCGACGGTGACCGAGCAGATCAGCGGGACGGAGATCCCGAGGGCCTCCATGGCGCGGCGGGCACCGACGATGGAGGACTTGGTCTGCAGCAGGTCCTGGCTGGTCTCCACGAGCAGGGCGTCCGCGCCGCCGGTGATCAGGCCTTCGGCGTTGATCTGGTAGGCATCGCGGATGGTCGCGTAGTCGATGTGGCCCAGCGTCGGCAGCTTCGTGCCCGGTCCCATGGACCCCAGCACCCAGCGCTGCTGCCCCGTCGAAGCGGTGAACTCGTCCGCGACCTCACGCGCGATCCGGGCACCGGCCACCGACAGCTCGAGATTGCGGCCGGCGATGTCGTACTCGGCCAGGGCCGCGTAGTTGGTGCCGAAGGTATTGGTCTCGACGCAGTCGACACCCACAGAGAAGTACGCCTCGTGCACCGTGCGGACGATGTCGGGGCGGGTGACGTTGAGGATCTCGTTGCAGCCCTCGAGCTGTTCGAAGTCGTCCATGGTCGGATCCTGCGCCTGGAGCATCGTTCCCATGGCTCCGTCGGCGACGACCACGCGGGTCGCCAGCGCCTCTCGGAGGGCATCGGCGCGGGCCTGTGCGGCGGAGCTCATGACAGTGTCCCGAGGACGGGCGCGAGCGGCTCGGCGGCACCGGGACCGTAAGCCTGCTCGACGATGGCGGACAACTGGGTCAGGTCGGTCTCGTAGGACTGCGAACCCACCGCACCGAGGGCCACGGAGGCCAGCGCGCAACCGAGGCGGGCTGCGGATTCCAGAGGTACCCGGTGGCTGACGGCGGCCAGGAAGCCGGCGCGGAAGGCGTCGCCCACACCGGTCGGGTCGGTCGTCTTGATGTCGGGGACCGCCGGGACGGTGAGGGTGGCCAGTCCGGCGCTCTCGATGCGCACCCCCTTCTCGCCCAGGGTGGTGACCCAAGTGCCTACGGCTGCGAGGATCTCGTCGCGGCTCCAGCCCGTACGCTCCCGCAGCAGCGCGGCCTCGTACTCGTTGGTGAACAGCCAGGTGGCGCCGTCCACCAGGTCACGGACCTGGCCCCCGTCCAGGCGGGCCAGCTGCTGCGAAGGGTCGGCCGCGAAGGGGATGCCGAGGGCCCGGCACTCGGCGGTGTGGCGCAGCATGGCCGACGGATCGTTGGGCGAGACCAGGAGCAGCTCGGGGCGTTCGGTACCGGCGACCAGGGCCCGCAGATCGATGTCGTGCGCCTCCGCCATCGCACCCGCGTAGAACGCGGCGATCTGGTTGGAGTCCTCGTCGGTTATGCACATGAAGCGGGCGGTCTGCCGTTCGAAGGAGACCCGCACTCCGCCGGTGTCGACGCCATGCTCCTTCAGCCAGACCTCGTACTCGGCGAAGTCCGTGCCGACCGCCCCGACCAGCAGCGGGGACAGCCCGAAGCCGCCGAGGCCGAAGGCGATGTTGGCCGCCACCCCTCCTCGGCGTACTTCGAGCTGGTCGACGAGGAAGGAGAG
Organism: Streptomyces sp. NPDC056883; assembly: GCF_042788835.1. Taxonomy (NCBI): domain Bacteria; kingdom Bacillati; phylum Actinomycetota; class Actinomycetes; order Kitasatosporales; family Streptomycetaceae; genus Streptomyces; species Streptomyces sp. NPDC056883. The sequence goes on along the minus strand of NZ_JBHUBS010000015.1, from coordinate 18,199 downwards.
CGAGACGTGCGCGAGCTGGTCGGGGAGCAGCTGGTCCACGAACCGGCCGGGAAAGACCATGAGATGGTCGGTGGCTATGGATCCTGTCACTGCGATGGGCACGGGTACTCCTTCGGTCGCTGATCGCCGGTTTTGTGCTCCGTCGGCCGCGAGCGCCGGGCCCGGCCGTACAGGTGTCGGGCTCAGATGCCCGCGGCTGCCTTGAGCTGCTGGGCGCGGTCGGTGCGCTCCCAGGTGAAGTCCGGCAGCTCGCGGCCGAAGTGGCCGTAGGCGGCGGTCTGGGCGTAGATCGGGCGGAGCAGGTCGAGGTCGCGGATGATCGCGGCCGGACGCAGGTCGAAGACCTCGGCGATGGCGTCCTCGATCTTCTCGACGTCGACCTTGTGCGTGCCGAAGGTCTCGACGAAGAGGCCGACGGGCTCGGCCTTGCCGATCGCGTACGCGACCTGGACCTCGCAGCGCGAGGCCAGACCGGCGGCGACCACGTTCTTGGCGACCCAGCGCATGGCGTATGCGGCGGAGCGGTCGACCTTGGACGGGTCCTTGCCCGAGAAGGCACCGCCACCGTGACGGGCCATGCCGCCGTAGGTGTCGATGATGATCTTGCGGCCGGTCAGGCCGGCGTCGCCCATCGGGCCGCCGATCTCGAAACGGCCGGTCGGGTTGACCAGCAGCCGGTACCCCTCGGTCTCCAGCTTGATGCCGTCCTCGGCGAGCTGGTCGAGGACGTGAGTGACCACCTCCGCGCGGATGTCGGGGGTGAGCAGCGAGTCCAGGTCGACGTCGGACGCGTGCTGCGTGGAGACCACGACCGTGTCCAGACGCACCGCCCGGTCGCCGTCGTACTCGATGGTGACCTGGGTCTTGCCGTCGGGGCGCAGGTAGGGGACCGTGCCGTCCTTGCGGACCTGGGTGAGGCGGCGCGACAACCGGTGGGCCAGCTCGATGGGCAGCGGCATCAGGTTCGGCGTCTCATCGCTCGCGTACCCGAACATCAGGCCCTGGTCGCCGGCGCCCTGCTTGTCGAGCTCGTCCTCCTCCGCACCCGCGGTGGCGCCCTCGACCCGCTTCTCGTACGCGGTGTCGACACCCTGCGCGATGTCCGGGGACTGCGCGCCGATCGACACCGACACGCCGCAGGAGGCGCCGTCGAAGCCCTTGGCCGAGGAGTCGTAACCGATGTCGAGGATGGCGTCGCGCACCAGCTGGGCGATCGGAGCGTAGGCCTGGGTGGTGACCTCGCCTGCGATGTGTACCTGCCCCGTGGTGATCAGGGTTTCCACCGCGACGCGAGAGGTCGGGTCCTGGCTCAGCAGCGCGTCGAGGATGGTGTCGCTGATCCTGTCGGCGATCTTGTCAGGGTGTCCCTCGGTCACGGACTCCGAGGTGAACAGGCGACGGGACATGTCTCTCCAGGTGGTTGAGGCCCAAGGTGAAAAACGGCGTCAGCGACCGGGCGAGGTCACCCGTTGCCACAGTTAAGATCCGAAACCGCGAACGAGGCACGCTCGAAGAGCGGCGGAGCACCACTGGGGAAGGCCCCTCCGAGGAGGGGCCTTCCCCGGCATCAGCCGTCGGGTGAGACGGCGTCGTGGAGGGCCCGGGCCAGATCCAGGGCGCGTTCCCGCTCGTCTGCGGACACCGCGCCGGCGAGCACCACCCGCGGCGGCCGCCCGCCGTCCGCCGCGATCCTCCGTGCGATATCGCAGGCGAGCGAGCCGGCCCCGGAGAATCCGCCGAGCAGCAGGGGCCGCCCGGCGCCGAGCGCGGCCAGATCGGGCAGGCCGGGGAGTGGCCCGCCGTCGCCGTCGACCGTGAGCACCAGCAGCTCCTCGGGCCCCGAATAGGTGCGGGCCAGCAGGTCGTAGCAGCCGGCCGGCGTACCCGGCGGCGGGACCAGGCAGATCGTGCCCGCCTGCTCCCGGCCCGCGGCGCGCAGGGTGACCACGGGGTTGTCCCGGTCCGCCCCCAGGAGCTGGGCCATGCGGGGTACCGCTCTGCCCTCGAGGAGCTTCAGGATCTCCGCGACGGTGGTGGCATCACCCGACCACGAAGGGAGCTCGCGCAGCAGCAGCGCACTCTGCACCAGTAGTTCGGCGGCCTCCTCCTCACCGAGCAGGGCCCGGTCGTGCACCCCGGTGAGAACCAGGCCGCCCGCACGGTCGTGCTGGGCGAACAGCCCGATGGGCAGCATGGAACGGGCCGGAATGGTGCTCGGCCACCCGGCCTGGATGCCATGGACGGCGAGCGAGTCCACCAGGCCCTCCACCGGCTGCGGCGGATCCTCGAAGACGACGACGGTGTCGGTGGGCCCGGCGTCCGGGTCGCGTCGGCCCCAGGTACGGATCCAGGCGTCGGGGATCCATTCGTAGGCGGCGATGTCCAGGACCCGGTCACGGAGTTGGAGCAGCAGGCTCGGTACGGTGCCCTGCGGGTCCACCTCCACGGACATCGGCAGCGGGTTGCGCAGCGGCCCCGGCATGCGGTCCACGCCGTCGAGCGGTATGCCCCGCCCCGAGACGGTCACCGAGAAGCGGACCGGTGCGGGTCCGGTGGCGCCGGAAGCCCGGTAGATCAGCATCGCCCAGACGGCCTGCAGCACGCTGCTCTCCGTGGTGCCCCAGTTGCCCGCCCAGCGCGCCAGGCGGTCGGTCTCCGCCGGGTTCAGGCGTAGCCGGGTGCGGCCGACTCCGGTGGCCCCGGTGCCCCCGGTACCCCCGGTGCCCCCGGAGGGCAGGCCTGGGCTGGACGCCGCGTCGTCGGGCGGCGCGGAGTGCGCCCAGAACTCCCGGGCGGGTTCCACGTCCTGGGCCTCGATCCAGGCGGTGTAGTCGGACAGGTTGGGGCGTCGCTCGCCACCGGGCAGGGTGCCCCCCGCCAGGTAAGCCTGGTAGAACTCGCGCAGCAGGATGTGCGCGCTCCAGCTGTCGAGCAGGGCCCGGTGGTAGGTGAGCAGGATCCGGGTGGGCGCAGGGCCGCCGGTGGGCAGGATCTCCTCCCCTTCCAACAGCGTGAGGCGCAGCGCTCCGGGGCAGCGCAGGTCGAAGCCGCGCAGCCGGTCGCGCTCCAGGAGATCTGACCAGTCGTCGGCACGGAAGACCTGATGGGTGACCTCGGGCGTGACCCGGCCGTGCACCATGAGCTGCGGTTCGGGACCGCCGGTGAACGCGGTGCGCAGCACCGCCTCGCGGTCGAAAACCGACTGCCATGCCGCGGTGAAGCGCTCGATGTCGAGGGGGCCGTGCCAGGCCCATACGAGCTGCTCGACGTGGAGGCCGGTGCCGGGCTGCCCGTCGCCGCCCGTGTGCAGCCGCGACTGTTGGGGCGTGGCCCGGAAGGTGGACGGGATCGGGGCGGTGGACACCTCGGCCAGCTCCTCCAGCACGCCCCGCAGCAGGTCCCGGAGGGCGCCCACGGAGCTCTGCGAGATGCCTTCGGCGTGGCCGGGCACCCGGTCCAGGGCGACGTGCAGCCTGCCGCCGACGACCTGGATGTGCGCGTCCACCCGGTGCGCGGGGGAGTCCTGTGCGCTTGCTACGGGCCGGGCGGAGCCCAACAGCGTCTCGCCCGGGCTGTACAGGGTCACTTGGGCCTGGGCGGGCTCCATCGCGCGTAGGACACCGCGCAGCAGCGGGTCGGGACTCCACTCGCGGCATGCACCGAAGCCCGCACCGCCCGCGGCGCGGCCGGCGCTGGCGGCCAGCGGACCGGCCAGCGCGGCCAGTTGCCCCAGGGTGGCGAGGTCGCGGTTCAGCGTGAAGTGGACCGGGTACGGATCGGCGAGGCGGCCCACGTGGCGGCGCAGGCTCTGGCGGCCGGCCCGGGGGTCGCTGAGTACGTCGAAGCCCACTTCGCCGATGCCCTGCCAGCGGGCGAGGGCCAGGGCGAACACGCCGGTCAACAGCTGTCCGGCCGGCAGCCCGAGTCGCCGCGCCAGCCTGTGGACGATCCGCTCGGTCGCAGCCTTGCCCAGGGCGAAGCCGGTGTGCCCGGCCTCGTCCGGCCCGGTGTCCGCCGCATCGGCCGAGGCGGCGGACATGGCGCCCGACGGGGTCAGCCGAGGAGACCGGAGGGAGCCGGCGGTCCGGGACCGGCGGTTGGCGACGGCCGTCCAGTGCCGGACCTCGGCAGGGTCGTGGGCCAGCTCCCGCAGTTCGGCGACCCACCCGGCCAGGCCGTCCGGCACGCGCTCCGGCCGTACCGCGACCCCGGTCGGGCTCGTGCCGAGGGCGGCGTTCAGGTCGTCGAACAGGATGCGCCAGGACGCAGGGTCCACTGTGAGCTCGTGGGCGATCACGGCGAGCCGGTCGGCGCGCGGCCCGGCCGGACGGCGGTCCCGCGCGAGCAGGGCCCGCAGCTGGACGCCGGCGTACGCGTCGAGGGTGCTGCCGGCCGATGAGACGGCCGCGGCGAAGCCGGCCTCGTCGGTGAACTCGGCCTCCACCACCGGGTCCATCTCGCAGCCCGCGGCCCCCTCCCCGGTCAGCAGGGAGCCGACGGCGTCGAGACGCAAGCGCAGGTGCGGGTGGGCGGCGAAGACCGAGCGCAGCGCTTCGCGCACCGCGTCCGCATCCAGCGGAGCAGCCGTTTCGATGAACATCGCCCTGTGGCGGTGCGCCCCGCCGTGCGCGAGGACGGCGCACTGGGCCGGGGTGAGCGGGCGGTCGGCGTCGGCCCGCTCGGTGACCAGATCGGCGATGCGACCCACGGCGGAAGCGGCGGAATCGTCCCCGGTCGCCGTCAGACGCAGCGTGTGGTGGTCGGGGCCGTGCCGCACCAGCCGGTGGTGCCAGCCGGACCGGTCCGGGTCGCCGGAGGCGAACCCACCCAGTACGTCTTCCAGCGCGACGGGGTCGATCGGTCCACGCAACTCGAGGTCCCAGGGCGCGGTGTGCGGCGGAGCCCCGGGTGCGACCACCACGGAGATCGCCGCGTGCGAGGAGCGGGCATCAGTCATGCGCGTTCAGGGACGTGCGGTCCGCCCTGGCCGGCGGAAGCCCCTCTCTCCTCTCTCTGGCTGCTGGATTCGCATGCGCGGCGGCTCCCGCTCGTTGCGTGCGGGTCGGACGGTTCCATGAGTCCTCCTGGTCCGCACGTATCCACAACGGTCGGGTTCAGCACGCTAGTGGGAGTTCGCACCCGAAGCCCGATTTCCCAAGCGGCTGTGCAGCCGCGCCCAAGCAGTGCGAGAGCCCTGCGGACCCACCGCTCCGCCCGGTGGGGCACAGCGGCCTCGCGGAGGGGGTACGAGCCGTCGTCACAGCAGGTCAAAGGCGTCGGGCGGGCAGCTGCGGCCCGTCGCCGTCACAGCACCCGGACGGCGCTCTCCGCGTGCTTCTTGGCCTGGGCCAGCAGGCCCAGGCTGCTGCGGCCGAGTGCCTCGCGAACGTGCCGGCGGGCGTGCGCGAGATCGGCGTGCTCGCCCAGTACGGCGGTGATGTTCTCCTCGCGCAGCACGACGTTGTGCTGCGCGAACACGGTCACCCCCGTCTCGTCCGGGGCGACGAACCATTCGCCGGTGTGGGCCTCCAGCAGGGGGGGAGTCGTCGTCTGCTTGAAGACGATGCGCCCCGCGTGCGGGAAGCAGAGCCGCACCGAATCGGTGGTGTGCGAGCCGTGCTCGGTCAAGGTCTCCATGGTCATGCGCTGCACCCCGGGAGAGTCCTCGGTGAGGTCGACCCGGGCCACCTGCGGTACCAGCCCGGGCCAGTCCCCGGCCCGGTAGAGGAAGTCGTAGACCAGCTCGGCCGGGCCGTTGACGCGCACGGCTTCCTCGAAGGACAGGAGCAGTTCGTCCAGGCGCGTCCAGCGCTCGGCGAAGGCCTTCACGTCGGCGAGCTGGGCACAGATGGCTCCGGCGGTGGCCCGGTTCGCCCACGCCACGTCGTCGGGCACATCGCCCGCGACGCTGAAGTCGTACAGCAGCTCCAGCTCGGTGTCGTGCGGGCCGCGGGCACGTACGGTCAGGGCGCCGGCCACGGAGTCCATCGGGGACGCGGGCAGCTCCGTTCGGAATTCCACGCGGCGCTCCACCGGGTCCAGGTGCCGCCACGAGATCCACGACTTCAGCTGGCCATCCATGAGGGACCACATCCGCAGCCGCTCCCGTTCGCCGTCGAACTCCAGCTGCTCCACATGGGCGTTCGGGGAGAAGTAGAGGGGCCACTTGACCGCGTCGGCGATCAGTCCGTAGACCACACCGGCGGGCGCGGTCACATGGACTTTGTGCGTCGCCTTGGCCGCGTGCTCAGCAGACATCTGCACACCTCTCCTCACATGCGCCGCCGGGGACGCGAACAGAATTCAGACGACGGGACGGGACCGCCGGAGTACGGGTTCAGCCGACGGGCTCGGGCTCCCGGACGAGGCGGCGCGTGATGCGGCAGGCCCGGCCCAGGAGACGGGGCAGTTCACGCCCGTCTGTGAAGTAGTGATGGCCGGGAACCACGCGCAGCCAGGCGGGGCCCTCGGTCCAGAGCCGCCAGCCGTCGGCGATCTTGGGCGGGGCCAGGGGGTTGCCCTGTGAGGCGACGGCGAGTATCGGGGTGGTGAGCGGTCCTGCCGGGGCGGGCCTGCGGGCGGCCTCTTCCAGTGACTGGGCGAGCTCCAGGTCGACGCGGAGCAACGGCAGCATGGCCCGGAGCCAGATTCCTTCGTCGCTGCGGGGCGGTACGGCGCCGTTGCCGCCCAGGATGCTCAGCAGTTCGGCGTCCGTGGTCCCCCGCGCGTCGGGCAGGTCGGAGGGCACGTGCGGGGGCGGGCATGCACCGACGGCCAGCAGCGCGGGGCCGGGCAGGCCGGCTTCGTGCAGGGCGCGCGTCAGGGTGAAGGCGACCATCGCGCCGAGGCCCTGACCGTACAGGACGTACGGGGCCGCGTGCGGGTCGGAGAACCGGGGCAGCAGATCGGCGAGGAGTGCCTCACGCGTGGTCACCCGCGGCTCGGAGCGGCGGCCTTCGCTGCCGGGCAGGAGGGCTGGGACCGGCTCCACGCCGGGGCCGACGCTTCCCGCCCAGTTGCGGAAAATGGAGACGCCCTCCGCGGAGTGCGCGAAACAGTGGAGTCGTATTGGCTGTTCGTCCGTCATGGCATCCTCCTCGACCTCCGCCCCAAGCATGCTGAGCGGGGTTCGAGGATCGCCGGACAGGCTGGAGTGCGGCTCGAGGGTGGCTGAGGACTCCTGCCGATGGGCCCAGGGCGGGGCGGAAGCTGCCGTCCGGCGGCTCCGGACACGACGAAGCCCGGACCCTCCCTGCGGGTCCGGGCTTCGAAGGGGGCCGGTGTGGGCCCGCCCGGCGGTGGGGGAATCAGCCGACGACGGTCCAGGTGTCGTTCCCGGTGAGCAGCGCGCCGAGGTCACCTTTTCCGTTGCGGTCGACGGCCGTCTCGAGTTGCTCGGCCATGAGCGTGTCGTAGACGGGTCGGCGGACGTTGCGGAACACCCCGATGGGTGTCTGGTGCAGGGTGTCCGGGTCGGCCAGTCGGGACAGTGCGAACGCGTTGGTCGGGGAGGCCGAGGAGGTGTCGTGGACCAGGATCCGGGATTCGTTGTCCGGGGTCACGGTGACGACCTCCAGGTCTCCGGTGGCCGTGTTGCGTACTACGCCCTTGGCGTTGTCGACGCCGAAGCGGATCGGCTGACCGTGCTCGAGGCGGATCACGGCTTCCTGGGCCTGCTCGTGGTCCTTGAGGGCTTCGAAGGCGCCGTCGTTGAAGATGTTGCAGTTCTGGTAGATCTCCACCAGTGCGGTGCCTTCGTGGGCGGCCGCGGCGCGCAGCACTTCGGTGAGGTGTTTGCGGTCGGAGTCGACGGTGCGGGCCACGAAGGAGGCCTCCGCGCCGATCGCCAGTGAGACCGGGTTGAAGGGCGCGTCGAGCGAGCCCATCGGGGTCGACTTGGTGATCTTGCCGACCTCGGAGGTGGGGGAGTACTGGCCCTTGGTCAGCCCGTAGATCTGGTTGTTGAACAGCAGGATCTTGAGGTTGACGTTCCGTCGCAGGGCGTGGATCAGGTGGTTTCCGCCGATGGAGAGCGCGTCCCCGTCACCGGTGACCACCCAGACCGACAGGTCGCGGCGCGAGGTGGCGAGCCCGGTGGCGATGGACGGGGCGCGGCCGTGGATGGAGTGCATCCCGTAGGTGTCCATGTAGTACGGGAAGCGTGAGGAGCAGCCGATCCCGGAGACGAAGACGATGTTCTCCTTCGCCAGGCCCAGTTCCGGCATGAAGCCCTGGACGGCGGCGAGCACGGCGTAGTCGCCGCAGCCGGGGCACCAGCGGACTTCCTGGTCCGACTTGAAGTCCTTCATCGACTGCCGGCCCTCGGCCTTGGGGACCAGGGAGAGCAGGGAAGGGCTGTCGGTCACCTCAGTCATTGATGGCCTCCTTGAGATGGTTGGCGAGCTGCTCGGCCTTGAACGGCATGCCGTTGACCTGGTTGTACGCCGCCGCGTCGACCAGGTACTTCGCCCTCAGGAGGGTCGCGAGCTGCCCGAGGTTCATCTCAGGCACCACTACCTTGTCGTAGCGCTTCAGGGCCTCGCCCAGATTCCTGGGGAAGGGGTTGAGGTGGCGCAGGTGGGCCTGGGCGATGGGGAGTCCGGCGAGCCGCAGGCGGCGTACGGCGGCCGTGATCGGCCCGTACGTCGAGCCCCAGCCGATCACCAGGGTGCGTGCGCCGTCGGGGTCGTCGATCTCGAGGTCGGGGACCTGGATGCCGTCGATCTTGGCCTGGCGGGTGCGGACCATGAACTCGTGGTTGGCCGGGTCGTAGGAGATGTTGCCCGTGCCGTCCTGTTTCTCGATGCCGCCGATCCGGTGTTCCAGTCCCGGCGTGCCGGGGACCGCCCAGGGGCGGGCCAGGGTCTGCGGATCGCGTTTGTACGGCCAGAAGACCTCGGTGCCGTCCGCGAGCTGATGGTTGGGGCCGGCAGCGAACCGCACCTTCAGGTCGGGCAGGTCCGCGACGTCCGGGATCCGCCAGGGTTCGGAGCCGTTGGCGAGGTAGCCGTCGGAGAGCAGGAAGACCGGGGTCCGGTAGGTCAGCGCGATCCGGGCCGCGTCCAGGGCGGCGTCGAAGCAGTCCGCCGGGGTGCGCGGGGCCACGATCGGTACCGGGGCCTCGCCGTTGCGCCCGTACATGGCCTGGAGCAGGTCGGCCTGTTCCGTCTTGGTCGGCAGACCGGTCGAGGGGCCGCCGCGCTGGATGTCCACGATCAGCAGCGGCAGCTCCAGGGAGACCGCCAACCCGATCGTCTCCGACTTCAGGGCCACGCCGGGGCCGGAGGTGGTGGTCACGCCGAGCGCGCCACCGAAGGCCGCACCCAGCGCCGCACCGATGCCGGCGATCTCGTCCTCGGCCTGGAACGTGCGGACGCCGAAGTTCTTGTGCTTCGACAGCTCGTGCAGGATGTCGGAGGCGGGGGTGATCGGGTAGGAGCCGAGGTAGATCGGCAGATCGGCCTGCTGGCCTGCGGCGATGAGCCCGTAGGACAGGGCGAGGTTCCCGGAGATGTTGCGGTAGGTGCCGGTGGGGAAGGCGCGGGTGGCGGGGGCCACCTCGTAGGAGACGGCGAAGTCCTCGGTGGTCTCGCCGAAGTTCCAGCCGGCCCGGAACGCGGTGACGTTCGCTTCCGCGATCTGGGGCTTCTTCGCGAACTTCTGCCGCAGGAAGTTCTCGGTGCCCTCGGTGGGCCGGTGGTACATCCAGGACAGCAGCCCGAGCGCGAACATGTTCTTGCTGCGCTCGGCCTCCTTGCGGGACAGCCCGAAGTCCTTGAGGGCCTCGACGGTGAGGGTGGTCAGCGGCACCGGGTGGACGTTGTAGGCCTCCAGTGAGCCGTCCTCCAGCGGGGAGGTTTCGTAGCCGACCTTGGCCATCGGGCGCTTGGTGAACTCGTCGGTGTTGACGATGATCTCCGCGCCGCGCGGCACGTCCGCGATGTTGGCCTTCAGTGCTGCCGGGTTCATCGCCACCAGGACGTTGGGGGCGTCGCCCGGCGTCAGGATGTCGTGGTCGGCGAAGTGCAGCTGGAAGGAGGAGACGCCCGGGAGGGTGCCGGCGGGTGCCCTGATCTCGGCCGGGAAGTTCGGCAGCGTGGAGAGGTCGTTGCCGAAGGAGGCGGTTTCCGAGGTGAAGCGGTCACCGGTGAGCTGCATACCGTCACCGGAGTCACCCGCGAAACGGATGATCACCCGATCGAGTCGGCGCACTTCCTTCCCGCCCTGACCCCCGCCGTGGACCACGTGATCCACGTGATCCACGTGATCCACGTGGTCTTCGGGTGTGCCGTTCGGGCCCGGGGGTGTCCGCTGCTCGCCGACGACCGTGCCTTCGGCCCCGTCGGACTGTTTGGCTGGGCTACTGACCTGGCTGGTCACTGAACTGGACCTCCTTTGAGGCGAGAGCACTGCCCAAGGATTCCTTCCCTGAGCTGGTTGTTTTCTGGACCGCCCGCTTCGGCGGTCTGTCCGAATCCGGCCTTACTTGACAGGGTGTCAATTGATCAAGGTGTATTAGGCCGCGTACCGGTTGAACGTGGAGCCGCGTCGCGGACCGGCCACCACTTCGAGTTCGGGGTCGACCGAGAGCATGGCCTGGTGCAGGCGTTGCAACTGCGGCGAGGGGTCCACACCGAGCTCTTCGATGAGCCGCCCCCGCAGCTTGCGGTAGACGTCGAGGGCGGAAGCCTGCCGGCCCGACCGGTACAGGGCCAGCATCGCCTGCGCGTGGAGGCCCTCGTGCTGGGGGTGGCGGGCGATCAGGTCGGTGAGCTCGACGACGAGTTCGGCGTGCCGGCCGAGCCGCAGGTCCGCGTCGATCCGCCGCTCCACGGTCACCAGCCGGGACTCCTCGAGGCGCATGACCTCGATCTCCAGGATCGGACCGAGCCGTAGGTCCACCAGCGCGGACCCTTGCCACAGGCCCAGGCCCTTCCGGAACAGGCGGGCGGCCCGTTCGTCATCGCCCTGTTCGAAGGCCTCCTGGCCCTCGGAGACCAGCCGGTCGTAGGTGTACACGTCCACGGACTCCGGCGGCACCTGCAGCAGGTATCCGCCGTACCGGGTGGCCAGCACGTTCTTCGCCTCGCCCGGGCCATCGGGCCCCATCGCGGTGCCGAGGCGTCTGCGCAGTTGCATGATGTACGTCTGCAGCGTCGTCATCGCACTAGGCGGCGGTTCCGTCCCCCAAATTTCCTCCATCAGCGTCGGAACGGGCACAATGCGGCCTGGGTGCAAAGCGAGCAGCGCGAATATCTGCCGGGGCTTTCCAGCGGTCGGGACGATCGACCCCCCGTTCACGGCGGCACACAGCGGACCCAGAAGCTGAATGTCCATGGCTTCCTCCGTTAGTCGTCGAGTACTCCCCATAGTGGAAAGTCTTCGGCGATCTGGCACGCTAGCGGTACCTCCAGCGGAGGGGCTCGTTCCTTCAACGAAAATTGAGTGGGTCTCCACGTGAATGCAAGAACGGTACGGAGACTGGAGAATCATTTAAGGCGTACAGGATGACGGCTCGTATCCGTCGATTCGGCGTCCGATGTCATGAGGGGCTCTCGAGCCGGCCTACGTCGGCGTTCCGGGCTTCACGGTCGCTCCAGGGTCCGGCCGGCAGCAGGGCTTCCAGCACCGACAGGAGCCGGGGAGGCACGATCCGGTGCGGCAACGAGTCCAGGTCCGACCACGGGATCCAGGCGTGCTCGTCCAAGTTGTCCTGCTCGTAGGGCAGGAGGCCGGTCCGAACCAGGGGCGGCCGGTCACCGGCGAAGTGCGCGAGGAAGAACTGCTCCGTGCCTATGTAGTGCTTGCCGTTCCACCGCGCGTCGACCTCCACGGGAACCGACCCCTCGAGAACCGCGGCCGGATCCAGTCCGGTTTCCTCCATCAGCTCGCGTCGGGCCGTCGCCAGCGGCGTCTCGCCGGGCTCCATGCCGCCTCCTGGCGGCCCCCACACCGACGTTCCGTCAGCCGGATCCCGCCAGCGCAGCAGGAGCAGACGGTAGGAAGCGTCAAGGCAGATGACCCGCGCAGCGGGCCGGTGCATCGTATCCACCGCGCTGACGCTATGCCGTGGCCGAAGCGTCGATCAAGGTCGGCCGTCCGCTCCGGTCGACTTCTCGAGCACGCCTCCAGCGGCGCTTTCGGCCGACGGGCGCACGCCGAACGGGCCGGGGACTGGCATACCAGTCCCCGGCCCACGGCTGGACCGTGACCGCCGGCCGCGCTGTGTCGGCGACCGGTCAGGCGACCTTCGTCGCGCACAGGATGGCGTCCACGGGGAGGGCCTCCGGAGGCATGCTGGCGGCCTCCTCGGCGATCGCCTTGGTGACCTTGAAGCCGCACTCCTCGAGCCAGCTCTGGTACGTCGACATCTTCTGCGGGCCGCCCTGGCCCATGGCGCAGCCCAGGAAGAAGCTGGGGAAGAAGTCGATGGAGCGGAAGTCGGAGTTCTTGGTGTCCTCGGGGTACACCGGCGTCAGGATGTTGAGCTGCCCGCCGATCTCCAGCGACCGGTTGACGCCCTGAAGGATCCGGAACACGTCGCTCTTGTCGAACATGGGCAGGAAGTGCTTGATCAGCACGACGTCGAAGCCCTTGGGAACCTCCGCGAAGACGTCACCGCCGATGAACGAGCAGTGTTCCTCCACACCGTGCTTCCGGAAGTTCTCCAGGGACTCCTTCTCGTTGTCAGGCAGGTCGAAGGTCGTCACCCGGAGCCCCGGCGAGGCCTTCAGCTTGTAGGTGTGGATGGCCCCGAGCCCGGTGTTTCCGGCGACGTCGAGTACCTGGGAACCGGCGGGAATGTCGATGTTGTCGAAGAACCAGGGGTCGATGCGGGTCGTCTCGCTGTTCATCAGCTTGGCCCAGGGCTCGCGCAGGTCCTTGTGTTCGGCCATCGCGTCGTACAGGTTCCCCTCGAACCCGTACAGCTCCTTCAGGCCGACGAGGGTGCCGGTCCGCACGCTCTCGGTGAGGTAGTACAGCTGCCGGAGCGCGGCGCCCTTGATCATCTGCATGCCGGCGATGACGTGCTCGAGGTCGCCCTCGGAGATGCCTCCGAGCGCGTCGAGGGAGTAGGTGCCCGAGCCCTCGTCGTGGGCGACGAAGCCTTCCTTGACCAGCAGCAGCAGGAGCTGTTCCACGGCGTCCGGCTTGGTCCCGGCCGCGGTGCCGAGCTCGGCGGCCGTCTGGCCCGGACGCTCACGGAGCCCGTCGATGATGCCGAGCTCGAAGCAGGAGAGCAGGTTCATGAACCGGGTGGGGCCCACCATGTATTCGCGGAATCGCGCGAGCGTGGCTTCAGGCGTCATGGAAATAATTCCTTCGAGTTAATTAGCTCCACCGCCGCAGCGCGCCAGGCGAAAACGGGCACCTGAATGAGGAGCACATGGTTAACGGCGGGTACATGGCTGAACCGGGGGTGGCGAACTCGGCTGCGAAACCGCATCCGGACGCTCGCCAGATCCGTTATGCGGTCATGGTCGTCGCTGAGCACTCCATCGTTTTACGCGCACCCCCTTGATTACCCATCGTCGATCCTGCGTGGAGTGCGGTGAGTGTGTCAACCCTTGATAATTGAAGGAATTTGGCGATATGGCGAACCCATAGCAGGCCTATAGCGATGTGCGTGTCGGCGGCGCATCCGGCGCGAATTTCCGGTGCCGGAGTCCCCGTCGTCCGTGCTCCCCGGGTCCGCGCCTCGTGCCCGCCTCCTGCGCGGCTCGACCGGATCGCGGCACCGCGGCGTCCGACAGGCTCTACACGTGCCGGGGACCGTGGCCGTTCTGATGTCAGTTCAGGGTGAGTGGTGTGGCGTCGGTGATGTGGGTGAGCTTGGCGGGGTTGCGGACGAAGTAGATGCCGATGACGAGGCCGTCCTCGAGACGGATCGCCATGACGCTGTCGATCTCGCCGTCGATGCGCAGGAGGAGCGCCGGGTCGCCGTTGACTGTGGTGGGCTCGCTGGTGAGCGTGCCTTCCTTGTCGCCGAGGCCGACCAAGAGGAGCTGGATCACCTTCGTGATGCCCTCGACGGGCCGCAGCGCGGCGCTCCTGACGCCGCCGCCGTCGCTGATCAGGACGACGTCGGGGGAGAGCACGTCGAGCACGCCTTGAAGGTCGCCGGTCTCCACGGCGTGCTGGAACGACGCGAGGGCGGCCCGGACCTGGCTTGGGGAGACCACTTCTCGAGGACGCCGGGCGTCGACGTGTTTGCGGGAGCGGTGGGCGATTTGGCGGACCGTGGTGGGGGTCTTGCCGACCGCCTCCGCGATCTCGTCGTAGCCGAGGTCGAAGACCTCGCGCAGGACGAACACCGCCCGCTCTGTGGGCGAGAGGGTCTCCAGGACGAGCATCACGGCCATGGACAGGCTCTCGGCGAGCTCGACGTTCTCGGCGACGTCCGGCGAGGTGAGCAGCGGCTCGGGCAGCCAGGAGCCGACGTATGTTTCCTTGCGGCGCCGCAGGGCCCGTAGCCGGTCGAGCGCCCGCCGGGTAGCCACGCGGACGAGGTACGCGCGCTGGTCGTTGACCTGTGCCAGATCGACCTGGGCCCAGCGCAGCCAGGTCTCCTGGAGGACGTCCTCGGCGTCGGTCGCCGAGCCGAGGATCTCGTACACCACGGTGAAGAGCAGATTGCGGTGGGCGACGAACGCGTCGGTCGCCGGGTCATCGATGTGGTCTCGCATCCTCGAATCCTCCATTGCCTTCATCGCGGTCCGTCCCACGGGTCCGTGCATGGGGGAGCGGGTGGCACCTGGGCCGCCTGATCCAGGGGCTACGACACCTGCGCGGGCATGGCCTCGACGCTCGGCTGCCGGGCGTCGCCCTTGGCCTTCAGGGCGCGTGCGCCCGCCTTGCGCGCCTCTGCGGAGAACTGCTTGACGGTGTGGGAGACGACGGTCTCCTTCACGCGTGCGCCCGTGCGGCCACCGATGTAGAACCGGATGGCGGTGTCGTCCTTGCGCGAGAACTGGAAGATGCCCGCGCCGCGGCCGAGGCTGACGCACAGCCCTTGGAAGTCGACACCGGCGGCTTCGGGCCGCCGTCCCTCGATCCGGCGGAGCACTGCGTCGGCGGCCTGGGGGCCGAGCTGGGAGGCGGACTGGCATCCCATCCGGAAAGAGCGGCCCGAGGGCGCGGCCGCGTCCCCCGCGGCGACGATGCGATCGTCGTCGATGCTGGTCAAGGTCTCGTCGGTGAGCAGACGGCCCGTCTCATCGGTGCTGAGGCCGCTGCGGGCGGCCAGGTCGGGAATGCCGAAGCCGGCGGCCCAGATGGTCAGGTGGCCGCGCACCTCGCGGCCGTCGGCGAGGTGCACGGCGTCGGCCGTCACGGACGCGGCCTTGGTGCCGGGGCCGTTGAGGACGGTCACGCCGAGGGCCGCCAGCCGCTTGGCGACGAAGCGGCGGCCGTTCGCGTGGAGGTAAGCGCCGAGCTGACCTCCACAGACGAGAGTGACGCTGCGGCCCGCCTCGGCGAGCTCGGCCGCGGTCTCGATGCCCGTGGCACCGCCCCCGACCACCGTGAGCGCCGCGCTGGCGGGCGCGGCGGCCACGGCCTCGCGCAGCCGCTCGGCCTCCTCCAGGGTCGCGATCGGGTAGGCGAACCTGTCGGCGCCGGGAACCTGCGGCGCACCGCTGCCGCTGCCCACTGCGTAGATCAGGTGGTCGTACCCCAGGGTGCCGCCGTCGGCCAGTGAGACGGTGCGTGCCTGCCGGTCGATGCCCGTCGCGGTGTCGACCACGAGCTTGACCTGCTCGCTCAGGACGTCCTTGTACTCGACGACCGCGTCGTCGGACCCCGCCACGAGCTGATGCAGGCGGACTCGCTCGACGAAGGTCGAGCGCGGGTTGACGAGGGTCACGGCCACGTCGTCGCGGCTGGTCAGGCGGTTGGCCGCGAGAACTCCGGCGTATCCGCCGCCTATCACGATGACCTCAGTCCGGCTGCTGTGCTTCGTCATGGTCTCTGCTCCGTCCGCTCGGGGTTTCACGCACAAGGCGCCGGGCGGACGGAATGTGTGACACCAAGTGACTCAGATCACATCCGACGGCGGGCCGGGGTCGCCGGACAGCCGGAGGCGGTCGAGAGGGCGCGGCGAGCCGGTTCAGGAACCAGCCGGTGACCGCGGAGCCGCTGCCCTCGAAGGTCAGCACACTGCGCCCGTACGTCCCGTAGTAGCTCTGCCCCGCCGGGATCGTGACGGTCCCCACCGCGACGGGCAGCCCGGTGGCCAGGCCGTACAGGTCGACCTTGGCCGGTGCCGTCGCCGCCGTGTGGATGGCCGCGGTGTCGGAGGAGGTCCCTCCTGGTACCAGGGGTGTGGCAGGTCGGCGTGGTCGCTGACGATGATCTGGAAGCCGGGGGACAGCTCGGTGACGACCTGGTGCATGAGCTGGAAGAGGCCGGTGACCGTCACGCGGTCTTCCTCGAGGGCGAGGTCTTCCAGCCGCCCTCGTGCTTTGGCCATGTCGGAGGGGTAGTAGGGCTGGGTCGGCTGGTCGAGCATGAGGAAGCGGGGCACGGGCCGGCTGTTTGCGGTGAAGTACTGGTGGAGGGCGAGATGGGCGGCAAGGTGGTAGCCGACGTGGTTCTTGCCGCTGACGTAGCCGAGGCTGTGGGCGAGCTGTCGTCGATGGCTTCGCTGTCGAGCTGCTCTTCGAGGCCCTGGACGAGTTGCTGGGCAATGGCGACATCGGCTTGCAGACGCTGGAGGTGGCCGCTGCCCGTCGTGGTGCTGATCTGGCCCAGGTAGGCGCTGATCCTGCCGCGGGGTAGGCCTGGGCCTCGGCTTGTCCCAGGAGTCCGTCCTGTTCCTGAAAGGGAAGGCCGCTCTGCCCACGGCCTCGCCTGGGACCAACAGAGGGGGCGGGGTTTCCTCGCTATGAGCCGTTAGTTCAAGTCTGTATCCGACTGTCATTTTGAGTCAGATCATGCGGCTCTTGGTTGGTCGTTTTGGTGTCGGCGATGTGGGGCGGGCTGGCCCTCGCGTCCGAGATGGCATGTGACGAGTTCACTGGGAAGAATCGGGGGCAGCCGGGTGGCAGTGGAGTTTTGTTCTATGTGAGGAGTTGCCGTGACCAGCTTTGTCATTACGGTCCCGGGTACGTTCGTGTCGGATGTTGCCGCTTCCGTGCCTCTTGCCGTCGAGCGGAAGTTGGCCCCGCGACACACGGAGGTCAGTGAGAACGAGGGGCTGCGCCTCCTCACGCTGAACGAGGACGGCACCTTCTCCATTCGGCTTGAGGTGGAGGCCCCGGACAAGTACGAGGCGGAGCTCGATGCCATGCGGATCGTCACGGCAGCGCTGAAGGAGGCAGGCCTCTCAGAGTCCGATGCCCCACTCGGCCCGCCGGCCGTGACCGGTATCGACAGCGGCCTGTGATCCCTCGTGGAGGAGCTTGTGGTGGCGAAGAGTGAGTGGCCGGAGCTGATGGGGAAGTCGGCTGAGGAGGCCCGCGAGCAGATCCGGGCGGAGTTCCCGGAGATCACGGTCCATGCGGTGCCCGAGGGCAGCATGGTCACGATGGACTTCAATGAGCAACGCGTGAGGCTCTTCGTGAAGAACGGCAAGGTGGTCCGGGACCCCAGGCGGGGGTAGCGGCTGCTGCTTGCGAGGACTGCGAAGCATGCCTGGTCCTTCCGGCTCTGCCTACAGGACCAGGGGTGGGGGAGCGGAGCGGACCCACCCAACGGGCCGCAGGCCCGGACCCCGTGAAACGGGGTCACCTCCCGCGCGCAGCGCGGGAGCCCCGGGGCCTGCGGAGCAGGCTCCACTCTGGTGGAGCGCAGCGGAACCAGAACCAGTCCGGAGCGAAGCGAAGGACTCCCGGCCGGAGGCCGGCTATGCCTTGGAGCGAAGCGGAGCGCCAGGCGCCGAAGGCGCCCCGGCCGAGCGCAGCGAGGCCGTTCAGTCCTGAGCGCGCAGCGCTCAGGTACCCGGAGCGAAGCGGAGGGTACCCGGCCGTAGGGCCGGCTTTTGGGCGCGAAGCGCCCCCGCCGAGCGCAGCGAGGCGGTCCCTTTCCCCAGCGCGCTGCGCTGGGGAACCCGGAGCGCAGCGGAGGGTCTCCGGCCCAAAGGGCCGGCCCGGGGGGGGGGGGGGGGGGGGGCCCCCCCCCCCCCCCCCCCCCCCTGTCCCCCCCACCAAACAAAAAGGCTCCTTCCCCCCCCCCCCCCCCCCCCCCCCCACCCCCCACA
>NZ_JBHUBS010000014.1:14072-257671 GCF_042788835.1 Streptomyces sp. NPDC056883 | reverse complement strand
GGCGTTTGAGGCGCGGGGTCTGGGGCGGAGCCCCAGGGGGTCCGGGGCGCAGCCCCGGGGAACGGGCGAAGGGCGGGTAGGGGACTTCGCCCCGCAGGGCGGCCCACCCTCGCGGGGCTACAGGCTGCGCAGCAGGACCGAGGGGGACTCGACGCAGTCGGCGACGTACCGGAGGAAGCCGCCCGCGGTCCCGCCGTCACACACCCGGTGGTCGAACGTCAGCGACAGCTGAACGACCTTCCGGACCGCCAACTCCCCCTGATACACCCACGGCTTCGGAATGATCCGCCCCACACCGAGCATCGCCGCCTCGGGGTGGTTGATGATCGGCGTGGAGCCGTCGACCCCGAACACCCCGTAGTTGTTCAGGGTGAAGGTGCCTCCGGTGAGATCGGCCGGCGCCAGCTTCCCCGCCCGGGCCAGCTCCGTGAGCCGTGCGAACTCCGCCGACAGCGACTCCGCACTGCGCGTCTGTGCGTCCCGGACCACCGGAACCATCAGGCCCCGCTCGGTCTGCGCGGCGAAGCCCAGGTGCACGGCGGGCAGCCGGACGATCTCGTTCGCCGCGAGGTCCACCGTGGAGTTGAGCTCCGGGTGGCGGGCCAGCGCAGCCGTGCAGATCCGGGCGAGCAACGCGAGCACGGAGATCTTCGGGCCGCCCGCGGCGTTCATCGCCGCCCGGGCAGCCATCAGCTCGGTGGCGTCCGCGTCGACCCAGCAGGTGGCGTCCGGGATCTCGCGCCGGCTGCGCGACAGCTTGTCCGCGACCGCCCCGCGCACCCCCTTGAGGGGGATCCGCGTGGCACCCGCCGGCGCGGCGGCGGCAGCGGGCGCGGGCGCAACGGCGGGGGTCACCGGAGCCTGCGCCGGTGCGCGCAGCGCCTCCTCGACGTCCGCGCGCAGGATCAGGCCCTCGGGCCCCGATCCGCGCAGGGCGCGCAGGTCCACCCCGTGGTCCCGCGCCAGCTTGCGCACCAGCGGCGAGATGACCGGCACCGGCCCGGCGACGACGGCCGGTGCGGTGGCCGCCGGTGCCGTGACGGCAGGTGCCGTGACCACCGCGACGGCGGCCGGAGCCGGAGCCGCGGGTGCCGCCCCCGGCGCGGCGGAGCCGGGTCGCACCCGCCTCCGACGCGCCGGACGTGAATCGTCCGAGCCGTAACCGATCAAGGGCCGGGGCGCGTTCGCGGAGTCGGCGGCGTCCTGGGGCCCGGCGGGGGCGCCGGCATCGGCCGGCGCGCACTGCGCGCCCACGGCCACGGTGATCAGCGGGGCGCCGACGGGCAGTTCGGTGCCCTCCTCGCCGAACCGGGCGGTGACCACGCCCCCGTACGGGCAGGGCACCTCGACCATCGCCTTGGCCGTCTCGACCTCGACGACGGGCTGGTCGATGGCGACGACGTCGCCGACCGCCACCAGCCAGCGGACGATCTCCGCCTCGGTCAGCCCTTCTCCCAGGTCCGGCAGCTTGAACTCCATGACCTGCGGCATCAGTTCTCCCACTGCAGACGGGCCACGGTGTCCAGGATCCGGTCCACGCCGGGCAGGTGGTGCTTCTCCAGCATCGGCGGCGGATACGGGATGTCGAAGCCGGTGACGCGCAGCACGGGCGCCTCCAGGTGGTGGAAGCACCGCTCCGTGATCCGGGCGGCTATCTCCGCGCCCGGTCCGCCGAAGCCGCCGGACTCGTGGACCACCACCGCGCGCCCGGTCCGGCGTACGGAGGCCACGACGGTCTCCTCGTCGAAGGGGACCAGCGAGCGGAGGTCCACGACCTCCAGGTCCCAGCCCTCCTCGCGGGCCGCCTCGGCCGCCTCCATGCACACCGGCAGCGAGGGCCCGTAGGTGATCAGGGTCGCGCTCGTGCCGGTCCGCCGGACGAGCGCCTTGCCGATCCCGGGGACCGCCGCGGGCGCCTCGGGCGACCAGTCGGCCTTGGACCAGTACAGCCGCTTCGGCTCCAGGAAGATCACCGGGTCGTCGCTGGCTATCGAGGCGCGCAGCAGTCCGTACGCGTCCTCGACGGTCGCCGGGGTCACGACGGTGAGCCCGGGCGTGGCCACGTAGTACGTCTCGGAGGAGTCGCAGTGGTGCTCCACCCCGCCGATCCCGCCGCCGTACGGCACCCGGATGGTGATCGGCAGCGGCATCGCGCCCCGCGTGCGGTTGCGCATCTTCGCCACGTGCGAGATCAGCTGCTCGAAGGCCGGGTACGCGAAGGCGTCGAACTGCATCTCCACGACCGGCCGCAGCCCGTACATGGCCATGCCGACGGCCGCGCCGAGTATGCCGGCCTCGGCGAGCGGGGTGTCGGTACAGCGGTCCTCGCCGAACTCCTTCGCGAGGCCGTCCGTGATGCGGAAGACCCCGCCGAGCGCTCCGACGTCCTCGCCCATGACGTGGACGGCCGGGTCCTCGGCCATCGCGTCGCGCATCGCCCGGTTCAGGGCCTGGGCCATGGTCGCCGGCTTGGTGATCGCGGGCTTCACCGCCACCGTGGTCATGATCCGTTCCCCTCTTCGTGCTCGGCCGCGTCCAGCTCGGCACGGAGCATGGCCGCCTGTTCGCGCAGCCGGCCGGTCTGCTCCGCGTAGACGTGGGCGAAGAGGTCCATCGGGTCGATCACGGGTTCCGCGTTCATCCCGTCCCTCAGTGCCGCCGCCATCGCCTCGGCCGCGTCCTTGGCGTCCTGGATGCCCGCCTCGTCCAGCAGGCCGCGCGCGGTCAGCTCTCGCTCCAGGAGCTCGATCGGGTCGTGCGCCTTCCACGCCTCCACCTCGGCGTCGCCCCGGTAGCGGGTGGCGTCGTCGGCGTTGGTGTGGGCCTCGATGCGGTACGTGACCGCTTCGATCATGGTCGGTCCGCCGCCGGACCGGGCCCGCCGGACCGCTTCGGACAGCACCTCGTGCATGGCGGCGATGTCGTTGCCGTCGACGAGGCGGCCGGGCATCCCGTACCCCACGGCCTTGTGGGCCAGGGTCGGGGCGGCGGTCTGCTTGGCGAGCGGGACGGAGATCGCGAAGCCGTTGTTCTGCACGAGGAAGACGACCGGTGCCTGCCAGACGGCGGCGAAGTTCATGGCCTCGTGGAAGTCGCCCTCGCTGGTGCCGCCGTCGCCGACCATGGCGAGGGCGACCACGTCGTCACCGCGCAGCCGGGCGGCGTGCGCCAGGCCGACCGCGTGCGGCAGCTGGGTGGCGAGGGGCGTCGAGAGGGGGGCTATCCGGCGCTCGCGCGGGTCGTACCCGGTGTGCCAGTCGCCGCGCAGCAGCGTCAGCGCCTCTACGGGATCCAGTCCGCGCGCCACGGCCGCGAGGGTGTCGCGGTAGCTCGGGAAGAGCCAGTCCTGCTCCTCCAGGACCAGTGCTGCGGCGATCTCGCACGCTTCCTGGCCGACGGTGGAGGGATATACGGCCAGACGGCCCTGCCGGGTGAGGGCGGTGGCCTGGGCGTTGTAGCGGCGGCCGCGCACCAGCTCGGCGTAGCACCGGCGCATCAGCTCGGGGTCGAGCCGGTCGGCGGCCGGGGTGCCCAGCACCCGGTACGGCTCGGGGTCCGGGAGCAGCGGGGCGGCATCCGTACGGGGCCTCCAGGCGGGCGGCGGGGTGGAGCGGTGGGACGCACCGGCACCGGGCAGCTCTTGGACCGTCATGGCGGCGTACACCTCCTCGTGGGAAGCGGGCAGGGAGGCCTCGGGTGTGAGGCCCCTCACCTACCGATTGTTCGGTTGTCCCGGCAATTTGGCTACAGGCGGCGCCAGGCTGTGGACAAAGTGGCGCCGACGCCCTGGTATGGGTGCAGGACGTCCAGGAGAGGCAGGCATCGGGCGATGACGGATGAACAAATGGCCGGAGCGGGTTCCGGGGCGGCTCCCGCGGCGGGGGGCGCACTCGGGGGCGCGCCCGTACCGCCGGTATCCCCCGGACCGACGCCGCCGCCACCACTCCCGCCGCGCCCGCTGGACCCGATCGACCGGTCGATCGTGCGCCTGCTCCAGGCGGACGGCCGCGCCTCGATACGCTCCGTCGCCGAACAGGTCCACGTGTCGCGGGCCAATGCCTACGCCCGGATCAACCGGCTCATCGACGACGGGGTGATCCGCGGCTTCACCGCCCGCGTCAACCACGAACGCGCAGGTCAGGGAGCCTCCGCCTATATCACCCTGAAGATCGTCCAGAACTCCTGGCGCACGGTCCGCGAACAGCTCCGCGAGCTGCCCGGCGCCGCCCACATCGCCCTGGTCAGCGGCGATTTCGACGTCCTGCTCCTGGTCCACACCCCGGACAACCGCACCCTGCGCGAACTGGTCCTGACCCGCCTCCAGTCCATCCCGGAGGTCCTCTCCACGCGCACCCTGCTGGTCTTCGAGGAAACGGACCTCCTGGCCCGCGACCAGACCGCCGGCCCGACGATCAGCGAGGACTAGCCGCATGGCCCGGACCCCCGGCCCGCACCCGGATCTCCTCGCGGCGAAGGAGCTCGTCTACGACCCCTGCGGGTTCACCTGCTCGGCGCCGGTCCCCGAGGCCGAGAGCGCCGGGTACGCCGCCCACGCCTTCACCCTCGACGGGCTCGGCGTCCGGTTCCGCGCAGCCAGGACGACCCCCACCAAGGCCGGCCAATTCGTCACGCTGTGGCAGCGGTCCCCGGGCGGGCCCATCCGGCCCTTCGACACGGCCGACCCGGTCGACCTCTTCGTCGTCGCCGCCCGCGACGACGGCGGCGACGGCGACCGCGACGGCGACCGCACCGGCCAGTTCGTCTTCTCCATGGACGCGCTGCACCGCAACGGTGTCGTATCGGCACACGGGTCCGGCGGGAAAAGAGCGTTCCGCGTCTACCCGCCCTGGGTGGCCGCCCCCAACCGGCAGGCCTCCGCCGCCCAGGCGTGGCAGCTCGACCACTTCCTGCCCCTGCCCTTGGCCGGGCCCGGCGCCCTGGCCCGCGCCCGCGCGCTCTACCGCCCCCGGGCCATCGGCGGGGCGTAGCGGCTCAGCGCTGCGTGCGCAGCCCGTCCAGGGCCATGCTGACCACCGCGTCCGCGAGCTGGTCGGGGGTGGTGCCCGGGTGCGGGCGGTACCACTCGACCAGGGAGTTGACCATGCCGAAGAGGAGGCGGGTGGCGAGGCGGATGTCCACGTCCGCCCGCAGGTCGCCCTCGGCGGCGGCGGCCTTCAGCAGTTCCGCGACCTGGTGGTCGAACTCGCGGCGGCGCTCCAGGGCCCAGCGCTCGGTGCGGGTGTTGCCCCGGACCCGCAGCAGCAGGGTGACGTAGGGGAGCTCCGCGACGAGGACCTCGACCGTGCGGCGCGTGACGTACTCGACGCGTTCGACCGCGCGGCCGCGTATCGCCCCCGGCTCCGCCAGGACCGCGAAGAGCTCGTCCAGGGCCCGGCTGACGGCGCGGTGGAGCAGCTCCTCCTTGCCGGCGACGTGGTGGTAGATCGAGGACTTCGAGATGCCGGCCGCCTTGGAGAGGTGCTCCATCGAGGTGCCGTCGTAGCCGCGCTCGTTGAAGACCTGGACGGCGACGGACAGGAGCGTCTCGGGCGTGTACGTGTCCCGCTTGGCCGTGGTCATTCCGTCTCCCCCGCCTCGTCGCCCGCCTCGTCGTCCGCGTCCGCCTCCGCGGCCTCGTCCTCGTCGCCCGCCGCGTAGCCGAGCTTGTACAGCGCCAGCGAGGGCGCGTACCGGCCGCCGGGGCAGCGCTCGTCGAGGTGGTGCAGCAGGTCGTACGCCCAGTCACGGCCGAGCCGGTCGTGCCATTCGGAGGGGCCCGCCGGGTAGTTGACCCCGAGCCGCATCGCCGTGTCGATGTCCTCGGCGCCCGCCACCCCGCGCGCGACGGCGTCGGCCGTGAGGTCGATCAGCATCGCGACCGTCCGGGCGACGATCATGCCCGGGACGTCGCCGATGACGGAGACCTTCTTGCCGAGCTTCTGGAACAGCCCGACGGCCTCCGCGAGCGTCCGCTCGCTCGTGTCCTCACTGACGGAGAGCGCGATCCGGGTGGCGTCGCGGTAGTCGAAGGCGAGGTCGAAGTAGACGACGTCGGCGAACTCGATCGCCGTCTTGCCGTCGGCGAGCACGAGCTGGCCCTCGCCGGGCAGCTGGATGTACGGGCCCCCGTGCTCGACGTCCACGACCTCGATCCCCGCCTCCTCCAGGAGGTCGAGGAGGCCGGCCGCCGGTCCGAGGTCACCGACGACGGTCACCTTCGCGGGTGCCTCCTCGGGGCCCGCGGTGTGCGGGGCCGGGGCCTTCGCGTCCGGGCCGTACGGGTACCAGCCGTGGCCCGACTTCCGCCCGAGGCGGCCCGACTGGACCAGCCGCCGCTGCGCGAGGGAAGGGGTGAACTTGGGGCTGCGGAAGAAGGACTCCCACACCGAGCGGGTGACGGCCTCGTTGACGTCCTGGCCGATCAGGTCGGTCAGCGCGAAGGGGCCCATCTTGAAGCCGCCGCTCTCGCGGAGCACGGCGTCGATGGTCGCCGGGTCGGCGCCCTGCTCCTCGTACACCGCGAAGGCCTCGGCGTAGAAGGGCCGGGCGATCCGGTTGACGATGAAGCCCGGGGTGTCGGCGCAGCGCACCGGCGTCTTCCCCCAGCCCAGCACGGTGGCGTACGCGCGGTCGGCGGCGGCCGGGTCCGTCGCGAACCCGGAGACCACCTCGACCAGCGGGAGCAGCGGGGCCGGGTTGAAGAAGTGCAGGCCCAGGAAGCGGCCGGGGTGCGCGAGCCCGGCGGCGAGCTCGGTGACCGAGAGGGAGGAGGTGTTGGTGGCCAGCAGCGCCTCCGGTGAAACCACCTCTTCGAGCGCCGCGAAGAGCGCCCGCTTGACGGTGACGTCCTCGACGACCGCCTCCACCACGAGGGCGGCGCCGGCCAGCTCCGGCAGCCCGACCGCCGATGCGATCCGGCCGATCGCGTCCTCGGACTCGGCGCGGTCCAGGCGGCCCTTGGCGGCCATCCGCTCGACCCGGTCCTGGACGAATCCGACCGCGTCGGCGGCGAGCGGGGCGTTGATGTCGTAGATCAGCACGCGGTGACCTGCGAGGAGGGCGACTTGGGCGATGCCCTGCCCCATGGTGCCGGCTCCGACGACCGCCACTGTGCGGGACCGCTCGATTGCTGTCATGCCCAGATCCTCCCGCACCGACTTGTCCACAGGTCTGCCGGGCCCTCTTGTCCCGACCGATCGTTCGGTTACTCTAACTCCAGTCTGCTCTTGTTCATCCCTTCTTGCCTGCCCCGATCGCCTGATCCCGCCCGGCTCAAAGAGGAGTTGGTCCCTGATGGCCGCCGAGCTCACCGTCCCCCAGCTGTCCGCCAAGCACCGGCCCACCCTGGACCAGGCGCTGGCCACCATCCGCAGCCGCGCCTACTGGTCCCCGCACCCCGAGCACCCCAAGGCGTACGGCGAGACCGCGCCGGCCGACGGCCTCGCCGCCTTCGAGGCGCTGCGCGGCACCCGGCTCGACCTCGGGCAGCCCGGGACCGACGGCTGGACGGGCGCGGAGACCTCCCCGTACGGAGTGGAGCTCGGCGTCGAGTACCCGCACGTGGACCCGGAGGTGCTGCTGCCCGCGATGCGGGCCGGCATGGGCGCCTGGCGGGACGCCGGGCCCGAGGTGCGCGCCCTGGTCTGCATCGAGATCCTGGCCCGGATCTCGGCGCGGACGCACGAGTTCGCGCACGCCGTCATGCACACCAGCGGCCAGGCCTTCATGATGGCGTTCCAGGCGGGCGGCCCGCACGCACAGGACCGCGGCCTGGAGGCGGTGGCCTACGCCTACGAGGAGCAGACCCGCGTCCCGGGGCAGGCCGACTGGTCGAAGCCGCAGGGCAAGAAGGACCCGCTCGAGCTCGGCAAGACCTTCACGGCCGTCCCGCGGGGCATCTCCCTGATGATCGGCTGCAACACCTTCCCCACCTGGAACGGGTACCCGGGCATCTTCGCCTCCCTCGCCACGGGCAACCCGGTGCTGGTCAAGCCGCACCCGCGCGCCGTCCTCCCGCTGGCGCTGACCGTCCAGGTGGCCCGCGAGGTCCTCGGCGACGCCGGCTTCGACCCGAACCTGGTCGCGCTGGCCGTGGAGCGCCCGGGCGAGGGCATCGCCAAGGAGCTCGCCGTCCGGCCCGAGATCAAGGTCATCGACTACACCGGGTCCACCGAGTTCGGCGACTGGCTCGAGGTCAACGCCCGCCAGGCGCAGGTCTACACGGAGAAGGCCGGCGTCAACACCGTCGTCCTGGACTCCACCGACAACTACAAGGGCATGCTGTCCAACCTGGCCTTCTCCCTCTCCCTCTACAGCGGCCAGATGTGCACCACCCCGCAGAACCTGCTGATCCCGCGCGACGGCATCGAGACGGACGCCGGGCACAAGTCCTACGACGAGGTCGTCTCGGACCTCGCGGGCGCGGTCGGCGGCCTGCTCGGCGACGACGCCCGGGCCAACGCCCTGCTGGGCGCGCTGGTCAACCCGGACGTGAAGGCCCGCCTGGAGGCCGCGGCCGGGCTCGGCGAGGTCGCGCTCGCCTCGCGCGAGGTGACGCACCCCGACTTCCCGGGCGCGGTCGTGCGCACGCCGGTGATGGTCAAGCTGGACTCGGCCAAGCCCGACGACTCCGCCCCCTACCTCTCGGAGTCCTTCGGCCCGATCTCCTTCGCGGTGGCGGTCGACTCCACGCAGGGCGCCCTCGACCTGCTGCGGCGCACCGTCCGCGAGAAGGGCGCCATGACGGTCGGGGCGTACACCACGTCCGCGGACACCGAGCGGGCCATCGAGGAGGTCTGCCTGGAGGAGTCGGCGCAGCTCTCGCTGAACCTGACGGGCGGGGTCTACGTGAACCAGACCGCGGCCTTCTCCGACTTCCACGGCTCCGGCGGCAACCCGGCGGCGAACGCCGCGCTGTGCGACGGGGCGTTCGTGTCGAACCGCTTCCGCGTGGTGGAGGTCCGCCGCCAGGGCTGATCCCTAGACGGTCCCCTTCGGCCCGCCCCAGTGGAAGAGGGCCATGGCCACGCTGGTGGCCAGGTTGTAGCTGGAGACCTGCGGCCGCATCGGCAGGGACACCAGGTGATCGGCGCGGGCGCGCAGCTCGGGCGAGATCCCGTGGCGTTCGGAGCCGAAGGCGAGCAGGGCCTCGTCCGGGAGGGTGAGGGCGCGGATGTCCTCGCCCTCCGGGTCGAGGGCGTACAGCGGGCCGGGCGGCAGCGTGTCGAGCTCCACCCGGTCCACGGTCGTGGCGTAGTGCAGACCCGCGCCCGCCCGGACCACATTGGGGTGCCAGGGGTCCAGATCCCCCCGGGTGACCACGCCGGTGGCGCCGAAGCCGGCGGCGAGCCGGACGACGGCGCCGACGTTGCCCAGGTTGCGGGGGTTGTCGAGGAGCACGATCGGGGCCGTCCTGGGCCGTGCGTCGAGCCGGGCCCGCCCCTCGGCCCGGCCGGGCCGGACCGCGAGGGCCGCCACCCCGGTGGGGTGCACCCGCGGCAGCAGCCCCTTGAGCGGTGCCCGCCGCACCAGCCGGGCCACGTCCGCCTCCACGTCCTCGGCCAGCTCGTGCGCGAGGCCCCGTACGGCTTCCGGTTCATCGGCGACCGCGATGCGCACATCCGCCCCGAACCGCAGGGCGTGCTTCAGCGCGTGGAACCCGTCGAGGAGCACGAGATCCTCCCGCGCGGCAGCCTCCTGCCACTGCCGTGCGATCTCCTCGGGACTCCCGTACTCACTCATACGCCGAGCGTACGGTCCCCTCAGCACCGGCTCCTTCCCCTACCCGCCCTTCCACCGTTCCCTGGGGCTCCGCCCCAGACCCCGCTCCTCAAACGCCGGAGGGGCTGGATTTTCGCTGGCGTCAGCCACCTCCAGCCCCTCCGGCGTTTGAGGAGCGGGGGTCCGGGGGCTGGCCCCCGGGAACGGCGCCGCACGCGGCAAAGGGTCCGGGCGGAGCCCGGGGAACGGTGGAAGGGCGGGTAGGGGACGCCCCGCAGGGCCGCCGGGCCTCAGCGCGGGACGGGGCTGGGCAGCGCAGGCTCGGGATCCGCGTACGGCTCCGGACCCGGCTCCCGGTCCGGCACGGACCGCCGTGCGGCGACCCGCGCACCGAGCCAGACGAGAAACCCGGTCGGCAGGAACACCGCATCGGCGGCGATCATCGCCATCGAGAAGAACGGCAGCCCCAGCAGCACGGCGATCCCGGCGTGCTCCAGCATCATCAGCGCCAGCAGCACGTTCTTGATCCGCCGGTTGAACAGGGTGAACGGGAAGGCCACCTGGACCGCGACCGTCCCGTAGGACAGCAGCATGACCAGCGTGCCGCTGCTCCCGAGGAAGGCCGAGACCCCGGGCCACGGGGTGAAGTAGTCCAGGTTCAGCGGGTAGTACAGCGCCGTGCCGTCCTGCCACCGCGAACCCTGGATCTTGTACCACCCGGCCGTCGCGTAGATCAGGCAGACCTCCACCATGATCACCAGCATTCCGGCGTTGTGCAGCAGGTTGGCCAGGACGTCGAGGACGGCCCGCCCCTCCCCCTCCGGCTCGTAGCGGTCGACCATCCACCACAGCGCGGCGAGCACCCACAGGGCCGTGAAGACCACCAGCCAGCCGGTGCTGAACCGCCCGGTCGCGGCCCCGTACGCGAAGACCGCGCCGAGCACGACCCACAGCACCGGCCCCGCCCGCCCGGCCGAGGCCGCGCCGAGCCGGCGGGCGCGGCGGGCGTCCAGCGACCACACCTGCGCGCACCGGGTCAGCACGAGGTAGATCGCCATCAGGTGGATGACGTTGTCCCCGCCGTCGCCCATGAAGACGCTGCGGTTCTGCAGGGACAGCACGCCGACCATGAACACCACGGAGGTCGCCCGGGTGCGCCAGCCCATCATCAGCAGGGCGGACGAGAGCACGGCCACGGCGTAGACGATCTCGAACCAGAGCGCCGAGTCCGACCACATCAGCACCGTGAAGGCACGGTTCGAGTCGATCAGCTGCCGCGCCAGGTCCCAGCTCCACGGGCCGTCCGGCCCGTACATCTCGTGGCGGTGGGGAAACTCCCGCAGCAGGAAGAACAGCCAGGTGCCGGCGAAGCCGATGCGGACCACGGCGCTCTGGTACGGACCCAGCGCCTGCCCGCTGACCCGGGCCAGCGCCCGTCCGGCGGAGGCCTTGAGCCCCCTCAGACCGTCCACCACGGCAGCTCCCGGTAGTACGTCTGGGTGTCGGCCTTCTCGTCGGACCACTCGGGTGCGGCGACCTCCGTCGTCGCCCCGCGCAGCTGGATCCGCACGATCCGGCCCTCCGCCAGGTGCCCGCCCTTGCCCACGGACGTATCGGCCGGCGTGCGCGGGTCCAGCCGGTCCAGGGCGATCCGGCGCAGGTATTCCTCGGCCAGTGCGCCGCGATCGCCGGTGGACTTGTTGTCGTCGTCGTGGGAGCCGGTGAAGAAGTCCCAGGCCCGGCGGAGCTCGTTCTGCTCGGTGTGGCTCGGCAGCAGGCTGTGGCGGATGGCCGCGCCGTCCTCGGCGGACAGCCCGCGCCAGTTTCCCGTCACCAGCTGTCCGTCGTCCGTGCGCACCTCCGCGCGCACCTCCACCGCGATGTTCTGCTGGAGCGGGTTCGGGGCGAAGAGCTTCCAGTTCTGTTCGAACTCGGGGTAGATCCAGCCGTCGATCGTGCGGGCGTGCCGCTTGCTGACCGTGTTGGACGGGGCCACGTGCAGGAAGACGAGGGCCAGGTGCCCGCAGGCGGCCACCGCCACCGCGCCGAGGGCGAGGGCCGTGACGACCCGGTACGGCGTGGACAGGCCGGCGATTCCGGGGGCTCTGGACGGGGGTGGAGCCGCCGCTTCGAGGGGCTCGCGCTCGTTCGAATCCATCCCGCCCCGATCATCCGGTGTCCACAGGGTTGACCACAGAGGTTGACACCCTACGGGCCCTCGTCCCACCATTGAAGAGCATGAACCGAACGATCGGTCGGTCGGGCGGGACGAGGCGGGAACAGACCTCTGACAGGGGGCCGTGATGGTGGCAGTGACCCCGGCAGTGACATCGGGGACCGGGGGGCGGGACGCGCAGCAGGACGCCCTGCAGGACGCGGGGATCGGCGTGACCGCCGACCTCGGTGCGCAGCTCGCGGCGGCCTTCGACGCGGCCGTGGCGGCCGACGAGCGGGTGGAGCCGCGCGACTGGATGCCCGACGAGTACCGCGCCACCCTGGTCCGTCAGATGGCCCAGCACGCCCACTCCGAGATCATCGGCATGCAGCCCGAGGCGAACTGGATCACCCGCGCGCCCTCGCTGCGCCGCAAGGCGATCCTGATGGCGAAGGTCCAGGACGAGGCCGGCCACGGGCTGTACCTGTACAGCGCCGCCGAGACCCTGGGCACCAGCCGCGACGAGCTCCTCGACAAGCTCCACGCCGGGAAGCAGAAGTACTCCTCGATCTTCAACTACCCCACGCTGACCTGGGCCGACGTCGGCGCCATCGGCTGGCTCGTGGACGGCGCGGCGATCACCAACCAGGTCCCGATCTGCCGCTGCTCCTACGGGCCCTACGCGCGGGCCATGGTCCGGATCTGCAAGGAGGAGTCCTTCCACCAGCGCCAGGGGTACGAGCTCCTCCTCGCCCTCTCCCGGGGCACCGAGGCCCAGCACGCGATGGCGCAGGACGCCGTGAACCGCTGGTGGTGGCCCTCGCTGATGATGTTCGGCCCGCCGGACGCCGAGTCGGGGCACTCCGCGCAGTCGATGGCCTGGCGGATCAAGCGCCACACCAATGACGACCTGCGCCAGCGCTTCGTGGACATCGCCGTCCCGCAGGCCGAGTCGCTGGGACTGACCCTGCCCGACCCGGACCTGAAGTGGAACGAGGAGCGCGGGCACCACGACTTCGGAGCCATCGACTGGGCGGAGTTCTGGGAGGTCCTCAAGGGCAACGGCCCGTGCAACGAGGAACGGATCGGCCAGCGCCGCACGGCGCACGAGGAAGGCGCCTGGGTGCGCGACGCGGCCGCGGCGTATGCGGAAAAGCAGGCGGCGGCCACGGCCGCCGCGGCAGACATCGGAAGCGAGGCTCGGGTATGACGCAGAACTGGCCCCTGTGGGAGGTGTTCGTCCGCTCGCGGCGCGGCCTCTCGCACACGCACGCGGGCAGCCTGCACGCCCCCGACGCGGAGATGGCCCTGCGCAACGCCCGCGATCTCTACACCCGGCGCGGCGAGGGCATCTCCATCTGGGTGGTGCCCTCCACGGAGATCACCGCCTCCTCCCCGGACGAGCGGGACCCGTTCTTCGCCCCGTCCGCCGACAAGCCGTACCGGCACCCCACCTTCTACGAGATCCCCGAGGGGGTGCAGCACCTGTGACGAGCACTGAGACGAGCACCGGAGCGGGTACGACCGCCGAGGCGGCGGCGCTGGCCCTCGGCGACGACGCGCTGATCCTTTCGCACCGCCTCGCCGAATGGGCGGGCCACGCGCCCGTCCTGGAGGAGGAGGTCGCGCTCGCCAACATCGCCCTCGACCTCCTCGGCCAGGCCCGCGTCCTGCTGTCGACGGCCGGCGACGAGGACGAGCTGGCCTACCTCCGCGAGGAGCGGTCCTTCCGCAACCTCCAGCTGGTCGAGCAGCCGAACGGCGACTTCGCCCACACCATCGCGCGCCAGCTCTACTTCTCGCTCTACCAGCACGAGCTCTACGGCGAACTCGCGCTCGGCGAAGGCCCGTTCGCGCCGCTCGCCGCCAAGGCGGTCAAGGAGACCGCCTACCACCGCGACCACGCCGAGCAGTGGACGCTGCGGCTCGGCGACGGCACCGAGGAGAGCCGGCGCCGGATGCGCGCCGGTCTGGACGGTCTGTGGAAGTTCACCGGGGAGATGTTCCGGCCGGTGGACGGGCTCGACGAGATCGACTGGGCCGCCCTGGAAGGCCGTTGGCTGGCCACGCTGGGCGGCGTACTGGAGCGGGCCGGACTGGAGCTGCCCCAGGGGCCGCGGCACGGCGCCTGGGCGGCCGGAGCCGGCCGGCAGGGGCTGCACACCGAGTCGTTCGGGCGGCTGCTCGCGGAGATGCAGCACCTGCACCGCAGCCACCCGGGGGCATCGTGGTGACCGGCCCCGGTGCGGGCGCCGCCGCCGGCGCCTGCACCGAGCAGACCCGGCTGGAGGTGGAGCTGGCCGCGCTGGCCGGCTCCGTCCCCGACCCCGAACTGCCCGTGCTCACCCTCGCCGAGCTCGGCGTGATGCGCGGGGTGCGGATGCACGAGGACGGCCACGTGGAGGTCACCCTGACCCCCACTTACACCGGCTGCCCGGCCATCGAGGCCATGTCCGCCGACATCGAGCGGGTCCTGACCGACCACGGCATACCGGAGGTCCGGGTGCGGACCGTGCTGGCCCCCGCCTGGTCCACCGACGACATCAGCGCCGAAGGCCGCCGCAAACTGGCGGAGTTCGGCATCGCCCCGCCGCGGCCGCACGCCGCCGGCGGACCGGTCCCGCTCACTTTGTCCGTCCGCTGCCCGAACTGCGGATCGACCGACACCGAGCTGCTCAGCCGGTTCTCCTCCACCGCATGCAAGGCGCTGCGCCGCTGCATCGCCTGCCGTGAACCGTTCGACCACTTCAAGGAGCTGTAAATGGCCGTGTCACCGACGTCGCCCACGCCGGTGGCGCCCGCCGGCCCGGAGGCCGCCGCGTCGGCGCGCCCCGCGCGCCACGGTGCGTTCCACACCTTGACGGTGACGGCGGTCGACCGGCTCACCGAGGACTCCGTGGCCCTGACCCTGGCCGTCCCGCCGGAGCTGCGCGCCGAGTACCGGCACGCCCCCGGCCAGCACCTCACCCTGCGCCGCGGCGGCTCCGGCACGGCGGGCACCGCAGCGCAGGGTGAGGTGCGGCGCACCTACTCGATCTGCTCCCCCGCCCCGGCCGCCGACGGCCCCGGCCCTGCCGCGCTGCGGGTCGGGGTGCGGCTGGTAGAGGGCGGGGAGTTCTCCTCCTTCGCCCACAAGAAGATCGCCGCCGGGGACGTCCTGGACGTGATGGTCCCGGCCGGCCGCTTCGTCCTGGACCCCGCGGCGGCGCCGCCCGCCGCGCACTACGCCGCGATCGTCGGCGGCAGCGGCATCACCCCGGTGCTGTCGATCGCCGCCACCCTGCTCGCCGCCCGCCCCGACGCCCGTTTCTGCCTGGTGCGCAGCGACCGCAGCGCGGCTTCGACGATGTTCCTGGAGGAGGTCGCCGACCTCAAGGACCGCTATCCCGACCGGTTCCAGCTCGTCACCGTGCTGTCCCGGGAGGAGCAGGAGGCCGGGCTGCCCTCGGGGCGTCTCGGCGAGGAGCGGCTGACGGAGCTGCTGCCCGCGCTGCTGCCGGTCGCGGAGGTGACGGGCTGGTTCCTGTGCGGGCCGTACGGTCTGGTGACGGGAGCGGAGCGGGCGCTGGCCGGGCTCGGTGTCCTGCGGACCCGGGTCCACGAGGAGGTCTTCCACGTCGAGGACACGGCCCCGCCCGCACGCACCGCTTCGGCCGACACCACCAGCGGCCGGGTCACGGCGCGGCTCGACGGCCGCTCGGGCACCTGGCCGGTACGCGACGGCGAGTCCCTGCTCGACGCGGTGCTCCGGGCCCGCGCGGACGCCCCGTACGCCTGCAAGGGCGGGGTGTGCGGCACCTGCCGGGCGTTCGTCGTCTCGGGCGAGGTGCGGATGGACCGCAACTTCGCGCTGGAGGAGCAGGAGACGGAGGCCGGGTTCGTGCTGGCCTGCCAGTCGCACCCGGTGTCGGAGGAAGTGGAGATCGACTTCGACCGCTGAGCCGGGGGACGGCGCGGCCCGCGCCCTCGCCCCTGCCGCCCCCCTGTCAAATTTCCAGAACGTGTTCTATCTTGACGCACCGTCAGGCGAGCACGATTCGGGTACGCGGGAGGACAGGCAGTGGACTTCACCTTCACCGAGGAGCAGCAGGCCGCCGTCGAGGCGGCCAAGGCCGTGTTCGCGGACGTGGCCCCCGACGGCGTGCCCAGCCCCGCACTCACCCCGAGGGCGGTGGCCGAGGAGTTCGACCGCGAGCTGTGGGCGAAGCTGGCCGACTCCGACCTGCTGAGCCTGGTCCTGGCCGAGGAGCACGGCGGCTCCGGACTCGACGCCATCGCCCTGTGCCTGGTCCTGCGCGAGTCGGCGCGGGTCCTGGCCCGGGTGCCGCTCCTGGAGCACTGCGCCACCGCCATGGCCGTCCAGGCCCACGGCAGCCCCGAGCTGGCCGGAGCCCTGCTGCCCGGCGCCGGGCAGGGCAGCCTCGTCCTCACCGCCGCCGCGCACGGCCGCAGCGGCCACGACCCGGCCGAGCTGTCCGTCACCGCACGGCGGGAACGACAAGAAGGGGACACCTGGGTCCTGGAAGGCCTCCAGACGGCCGTCGCCTGGGCGCACAGCGCCGACTGGATCGCCGTGCCGGCCCACACCGGGGAGGGCGAGGCGGTCCTCGCGTTCGTCCCCCGGGTCACCGAGGGCCTGTCCCTCGCGGAGCAGTACTCCACCAGCGGGGAGCGGCTCGCCGAGCTCACCCTCGACGGCGTACGGGTCCCGGCCGCGCACCTGATCGAGGCGCCCGGCGCCTGGGACCACCTGCGCCAGCTCCTGGCCACGGGGACCTGCGCCCTCGCGCTGGGGCTCGGCGAGAACGTGCTCACCATGACCAGCCAGTACACGAGCAAGCGCGAACAGTTCGGCTTCCCGGTGGCCAGCTTCCAGGCCGTCGCCGTCCAGGCCGCCGACCGCTACATCGACCTGCGCGCCATGGAGGTCACCCTCTGGCAGGCCGCCTGGCGGCTCGACGCCTCCACGGGCGGAGCGGGCGGACCGCTGCCGAGCGCCGGTGACGTGGCCGTGGCCAAGATCTGGGCCTCCGAGGGCGTACGCCGCGTCGTGCAGACCGCACAGCACCTGCACGGAGGCTTCGGCGCCGACACCGACTACCCGCTGCACCGCTACCACGCCTGGGCCAAGCAGCTGGAGCTCCAGCTCGGCCCGGCCGCAGCCCACGAGGAGGCGTTGGGTGACCTGCTGGCCGCCCACCCCCTCGCCTAGGGCCCTGCGGTCTCAGACGACGAAGCCCGGGGTGCCCGCGTCGGTGACGACCGGGCGGCCCGCGGCCTCCCAGTCCTGCATGCCGCCGGCCACGTTCACGGCGTCGATGTCCTGGCCCCGCAGGTACTGGGCCACCTGGGCGGAGCGTCCGCCGACCCGGCACATCACGTAGACCGGGCGCTCTTCCTCGATCTTCTCGGTCAGCTCACCGATGCGCGCGACGAACTCGCTCATCGGGATGTGCAGCGCGCCCTCGGCATGGCCGGCCGCCCATTCGTCGTTCTCGCGAACGTCGAGGACAAAGGCTTCGGAAGGCAGCGCGGAGGCGGCCACCGAGGGAAGCGGTCCGGAGTTCATGTCTGTCGCCTTCTCTCGTCACGGATAGCTGAGCCAACCTATCCGACCGGCCTCACTCGGCGGTGAGGGCCGCCAGTTCCGCCTCGCGCTTCTCGACGTCGCCGAGCAGCTGCTCGGCGATCTCCTCCAGCAGCCGGTCCGGGTCCTCCGGAGCCATCCGCAGCATCGACCCGATCGCGCTCTCCTCGAGGTCCCGGGCCACCACCGACAGCAGCTCCTTGCGGCGCGAGAGCCACTCCAGGCGCTCGTACAGCTCCTCGCTCTCGCTCAGCCGCTGCTCGGCCGGCGCCGGGCCCTCCGCCCACTCCTGTGCCAGCTCGCGCAGGACCTGCTCCTCGCCGCGCCCGTAGGCCGCGTTGACCCGCGCGATGAACTCGTCGCGCCGCTCGCGCTCGGCCTCGTCCTGGGCCAGGTCGGGATGTGCCTGGCGGACCAGCTCGCGGTAGAGGCGGCGCACCTCCTCCGAGGGGCGCACCCGCTCCGGCGGCCGCACCGCGCGGTCCGTGAGCATGGCGGAAGCGTCGTCGGACATCCCGTCCGAGTCCAGCCAGTCGTGGAACAGCTCGTCCACCCCGGGCATCGGCATCACCAACGAGCGGGCCTCGCGCGCACGGCGCAGGTCCTCCGGGTCCCCGGTGCGCTGCGCCTTCGCCTCGGCGATCAGCGCGTCCAGCTCGTCGAGCCGCGAGTACATGGGGCCGAGCTTCTGGTGGTGCAGGCGGGAGAAGTTCTCGACCTCCACCCGGAAGGTCTCCACCGCGATCTCGAACTCGATCAGTGCCTGCTCGGCGGCCCGCACCGCGCGCTCCAGGCGCGCCTCGGGCCGTTCGTCGGCAGCGGGGCCGGGGCCGGAGCCGGGCTCGGACGCTTCGGGAACAGTCTGCTCGCTCACCCGGCCAGCCTAAGGCCCTGGGGCCCGGGTGTTTCACGTGAAACATCCACCGGTTTCACGTGAAACATCCCGACGGCTCGTCCCCGGACCCGGCCCCGGGCTCGGACCCGGTCTGAGACCCCGGCCCCGGACCCGGCCCCGCTCTCAGACGCCTCTCTCAGACCCCGGACTCCGCCGCGATCCGGCCGGACCGCACCGCCGCCACCAGCACCGCGTGGTCGGCCTCGCTCCGGTCGGCGTAGGCCACGGCGAAGCCGGCCACGGCCTCGTCCAGCTCGTCGCTCTTGCCGCAGTACCCGGCCAGCAGCCGCGGATCCGCGCTGTGCGCGTGCGCCCGCGCCAGCAGGGCTCCGGTCATCCGCCCGTAGTCGTCGAACTGGTCGGCGGCCAGCGCCGCCGGGTCCACGCTGCCCTTGCGGTTGCGGAACTGGCGGACCTGGAAGGGCCGCCCCTCCACGGTCGTCCAGCCCAGCAGGATGTCGGAGACCACCTGCATCCGCTTCTGCCCGGCCACCACCCGGCGGCCCTCGTGCTCCTCCGGCGGGGAGACGAAGCCGAGCCCGGGCAGGTGCGGCAGCAGCGCGGAAGGCCTGGCCTCCTTCACCTGGAGGACCAGCGCCTCACCCCGGTGGTCCAGCAGCAGCACCACGTACGAGCGCGTGCCGACGCTGCCCGTGCCCACCACCCGGAAGGCCACGTCGTGGATCGCGTACCGGGCCAGCAGCGGCAGCCGGTCGCCCTGCAGGGTCTCCAGGTAGGGACCCAGCGCGGCCGCCACGGCCGCCGCCTCCCCGTCCCCGACCCGGCGCAGCACGGGCAGCGCGTCCACGAAGGCGCGGCCCCCGTCGGGCGTGCGCTCGGTGGACTTGGCGGCGAACCGGGCGGAGGTGTTGTTGCGGGCCTTCTCCGAGACGCGTTCCAGGGTGCCCAGCAGGTCACGGGCATCGGTGTGCGAGACCAGTTCCTCGTCCGCGATGGCGTTCCACGCGTCGAGGGCCGGCAGTTTGGCCAGCAGGCGCATCGTGCGGCGGTAGGCGCCCGCCGCGTCGTGCGCGGCCGCCCGGCAGGTCTCCTCGTCCGCGCCGGCCACCCGGCCCGCCAGGACCAGCGAGGTGGCCAGCCGCTTGAGGTCCCACTCCCACGGACCGAAGACGGTCTCGTCGAAGTCGTTGAGGTCGATGACCAGCCGGCCGCGCGCGTCCCCGTACAGGCCGAAGTTGGCCGCGTGGGCGTCCCCGCATATCTGCGCGCCGATCCCGGTGACGGGACCGCCGGAGAGGTCGTGGGCCATCAGCCCGGCCGACCCGCGCAGGAAGGCGAAGGGGTTGGCGGCCATCCGGCCGACCCGTATCGGGGCGAGTTCGGCGACCCGCCCGACGTTGGACTCCTCCACCGCCCGTACCGCGTCAGGACGGTCGGCCGGAGCCTCGAACCGCGCGTGCGCCGACCGGGGCACCTGCGTGCGCAGCGCCTTGCCCGCCTCCCGGGGCGAGACGGCCGGCGAGACGGCTGAGCGCCGCTGAGCGAACCCCTCGACCACCGGGATCCGTACCCTCGACACCGTCGACTCCGGTCCCACGCCGTGCTGCTGCGCTACCGCCGTCATGCGCCCCGCCCCCTGATCGCCATCGGATTTCGGCCCGACCGTACCTACAGCCCGGCATCCCTGGCCAGCAGGGCCGCCTGCACCCGGTTCTCGCATTCCAGTTTCGCCAGGATCCGGCTCACGTACGTCTTCACCGTGGCCTCGCTCATGTGCAGCCGCCGCCCCGCGTCCGCGTTCGACAGCCCCTCCCCCAGCAGCGCCAGCACCCCGCGCTCGCGTTCGCTCAGTTCGGCCACCCGGCGCCGCGCCTGCTCGTCGCGGCCGGCCGTCCGGCCCGACGCGATCTGGTCCACCACGTGCCGGGTCGCCGCCGGGGACAGGTACGCGTCCCCCGCCGCGGCCGCCCGTACGGCGCCGATGAGTTCGCCGGGCGCCGAGTCCTTCAGCAGGAACCCCGCTCCGCCGCCGCTCAGCGCCCGCAGCACGTTCTCCTTCTCCCCGAAGGTGGTCAGGATCAGCGCCCGCACCTCGGGTGCCGCCCGCCCGAGCTCACCCAGCGCCGTCAGCCCGTCCATCACCGGCATCTGGATGTCCAGCAGCACCACGTCCGGGCCGTGCGCCCGGGCCAGTTCCACCGCCTCCCGGCCGTTCGCCGCCTCGGCGACGACCTCGATGTCCGCCGCCGAGGTCAGGATCATCCTGATCCCGGCCCGGATCAGCGGTTCGTCATCAGCGATCACCACGCGGATCACCTTGGCTGTCACCCCTGCTCCTACTGCTTGGCCTCGTACGCCTGCTTCTCGACGAGCTTGCCGTCCTTGAAGCAGAACCGGAAAACGCTGTCGCTGTCCCAGTCGCCGCCGCCCTCCGCGAGCAGGGCCAGACAGGAGGCACCCTGCGGAATCGGCGGCCCCTTCCGGTCGAGTCCGTCGGTCAGGATGGTGTCGCCGCTGGGCAGCCGCGACCGTACCGCGGTCTCCGGCTCACCCACCTGGATCTCGTCGTACTCGGCCCGGCCGATCGTCGCGTCGCTCACCGAGCCCACCAGCAGCGCCACCGCGGCCCCGATCACGATCAGCAGCACCACCACGGCCGCGACCGCGATCCCGCAGCCCAGCGTCACGCCCCCGACGCGACTTCCGTTCAGCAGCTTCCGGTCGACCGCGTCCCAGTCCACCGGCCCGGCGTTCCCGCTCAGGGTCCTGGCCTGCACCTGCTGTCCGAAGTCGTCGGCGACCGCGCCCGGTCCCGCGTCCTGGGCCCCGGCCGGCTCGGTCCCGTACGGGAGCACCCCGGCCACCCGGAACCCGCCGCCCTCCACGGTCCCCGCGTAGACCATGCCGCCGACCAGCCGGGCCCGTTCGCGCAGTCCGGTCAGCCCCTGCCCGCCGGACACCACCTCACCGGCGCCCGGGCCGGCCGCCGGGCCGTTGGCGATCTCCACCACCAGGGAGTCGTCCTCGTACCGCAGTTCCACCGTGATGGGCGCGCCCGGCGCGTGCTTGTAGGCGTTGGTCAGCGCCTCCTGCGCGATCCGGTACGCCGCGTGGTCGCACGCCGCGACCAACGGCCTGGGCTGCCCCGCCGTGCTGAGCCGTACGTCCGTCCCCGCGCTCCGCGCCGACTCCACGATCCCGGCGATGCCCGCCACCCCGCGCGCGGCGGGCTGCGCCTCTTCGACGGGCAGCGGCGCCTCCACCCCGTCCCGCAGGATGCCGACGACCTCGCGCAGCTCGTGCATGGCGGCGACCGAGGCCTGGCGCAGGACGCCCACCGCCTCGCGCTGCCGGTCGGTGAGGACCGGATCGACCTCCAGGGCACCGGTGTGCACCGAGATCAGCGCGAGCTGGTGGCCGAGGCTGTCGTGCATGTCCTGGGCGATGCGCTGGCGTTCGCGCAGCCGGGCCTGGCCCGCGACCATCGCCCGCTCGCGCAGCAGCTGGGCGTTGCGCTCCTGGAGGGCGCGCAGCAGCGTATGGCGCTGGGACCAGTAGCGGCTGGCCAGACCGGGCATGACCACCATGGCCAGGAACATCAGTGCGCTGAAGACGACGATCAGGACCGCGCGGCCCTGCGACCACTCCTTGACCACGCTGAGGACGACGGCCAGGGCGAAGGCTCCGGTGAAGGCGCCGAGCGCCCGTCCGACACCGACGATGCGGCGCCCCGCCGACCAGCCGAGGGGGATCGCCACGAGGAAGGCCCCGGGCAGGTAGACGCCCACCACCGAGCCGGCCACCAGCGTGAACACCGGCAGCCGCCGCCGCAGCAGGGTCAGCACCACCACGGCCACGGCACTGGCCAGCATCCGCGCCGCGGAGCCGTTGTCGAGCTCCTCGACCCCCAGTCCGATCAGCACCAGCACCCCGGCCAGCGCCAGATCCCCGGCCAGCATCCGCCGGGTCCAGGGCTCGGGCCCCTTCACCCAGTCCCATCCCGTACGCACCCTCGCCGTCGCATCCACGCGCCCGACCCTAGACACCGCGCCACCACCGGGCTGCCCTCTTTCGTCGCGCCCCCCGCAACGAAAGTCTCCCGGCGCAGTCCCGCCGCTTCTCCCCTACGGGCGGCCTGCATCGCCGGGGCCAACACCCGGTACGGGAACGGCATCACGGCCCCGCCCCCGCCCCCGACGCAGCCGAGACCCTCGTCACCCCCGAGCCCGTGACCTCCGGGCACAACGAAAGAGCCCCCGCTCCGGATTTCTCCGGAGCGGGGGCTCTTTCACATGTGCGCGAGGGGGGATTTGAACCCCCACGTCCCGAAGGACACTGGCACCTGAAGCCAGCGCGTCTGCCGTTCCGCCACTCGCGCAAAGTGACTACCAGCGGTTCTTCCCTTGCGGGCCGTTCCCCTGGCGACATCGGAACATTAGCACGTCGGAGGGGCTGGATTCACATCGCTTTTCGTGCTCTCGCGGCGCCCGCCGACGACCGCCCCTCCCGCACCCGGCCGCCGGTGCGGGACACTGTCCTCGGGGCGCCCCTACGATCGCTTGTGAGGACCAACACTCATGCGCACGTGACCGATGGGGAACCACCCGAATCCGCCACGCGTGGATACGATCAGTAAGCAGTACAGGGCGACAACGACGGAGGAGGTGCCCCATGGGAGTCCTGAAGCGGTTCGAGCAGCGACTCGAAGGTCTGGTGAACGGCACCTTCGCCAAGGTCTTCAAGTCCGAGGTCCAGCCGGTGGAGATCGCGGGCGCCCTCCAGCGCGAGTGCGACAACAACGCCACCATCTGGAACCGCGAGCGGACTGTCGTCCCCAACGACTTCATCGTGGAGCTGAGCACGGGCGACTACGAGCGCCTGAGCCCTTACTCGGGCCAGCTCGGCGACGAGCTCGCGGGCCTCGTCCGCGACTACGCCAAGCAGCAGCGCTACAGCTTCATGGGCCCCATCAAGGTCCAGCTGGAGAAGGCCGACGACCTGGACACCGGGCTCTACCGGGTCCGCAGCCGCACGCTCGCCGCCAGCACCTCCCAGTCCCCCGGCCAGCCCGGTCCGGGCCAGGGACAGGGCCACCAGGCCCCCCCGGCCCAGCCCGGCGGCTACGGGTACCCCCCGGCCTCCGCGCCGCCCATGCCCGCAGGACCGCCCCCGGGCGGACCCGGCGCACGGCGGCCGAACGCCGGCGGACCGGGCGGACCGGCTCCCGTACCTTCCGGCGGCGCCGTCCGGCGCCACTGGATCGAGATCAACGGCACCCGCCACCAGATCTCGCGCCCTACGCTCGTACTCGGCCGAAGCACCGAGGCCGACGTGCGGATCGACGACCCCGGCGTATCGCGCCGGCACTGTGAGATCCGGACCGGAACGCCCTCGACGATCCAGGATCTGGGGTCCACCAACGGCATCGTGGTGGACGGGCAGCACACCACCCGCGCTACGCTCCGCGACG
This sequence comes from Streptomyces sp. NPDC056883, assembly GCF_042788835.1. Classification (NCBI taxonomy): domain Bacteria; kingdom Bacillati; phylum Actinomycetota; class Actinomycetes; order Kitasatosporales; family Streptomycetaceae; genus Streptomyces; species Streptomyces sp. NPDC056883. Next base: position 233,883 of record NZ_JBHUBS010000014.1, on the reverse strand, counting down.
GTTCACGGATCGTCGTGGGCAGCACCACCATCATTTACCGGCAAGCCGAAGGGTGAAGCGGGGGCAATGTCAGAGCTGACCCTGACGGTCATGCGGTTGGGTTTCCTGGCCGTTCTGTGGCTGTTCGTCATCGTGGCCGTTCAGGTCATCCGCAGCGATCTCTTCGGTACGAGAGTGACGCAGCGCGGTTCCCGACGCGGCGGGGGCGCTTCCGGCACCCCGGCGGCGCAGCAGGGCCGCCAGGCCTCTGCTCCACCGCAGCAGCGCCAGCGCCGCGGTGCGCCGACCAAACTCGTCGTCTCCGAGGGCACCCTCACGGGCACCACGGTGGCCCTCGCCGGCCAGACGATCACCTTGGGCCGCGCCCACGACTCCACGATCGTGCTGGACGACGACTACGCCTCCAGCAGGCATGCCAGGATCTACCCGGACCGTGACGGTCAGTGGATCGTCGAGGATCTCGGGTCCACCAACGGCACGTATCTCGACCGGACCCGGCTGACCACCCCGACGCCCATTCCGCCGGGCGCCCCGATCCGCATCGGCAAGACCGTCATCGAGCTGCGGAAGTAGTACGAGAATGAGCGAGCGGAGCGAGCGAGCCGCAGCGGTCCGTCCCACCGGGGACACGGACCCGAGCGCGCTCCAGGCCGGAGGGTGGGCAGTGTGGCTCGAGACCGGTTGTACCCCGACGCGTCGACAGGGCAGGTGCGCATGAGTCTGTCCCTGCGGTTCGCCGCCGGATCGCACAAGGGCATGATCCGGGAGGGCAACGAGGACTCCGGCTACGCCGGGCCCCGTCTCCTCGCGATCGCCGACGGCATGGGCGGCCAGGCCGCCGGCGAGGTCGCCAGCTCCGAGGTGATCTCCGCCCTCGTGCAGCTCGACGACGACGTCCCGGGCTCCGACATGCTCACCGCGCTCAGCACCGCGGTGCAGCGCGCCAACGACCAGTTGCGGGTCATGGTCGAGGAGGACCCCCAGCTCGAGGGCATGGGCACCACGCTCACCGCCCTGCTGTGGACGGGCCAGCGCCTCGGCCTGGTCCACGTCGGCGACTCCCGCGCCTACCTGCTCCGCGACGGCGTCCTCACGCAGATCACCCAGGACCACACCTGGGTGCAGCGCCTCGTCGACGAGGGCCGGATCACCGAAGAGGAAGCCACCACCCACCCGCAGCGCTCCCTGCTGATGAGGGCCCTGGGCAGCGGCGACATCGTCGAGCCCGACCTCTCCATCCGCGAGGTCCGGGTCGGCGACCGCTACCTGATCTGCTCCGACGGACTCTCCGGCGTGGTCTCCCACCAGACCCTGGAAGAGACCCTCGCCGACTACCACGGCCCCCGCGAGACCGTGGCCTCGCTCATCCAGCTCGCGCTGCGCGGCGGCGGCCCCGACAACATCACCTGCATCGTGGCCGACGTCCTCGACACCGACAGCGGCGACACCCTGGCCGCGCAGGTCAACGACACCCCGGTCGTCGTCGGCGCGGTCGCCGAGAACCAGCACCACCAGCTCTTCGACGGCGGCAACGCCATGCAGACGCCGGCCGGCCGCGCCTCCGGGCTCGGCCGCCAGACCCCCCCGCCCGCCGGCGCCTTCGGCCCCCCCGGCAGCGGCGAGGCACCGGGTTACGGCGGCTACGGCGCCCAGGGACAGGGCGGCGGAGCCGACGCGTACGGCAGCTTCGGCGACCCCGACCCGTACGACGGCGACTCCGGGTACGAGGACACGTACGACCACCCCCGCCGGCGGCGCGGCAAGGGCCGCAAGTGGACCACGCGCACGCTGACGCTGCTCGTGGTGCTCGGTGTCATCGGCGGCGGCCTGTACGCGGGCTACCGCTGGACCCAGACGCAGTTCTACGTCGGGGTCAAGGACGAGCACGTCGCGCTCTTCCGCGGGATCAGCCAGAAGCTGGGGCCGCTGGAGCTCTCCAAGGTGGAGACCGACCGCCCCGACATCGAACTGAAGTACCTGCCGCCCTTCAAGCGCAAGCAGGTCGTGGACACGATCAGCGAAAGCAGCCTCGACTCCGCCCGTACGAAGATCGACGAGCTCGGCACCCAGACCTCCGCGTGCAAGAAGGACGAGGAGCGGCGTGCCGCCGAGGCGCAGGGCAACCAAACACCCGGCCCCGTCCTGACTGCCGCCGAGCAGCAGGTCGTCGGCCTGTGCGAGAAGCAGTAGACATACGCGGGCACAGGGGGCCCGCCACACCATGAGCGTTGTCACCAACACGACCACCATCGGCGCCATCGAGGCGCCGAGCCGGCGGAACACCGAGCTCCTGCTGCTCGCCTTCGCCGTGGTCATCCCGATCTTCGCCTACGCCAACGCAGGCATGTCGCTCCACGGGAAGCTGCCCCCGGGCATGCTCACCTACGGGCTCGGCCTCGGCGTCCTGGCGGGCATCGCCCACTTCGTCGTCCGGCGCTACGCCAAGTACGCCGACCCGTTGCTGCTGCCGATCGCCACGCTCCTCAACGGGCTGGGCCTCGTCCTGATCTGGCGCCTCGACCAGTCCGAGCGCCTGCAGAACCTGGCGAAGCGGTCCTTCGGAGCCTTCTCCGAGTCCGCGCCCCGGCAGATGATGTACACCGCCCTCGCGATCGCGCTGTTCGCCGGCGTGCTGCTGGTCCTCAAGGACCACCGCGTGCTCCAGCGGTTCACGTACATCTCCATGGCCGCCTCGCTCGTGCTGCTGATCCTGCCCGTGATCCCGGGTCTGGGGGCCGACGTCTTCGGCGCCAAGATCTGGATCAGCGTCGGCGGGTTCTCCATCCAGCCCGGCGAGTTCGCGAAGATCGTCATCGCCGTCTTCTTCGCCGGCTACCTCATGGTCAAGCGCGACGCCCTGGCGCTCGCCAGCCGCCGCTTCATGGGCCTCTACCTGCCGCGCGGCCGCGACCTCGGCCCGATCCTGATGATCTGGGCGATGAGCCTGCTCGTCCTGGTCTTCGAGAACGACCTCGGCACCTCGCTGCTCTTCTTCGGCATGTTCGTGATCATGCTGTACGTGGCCACCGAGCGGACGAGCTGGATCGTCATCGGCCTGCTCATGAGCGTCGGCGGAGCCACCGTGGTCGGCGCCACCGCCAGCCACGTCAAGGCCCGCGTCACGGCCTGGCTCGACCCCTTCGCCTGCTACCAGAAGTCCGGCGCCTGCGAGCAGGTCGGCCAGTCGATCATGAGCTTCGGCTCCGGCGGGGTCCTCGGCACCGGCTGGGGTCAGGGCAACTCCGACCTCATCGGCTTCGCCGCCAACTCCGACTTCATCTTCTCCACCGTCGGCGAAGAGCTCGGGCTCGCCGGGGTCATGGCCTTCCTCCTGCTCTACGGCCTGATCATCGAGCGGGGCGTGCGCACCGCCCTCGCCGCCCGCGACCCCTTCGGCAAGCTCTTCGCGATCGGCCTCTCCGGCGCCTTCGCGCTCCAGATCTTCGTGGTCGCCGGCGGAGTCATGGGCCTCATCCCCCTGACCGGCATGACCATGCCCTTCCTCGCGTCCGGCGGCTCGTCCGTCCTCGCGAACTGGATCCTCATCGCCATCCTCATCCGGATCAGCGACACCGCACGCCGCCCTGCCCCGGCCCCGGCACCGTCCCCCGACTCCGAGATGACCCAGGTGGTCCGCCCGTCATGAACAAGCCCCTGCGCCGCATCTCGATCTTCTGCGGGCTGCTCGTCCTGGCACTGCTCGTGCGGACCAACTGGCTCCAGTACGTCAAGGCCGAGGAGCTGAGCACCCGCAAGGAGAACCGCCGGGTCCAGATCGCCCAGTACGCCACCGAGCGCGGCAACATCATCGTCGAGGGCAAGCCGATCACCGGCTCCGCCGTCACCGACGGCAGCGACTACAAGTTCAAGCGGACCTACATGGACGGCCCGCTCTGGGCCCCCGTGACCGGCTACGCCTCGCAGGCCTTCGGTTCCACCCAGCTCGAGTCCCTCGAGGACGGCATCCTCACCGGCAACGACGACCGGCTCTTCTTCGACCGCACCATCGGCATGTTCACCGGCGAGAAGAAGCAGGGCGGCAACGTCGTCACGACGCTGAACGCCGCCGCGCAGAAGGCCGCGTTCGACAAGCTCGGCAGCAAGAAGGGCGCCGTCGCGGCGATCGACCCGCGCACCGGCGCGATCCTCGCCCTGGTCAGCACCCCCTCGTACGACCCCACCTCCTTCGCCGGCAACTCCAAGACCGACGAGAAGGCCTGGGTCGAGCTCAAGGACAGCGAGGACAAGAAGCTGGTCAACCGCGCCCTGCGCGAGACCTACCCGCCCGGCTCCACCTTCAAGGTGGTCACCGCCGCCGCGGCCCTGGAGAACGGCGTCGTCAAGAACATCGACGACCCGACCGACACCGAGGACCCGTACATCCTCCCGGGGACCAAGACCGAGCTGGTCAACCACGCCCCCGGATGCGGGAAGGCCAGCCTCAACGAGGCCATGCGCGTCTCCTGCAACTCCGTCTTCGCCAACATGGGCGACAAGGTGGGGCGGGACAACATGGTGAAGACCGCCGAGAAGTTCGGCTTCAACAACGACAAGATCGACACCCCGGTCCGCGCCTTCGCCAGCGTCTACGACAAGACCATGGGCAAGGACGGCAACGCCCTGAGCTCCATCGGCCAGTTCAACACGGCGGCCACCCCGCTGCAGATGGCCATGGTCACCGCGGCCATCGCCAACAACGGCAAGCTGATGAAGCCGTACATGGTCGACCAGCTGCAGTCGCCCAACGTCGACGTCATCGAGAAGCACGAGCCGCAGGAGATGAGCCGTCCCCTCTCCGCCGAGAACGCGAAGAAGATCCGGGACATGATGGTCAACGTGGTCGAGAAGGGCACCGGCACCACCGCCAAGATCAGGAACACCGTGGTCGGCGGCAAGACCGGTACCGCCCAGCACGGCGAGGGCAACAAGAAGCGCCCCTACGCCTGGTTCATCTCCTACGTCGAGAACTCGGACGGCAGCTCGCCGGTCGCCGTCGCCGTCGTCATCGAGGACAGCAGCGCGGACCGCGAGGACATCAGCGGCGCCGGGCTCGCCGCCCCGGTCGCCAAGGCCGTCATGGAAGCCGTGCTCAAGAGCAACAAGGGGTGACGGGCGGGGCCGAGCGCCACGCGAGAGCCGCAAGGGGCACACAGATGTGATCCGGGTCACCGTTCCCGCCCGGATCGGAGCGTACGGTACCGGTCCGGTATCAGCCTGTGGTCACGAACCGATCACCGACGATCGGCCGGTAGCCTTTGCGCGAACAGCACACCGCCGGACCACACACGGGTGCGGTCGGGACTGACGGAGAGGGCTGCACGTTATGGAAGAGCCGCGTCGCCTCGGCGGCCGGTACGAGCTGAGCCACGTGCTCGGCCGTGGTGGCATGGCCGAGGTCTACCTCGCCCACGACACCCGGCTCGGCCGTACCGTCGCCGTCAAGACCCTGCGCGCCGATCTCGCCCGCGACCCGTCCTTCCAGGCCAGGTTCCGCCGCGAGGCCCAGTCGGCCGCATCGCTCAACCACCCGGCGATCGTCGCCGTGTACGACACCGGCGAGGACTACGTCGACAACATCTCCATCCCGTACATCGTGATGGAGTACGTCGACGGCTCGACCCTGCGCGAGCTCCTGCACTCCGGCCGCAAGCTCCTGCCCGAGCGCACCCTGGAAATGTGCATCGGCATCCTCCAGGCGCTGGAGTACTCGCACCGCGCCGGCATCGTGCACCGCGACATCAAGCCCGCCAACGTCATGCTGACCCGCTCCGGCCAGGTCAAGGTCATGGACTTCGGCATCGCCCGCGCCATGGGCGACTCCGGCATGACCATGACGCAGACGGCCGCCGTCATCGGCACCGCCCAGTACCTCTCCCCGGAGCAGGCCAGGGGCGAGCAGGTCGACGCGCGCTCCGACCTCTACTCGGCCGGCTGCCTGCTGTACGAGCTCCTCGCCGTCCGGCCGCCGTTCATCGGGGACTCCCCGGTCGCGGTGGCCTACCAGCACGTACGGGAAGAGCCCCAGCCCCCGTCGAACTTCGACAGCGAGATCACGCCCGAAATGGACGCGATCGTACTGAAGGCGCTCGTCAAGGACGCCGACTACCGCTACCAGTCCGCGGACGAGATGCGCGCCGACATCGAGGCCTGCCTCGACGGCCAGCCCGTCGCGGCCACCGCCTCCATGGGCGTCGCCGGCTACGGCTACCCCGACCAGGGCAACGGCTACGGACACCAGGGCTACGACCAGCCCACCACCGCCCTGCGCAGCGCCGACCCGAACCAGACCTCCATGCTCCCGCCGATGCCCCCGGGCGACGGCGGGTACGGGGCCCCCGGGTACACGGACCAGGGCGGCTACGACCAGGGCGGCCGCGGCCGGCGTCCGCAGAAGAAGAGCAAGGCCTCCACGATCCTGCTGGTCACCGCCGGCATCCTCGTGCTGGTCGGCGCGATCCTGATCGGGCGCTCCCTCTTCAGCACCAACGCCGACAACCGGCCAGCGGTCCCCAAGCTCATCGGCGAAACCCTCGAAGCGGCCAAGGCGAACGGCACCAACGTCGGCGTCGTCGTGCAGCAGGACGGGGAGATGGCCTGCGACGCCGCCCCCAAGGGCACGGTCTGCCAGCAGGACCCGGCCGAGGGCACCAAGGTCGCCAAGAACTTCGTGGTCAAGGTGAAGATGTCCACGGGCGCGCCCAAGGTCCTCGTTCCGAACGTCGTCAACCTGGCGATCGCGGACGCGGAGAAGGCGCTCCAGGACAAGGGCTTCCAGATCGAGAAGTCGCAGGTCGAGTCCGAGCGGCCCGCCGGCACCGTCATCGATCAGAACCCGAAGAACGGCGAGGCCGAAAAGGGTTCGACCATCAAGCTGACGGTGGCCAAGGAAATCTCCAAGGTGACCGTCCCGGACCTGACCGGCAAGAGCCAGGCCGACGCCGCGAAGGCCCTGCAGGCCGTCAAGCTGAAGCTCGGCAGCGTCACCGAGGTCGACGCGGCCCCCGGCACGGCCCCCAAGACGGTCGTCAGCCAGGACCCCGGCATCAACAGCCAGGTCGACGTCAACTCGACGGTCAACATCTCCGTGGCCAAGCCGGTCCAGCAGCTCACGGTCCCGAACCTGGTCGGCAGGACCATCAACCAGGCCAGGATGGAGCTCGCCTCCAAGGGCCTGATCTTCGGATCCGTCCTGTCGGGCTCCTCCGACGGCAAGGCACGCATCCTGAGCACGGACCCGGCGGTCGGCAGCCCGGTGAGCCCCAACACGGTGATCAACGTGACCACGGTCCCCGACAACCAGCAAAACGGCGGCAACGACGGCGGCGGCTTCTTCGGAGGCCTAGGCGGCAACTAGCCCCGAGCACCACACAGCACGAAACGGGTCCGGCCCCTCTCCATGAGAGGGGCCGGACCCGTTTTTCGTCGCACGTGTCTTCATATGTACGAAATTCGTTAACCCGGATGGGGCAGGCAGCAGAGCCCGCCCGGGAGGGACGGATCATGATCAACGAATCGGTACTGCTGGAGTCCAGGACCCTGCGCACGAGCGTGCTGGAGCGGTCGGAGGTCCTGGACCGGGTGAAGGCCCTGTCCCTCCTGCCGGACGGACTCCACGTGACGACGGCGATGGTGGCGGCTTACTACGAAGTCAGCATCCAGGTCATGGACGCCTTGGTATTCGATCACCGGGACGAACTCTCAGCCAACGGCTATCGGGTTTTGACAGGTGCAGAACTGACTTACTTTAAGCAAGTCAGTGGGATCAGCAGCCGCGCCGCGGCCATCGCCCTCTACTCCCGACGAACCGTCTTGAACGTCGGAATGCTGCTCCGCGACAGCAAAGTCGCACGTCAGGTGCGTGCGTACCTCCTCGACACCGAGGCCAAGGTCCGCACACGCCCTGTGGATAACCCTGTCCACAGGCCCACTGGGGACGAGCTCGACGAGCGGATCGACCGCCGGATCACCGACGTACTCGGCAAGACCGTGGTGCCCATGCTGAACGTCCTCATCGAGACCTCGGGCGAACAGCGCCGCGAACTGATCTCCCTCCGCGAGGACGTCCAGCAGATCCAGATGAAGCTCGTCGAGCACGACCTCCAGATCAGCCGCCTCCAGCGCGGCCAGGACGTCCGGGCCCTCACCGGGGTCATCGGGACCATCGACGCCATGAACTGGAAGGAATTCGAGCTGCACGTCGCGGAGCTGCTGCGCCGTGACGGGTGCACCGACGTCGAGGTGTACGGCGGGCACGGCGGTGACCGCGGGGTCGACATCACCGCCAAGACGGCCGACGGACGGACCGTCGCCGTGCAGTGCAAGAACTTCGCGCCCTTCCGGCACGTGCTCAGCGGAGAGATGCAGAAGTTCCTCGGCTCCTCCAAGGTGCTCCACCAGGCCGACGTGGCCCTCTACGTGGCCACCTGCGCCTTCACGCGCGAGTCCCTGGCCATCGCCGCTCAGGGGGGCGTCACGGCCGTCCACAGGGGGCTTCTGGAGGCCTGGAGCGCCGGGGTACGGCTCCAGGTGCTGCGGTGACGTCGAACAGTCAGCGCAGCTCCGCCGGAGGCGTCCGCTTCGCGTCGACCTTTTCCGTGCGGACCAGCTCGCCCCACACGATGTAGCGGAACTTCGAGGTGTACACGGGCGTGCAGGTCGTCAGGGTGATGTAGCGGCCCGGTGCCGTCCGGCCCGACTCCTTGGGGATCGGGCTGATCGAGTCCACGTTGTACTTCGAGGTCTGGGTGAGCTCGGCGAAGACCTTGTACACGTACCAGGTGTCGCGGGTCTCGAAGACGACCGCGTCGCCGTTCTTCAGCTTGTCGATGTTGTGGAACTTGGCCCCGTGCCCGTCCCGGTGCGCCGCCAGCGCGAAGTTGCCGCCCGCCGGGTCCCACGGCAGCGCCGACTTCACCGGCTCCGTGTAGTAGCCCGCGACGCCGTCGTTGAGGACCTCCGAGTCGGTGCCCTTCTTGACCAGCACCTCGCCGTTCTTCATCGCCGGCACGTGCAGGAAGCCGATCCCGCCCTGGATGTCCAGCGCCCCCGGCGCCGCGGCGGCCTCCTGCGAGGGCGCCGCCCGTTCCCACTGCTCGCGCACCGCGTCCCCGCGCGCGGAGGCGTCCCGGTCGGCCAGGACGTTCGTCCACCAGAGGGAGTACGCCACGAAGAGTCCGAGCACCAGGCCCACCGTGATCAGGAGCTCGCCCAGCAGGCTCAGGAACCCCGCGAGGGCGCTGCGGCGCGGGGGCGGTGCGACACGTGACACTGCGGATCCTCTACGGGCTTACGGGATACGGGCTTACGGGCTTACGGGCTGGTCAGCTCGGGCGGAGCGCCCTGGCTGCGGGGGCGTTCAGCGGTCATCCTGCCCCATACGATCATCCGGTAGGTGCTGGTGAACTCCGGGGTGCACGTGGTCAGCGTGATGTACCGGCCCGGGGAAGTGAAGCCCGATCCGACGGGCACCGGCTTGATGACCGACACGTTCGACGGCGGGGTCTGCGCGAGCTGCGAGCTCATCTCGTACGTGTAGTACGCGTCCCGGGTCTCCACCACGATCTTGTCCCCCGGCACCAGCCGGTTGATGTAGCGGAACGGTTCGCCGTGCGTGTTCCGGTGGCCCGCCAGCGCGAAGTTGCCCTGTGCATCGGCCGGCATCCCCGTCGCGAGCGGCCCGTCGGCGTAGTGGCCGACCATGCCCTTGTCGAGGACCTTCGCCTTGTTCGTCCCCTCCGCGACCGGCACCTTCACGTCCAGCTTCGGGATGTACAGGATCGCGAAGCCCTGGCCCGGCTCGAACGCCGCCACGGGCGGGGCGGCCGCCCCGCCCGGATCGCGGTCCCAGTTCTGGAGCAGGGAGCCGGCGGCGTCATCGGCCGTCCGGCCCGCCAGGAAGTTCGTGTACCAGAGCTGGTAGCCGACGAAGAGGAGCATCACCAGACCCAGCGTGATCAGCAGCTCCCCGGCGAGCCGGCTGACGACCACGACCGGCCCGCCCGAGGCCGGCCGCCTGCGCCGGCGGCCCCGGCCCCGCGTGCGCGCACGCTTCTCGGCCTCCTGTGCTGCCCTGCGTCGCGCTGCCCGGCCCTCGGTGGGCGCGGACGGCGCGAGCGCCGTCACGCGACGGCCTTGCCCACCACCGGGGCGAGCCCCACCGAGCGCTCCACCGCGCCCGCGTCACCGCAGCGCACCAGCCAGTTCGCGAGCATCCGGTGGCCCCACTCGGTCAGCACGGACTCGGGGTGGAACTGCACGCCCTCGACGTCGTGCTCGCGGTGGCGCAGGCCCATGATGATCCCGTCCTCGGTCCGCGCCGTGACCTCCAGCGTGTCCGGGAGGGTCGGGGGCTCGGCCGCGAGGGAGTGGTACCGGGTCGCGGTGAAGGGCGAGGGCAGTCCCTCGAAGACGCCGAGGCCCTCGTGGACCACCGGCGAGGTCTTGCCGTGCAGCAGTTCCGGAGCCCGGCCGACGACCCCGCCGTAGGCGACGGCCATCGACTGCATGCCGAGGCAGACGCCGAAGACCGGTACGCCCGTGTCCGCACAGTGGCGGACCATGTCCACGCAGACGCCGGCCTCTTCCGGCGTGCCCGGGCCCGGGGACAGCAGGACGCCGTCGAAGCCGTCCTGGGCATGGGCGAGCTCGACCTCGTCGTTGCGCAGCACCTCGCACTCGGCGCCGAGCTGATAGAGGTACTGGACCAGGTTGAAGACAAAGCTGTCGTAGTTGTCGACAACCAGAATGCGCGCGCTCACGGAGTCGCTCCCGATCCCTCGTCCACCGTCACATCGTTGAACGGAAGCAGCGGCTCGGCCCACGGGAAGACGTACTGGAACAGCACGAACACCACCGCGAGCACCAGCACGAGGGAGATCGCCACGCGTACCCACGCGTTGCCCGGCAAATGCCGCCAGATCCAGCCGTACATGCCGCCTGTGTCCTTTTCGTCCACGATCGTTCAACGCACCGCAGGGGCGGTGTGTCCACAGCCTAAAGCCACCCGCCCGGCGCGGAGGGTCACCTTGCCAAACCCTCCGGTGAGCCCTGTGCGAGGGTCCGCATACCGGTCAGTTCGGCCCAGACCACGAGCCGGTGGCTGTGGCCCCATTCCGGGTCGCAGGTGGTCAGCGTCAGGTACTTGCCCAGCGCCGTGAACGGCGAGCGGCTCGGTACCGGATCGACCACGCCGACCTCCGTGGGGAGCGTGCGCAGCGGCTCCGCGCGGACGGTGTACGTGTACCAGCCGGTGGCGTCCTTGAGGATCACGAGGTCGCCGGGGCGCAGCTTGGGGATGTCCTTGAAGGGGTCCCCGTACGTGCGCCGGTGGCCGGCCACCGCGAAGTTCCCCGTGCCGCCCAGCTTGGCCGTGCCGGCGTAGTGGCCCAGGCCCTTCTTCAGCAGCTCGGTGCCCGTGCCCTCCAGGACCGGCTTGTTCCAGCCGGGGCCGAAGCGCGGGACGTACATCTCGGCGAAGGCCCGGCCCGGCGGGTAGGTGCCGGGCTCCGGGGCGGCCGGGGGCGACGGGGCCGCCGACGGTGCGGGGGCGGGCTGCGGGGCGGCCGCGGGCACCGCGGACCAGCGGTCGCGCATGCGGGCCATCTCCCCGTCCATGGCCTGGTCGGCCTTGACCCCGGTCCACAGCAGGACGTAGGCCACGAAGAGCACGATGAGCGAGCCCGCGGTCAGGCACACCTCGCTGAACGTCCGTACCAGCAGGCGCGGTACGTCGACGTCACGGTCGCGGGGTGGCGGACTCCAGCGGCTTCGCATAGTGGAGGTCCACTGTGCCGGAGTAGCCCGGCAGTGTCAGCGCCTTGTGCTCGTCCACTTTCCAGCCGAGCCCGTACGCGTTCACGTACAGCTGGTAGTTCTGCAGCGCCGGGGAGGCCGCGAGGGCCTTCTTCAGCGCGCCGGGGTCGCCTACGGCCGTCACCTTGTACGGGGGCGAGTACACGCGGCCCTGGAGGATCAGGGTGTTGCCGACGCAGCGCACGGCGCTGGTGGAGATCAGGCGCTGGTCCATCACCTGGATGCCCTCGGCGCCGCCCTGCCAGAGCGCGTTGACCACGGCCTGGAGGTCCTGCTGGTGGATCACCAGGTCGTTGGGCTGCGGCTCGGGCACGTTGGGGATGCGGGCCGTGGCGTTCGGGGGCGCGTCGTTCAGGGTGACCGTCACGGCCTTGCCGGTGAGCTCCTCGGTGCCGGAGGCGGTGCGCAGGGCGGCCAATTTGGCGTCCTCGGCCTTGGTGCTGCCGTTGTCGCGTTCGGCGAGGGCGTCGACCTGGCCGCGTGCGGTGGCGGTGCTCTTCTCCAGCTCCAGATTGCTCTGGCTGCGCTCCTGGATCAGGTCGGACAGCTTGAGGAGCGAGGCGTCCGTCCGGATGTTCGTACCCTTGGAGGTGTTGAAGCTGGTGACGAAGATCAAGCCGGCCAGGGCGAAAACGGCGGCCGTGAGCAGCCGGACCGGTCTGGCACGGCGACGGGGACCCGCGGAGGAGTCGTCGGAATTGCTCAACGTACCCTTCTCCTTCAACGCCACAGGTCCACTACGCTAACGGACGCCCGGGGCAGGCCAGGTCCCCAGCCCATCGACAGGAGAGCCCCTCGTGCCGAAGTCACGTATCCGCAAGAAGGACGACTACACGCCGCCCCCCACGCGGACGCCGCAGTCGATCAAGCTGACGAACCGCAACTGGGTCGCCCCGGTCATGCTGGCGTTCTTCTTGGTCGGTCTGGCATGGATCGTCGTTTTCTATCTGTCCGAGACCCAGCTTCCGATCGAAGCTCTCGGAAATTGGAACATTGTGGTCGGATTCGGCTTCATTGCGGCAGGATTCGGCGTCTCCACGCAGTGGAAGTAGCCCGGCTCCACAAGCTCTCCCCATGAGTTATCCACAGCGTCATCCACACCTGAGGAAAAGACAGAAGATCTGTGGATAACTCTGTGGAGAGTTGACGCCGGTGTGATCAGGTGAGTACGGAAAGTTCGGCCGTACGGATCGCGATCAAGGCTGTGGCCAGCAACAACACCGCCACACAGGTGCCCCACTGGATGAATGTGCGATTCCGCGCGCCCATGTCCTTGGACGGCCACAGGAAGCCCGCCGCGACCAGCACACCGGTGACCAAACCACCGATATGGGCCTGCCAGGACACGTTCAGCCCCGGTGCGAAGGTCAGCACCAGCATGAACACGGCCATGGTGATCAGCGGGCGCATTTCGTACCGCATCCGGCGGAACAGCACGATGGTGGCGCCCAGCAGGCCGAAGACGGCGCCGGAGGCTCCGAGGGTCGCGACGTTCGGCTCGGTCAGCAGATAGACCACGGCACTGCCGCCCAGGCCCGACAGCAGGTACACGGTGAGGTAGCGGGCCCTGCCGAGCGCCTGCTCGAGCGGTCCGCCGATGAACCACAGGGCGAGCATGTTGCTGAAGATGTGCCACAGCTGAACGTGCAGGAAGGCCGAGGTCAGCAACCGGTAGTACTCGCCGGTGGAAACGCCTTCGAGCGGCCCGCCCACCAGCTCCCGGTACCGGCCCAGCAGCTCCAGCTGGATCGCCAGCCCGGGGAAGAGGTGCCCCGCGAGGAACACCGCCACGTTGATCCCGATCAGGATCTTGGTGACCAGGTACGGATCGCCGGCGACCACCCCGCCCGCGATCGTGCGCGGAGCGTTGGCCGCTCGGCCGTGGCCCGTTCCCGAGCCCCCGCGGACGCACTCGGGGCACTGGAAGCCGACCGAGGCGCTGATCATGCAGTCGGGGCAGATAGGCCGCTCACAGCGCGTACAGCTGATCCCGGTCTCGCGGTCCGGGTGCCGGTAGCAGCCCGGAAGACGGTCGGTGTCCATCGGTCCCCTCGGTCGGCGGCGAGGCGGGCGGATCCGCCCGCGCCCGTCCGGTACGTATCGAGGACGGACGGGCGGGGCCGAAAGGTTCCCCTGCGGTCAGGCGCGCTTCTCGATGACGACGGAGTGGATGATCACGTCGTCGAGGGGGCGCTCGGTGCGCGGGTTGGTGGGACCCGCGGCGATGGTGTCGACGATCTTCTGGCTGGCCTTGTCGCCGATCTCGCCGAAGATGGTGTGCTTGCGCGTCAGCCATGCGGTGGGGGCGACGGTGATGAAGAACTGCGAGCCGTTGGTGCCCGGGCCGGCGTTCGCCATCGCGAGCAGGTAGGGCTTGGTGAAGGCCAGGTCGGGGTGGAACTCGTCGGCGAACTGGTAGCCGGGGCCACCGGTGCCGTTGCCCAGCGGGTCACCGCCCTGGATCATGAACCCGCTGATGACGCGGTGGAAGACGGTGCCGTCGTAGAGCGGGTCCGTGGTCTTCTGGCCGTCCGTGGGACGCGTCCACTCGCGCTCACCGGTGGCGAGTTCCACGAAGTTGCGCACGGTCTTCGGAGCGAAGTTCGGCAGAAGCTCGATCTCGATGTCGCCGTGGTTGGTCTTCAGGGTGGCGTAGAGCTTCTCGGCCACGGATCTGCCTTCCTCTCGTCGTCACTGTCGGTTTCAGATCCTCGCACGGAGGGCTGCACAGGACGGAAATCGTCCACCCGTATGCCCTGTCACGCATGCCGGTCGGCGGTATGGGAGGCATGATCCGACAAAGGGTGGAAAGGTGAACTGTGTCCGCCACCGAGGAGGAGGATCCCGTGACCCGCAAGGAAAGCGTGCGTCTGGCAGCATCAAGTGCCAGGGATACGGCGCGGCACGCAGCGGAAGTGGTGGCGCCGTACGCGGAATCCGCCAAGCACGCTGCGGTGCATTACGCCCACGAAGCAAATGAACGGCTTGCGCCGAAGGTGTCGTACGCGGCCGGCGAGGCTGCCAAACAAGCCCGCCAGACGTACGACTGCCACGTACAGCCCCGGATCAAATCGGCGCGCTCCCATGTGCCGCCGAACGTCGACCGGGCGGCGTCCAACGCCGTGAAGCAGACCCGCCTGGCGGCCCTGCACGCGGTGGAGTACACGCAGCCGAAGCTGGAGAGTGCCCTCGCGGCCGCCCAGCCGGTGGCCGAGGAGGCCGCATCCCGGTCGACGGCGGCACTGGCGGCGCTGCGCGGCCAGGTGTCGGCCAAGGAGGTCAAGAAGCTCGTACGGCGGCACGAGCGGCGTGCGCGCTGCGGTCGCCTGTTCAAGGGCGTGGCGGTGGTCGGCGTCCTGGCCGGCGGGGCCTTCGCCGCGTGGAAGTGGTGGGACCAGCAGTCGAACCCGGACTGGCTCGTCGAGCCGCCGGCCGCGACCGAGCTGTCGGCGCGGGAGGAGGCTCCGGCCCCCTACGACGAGGAGCTGGCGGCGAAGGAGCACGAGGCGAGGAACACCGTGTCCAGCCTGGAGGCGGAGGCCGAGGCCGTGCAGGAGCGGATCGACGCGGAAGACGCGAAGCGCAAGCACCGCTGAGGAACGCAGAACGAGACAACGAGAGTGGGGCCCGGATCCTGGGAAGGATCCGGGCCCCACTCTCGCGTTGCGCTCCGCTCAGCTCAGCTTCGGCTCAGCTGGGGAGGTTGAGCTTCATCCCCGGGTGGATCATGTCGGGGTTCGAGCCGATGACGCCCTTGTTCATGGCGTAGAGCTCGCGCCAGCGGCCCTCGTTGCCGAGCTCACGGCGGGCGATCGCGGAGAGCGAGTCGCCCGAGCGGACGGTGTACGTGCGCTGCGCCTTGGGTGCCGGCTTCGGCATCGGCGCCGCGGGCACCGCCTTGTGCGCGGCGGAGGCCGGCGTGGGCGTGTGCGGGGCGGGGCGTGCGACCGGGGGCGCCGGCGCGGCCTTGGGCGGCGCTGCCGCCGCCATGCGTTCGGCGGCCGCCTTGGTCGCCGCTGCCGCGTCGGTGTACTTGGTCCCGGTGTCGCCGGGCATCGCGGACGGCGGCGCCGGGGCGGCCGCGGCCTGCTGTTGCACCTGCTCAGCCGCCTTCTGGGCGGCCTTCTCGGCTTGTTCCTTCTTCTTGTCGGACCTCATGAAGTCGAACAGTCCCATGTGCGTACGCCTCCGGCATGGTGGTGCCCCCCTGGGCTGAGTGCCTTGTTCCACTCTCTGCCAGAAGGTCCGGGACGGCCCTGTGACTGGGCCATCCGGGGGATGCCGGTCGGTTACTGGCGAGCCCTGCGGGCCGGCCTCGGGCTCTCCGACGGGGTCTCCAGATCGCCCTTGACCAGCAGGTTCAGTACCCGGAGCACGGCCTCGCGGTCCGCGTCGGCGAGGGAGCCGAGGGCGTCGGCGTGCACCTGGTCGACGATGCGGCTGCTCTCCTGCGCCAGGGCCGCGCCCTTCTCCGTGACGACGATGACGCGGGCCCGGCGGTCCGTACCGGACTGCCGCCGCTCGGCCAGTCCGGCCTTCTCCAGGGCGTCAACGGTGACGACCATCGTCGTCTTGTCCATGCCCCCGATCTCGGCGAGCTGGATCTGCGTCCGCTCCTCCCCCAGCGCGTGCACGAGCACGCAGTGCATCCGTGCCGTGAGGCCGATCCGGTCGAGTGCCGCCGCCATCCGGGTGCGCAGGACGTGGCTGGTGTGGTCCAGGAGGAAGGAGAGGTCCGGCTCGTTCTGCGCGGGTGCCATGGCTGTCATGTCCACCAGTCTAGCAATTCAGTCTCCAACAGATCGTCTGCAACAGAACTATCTGATACGGTCTCATCAAGTCAGCCCGCCGACCACCGACTGGGGACACAGATGCCTGCCACCGCCGCTCCCGCTCCCGCCTCCTCCACCACCCCGGCCACCCCGGCCACCCCGGCCACACCAGCCACCGCGGCCGCACCACGCGGGCTGCGCTCCCGCTGGACCGCCCTCGGTGTGCTGTCCACCGGCGTCCTGATGACCGTCCTCGACGGCAGCATCGTCACCGTCGCCATGCCGGCCATCCAGAAAGACCTGGGCTTCACCCCCGCCGGACTCAGCTGGGTCGTCAACGCCTACCTGATCGCCTTCGGCAGCCTGCTGCTCCTCGCCGGCCGGCTCGGCGACCTCATCGGCCGCAAGCGGATGTTCCTGGCCGGGACCGGCGTCTTCACCGGAGCCTCCCTGCTCGCCGGATTCGCCGGCTCGCCCGAGGTGCTGATCGCCGCCCGGTTCCTCCAGGGCCTCGGCAGCGCCGTGGCCGCCGCCGTCAGCCTGGGCATCCTCGTCACGCTGTTCACCGAACCGCGCGAGCGGGCCAAGGCCATCGCCGTCTTCTCCTTCACCGGCGCGGCCGGAGCCTCCCTGGGCCAGGTGCTCGGCGGTGTCCTGACCGATGCCCTGGACTGGCACTGGATCTTCTTCATCAACCTGCCCATAGGACTGGCCGCCCTCGCGCTGGCCCTGCCCGCACTCCCTGCGGATCGGGGCCTGGGACTGCGCGCCGGAGCCGACGTCATCGGCGCCCTCCTGGTCACCGCGGGCCTGATGCTCGGCATCTTCACCGTCGTCGAGGTGGAGCGCTACGGCTGGGCCTCCGCCCACACCCTCGGCCTCGGCGCGCTCTCGGTCGCCCTGCTCGCCGGCTTCACCGCACGCCAGGCCAAGGCCCGCACCCCGCTGGTACCGCTGCGGATCTTCCGCTCGCGGACCGTGGTCGGTGCCAACCTGGTCCAGATGCTGATGGTGGCCGCACTGTTCTCCTTCCAGGTCCTGGTCGCCCTGTACCTCCAGAACGTGCTCGGCTACGGAGCCGCCGAGACCGGCCTGGCCATGCTCCCGGCGGCCGTGGTCATCGGCGGGGTCTCCCTCTTCGCCTCGGCGCCGCTGAACGCCCGCTTCGGCGAACGGGCCGTCCTGCTCGCCGGACTCGCCCTGCTCGTGGCCGCCCTGGGCCTGCTGACCCGGCTCCCGGTCCACGCCGACTACGTCACCGACCTGCTCCCCGTGATGCTGCTGGCCGCCGGCTTCGGCCTGGCCCTGCCCGCCCTCACCGCACTCGGGATGTCCGGCGCCGACGAGCAGGACGCGGGCCTCGCCTCGGGCCTGTTCAACACCACCCAGCAGATCGGCATGGCCCTCGGCGTCGCCGTCCTCTCCACCCTGGCCGCCGCCCGCACCGACTCGGCGCTCGCCACCGGCCTCGACCGCGCCGCGGCCCTGACCTCCGGTTACCACCTGGCCTTCGGCATCGGAGCCGGGCTGATGCTCACGGCGCTCGTGGTGGCGGCGACCCTGCTGCGGACCGGTCCGCGCCGGTGACTCCCGCCCGATGTTTCACGTGAAACATCGGGCGGGCCGACAGGCCGGCGGGCCGGGGCCTACTTCACGAAGAGGCCGTTGAGCGTCCCGTAGTCGACCGCCCCTTCGAGGGCCCCGTACGTCCCCTGCTCCAGCACCTCCACCGCCGCGGCGCGGGCCGCCGTGTACGCCGCCTGCGCCACGCCGGTCCCGACACTGACCCGGCGCACCCCCGCCTCCGCCAGCTCGGCGACGGACGGACCGCCCGGCCCGGCCATCGCGTTGACCGGCAGCGGGCCCCGCGCGATCTCGCCCAGGGCGTCCAGGTCCAGCTGCCCCGGCACGAAGATCCCGTCGGCCCCGGCGGCCGCGTACGCCTCCACCCGCGCCAGGACGTCGGCGAGGCGGCCGGACTCCGCACCGATCCCGAACAGGAAGACGTCGGTACGGGCGTTGATCACCAGCTCCGGCAGCCCGGCCGCGGTGGCCGCCGCACGGGCGGCGCGGATCCGGTCGGCCTGCTCCGCGGCGGTGTGGAGCGTACCGTCGGCCGCTTTCGAGTCCTCCAGGTTGATCCCGACGGCGCCCACCGCCACCACCTCGCGCACGGTGGCCTCCACGTCCTCGTAGCCGCCCTCGATGTCCACGGTGACCGGGATGTCCACGGCCGCCACGATCCGCGCGGCCGCCGCCAGCATCTCCGCCTTCGTCGCCTGCTGCCCGTCCCCGCGGCCGATCGACCAGGCCACGCCCCCGCTGGTGGTGGCGATGGCCGCCGCCCCGGCCGACTCGATCACCGCCGCGCTGCCCGCGTCCCAGGCATTGGGCAGGACGAGCAGGGCCTCGCCCAGTTCCCGCAGCCGCAGTGCCTTCTCGGTGCTCTTCGCTTCCACGGTCATGCGAACTCCCCTAAGCCGTAAGACTTCTAAAGACTTGTCACGTCACTCCACGGACAGGGGACTCTAACCGTGGAGTGCGCCGACCATCCGGCGGTTTTACGACCGGTGCCTGTTACCCGGCCATGACAGGAATCCCATGTTCCGACCGATCAAGATCCGTAGATTTCTCATCAGCAGCCCCGCAGACCTGACCGGACGAAACCCCGACAGAGACACCGCGGCATGCGACTCTCCGCCCTCCCCGACCATGCTCCAAGGAGTCGTTATGCGTACCGCCCTCCGCACCTCGATCGTCACCGCCGCCCTCGCCGGAGCGCTCCTGGCGCCCGCCGCGTCGGCCATCGCCGCGCCCGCCCAGGCTGCGCAGGCCGTGACTGCGGTGTCGGCGAAGTCGGCGGTGTCGGCGGACTCCTCGGGCAACGACCGCTACGACGGTCAGATCGTCCAGCTCGGCAAGGGCAGGATCGCGGTGCTGCGCAACAAGTCCGAGGGCCCCGAGGTCTGGATCCGCTCCGGCGTCGACACGTCGCAGGGCGCCGCCCACTGGGCCGGCCGCGTCCTGGCCAAGCTCGACCTCACCCACCCCCTCGCCGTGCTCGACGGTGTCCAGTACAAGCTCACGAACAAGGGCGAGGGATTCGACATCCGCGTACTGGGCGAGGGCGCCTCGACCTTCCAGCTGATGCCGAAGGCGGAACCCGCCGCGAAGCCGTCCGCCAAGCCGTCCGCGAAGCCGTCCGTGAAGCCGTCCGCCAAGCCCTCGGCGAAGCCCGCCGCCAAGCCCTCCGCCAAGCCCGCCACGGACGCGAAGCCGCAGACGGTCGTCGTCCCCAAGGGCCCGGTCGCCGCGGGCGCCGAGCTCTCCCCCCAGGACGACGTCGACACCGCGGCCATCGGCGCCGGCCTCGTCGCACTGTTCGCCGGCCTCGCCACCGCCCTGACGCTCCGCGCCCGCAAGGCCCGTACCCGCGCCTGACCCCCAAGCCCCTGACCTCCAGCCCCCTGAGCTCAGCCCCCTGGCCTCAGACCCCTGACCCGAGCTCTGAGACCCGAGAGCCCCCTCGATCCCGCACTCCCGCGGGCCGAGGGGGCTCTTCTCATGCCGTCGCGGCTCCGGTCGAAGCCCCGCCCGAGCCGCGTCCGGGACCGGTCATGGCCGGGCGCGGAAGGCCGGAATCCATTGTCCGGAAGTCCGCCGCAGGGAAATCTCCTCTCTTGTGAACCGCGCCAAGGTTGGAGAGACCATGCAGTCCCCGCTCATACGTTCCTTCTCGCAGCTCGACACCCTGGACCCGAACCGTCCCGTCGTCACCCTGTTCAGCGGCGGCCTCGACAGTTCGTACCTGCTGCTGCGCCTGCGCCGCATGGGCGTCCGCGACGTGCACGCCGTCAGCGTCGACATCGGCGAGGACGAGTCGAGCCAGTACAAGCGTCAGGTGGCGGAGGCGCTCGGCGCGACCATCCACATCCTCGACCGGCGCGAGGAGTTCGCCGGCCAGTACGTCGCCCCCGCGATCGCCGCCCAGGCCGTCTACCTCGGCATTCACCCGGTCAGCTCCACCCTCAGCCGTCCGCTCATCGCCCGCAGCGCGGTGGACCTGGCACGCGCCCTCGGCGCCCAGACCGTCCTGCACACCGCGAACCGCTCGCAGAACACCCTGCGCCGGCTCAACGGCGCGCTGACCCTGCTCGGCTGGGAGGGCAGCTTCGGCAGCCCGTACGACCTGGACCCGGTCACCCGTGAGGAGAAGCTGGTCGAGCTGCGGTCCGCGGGGATCGACCTGCTCGCCGGCCGGATCGTCAGCGGCGACTCCAACCTGTGGTGCCGCGAGTTCGAGTCCGGGATCCTCGACGACCCGGAGCGCCACGCCGTCCCGGAGGACATGTACACCTGGAGCCGGCCCACCGCCCTGCCCGGCGACTCCGAGACCCTGACCGTCTCCATCGAGCGCGGGCTCCCGGTCGCCGTCGACGGGGTGCCGATGCCGCTCACCGACCTGATCGACCAGCTCAACCACCGGGTGGGCGCCTACGGTCTCGGCCGCTACTCCGGCCTGGAGCACCTGGACCACGGCGAGAAGGTGCTGGAGATCCGCGAGATGCCCGGCGCCTACCTGCTGCTGAGCAGCTACCGGCACGTGGAGAGCGCCTGCCTGGACGCCGAACTCATCCGGGAGAAGCGCCACTTGGAGCAGGTCTGGGTGCGCGAGGCGCTGGAAGGCCGCTGGTTCGGCGACCTTCGCCTCACCGTCCAGGCGTTCATGGACACCTGCGCCGCCCGCACCACCGGCTCGGTGACCTGGCGGCTGCGGACCGGCGGGGCCGACACCCGGGCCATCAACGCCCTCAAGCCGCTGTACCTGCGGGACCGCGAGGCCTGGGAGGAGCGGGCGATCGAAGCCGAGTCCGCGCCGTTCGCCCGCGCCGACTCCCTGCTCACGGCCGTCTGAGTCCCTTCCCTCACCCCCTTCCCTCGCCCCCTTCCTCGCGCCGACCCCCCGTACCGACCGTTCTTCCTCGTTTCCACGGAGCACTTCCATGACCACTGCCGCTTCCACCACGCACCCCGTCGCCCTCGACGCCACCGCCGCCCTCGCCGGATCCGGCGGGCACCTGATGCCCTCCCGGGCCCTCTCCGACCTGGTCGACGCAGAGGCCTCCGACTGGGCCCGCTTCGCCGCCCACTGGGACGAGCTGACGCTCGACACCCACATGGCCGACGGCGGCACCTACCGCTTCCGCCGCTACGGCCAGTTCGAGCTCGACGCGGACTCCGGCGAGCTCAGCCTGCTCCCCCACGAGCCCTACCGCCAGGAAACCGACGTCAACCCCCTCAACGGCGGCGTGGAGCGCGTCTTCGACCCGCTGACCGGCGCCTTCGTCGGCGACCAGCTCCTGCGGTCGGTCCTGGTCGAACTGGGCCGGATCTTCACGGCGGTCGACGGTACGAAGACCTGGAACATCAAGCTCCACCCGTACCGGATCATCGCCTCCGCCGACCAGGAGGGGCAGCCGGCCCCCGAGGGCCGCCACCGTGACGGCGTCACCTTCATCACCTCGCTGATGATCGGCCGGACCAACGTCACCGGCGGCGAGAGCGGCGTCTACACCGACGCCGGCGAGCACCTGCTCACCACCACGCTGACCGAGCCCGGCGACCTCCTGCTCGGCGACGACCGCAGGACCCTGCACTCGGTGACCGGGCTGCAGCCCGTCGACCCCGAGACCGCGGCCCACCGCGACGTCCTGGTGATCGCCTACACCGCCCGCTGAGCCCGCCCCCCGCGCTCCGCCCTCCCCCACACCCCGTAGGAGTAGTCCCGATGACCGCCACCGCCACCGCCCGGGCCCGCCGCGCCTGGCTGACCGATCTGCCCGTACTGCTGGTCGCAGTGGTGTGGGGATCGAGCTACCTGGCCGCCAAGGGCGTCACCACCACCCAGACCGTGCTGGCCGTGCTGGTGCTGCGGTTCGCGGTGGCGCTGCCCGTGCTCGTCATCGCCGGGTGGCGCAAGCTCCGCGCCCTCAGCGGGGTGCAGGTGCGCGGCGCGGGCGTCCTCGGGCTGATCCTCGCCGGGATCTTCCTGCTGGAGACCTACGGGGTGGTGCACACCTCGGCGACCAACGCCGGGCTCATCATCAGCCTCACGATGATCTTCACCCCGATCGCGGAGAGCCGGATCCGCGGGACCGCGCTGCCGCGCCCGTTCATGGCGGCGGCCGGGCTGTCGGTGGCGGGCGTCCTGCTGCTGACCCAAGGGGCCGGCTTCACCGCGCCCTCGCTCGGCGACCTGCTGATGCTGGGCGCCGCCCTGGCCCGTACCGTCCACGTCCTCGCGATGTCGCGGATGAAGTCGGTCCGGGGTGCGGACTCGATGTCGATGACCACGCTCCAACTCGGCAGCGCGGTCACGGTGTTCGCCCTGCTGTCCTTCGCCCCGGGCACCGGTGGCACCCCGTGGGCGGCGGCCGCCGCGTTCGACGTGTCCGACTGGCTCTGGCTGGTCTACCTGTCCGTGTTCTGCACGCTCTTCGCCTTCTTCACGCAGATGTGGGCCGTCCGCAAGACCTCGCCCTCGCGGGTCAGCCTCCTGCTGGGCACCGAGCCCGTGTGGGCCGCCGTGTTCGGCATCGCACTGGCCGGGGACCGGCCCGGACTGCTCGGCCTGGCGGGCGCACTGCTGGTCCTCGCGGGCACCGCCTGGGGCCGCACGGCCGCCGCCGGCCCGGCCACCGCGGAAGAGGCCGCCCCGAACGAGCCCGCCCCGACCGAGACCACCGCCTCAGTCGTCGAGCCAGCCGAGCCGGACCGCACACACCCCGGCCTGGAACCGGCTGGCCGCGCCTAGCCGTTCGGTCAGCTCGGAGACGAGACGGCGGACCGTGCGCTCGGACACCCCGAGCTTGCGGGCCATCGTCTCGTCCGTCAGTCCGCCCTCCAGCATCCGCAGCAGCTCGCGGTGGCGGCCGGTGGGCTGCCAGCCGCCCTCGCCCTCCGGGGCCGCCGTGCTCGCCGCGGTACCGGCCTCGCCCAGCACGCTGGCGGCCGCCCAGCAGTGCTCGAAGATCCCGCGCAGCACGCCGACCAGCGTCTCCCCGCGCAGCACGACGGCGGCGATGTCCCCGTCCACCGGTTCGGGGGCCGGGACGATGGCCAGGGAGCGGTCCACCACGATCAGCCGCAGGGGCAGGGTGTGCGCGGTGCGCACCTGGGCCCCGGCGGTGTTCAGCCTGCGCAGGTACGAGGTCATGTGCGGCACCGCGGCGGCCGAACCCAGGTGGATGGTACGGATCTGCACCCCGCGGCCGAGCGCCAGCCGGTCCCGTTCCAGGCCCGCTTCGATCATCTCGGCGGGCAGCGCCCGGCCCGGGTGCAGGGAGAGCACCTCGCGCTCGACCCGCTGCGAGGCGTCCTCCAGGGCGGCCGAGACGTTGGCGGCTCCGGTGACCACCTCCATCTGTACGGAGGACAGTTCCCGGGCGTGCACCGGCTGGAAGTCCGTGACGACCTGGGCGAGCGCGGCCCGGGTCTGCTGCACGGCCGTGAGCAGGGCCCCCGTGTGCTGTTCCTCCTCCAGCAGGAGGTTGCGCAGGGCCGTGTCCGGGGCCAGCGCCGTCCAGCCGTTGCGCGTCTCCGGCGAGGGGACGAACAGTCCGAGCCGGTTGAGCAGACGCAGGACGTCCGCGAACTCCGGGTCGGTCCAGCCGCGTTGGACGGTGACGAGCTCCGGTCGCCACGACGCGTCGTCCAATGCGATCCGGTACAGCTCCTGGGCCTTGGCCCGTACGTCGTCCACACCGCCCCCTCGGCTTGACGAACCATCCCCCACGGTTCGCACCCGCGATCCTAAGAAGGGGTCCGCACCACGGCCAGCCGGGTCCGGCATGCGGACATCCGCAGAGGTGGGAGTGGCCGCCGGAGCGCTCGCCGTGTCCGCCCCTGGCCATGGCCGGTCCCGGAACTTCGCATCCGTAGCCACCGCCGAAGCACCCGCAGCATGCTGGTCCCAGACCACAGCACACATCTTCCGGGGGTTCTCCATGTCTCGTGTCCGCACCGCTCTGCTCGCCGTGATCGCCGCCGCCTTCGTCCTCGGCGGGGCCCCCGCGGCCCTCGCCGCGCAGCAGCCGGCGGCTGCCGCGACCGACTCCTTCATCTGGGGCTGACCATGACGAGGCGACCGGAAGTAGCGGTCGTCGCCCCACTGACCGGCCCCCGGGCCGCCTGGGGGGCGGCGCTCCTCGGAGGGATCGAGCGGGCGAAGACCGAACACCCCGCGGCGGCCGACTGGCGCGTGCACGACGAGACCGCGGGGGTCGAGGACGACGTCGTGGCCGGGGACTACGCGGCGGTGGTCGGGCACAGCGACCCGGCCCGCGGCAAGGCCGTGGCGGCGGCCTACGGGGCGGCGGGGCTGACCTGCCTGCTGCCCTTCCTGCAGCCCGGGGCCACCGCGCTCAGTTGGGCCCCCGACGAGGACTCCCTGCCGCGCCTGATCGTCGAGGGGGCGGCCGCACTGGGGGCGGTCTCCCTCTCGACGCTGCACGACGGCAGTGCCCAGTGGACGGAACTGGCCCGCCGGGTCGGCGAGGAGGCCGCCGTGGCCGGACTGGCCACGGCCCCGTCCGCGGCCGCCGCCGCGAAGGACGTCCTGGCGGTACTGGCCCCCCAGGAACTCTGCCTGCGCCTCGCCCGCGCGGTGGCGCCCAAGGGGCCGGTGCTGATCCCGGCCGACTGCGGGCTCGGCACCTTCGGCTCCCTCGACGCGTACGCGGCGGGCCTCGAAGTCTGGGCCGTCCACGCGCACTCCTGCGCGGTGCGCCGGGCCGACAGCGCGGTCACGGCCCTCGCCCGGACCCTCACCGCCTCCCCGGACCTGCGCGGCCCGGCACTGACCGAAGCGGTACGGGCGAACTCGGGCGTCCTGCTGACTCCCCGGGGCGCACCCCTGGGCGAAGGCTGGCGCATCTCCCGGCTCGACGAACTGTGCCGCCGCCCCGGCCCTCGCTGACCCCGCGGAGCCGGGTACGAAAAAACCCTGCCTGACCGGCGTTTCCGCTGGTCAGGCAGGGTTTTCTTGTTGTGGAGCCTAGGAGATTCGAACTCCTGACATCTGCCTTGCAAAGGCAGCGCTCTACCAACTGAGCTAAGGCCCCGTACGCGGGCACGGCCGTCCTCCGGGAAGGAGTGACCGTTCCGTAGGACAGAGTACCGGGTGTACCCCCTCATCCCGCAAAATGATAGGGACTCCCGCCCCGCGACCACTCTCCGTAAGATGCTCGCGAGGTTCGCACCAGCGAAGGGGAGTAGTAAGAGTGGACGCAGTACAGCAAGAGGCGACCGCCAGAGCCAGGGAACTCCAGCGGAGTTGGTACGGGGAGCCGCTCGGCGCGCTCTTCCGCCGGCTCATAGATGACCTCGGTTTGAACCAGGCCCGCCTCGCTGCCGTCCTCGGGCTGTCGGCTCCGATGCTGTCCCAGCTGATGAGCGGTCAGCGGGCAAAGATCGGAAACCCCGCCGTGGTCCAGCGGGTTCAGGCTCTCCAGGATCTCGCCGGCCAGGTGGCCGACGGGAGCGTCAGCGCAGGAGAGGCGACCGACCGCATGGACGAGATCAAGAAGACCCAGGGAGGTTCCGTCCTCAGCAACAGCACCAGCCAGGCCGCCACCGGTTCCGGCGCACCCACCGTCAAGCGCGTCGTGCGCGAGATCCAGTCGCTGCTGCGCTCGGTCTCCGCGGCGGGCGACATCATCGACGCGGCGGACACCCTCGCCCCGACCCACCCGGAACTGGCAGAGTTTCTCCGGGTGTACGGAGCGGGCCGCACGTCCGACGCCGTCGCGCACTACGAGGCGCACCAGAACTGACACGCCACGCAGGCAACGGACACAGCTGACGACGGGGGACGGGCGCAGCAATGGGTGAGATCTTCGCCGGCCGGTACGAACTGATCGACCCGATCGGACGTGGCGGCGCCGGCGCCGTATGGCGTGCCTGGGACCACCGGCGCCGCCGGTACGTCGCAGCGAAGGTCCTCCTGCAGAGCGATGCCCACACCCTGCTGCGGTTCGTCCGCGAGCAGGCGCTGCGGATCGATCACCCGCACGTACTGGCCCCGGCCAGCTGGGCGGCGGACGACGACAAGGTCCTCTTCACCATGGACCTCGTCGCCGGCGGTTCCCTCGCCCATGTGATCGGGGACTACGGGGCCCTGCCGCCCCGGTTCGTGTGCACGCTGCTCGACCAGCTCCTGTCGGGGCTGGCGGCGGTGCATGCGGAGGGTGTCGTGCACCGTGACATCAAACCGGCCAACATCCTGATGGAGGCCACTGGAACCGGGCGGCCGCACCTGCGGCTGTCCGACTTCGGCATCGCCATGCGCAAGGGCGAGCCCCGGTTGACCGAGACCGCCTACGTGGTCGGCACGCCGGGTTATCTCGCCCCCGAGCAACTCCTCGGCTCCGAACCCGACTTCACCGCCGACCTGTTCGCCGTCGGACTGGTCGGCCTCTACCTGCTCCAGGGCGCCAAGCCCGACTCCCAGGCCCTCGTGGAGCAGTTCTTCACCCACGGCACCCCCGATGCCCCGGAGGGCGTTCCCGCGCCGCTGTGGGACGTCCTGGCCGCGCTGCTCCAGCCGGACCCCCGGAGCAGGTTCCAGACGGCCACCGGGGCGCGCAGGGCCCTCGCCGAGGCCGTGGAGCTGCTGCCGCCGCCCGGCCCGGACGGGGATCCGGTCGAGGTGTTCGACCAACTGGGCCCGGTGCCGTCCGATTTCACGCCCCGGTCCCTCCACGAAGCCGCGTACGAGACTCCCCCGACGGCACCGCCCTCCGCGCCCTCCGTACCCGCGCAGCCCTCCGGCGTCCCCACGCCCGCCACCGCTCCCCTCGGGGTCTTCGGCCCCTCGGAGACGGGCAGCTTCCACCTCCCGCCGCCCTCCCCCGCACCGCAGACGGCCCGGACGCTGCCGACGGCCCCGTACCCGCACCCGTACCAGCAGCCCGAGCCCGCCACGGTGCCCGCCGCGCCCCGTACGACCGCGCTCGCGCCCCCGCCCGCGAAGGTCACCGCCGGGATCCTGCTCGCCGCGGTGCTGTGCTTCGCCGTCGGGATCTGGGCCCTGACCCGGATGTAGGGAGCGCGGGCCCCCTACGCGGTGCGCCGCCGGGCCAGCAGGATCCAGCCGCCCAGCACGAGCAGCAGCAGGGTCCCCGTACCGAAGCCGGCGCCCGCGACCACCCGCATCACCGACCGGTTCGCGGCGGCGGCGTCGGCCTCCACGGCCGTGCTGCCCTCCTTGGCCGCCGTACGGTCCTGGGCCGCCACCCCGAACCCGGCGCCCGCGAGGTCCTCCGCGTAGGCCGGGGCCTTGCCCGGCGTACCGATGACCTCCAGGCGCAGGGTCAGGGGGACGGGCACCGCGTCCTGGGTGAACTCCGCGACCTTCCCGGCCATGGTGACCGCGATGTAGTACCAG
The DNA here is from genome assembly GCF_042788835.1 of Streptomyces sp. NPDC056883. Lineage (NCBI taxonomy): Bacteria > Bacillati > Actinomycetota > Actinomycetes > Kitasatosporales > Streptomycetaceae > Streptomyces > Streptomyces sp. NPDC056883. The sequence continues at coordinate 205,854 of NZ_JBHUBS010000014.1, read as the reverse complement.
CCGGCCACCCGGACCGCCCCGAGCTTCCGGTCGGAGGAGAAGCGGTTCTCGTACGCCACCGGCGGTGTCCGCGGCAGGGTGAGCCCCGCCTGCTTCCCGTCGTAGGTGGCGTCCTTGTCGTCGACCAGGGACCGGTACGGGCTGTACAGCGAGACGGTGAGCCCCGACGGGGCGTACCCGGAGTCCTTCGTCAGCTTGGCGGCGGAGAGCTCGGCCGCGAGCCCGAGCTGCTGCCCCCAGTCGAGCGGCACCCGGTAGAAGCGGGTCTGGCCGGGCCGCAGCTCGTCGCTCCAGACCCCGGTGTCGAGCGCCCGCGCGTCGTTGAAGCCGGTCCCGCCGGTGCGCTGCGCAGGATCGCTGCCCGGCAGGGTCGGGGAGGCCGAGGGCCAGACGCTGGGGGCCGCGGTGGGCGCGTTCCCGCCGCCGAGCTCCGGCTCGCGCTGGACCCTCAGCTCCAGGGGCCACTCCGCCTGCTCCCCGTCCTTGCCCGCCTCGCGCGTGACCTTGACGTAGTAGGTGGCGGCCCCCTGGCAGTCGGCGTCCTCCTGCCGCACCCGGGCTCCCACGGCGCTGAGGGGCACGGGGTCGTAGCCGAAGGCCGCCCGCCCCGGGCTGCCCGGGCAGGAGCGGTTCTCGGCGTTCAGGACCTCCACCTCGAGGCCGTCGCTGTAGCTCACCTTGGCGCTGCCCGGAGGCTGGAGCACGGCGGAGACGTACACGCTCGAACTGTCGTCGAGGCTGATCCGGTAGTAGCGCTCCCCCGGCGCGATCGAGTCCTTGTAGACCGACCCCGCCTTCAGCTGCGGGGCGCCGGCCGTGGAGGGCTTGCCCACCACCGCCTCCGCGCCGTCCGCGCCCCGGTAGGGCGGCACCGGCTGCGCGGTCCCCGCCGCGCCCGCGGCCCCCGGCAGGGCCGCGACCAGCCCGAGGGCGGCCAGCGTCGCCACCGCGGCCGTCCGTACCCGACGTACCCCACCCATCACGCGCACCCACCCCGAGTTTGCCAACGCAAGCAACTTCTTTGCATACCGCAACAATTCGTCACAGAGCAGCACAAAGCCCCGACCGCAGCGGCAGTCGGGGCTCTGGGATCAACCTCGGGTCTCACACACCGGAACCAGAAGGCACGGAGTCGGTTGCCTCCGTCCACAGGTCCTGCTCTGCGCGGTCCGCCTGGATCTGGCGGTACACGAGGAGCCCGCCGATGGCGGCCAGTGCGACCAGGAGCAGCTTCTTCACCGCGCGACCTCGTCTTTCGTTGACGTAGGGGACTTCTGGCGCCCAACAATACACACCGACCGATACCGATCGGTGACCTACCGCCCCACCAACTGGCCCAACGACAAAGACCCCCAGGCCATGGGCCTGGGGGTCTTCGACACTGTGGGGCTAACAGGATTTGAACCTGTGGCCTCATCCTTATCAGGGATGCGCTCTAACCAACTGAGCTATAGCCCCATCCGCGCTGCGCGCTGACTTCTGAAGGTTAGCGCACAGACCCGGTGACTCCAAAATCGGTTCCCGTGACCCGTCTGCGCAGGTCACCAGCCCCGTCTTCGGAAGCTCTACTCGTCCTCGGCGAGCGTCAGCTCCACACCGCCGACGAAACCCGCCGACAGGTTGTAGATGAACGCGCCCAGGGTCGCCAGCGCCGTCATGAGCACCACGTCGATGACCGAGATCACCGTCGTGAAGATCAGAACGCGCGGCAGCGACAGGAAGGTCTGGAGGTCGAAGCCGTTGCTCTCGTTCGAGCCGGTCGCCTCACTGATCGTGCCGCCGACGCTGGAGAAGATGCCCATGGCGTCCATGACCATCCACAGCACCACCGCGGCGACGATCGTGCACACGCCCAGCGCGATCGACAGCAGGAAGCTGACCTTCATCACCGACCACGGGTCGGCCTTGGCCACCCGGAGCCGCGCCTTGCGCGTCCTGGGTGCCATACGGGCCCCCGTGCGCGGCTTGCGCTGCGCACCGGGGTCGCCCGCCCCCCGCGGCGCCGCGGGGCCCTGGGGCACCGGGTACGCCTGCGGCGGGTGGTAGGGCTGCTGAGGGCCGGCCTGCGTCTGAGGTGACTGAGGCGGCTGCGGTCCTCGGGTGTCCGTCACGGTTCCCCCCTGCGAGTCCGCGGCGGGGCCACGGGCACCGTTCGCTCCAGTGTGGGCCGGTCCGGCGCCCGTGGCTCCGCTCACGCTTACTCCTCGTGCTCCCCAGCCGAGGGCTCCGTGCCCCCGGCAGCCTCGGCAGCCTGTCCTTCGACGGCCGCCTCGGTCCCGATCTCGTTCTCGCTGTCGTCGGCCTCGTCAGTTTCCTGACCGGCCTCCGCGTTGCGGGCGATGCCGACGACGGCATCCCGCTTGCCCAGGTTGATCAGCTGGACGCCCATGGTGTCACGGCCGGTCTCCCGTACTTCGTTGACGCGCGTACGAATCACACCACCGCTGAGCGTGATGGCGAGGATTTCGTCCGTTTCGTCGACCACGAGCGCCCCGACGAGCGACCCGCGGTCCTCCACGATCTTCGCCGCCTTGATGCCCAGGCCGCCACGGCCCTGGACGCGGTACTCGTCCACCGGCGTCCGCTTGGCGTAGCCGCCGTCGGTCGCGGTGAAGACGAACGTACCGGGCCGGACCACGCTCATGGAGAGCAGTTCGTCCCCTCCACGGAAACTCATGCCCTTCACGCCCGAGGTGGCGCGGCCCATCGGGCGCAGCGAGTCGTCGGTCGCCGTGAAGCGGATCGACTGCGCCTTCTTGCTGATCAGCAGCAGGTCGTCGTCGGCGGACACCAGCTCGGCGCCGATCAGCTCGTCGTCGCTGCCGTCCTCGGTCTCCCGGAGGTTGATGGCGATGACGCCACCCGAACGGGGCGAGTCGTAGTCCTTGAGCGCCGTCTTCTTCACCAGGCCGCCCTTGGTGGCCAGGATCAGGTACGGGGCGGCCTCGTAGTCGCGGATCGCGAGGATCTGGGCGATCTTCTCGTCCGGCTGGAAGGCCAGCAGGTTCGCCACGTGCTGCCCGCGGGCGTCGCGGCCGGCGTCCGGCAGCTCGTACGCCTTGGAGCGGTAGACCCGGCCCTTGTTCGTGAAGAACAGCAGCCAGTGGTGCGTGGTGGACACGAAGAAGTGGTCGACGAGGTCGTCCTGCTTCAGCTTCGTGCCGCGCACGCCCTTGCCGCCGCGCTTCTGCGAGCGGTAGTCCTCGGTCTTGGTGCGCTTGACGTACCCGCCGTGGGTGATCGTGACGACGATGTCCTCTTCGGCGATCAGGTCCTCCATGGACATGTCGCCGTCGAAGGGCACCAGCTTGGAACGCCGGTCGTCGCCGAACTTCTCGACGATGGCGGCCAGTTCCTCGCTGACGATCTGACGCTGGCGCTCCTCGGAGGCCAGGATCGCGTTGTACTCGTTGATCTTGGCCTGGAGCTCGTCGTGCTCGGCGACGATCTTCTGCCGCTCCAGGGCCGCGAGGCGGCGGAGCTGCATCTCGAGGATCGCGTTCGCCTGGATCTCGTCGATCGACAGCAGGCCCATCAGGCCCTCGCGGGCGATCTCGACCGTGTTGCTGCGCCGGATCAGCGCGATGACCTCGTCGATCGCGTCCAGCGCCTTGAGCAGACCGCGCAGGATGTGGGCGCGCTCCTCCGCCTTGCGCAGGCGGAAGCGCGTGCGCCGGACGATGACCTCGATCTGGTGCGTCACCCAGTGGCGGATGAACGCGTCGATCGACAGCGTGCGCGGCACGCCGTCCACCAGCGCGAGCATGTTCGCGCCGAAGTTCGTCTGCAGGTCGGTGTGCTTGTAGAGGTTGTTCAGCACGACCTTGGCGACGGCGTCGCGCTTGAGGACGATCACCAGGCGCTGGCCGGTCCGGGACGAGGTCTCGTCGCGGACGTCGGCGATGCCGCCGACCTTTCCGTCCTTCACCAGGTCGGCGATCTTCTGCGCCAGGTTGTCGGGGTTGGTCTGGTACGGAAGCTCCGTGACCACCAGGCACTGGCGGTTCTGGATCTCCTCGACCTCGACCACCGCGCGCATCGTGATGGAGCCGCGACCGGTCCGGTACGCCTCCTCGATGCCCTTGCGGCCCACGACCAGGGCGCCCGACGGGAAGTCCGGGCCCTTGATCCGCTCGATGAGCGCGTCCTGGAGCTCCTCGTGCGAGGCCTCCGGGTGCTCCAGCGCCCACTGGGCGCCGGCCGCGACCTCGCGCAGGTTGTGCGGCGGGATGTTGGTGGCCATGCCGACCGCGATACCGGCGGAGCCGTTGATCAGCAGGTTCGGGAACCGCGCCGGCAGGACCGTCGGCTCCTGGTTGCGGCCGTCGTAGTTGTCCGTGAAGTCGACGGTCTCCTCGTCGATGTCCCGGAGCATCTCCATGGCCAGCGGCATGAGCTTGCACTCGGTGTACCGCATGGCGGCCGCCGGGTCGTTGCCCGGGGAGCCGAAGTTGCCGTTGGAGTCCACGAGCGGCATGCGCAGCGACCACGGCTGGGCCAGGCGGACCAGGGCGTCGTAGATCGAGGAGTCACCGTGCGGGTGGTACGTACCCATGACGTCGCCGACGACGCGGGCGCACTTGTAGAAGCCCTTCTCGGGCCGGTAGCCGCCGTCGTACATCGCGTACAGCACGCGCCGGTGGACCGGCTTGAGGCCGTCCCGTACGTCGGGCAGCGCGCGGGAGACGATGACGGACATCGCGTAGTCGAGGTAGGAGCGCTGCATCTCCGTCTCGAGCCCGACGGGCTCGATGCGTACGACGGGCTGCTCCTCCGCGGATTCCGCGGCGGTGGGGGTGGTTTCGTCGGCCATTGCTGGTCAGAAGTCCTTTCGAGCGGTCAGCTGAGCCGACTCAGATGTCGAGGAAGCGAACGTCCTTGGCGTTGCGCTGGATGAAGGAGCGCCGGGCTTCGACGTCCTCACCCATCAGCACCGAGAACAGGTCGTCGGCCTGCGCGGCGTCGTCCAGGGTGACCTGGCCGAGCACGCGGTGGTCCACGTCCATCGTGGTGATGCGCAGTTCCTCGGCGTTCATCTCGCCCAGACCCTTGAAGCGCTGGATCGAGTCTTCCTTGATCCGCTTGCCGTTCTGCTTGCCGAGCTCGACCAGGGCGTCGCGCTCACGGTCCGAGTACGCGTACTCGAAGTCGTCGCGGCCCCACTTGATCTTGTACAGCGGCGGACGCGACAGGTACACGTGCCCGGCCTCGACCAGCGGCCGCATGAAGCGGAACAGGAAGGTCAGCAGCAGGGTGTTGATGTGCTGGCCGTCGACGTCGGCGTCCGCCATCAGGATGATCTTGTGATAGCGGAGCTTCTCGATGTCGAAGTCCTCGTGCACACCCGTGCCGAAGGCGCTGATCAGCGCCTGGACCTCGGTGTTCTGGAGGATCTTGTCGATGCGGGCCTTCTCGACGTTCAGGATCTTGCCGCGGATCGGCAGGATGGCCTGGTACATCGGGTTGCGGCCGGACTTGGCGGAGCCGCCGGCCGAGTCGCCCTCGACGATGAAGATCTCGCACTTGGTCGGGTCGTTGGACTGGCAGTCCGACAGCTTGCCCGGCAGCGAGGCGCTCTCCAGCAGACCCTTGCGACGGGTGAGGTCACGGGCCTTGCGGGCCGCGACGCGCGCCGTGGCCGCCTGGATCGACTTGCGGATGATGTCCGCGGCCTCGTTCGGGTTCCGGTCGAACCAGTCGTTGAGGTGCTCGTGCACGACCTTCTGTACGAAGGTCTTGGCCTCCGTGTTGCCCAGCTTGGTCTTCGTCTGGCCCTCGAACTGCGGCTCGCCCAGCTTCACCGAGATGATCGCCGTCAGACCCTCGCGGATGTCCTCGCCGGCGAGGTTGTCGTCCTTCTCGCGGAGGAACTTCTTCTCGCGCGCGTAGCGGTTGACCAGGCCGGTCATCGCCGCGCGGAAGCCCTCTTCGTGGGTTCCGCCCTCGTGCGTGTGGATCGTGTTCGCGAAGGAGTAGACGCCCTCGGTGTACTGCGAGTTCCACTGCATCGCGATCTCGACCGAGAGCATGCGCTCCTTGTCCTCGGCCTCGACGTCGATGACGGTCGGGTGGATCAGCTCGCCCTTGCGCGCGTTCAGGTACTTCACGAAGTCGACGATGCCGCCCTCGTAGTGGTACTTGACCGTGCGCGCCTGCTGGTCGTCGGTCTCCTCGGCGGTGTCCGCGCCCATCGTCGCCTTCGCCGACTCGCGCTCGTCCGTCAGCGAGAGGGTCAGGCCCTTGTTGAGGAAGGCCATCTCCTGGAAGCGGCGCGAGAGCGTCTCGAAGGAGTACTCGGTGGTCTCGAAGATGTCGCCGTCGGCCCAGAAGGTGACCGAGGTGCCCGTCTCGGACGTCTCCTCGTTCTTCAGCAGGGCCGCCGTCGGGACACCCAGCTTGTAGTCCTGGGTCCAGCGGTGGCCGTCGGTCTTGACCTCGACCGCGACCTTGGTCGACAGGGCGTTCACGACGGAGACGCCGACGCCGTGCAGACCGCCGGAGACGGCGTAGCCGCCACCGCCGAACTTGCCGCCCGCGTGCAGGACCGTCAGCACGACCTCGACGGCCGGCTTCCCCTCGGACGGCACGATGCCGACCGGGATACCGCGGCCGTTGTCGACCACGCGCACGCCGCCGTCGGCGAGGATCGTCACGTCGATGGTGTCCGCGTGCCCGGCCAGGGCCTCGTCGACCGAGTTGTCGACGACCTCGTAGACGAGGTGGTGGAGCCCGCGCTCACCGGTCGAGCCGATGTACATGCCGGGCCGCTTGCGGACCGCGTCCAGGCCCTCGAGGACCTGGATGGCACTGGCGTCGTACGAGGAAGTGACCTCGCCGTTCTGGCCGACTGTGGACTGGTTGTCGTTGGGGTTGCCGGAATCGGCCACGAAGCGCCCTTTCTGGCACAGCACAGGCCGTACTCCGGGCCGGCATGCATGCAAGCGGGAGCGGCTGCGTCGATCTGCGTTGTCAGCGGTGGTCAGCTTTACTCGACTGGATCCCGCGCGTACGCGGGATTCTCGTTCAGTCTACCGGTATCACCCCCATGAATGGGCGTTTGCCGGTACCTGAGTCCGCATGTGCCGCCCGGAAACTCCTCTCTCCGACTCCCCATATCCGGGGAGGGGCTCAAAGAGGCTCACACGGGCATTGAGCGCTTCGGGCTGTCAACCTCCGGCTACCGTGAGGGACACCACCCGCGCAGCCGTCCGCACGGGTGGCCGCCCGATCCCTACTCACCCGTACGGGTGCCCGCGCCGGCGGGCATGCGAAGCCGCCCGCACGCGGTCGGACCGCGCCGGGCCGGCTCCCGTACTCACCCGTAGGTGTCCCCCGGGCCGGTGCTCCCCGGCGCCCGCCAGGGCCCGTACCGCTTCGGCCCGCCGCCCGGTCCGTGGACCTTGATCAGCCGGACGGTGCCCTGCCCCAGGTCCGCGTTGAGCCGCGCCACCAGCTGCGGGGCCAGCAGCTTCAGCTGCGCCGCCCACGCCGAGGAATCGCAGCGCACCACCAGCTCGCGGTCCTCGTACCGGTCCGGCACGCAGTGCGTGGCGATGTCCTGCCCGACGATCTCCGGCCAGCGCTCCATCACGCCCGCCACCGCCATCGGCATCTCCCAGCCGCGCTCCGTGCGCAGCCGGTCCAGCGCCGCCATCAGCGGCATCGGGTCCCGGCCGTCCGCCCGGGCGCCCGAGCGCAGGCCCGGCTGGTGGCGGCCCTTCTTGTTCTGCGCCGCGTTGCCGCGGGCCCGCGCCTGCTCGCGCGCGGCCGCCAGCGCCTGGCGCGCCAGGTCCACGCCGGAGGGTTCGGCCGCCTTGCGCGGCAGGTCCTGCGGCTGGGGGGTCTGCGGGGGCTCCTGCTGCTTGCCGCTCACAGCCGGGTCACCTCCCCGCCGGACACCGCGAACCGGGTCCCGACCAGCACCCCGGGCACGTCGTCGTCCACCGCCGCCGTCACCAGCACCTGCTCGCCCGGCGCCACCAGCTCCGCCAGCCGCTCCCGGCGCCGTGCGTCCAGCTCCGCGAACACGTCGTCGAGGATCAGCACCGGCTCGCTGCCCTCCGAGCGCAGCAGCTCGTAGGAGGCCAGCCGCAGGGCCAGCGCGTAGGACCAGGACTCGCCGTGGCTCGCGTACCCCTTGGCCGGCAGCTCGCCGAGGCGCAGCACCACGTCGTCGCGGTGCGGGCCGACCAGGGTCACCCCGCGCTCGATCTCCTGCTTGCGTACCTCGGACAGCGAGCCGAGGAGGACCTCGTACAGGGCCTCGCGGGTGCGCGCCTCGCCGCTGTCCACCTGCTCGCCCGCGGAGGACTTGTAGGCCACCCCGAGCGGGCCGCCGCCGGGCGCGAGCTGCTCGTACGCCTTGTCCGCCAGCGGCAGCAGGGTCGCGATCAGGTCGAGCCGGTGGGCCAGCAGTTCCGCGCCCGTGCGCGCCAGGTGCTGGTCCCACACGTCGAGCGTGGACAGGTCCATGGAGCGGCCGCCGTGCCGGCGGGCCATCGCCGCCGACTTCAGCAGGGTGTTGCGCTGCTTGAGCACCCGCTCGTAGTCCGAGCGGACGGCCGCCATCCGCGGCGAGCGGGCCGTGACGAGCTCGTCGAGGAACCGGCGCCGCTCCCCGGGATCGCCCTTGACCAGCGCCAGGTCCTCGGGGGCGAACAGCACCGTGCGCACGATGCCCAGCACGTCCCGCGGCCTGACCTGCGAGGACCTGTTGATCCGGGCCCGGTTGGCGCGGCCCGGGTTCAGCTCCAGCTCCACGAGCTGCTGCCGCTCGCCCTGGGTGACCGCGGCCCGGATGACGGCGCGCTCGGCGCCCATCCGTACGAGCGGGGCGTCCGCGGAGACGCGGTGGCTGCCGAGGGTCGCGAGGTAGCCGATCGCCTCGACGAGATTGGTCTTGCCCTGCCCGTTGGGGCCGACGAAAGCGGTGACGCCCGGGTCGAGGGGAACCTCGGCCCGGGCGTACGAGCGGAAGTCGGCCAACGAGAGATGCGAAACGTGCATGTGGCGCCGACCTCCCCCGGCTTCCTGCTGCTCTGCTGTTCTCCGCTCCACAGGCTGTGCACATCCGGCTGTGCACATCTGGACTGGCGAGCTGTGGACCTGTGGAGCGGTTGTGGATTACTTCTTCTCGACCGCGTGGCCGCCGAACTGGTTGCGCAGCGCGGCGATCATCTTCATCTGCGGGGAGTCGTCCTGGCGGGACGCGAAGCGCGCGAAGAGCGAGGCCGTGATCGCGGGCAGCGGCACGGCGTTGTCGATGGCGGCCTCGACCGTCCAGCGGCCCTCGCCGGAGTCCTGCGCGAAGCCGCGCAGCTCCTGCAGGTGCTCGTCCTCGTCCAGCGCGTTCACGGCCAGGTCCAGCAGCCAGGAACGGATGACCGTGCCCTCCTGCCAGGACCGGAACACCTCGCGGACGTCGGTGACCGAGTCGACCTTCTCCAGGAGCTCCCAGCCCTCGGCGTAGGCCTGCATCATGGCGTACTCGATGCCGTTGTGGACCATCTTCGCGAAGTGGCCGGCACCGATCTTGCCCGCGTGCACGGCGCCGAACTCGCCCTCGGGCTTGAGTGCGTCGAAGATCGGCTGGACGGCCGCGACGTGCTCCTTGTCGCCGCCGTACATCAGCGCGTAGCCGTTCTCCAGGCCCCAGACGCCGCCCGAGACTCCGCAGTCGACGAAGCCGATGCCCTTGGCGGCCAGTTCGGCGCCGTGCTTCTCGTCGTCGGTCCAGCGGGAGTTGCCGCCGTCGACGACGATGTCGCCGGGCGAGAGCAGGCCGGCGAGCTCGTCGACGGTGGACTGGGTCGCCGCGCCGGCCGGGACCATCACCCACACCACGCGGGGGGCCTGCAGGCTGTCCACAAGTTCCGACAGGCTGTGGACATCGGCGAGGTCCGGGTTGCGGTCGTATCCGATGACGGTGTGGCCGGCGCGGCGGATGCGCTCGCGCATGTTGCCGCCCATCTTGCCGAGACCGACGAGACCAAGCTCCATCAGGTGGTTCCTTAAGCGTTGTGGCCGTCTGTGCCGGGGTGCTCCCCTGCCCGGGGACATCCCCCCGTGCCGAGCCTACGCCGGGCCGCGGCGCCCGGCGCCACGGGCACTCCGGGTGTCGGCGCCGAGGCACCGGACGGGCCGCGCACGAGGCTCCGTACGGGCTCCTGCGGACCGGCAGGGGCCCCTGTGGGGCTTCCACGGGGCTTCGGCCGGCGGGGGGCGGAACGCCCTCGGGCCCGGTCCCGCGGGAAGCGGGGCCGGGCCCGAGGGGCTTGCCGCGTCGTTTCCCGGTCTCAGCCGGAGAGGCGGACCGGCATGATCAGGTACTTGTACGCCTCGTCGGCCTCGGCGTCGACCGCCGGGCGGCCGCTGAGCAGCGCCGGCTTGGTGGACGTGGTGAAGCTCAGCTGCGCGGCCGGCGAGTCGATCGCGCTCAGGCCGTCCAGCAGGAAGGTCGGGTTGAAGGCGATCGAGATGTCGTCGCCCTCCAGCTTCGCGTCGACGCGCTCCACAGCCTGTGCATCGTCGGAGGAGCCGGCCTCCAGGATCAGCACGCCCTGCTCGAAGCTGAGGCGGACCGGGGTGTTGCGCTCGGCGACGAGGGCCACGCGCTTGACGGCCTCGACGAACGGGGCGGTCTCGATCACGGCGACCGAGTTGAACTCCGTCGGGAACAGCGTGCGGTACTTCGGCAGGTCGCCCTCGAGGAGGCGCGTGGTGGTGCGGCGGCCGGCGCCCTCGAAGCCGATGAGGCCCTCGCCCTGGCCGGAGCCCGACAGCGCGATGGTGACCGTGTCGCCGCTGGTGAGCGACTTGGCGGTGTCCAGGAGGGTCTTGGCGGGCACCAGGGCCACGGCCGAGGCCTCGGGGTCCTCGGGCTTCCACAGGAACTCGCGGACCGCGAAGCGGTAGCGGTCGGTGGAGGCGAGGGTGACCTTGTCGCCCTCGATCTCGATGCGGACACCGGTCAGCACGGGCAGCGTGTCGTCCCGACCGGCGGCGATGGCCACCTGGGCCGCGGCGGAGGCGAAGACCTCGCCGGGCACGGTGCCGGTCGCGGTGGGCATCGTCGGCAGCGCCGGGTATTCCTCCACAGGCAGGGTGTGGAGTGTGAATCGCGAGGAGCCGCAGACCACGGTCGCCCGTACACCGTCTGTGGAAATCTCCACCGGGCGGTTGGGGAGGGCGCGGCAGATGTCGGCGAGCAGCCGGCCGGAGACCAGGACGGTGCCGTCCTCCTCGACGTCCGCCTCGACGGAGACGCGGGCCGAGACCTCGTAGTCGAAGCCGGAGAGGGACAGCTTGCCCTCCTCGGCCTTCAGCAGCAGGCCCGCGAGAACGGGCACCGGCGGCCGGGCCGGGAGGCTACGGGCAGCCCAGGCCACCGCCTCCGCGAGTACGTCGCGCTCCACCCGGATCTTCACCGGAAACCGCCTCCTGCTGTTGCTCGCTCGTCCTGCCGGCCTTCGTCGTCGGCTCGTCGATGCCTCGACCGATGCCGGGGACCAGTCTGACGTACGGCGCCGACAGTCGTCGCTGCTGGCGGTCAAGTCGGGAGCGAGGTGTCGGGGAGGGCGATCCACCGAGTTGTGCACAGGACCCGCTTGAAAACCGAAACCGGGCTAACTCTCTATGGGGGTAGTAGTAGGGCCTGTGGAAACGGTGGATAACAGTGTTTCTGCAGCTCAGCCCGCGTTTTTTATGCACACACCCTGTGCACGACACCGGTGGACAACCAGGTGTCTCTGTGGAGAACGAAAACTTCTGCACAGGCCATCCCCAGATGACCCCGACTACTCCACAGGTGTGTCCCCAGGTTTTCCCGAGTACTCCACAACCCAAACGTCGACTTCGGTGTGACCGCTTTCACTCGGGGCGGTGATGGAGGGTTCCCGGTTGCCGAACAGTGGACAACGGTGTGGGGAAGTCGTCTGATCCTGTGCACAGGACCCGTGAAGCTGTGGACCACCGGTGGACAACGCGGTGGACAGACCTGTGGACGAATATTTCGTCCACAACCTGTGGACAGTCGTTGCGCACAATTCCACAGGCGCCTGACCAGCCCTGATGGTGGCTCACGCCCGGGCCCTGTGGACAGTCTTGTGGGCGATGAACCCCGTCCCCAGGCTGTGGACGGAAGAAAGTCGCCCAATCTGTGGATGAGTTGCCTCCAAGGGGGCGTATTCGAACAGGCTGGGGGCGCACGCACGAAGAAGGGCGCCCCCGAAATGACCCGGGAGCGCCCTCTAGAAGCGTTTGGAAGGGCTCGGCGGCGCCCGTACGGCACGTCCACAGAGCCGGCGTCAGCCGTTCTTGATGCGGTTGGTGAGCTCGGTGACCTGGTTGTAGATGGAGCGGCGTTCCGCCATCAGAGCGCGGATCTTGCGGTCCGCGTGCATGACGGTGGTGTGGTCGCGGCCGCCGAACTGCGCCCCGATCTTGGGCAGCGAGAGGTCCGTGAGCTCCCGGCACAGGTACATGGAGATCTGCCGGGCGGTGACCAGCACGCGGCTGCGCGAGGAGCCGCACAGGTCGTCCACGGTCAGCCCGAAGTAGTCGGCGGTGGCCGCCATGATGTCGGTGGCGGTGATCTCGGGCGAGCTGTCCTCGCCGCCGGGGATCAGGTTCTTGAGGACGTCCTCGGTCAGGCCCAGGTCGACCGGCTGCCGGTTCAGGCTCGCGAAGGCCGTGACCCGGATCAGCGCCCCCTCCAGCTCGCGGATGTTGCGCGAGATGCGGGAGGCGATGAACTCCAGTACCTCCGGCGGGGCGTTGAGCTGCTCCTGTACGGCCTTCTTGCGCAGGATCGCGATGCGGGTCTCCAGCTCGGGCGGCTGGACGTCGGTGATCAGGCCCCACTCGAAGCGGTTGCGGAGCCGGTCCTCCAGGGTGGCGAGCTGCTTGGGCGGCCGGTCGGAGGAGAGCACGATCTGCTTGTTGGCGTTGTGGAGCGTGTTGAAGGTGTGGAAGAACTCCTCCTGCGTCGACTCCTTGCTCGCGAGGAACTGGATGTCGTCGACGAGCAGGATGTCCATCTCGCGGTAGCGCTTGCGGAACGCGTCGCCCTTGCCGTCGCGGATCGAGTTGATGAACTCGTTGGTGAACTCCTCGGAGCTCACGTACCGCACCCGGGTGCCGGGGTAGAGGCTCCGCGCGTAGTGCCCGATGGCGTGCAGCAGGTGCGTCTTGCCGAGCCCCGACTCTCCATAGATGAAGAGGGGGTTGTACGCCTTCGCCGGCGCCTCGGCGACGGCCACCGCGGCGGCGTGCGCGAAGCGGTTGGAGGCGCCGATGACGAAGGTGTCGAAGAGGTACTTGGGGTTCAGCCGGGCGGTCGGCTCCAGCGGTCCCGAGGTGGAACCGCCGGACGGAGCCGAGGGCGCGGGCCGGCTGGGCGCCTGCCGCGCGGGCGGCTGGTCGTACTGCTGCTGCTCGTACTGGCGGGAGCCGCGCTGCTGCTGCTGACCCTCGTAACCCTGCTGCTCGTACTTCTGCTGTTCGTAGGAGCCCTGGTCGTAGGAGGAGGGCTCGGACTGCTGCATGTAGCCCGGCTGCGGGGAGGCGTACGGGTCGCGCTCGGGGAAACCGCCGAGGCGGGGCTGCTGCCAGCCGTAGTCGTCCTGCTGGCCGCCGCGGGGCCAGGCGCCGGGCTCGGAGCGCTGCTGCTGGTAGTCCGGGTAGGCGGGCCGGGCGTTGGGGAGCTGGTCGTCGGCGGGGCCGGTGTGGCCGCCGGGGCCCGTGTGACCCATGGGACCGGTGTGCCCGCCGGGGCGCTGGCCGCCGTACGGCTCGTAGTCCTCGCGGGAGGAAGAAGCGGACGGAGCCGGGGGCGAGGGTTCGCCGGCGGAGTCGTCGACCGTGATGGCGATCCGGATGGGGCGGCCGCACTCACGGCTGAGGGCGTCGCTGATGAGCGGAGCGAGCCGGCCCTCGAGGATCCGCTTGCCGTATTCATTGGGGACGGCGAGCAGCGCGGTGTCCGCCACCAGGGCCAGGGGCTGACAGCGCTCGACCCACTGCTTGTCCTTGGGCTCGATGCTGTTCTGTCCCTCCCCGAGGAGCCCTTCGAGCACCCTTGGCCACACTGCGGCAAGATCGGCAGGTACGTCAGCCACAGAGCACGCTCTCTCAGAGGGGGTCCCACGAATGTGTGGTTCTTTGGGACGGTCGGGACAAAAAATCCGGGGTCAGGCAACGGTAGTCAGGCCAGCGGGTACGGTTCAAGTCGTTGTCCACAGCCTGTGCACAGTGTGGGGCACCGCCGGCTCGGTTTGACCGGATGGCGTAGCCGCGCGTACCGTAACGAGGTCGAGTTGTCGATGGCTGCTGCCGCCTGCCTACCGATGGGCGAAGATCACTGGTTGTGATCGTTTTGCGGTGCCACTCGGGCGAACACGCGAGTTTTCTCCTCGTGGGCGCACGGTGACAGCCAGGCGATGTCCCGCCTAAACGATTTATTCTCTGGAGCCCCCGAGTGAGCAAGCGCACCTTCCAGCCGAACAACCGCCGTCGTGCCAAGACCCACGGCTTCCGTCTCCGGATGCGTACCCGTGCCGGCCGCGCCATCCTCGCGAACCGTCGTGGCAAGGGCCGCGCCGAACTCTCCGCGTAACTGACGGGCGGATCGTGACGTCGTGCTGTCTCCCGACAATCGGCTGAGGCGGCGCGAGGACTTCGCGAGCGCGGTACGTCGAGGTCGCCGGGCCGGTCGCCCGCTCCTCGTCGTCCACCTACGTACAAGCGGTGCAACGGACCCGCACGAGCCGGGGGAGATCGATCCCTCGACGCGTGCGGGTTTCGTCGTCAGCAAGGCTGTCGGCATCGCCGTCGTACGCAACCGGGTCAAGCGCCGTTTGCGCCATCTCGTCCGCGAGCGGCTGTCCCAGCTGCCCGAAGGTAGCCTGATGGTGGTACGGGCTCTGCCCGGAGCGGGTGATGCCGGTCTCGACGAGCTGGCCCGGGACCTCGATGCCGCACTGCTGCGGCTCTTGGGAGGCGTGGCTCGATGAAGTACCCGCTGCTCGCATTGATCAAGCTGTACCAGTGGACGATCAGTCCGCTGCTCGGGCCGGTGTGCCGCTACTACCCCTCGTGTTCGCACTACGGGTACACGGCCATCGACCGGCATGGTGCGGTGAAGGGGACGGCTCTGACCGCCTGGCGGATCCTGCGGTGCAATCCGTGGTCCCCGGGTGGCGTGGACCACGTCCCACCCCGGAAACGCCCGCGTTGGCACGAGCAGCTGCGCAGTGCGTTGCGTAGATCTCGCAATGCTCAAGGAGCCTGATTAGTGGACACGATTGCCAGTCTGTTCAGCTTTATTACCACGCCTGTCTCGTGGATCATCGTCCAGTTCCACAAGGTGTACGGCGCCATGTTCGGCGCGGACAGTGGCTGGGCCTGGGGCCTGTCCATCGTCTCCCTGGTGATCTTGATCCGCATCTGCCTGATCCCGCTCTTCGTGAAGCAGATCAAGGCGACGCGCGGCATGCAGGCGATCCAGCCGAAGATGAAGGCGATCCAGGAGCGCTACAAGAACGACAAGCAGCGCCAGTCCGAAGAGATGATGAAGCTGTACAAGGAGACGGGTACCAACCCGCTCTCCTCGTGCCTTCCCATCCTGGCGCAGTCCCCGTTCTTCTTTGCGCTCTACCACGTGCTCGCCGGCATCGCCAAC
Organism: Streptomyces sp. NPDC056883; assembly: GCF_042788835.1. Taxonomy (NCBI): domain Bacteria; kingdom Bacillati; phylum Actinomycetota; class Actinomycetes; order Kitasatosporales; family Streptomycetaceae; genus Streptomyces; species Streptomyces sp. NPDC056883. The sequence goes on along the minus strand of NZ_JBHUBS010000014.1, from coordinate 190,175 downwards.
GGCACTCCGATCGGCCAGATCGACGGCCCGCTGCTGGAGAGCGCGCGTAACGCGCACATCTTCGGTGCCCCGCTGGCGTCCAAGTTCACGGACAGCGCGGACAAGGTCGCCGCTCTGGGCGCCTCGATCACCGACGTGCGCATCGTCACCGCGGTCATGATCGTGATGATGTCGCTGTCGCAGTTCTACACGCAGCGCCAGCTGATGCAGAAGAACGTCGACCTCTCGGTCAAGACGCCGTTCATGCAGCAGCAGAAGATGCTGATGTACGTCTTCCCGCTGATCTTCGCGGTCATGGGCATCAACTTCCCCGTCGGTGTCCTCGTCTACTGGCTGACCACGAACCTGTGGACCATGGGCCAGCAGATGTTCGTGATCAACCGGAACCCCACCCCGGGCAGCCTGGCCCAGGACCAGTACCTGACGCGCCTGCTGAAGCAGATCACCTCGCACGGCGAGCTCAAGAGCCGGGGCAAGAAGAAGATCGTCGCGGCGATCGTGGCCAAGGGCCCGGACCGCAACGACAACGAGCGCAAGTTCATCACCGGTCTGACCAAGCAGGGCCTGGCCGCGCAGGCGGACGGCTCCGTGGCGAAGAGCGTCGAGGCGACGGTCGACTCCGATGCGTCCGGCGGCGGTGTCCAGAAGCGGCAGCAGCCGAAGCGGCAGTCGAAGTCGCAGCGTCAGACGCCCCCCAGCAAGCCCTCTCCCAAGAAGTAAGAAGGAGTCCCTCCCGTGACGGAAGGCACCACCACCGCCGCCGCTGAGAGTGGCGACACCCTGACCCGCCTCGAGCAGGAGGGTGAGATCGCGGCCGACTACCTTGAGGGTCTGCTGGACATCGCCGACCTGGACGGCGACATCGACATGGACGTCGAGGCGGACCGCGCCTCTGTCTCCATCGTCAGCGACTCCGCGCGCGACCTGCAGAAGCTCGTGGGCCGCGACGGCGAGGTGCTGGAGGCTCTGCAGGAGCTGACCCGCCTGGCCGTCCACCGCGAGACCGGGGACCGCAGCCGGCTGATGCTGGACATCGGCGGCTTCCGGGCGAAGAAGCGCGAGGAGCTGACGGCCCTCGGCGCCAAGGCCGCGGAGGACGTGAAGACGTCCGGTGAGCCCCTGAAGCTGGACCCGATGACCCCCTTCGAGCGGAAGGTCGTCCACGACGCCGTGGCGGCCGCCGGTCTGCGGAGCGAGTCCGAGGGCGAGGAGCCGCAGCGCTTCGTCGTCGTACTTCCGGCCTGACCGGAAGCTTGAGTGTCCGGCCCCGTCTGTCTCGCAGGCGGGGCCGATCTTTGTCAGCCTGGCAGTGACGGCAGTGATGCCGTGGGTTCACAACCATGCGGTACGGAAGGACGGTCCCCGTGACGGAGGCAGCTGAGCTTCCCCCGATGCCCGAAGAAGCGCCCCCGGCACCTGAAGAGGCGCGTGCGGTGTTCGGCGAGCATTTCCCGGAAGCTGTGCGGTACGCGGAGCTGCTGGCGGACGCGGGTGTCAAGCGGGGCCTGATCGGGCCGCGCGAGGTGCCGCGGCTCTGGGAGAGGCACCTGCTGAACTGCGCCGTGCTCTCGGAAGTGGTGCCCGAAGGCGTCACCGTGTGCGACGTGGGTTCGGGCGCCGGCCTCCCCGGCATTCCGCTGGCCCTGGTCCGCAGGGACCTGAAGATCACGCTGCTGGAGCCGCTGCTGCGCCGCACGAACTTCCTCCAGGAGGTCGTGGAGCTGCTGGGGCTCGACCATGTGACGGTGGTGCGCGGGCGGGCCGAGGAAGTTCTCGGCAAGCTCCAGCCGGTGCACGTGGTGACGGCGCGCGCGGTGGCTCCGCTGGACCGGCTCGCCGGATGGGGCGTACCCCTGCTGCGCCCGTACGGCGAGATGCTGGCGCTGAAGGGCGACACCGCCGATGAGGAGCTGGTGTCGGCGAAGGCCGCGCTGACCAAGCTCGGTGTGGTGAAGACCTCGGTGCTGCATGTGGGCGAGGGGATCGTGGACCCGCTCTCCACCGTGGTGCGGGTCGAGGTCGGGGAAAGCCCCGGCGGGGTGCGGTTCGCGGCGAAGCGGGCCAAGGCCGCCCGGACCAGCCGGACGCGGCGGCGGCGCTGAGCCGTGTTCTGGGGCGTGTTGCGCCCTATAGGTATGGATTTCGGAGTGTCGTAGCGGCCGGATGACTCCGTCCGGGCATCGTGTTTCACGTGAAACGTCGCTCTCTGCTGCACGGAATCATCAGCCGCGGTCGTGCGGCTACGTCCCCCCGTCTCCGCAAGGGCGAAGGGGGGACGGAGTTGTCCACATCGGTGGATTCATCCACAGGAGTACGGGCCCCGCTGGTTCGCGACCCCGGTGACATGGCAGGCTCTGTTCATCGCGAGCCAGATGCCGAGGAGAGTGACACCGTGCGGTCAGACGCCAACCTTGCGGGGCCGATGGCCGATCCGGTCCCCGGTCCCCGCTCTGAATCCCCGGGCGACGATGTTTCACGTGAAACATCGGCCCCGCCCCTAGTGGACAACGAAGACACGCCCATCGGCCGAGCCGCCCAGATCGCGGTCGAGGCCCTGGGACGTGCGGGTGAGGGCCTGCCCAGGCCCCCGAAGACCCGGATCATGGTGGTGGCCAACCAGAAGGGCGGCGTGGGCAAGACCACGTCGACCGTGAACCTGGCCGCATCCCTGGCCCTGCACGGCGCGCGGGTCCTCGTGGTCGACCTCGACCCGCAGGGCAACGCCTCGACGGCGCTGGGCATCGACCACCACGCGGACGTGCCGTCCATCTACGACGTGCTCGTGGACAGCCGCCCGCTGATGGAGGTCGTCCAGCCGGTGGCCGACGTGGAGGGCCTCTTCTGCGCGCCGGCCACGATCGATCTCGCGGGTGCGGAGATTGAGCTGGTGTCCCTCGTGGCACGGGAGAGCCGTCTCCAGAGGGCCATCCAGGCGTACGAGCAGCCGCTCGACTACATCCTGATCGACTGCCCGCCCTCGCTGGGCCTGCTGACGGTGAACGCCCTGGTCGCGGGCGCGGAGGTGCTGATCCCGATCCAGTGCGAGTACTACGCGCTGGAGGGTCTGGGTCAGCTGCTGCGCAATGTGGACCTGGTGCGGGCCCACCTGAACCCGACCCTGCACGTGTCCACGATCCTGCTGACGATGTACGACGGCAGGACCCGGCTGGCCTCGCAGGTGGCGGAGGAGGTGCGCACGCACTTCGGCAAGGAGGTGCTGCGCACGAGCATCCCGCGGTCGGTCCGCATCTCCGAGGCTCCGAGCTACGGGCAGACGGTGCTGACCTACGACCCGGGTTCCAGCGGTTCCCTCTCCTATCTGGAGGCTGCGCGGGAGATCGCGCTGCGCGGGGCCGGGTTCCAGTACGACCCCCAGCACCCCCATCTGGGTGCGGGCATGAACAACACGCAGAGCATGGCGGAGGGGATCCAGTGAGTGAGCGACGTAGGGGTCTGGGGCGGGGGCTCGGCGCGCTGATTCCCGCGGCTCCCCAGGAGAAGGTGCCGCCGGTGATCGGTGCCGGGTCGACGTCTCCGTCGGCGATGCCGGTGCTGCCGTCGGAGCGGGGCATCGCGGCCGCGAAGCTGGCTTCGCTGGCGCAGGCCGATGTTTCACGTGAAACATCGCTGGTGGCCGCATCCGTGAGCGAGCCCGAGCCGCTCGCCGTTCCGGAGGCCGGCGAGGTGGCGGGGGCCACGTTCGCGGAGCTCCCGATGGACTCGATCACGCCGAACCCGCGGCAGCCGCGCGAGGTGTTCGACGAGGACGCGCTGGCCGAGCTGGTGACCTCCATTCAGGAGGTGGGTCTGCTCCAGCCGGTGGTGGTGCGCCAGTCCGGCCCGGGCCGCTATGAGCTGATCATGGGCGAGCGGCGCTGGCGGGCGTGCCGGGAGGCCGGTCTGAACCGTATTCCGGCGATCATCCGGGCCACGGACGACGAGAAGCTGCTGCTGGACGCGCTCCTGGAGAACCTCCACCGGGCGCAGCTGAACCCCTTGGAGGAGGCGGCCGCGTACGACCAGCTGCTCCAGGACTTCAACTGCACGCACGACCAGCTGGCGGACCGGATCGGGCGTTCCCGTCCGCAGGTCTCGAACACCCTGCGTCTGCTGAAGCTCTCTCCGCCCGTGCAGCGGCGGGTGGCGGCGGGTGTGCTGTCGGCGGGCCACGCGCGGGCCCTGCTGTCGGTGGACAACTCCGAGGAGCAGGACCGGCTGGCGCACCGGATCGTGGCCGAGGGGCTCTCGGTGCGTGCGGTCGAGGAGATCGTGGCGCTGATGGGTTCGGAGTCGCCGAGTGCGGTGAAGCCGAAGGGCCCGCGGGCGGGTGCCCGGGTCGCTCCCGCGCTCAATGAGCTGGCGACGCGGCTGTCGGACCGGTTCGAGACGCGGGTGAAGGTGGATCTGGGCCAGAAGAAGGGCAAGATCACCGTCGAGTTCGCGTCGATGGAGGACCTGGAGCGCATTCTGGGGACCCTGGCGCCGGGCGAGGGCCGGGTGCTGGACCAGGGCGCTGCCGGGGAGTAACGCACAGCCAGGGGGCGGGTCGTGCCGGTGTGAGCCGGTGCGGCCCGCCCCTTTGCCTTGTTGCGGTTTCGGGTGATTCGAGCTGTGGATACGATGCGGTCATGGGTCGTCGGCTGGTACCTCTGACGCTGGACAACCTTCAAGACCTGCCCCGGCGTTGCCGGTCCTGTGTCTTCTGGGAGCTGGACCCCGTCAGCGGCGAGGCGGCCGTGAAGGCGGGGAACCCTGCCGAGGAGAAGGAGGCGTGGATCTCCGCCGTCCTCCTGGAGTGGGGTTCGTGCGGCCGGGTGGTCTACGTGGACGAGGTTCCCGTGGGCTTCGTCCTGTACGCGCCGCCGGCGTACGTGCCGCGTGCGACCGCGTTTCCGACCAGCCCGGTGTCCCCGGACGCCGTACAGCTCATCACCTCGTGGATCATGCCGGGGTATCAGGGCCAGGGGCTGGGGCGGGTGATGGTCCAGACGGTGGCGAAGGATCTGCTGCGCAGGGGGTTCCGGGCGATCGAGGCCTTCGGTGACGCCCGGTGGGACGGTCCGGCCTGTCTGCTGCCTGCGGACCACCTGCTGGCCGTGGGGTTCAAGACGGTACGCCCGCATCCGACGCGTCCCCGGCTGCGGTTGGAGCTGCGGTCCACGCTGTCGTGGAAGGAAGACGTGGAGCTGGCCCTGGACCGGCTGCTGGGCGCGGCCCGGAAGGAACCGGCGCTGCGTCCGCTCTGAGGCGGGAGCGCCCCGGTCCCGGAGCGGCCGGACATGCGGACGGGGCCGCCCCTGGCAGGGGGCGGCCCCGTTTCACGCGATCGCGTCCGGACTCGGACGCGGGTGCGTCAGGCCTTGATGGTGACGAAGGTGTCGAGGTCGCGCAGGATGGCGGCCTTCGGCTTGGCGCCGACGATGGTCTTGACGACCTCGCCGCCCTGGTAGACGTTCAGGGTCGGGATGGACATGACGCCGTACTTGGCCGCCGTCTCCGGGTTCTCGTCGATGTTGAGCTTGACGATCTCGATCTCGTCACCGTACTCGGCGGCGATGGCCTCGAGGGACGGAGCGATCTGGCGGCACGGACCGCACCAGGCGGCCCAGAAGTCCACCAGGACGGGCTTGTCGCTCTTGAGGACGTCGTCATCGAAGCTTGCGTCGGTGACGGTCTTGAGGGTGCCGGCCACAGCGGCCTCCTTCTTTTCCTGCGGGGAGTGGGGTGTGGTGCTGCTTGAGGGTGTCAGACCGCCGCGTGCGCCTTCTCGGCGTCCGCGAGGGCGGCGAGGAAGCGCTCGGCGTCGAGGGCCGCGGAGCAACCCGTGCCCGCGGCGGTGATGGCCTGACGGTAGGTGTGGTCGACCACGTCGCCCGCGCCGAACACACCGGTGAGGCTGGTGCGGGTGGAGGGGGCGTCGACCTTGAGGTAGCCCTCCGCGTCGAGGTCGAGCTGGTCCTTGAACAGCTCGGTGCGCGGGTCGTGGCCGACGGCGATGAAGAGGCCGGTCACGGGCAGGGCGGAGGTCTCACCGGTCTTGGTGTTGCGCAGGGTCAGCCCGGTGAGCTTCTGCTCGCCGTGGATCTCTGCGACCTCGCTGTCCCAGGCGAACGAGATCTTCGGGTCGGCGAAGGCGCGGTCCTGCATGGCCTTGGAGGCGCGCAGGGAGTCGCGGCGGTGGACGATCGTGACGGACTTGGCGAACCGGGAGAGGAAGGTGGCTTCCTCGATCGCGGTGTCACCGCCGCCGATCACGGCGATGTCGTGGTCCTTGAAGAAGAACCCGTCGCAGGTCGCGCACCAGGAGACGCCGCGGCCCGAGAGGGCGTCCTCGTTGGGCAGGCCGAGCTTGCGGTGCTGGGAACCGGTGGTCACGATCACGGCCTTGGCGCGGTGCACGGTGCCGGCGGTGTCGGTGACGGTCTTGATCTCACCGGTGAGGTCCACGGCGACGACGTCGTCCGGAATCAGTTCGGCGCCGAAGCGCTCGGCCTGGCCGCGCATGTTGTCCATGAGGTCCGGACCCATGATGCCGTCCTGGAAGCCGGGGAAGTTCTCGACCTCGGTGGTGTTCATCAGCGCGCCACCGGCGGTGACGGCACCTTCGAAGACCAGCGGCTTGAGCGAAGCGCGTGCGGTGTACAGGGCGGCCGTGTAACCGGCCGGCCCGGAGCCGATGATGATCACGTTTCGTACGTCGCTCACGGGTTGATTCCTCGTCTCTGCGGACTGCCTGCTGCCTACCGGGGGGCCGGTGTGGACTCTCACCCCACCCAACGGATCCTACGGCGCCTGCATTCCCGAGTTGTCCCCCTGGGCTTTCCGGCCTCTCAGCTCTTGGGATAGGTGCGGGTGAGCAGGGGCTTTCCGGGCACGGCCGAGGGGTCGGTGACGCAGGCGGAGCCGACGAGATAGGCGTCCACGGAGGCGGGGTCGCCGGGGTGGGGCAGGACGAGGAGGAAGACGTCCTTGCCCTCGTAGGTGCCGGACTCGAAGCCCAGCGGGGTCTCGCTTCTCCCGGTGGCTTCCCGGACGCAGGCGGGTGCCCCGGGCGCCTCGCCGTCGGCCGGGGCGAGGCTCGGTTCGGACGCGGGGCTGTTCTCCACTCCGAAGGTGTTGTTCCGCTCCCCCGCCGCCTTGTCTCCCCGGGCGGCGGACGCGAGGAGCTGGTGCACGGTGCCGGGGAGTCCCTGTGCGGTGTACTCGGGCGTGCCGGACCGGGATTGCGCGGTGGACGCGTCCCCCCGTGCGGACATGTCCTGGGCGGGGCGGTCGCCGGACATCAGGCCGAACACCAGGACGCCAGCGGCGCACGCCGCGAGCAGACCGCCCGCAAGAGCGACCCGGCGGCGCGCGCGACGCCGGCCGGGGCCGGTTGCGCCGGCCGGGTGACCGGAGGGCCGCAGGGGGCCCTTTTCACCGGGCGCGGCGGCGGGTGTTTCACGTGAAACATCGGGACCGGCCGCCCCGGCTGCCCCGGCGGGCTCGGGCTCCCGGTGCGGCGCGGTGGCATCGAGGAGTGCTTCGGCGGCGAGGGCCGCGTCGATCCGCCCGGAGATGTCGGCGGGCATCCGGGCGGGGCCGGGCAGGGTGCCGAGCAGGGCCCGGATCTCCTCCAGCGAGGCACGGACGTCCGCGCACAGGGGGCAGCCGCCGAGATGGCTGCGTACCTCCGCCGTGCGGGACGGGGAGAGGAGGCCTTCCGCCAGCTCGGAGATCTCCGAGACGTCGGGGTGCCCGATCGTGCCGGTCGCGCCGGTTGTGGGGTTCACGCTCGTCCACCTCCGCCCTTCACTGCGTTGGGATCCGCGGTCGGGTCCCCGCGGTCTGCCGCCGGTGGGACGGTTGTCCCCGGTGTCCGGTTCCTTCCCCGCTCGGTATCGGTGTTATCCCCGGTATGCGTGCGCAGATGAGTGAGGAGCGGGACGAGTTTGGCCCTGCCGCGGGCGCAGCGGCTCTTCACGGTGCCGACGGGGACGTCGAGCATGAGGGCGGCCTCGGCGACGGGGTATCCCTGCATGTCGACGAGGACCAGTGCCGCCCGCTGATCGGCCGGGAGGGTGCTCAGAGCGGCCAGGAGCTGCCGGTGGAGGTCCTGGCGCTCCGCGGGAGCCTCGGCGGACTCGTGGGGCTCCAGGAGGCGCTCCAGGCGGTCCGTGTCGTCGAGGGGTGACGTCCTGCGGGAGGCGGCCTTGCGGGCCCGGTCCAGGCAGGCGTTCACGGTGATGCGGTGCAGCCAGGTCGTGACGGCGGATTCGCCGCGGAAGGTGTGCGCGGCCCGGTAGGCCGAGACGAGGGCGTCCTGCACGGCGTCGGCGGCCTCCTCCCGGTCGCCGAGGGTGCGCAGGGCGACGCCCCAGAGCCGGTCGCGGTGCCTGCGCACGAGCTCACCGAAGGCGTCCGGGTCACCGGCGGTGTGCAGCGACAGGAGCTCCTGGTCGCTGCGGCCGCCGGGTGTGGCTTCGTCCAACGCTGGGCCCCTCCCCTGCCGTCCGTCAGCCCGTGAACTTCACGTCCGTGATGGCCTGCTTGAACCCCGCTCCGCTGTACGTGTCGGCGCCCGCCTGCGGCATCGCCGTGATCCAGAGGACCACGTACCGCGTGGTGACCGGTGCGTCGGTGGTCGTGTTGAGCGCGCTGTCCGACGTGGTGCCGTTCGCGATCTTCTTCATGGAGCTGAGCGGGGTCGACGAGGACATGGAGTCGGCCGCGTAGAGCGTGACGGTCGTGTGGTCGCCCGCGTACTTCAACGCTATCGAAGCGCCGCTGACCGCCTGCTCGGAGCCGAGATCGTAGACGATGCCGACTCCGGCTTTGAAGTCCGCCGTCATCTCCGGGCCGTCGTGGAAGCTCTTGGTGCGCCAGTAGGTTCTGGCGTCGCCGTCGAAGGTGTTCCGCACGTTGGAGGCGTCCTGGGCCACGCGGTCGGGGAAGTACTCCTGGGCGCCCTTGATGGAGAGGAGCGTGGGCGCCTTCTCCGTCGGGGTGTCTTCGGGCTTCTCGTGGCTGGTCTGGCTGCCGCTGGTGCTGCCCTGGTTGCTTCGGTTGAGCAGGGTGTCGGCGAGCTGCCAGCTGCCCAGACCGAGGGCGGCGATCAGCAGGGCGGCCACGCTCCACTTGAGGACGCGACCGGTACGGCTCTGCAGGGGCGGCGGCGGGGGGACGACGGTGCGGACCTGCGTGGTGGGCATGCCGGGGCCCTGGGGCCTGCCGTAGCTGCCCTGCTGGTACGTGGTGTGCTGGTACTCGGGGGGCGCGGTGAACGTCGGCTCCGGCGGCCGGATGCGGGGCATCGCGGCCACGGCCTTGGAGAGCTCTTCCGGGGTGGTGCAGGCGGGTTCCTGCCGCGAGGCGGTGGCCCCGTCGTTGGCGAGGGCGCGCATGGCCAGCTCGCCCAGACCCCGGTGCACGCCCGCGCGGACCTGGTCGGGGGCGATCAGGCCGACGCCCTTGGGCAGGCCGGTGAGGCCGTAGGCGTCGTTCTCGTAGGGCCAGCGCTGCGTCAGCGAGGCGTACAGGAGGGCGCCGATGGCCTCGGTGTCCGTGCGCTGCGGGGTCTCGCTGGTGATGCCGCGCAGGGCGGCGTTCACGGCGAGGCCGCGGATGCGGTACTGGCCCGTGGAGGTGCGCAGTATCGCGCTGGGGGTCAGGCGCAGGTGCGCCAGTCCCTCGCGGTGCGCGGCGGCCATGGCCTGGGAGACCTGGCTGACGAGCTGGTAGGCCTCGTGCGGCTCCATGGGGCCGGCGGCGAGGACCGCGGTGAGCTCCGTGGCGTCGGGCAGCCACTCGTGGACGACGTAGACGAGGTCGTTCTCCTCCACGGCGTCGAGGACCTGGACGAACCGGGGGTCGCCGAGGAGGGCCGAGGAGCGGGCGGCGGCCAGGACGGCGCGGGCCCGCGCGTGGTCGGCGGGCAGCAGGTGGACGCCCACGGCCCGGCGCAGCTTCTCGTCCATCGCACGCCAGCTGCTGAATCCGTCCAGACGGGTGACGCATTCCTCGAGCCGGTAGCGTCTGGCCAGCTTGTGGCCGCTGTGCAGCTCGGGTGCGGCAGCAGGTGCCGGGGTCCTGCGTTCGCCGTCCTTCTCGGGCATGGTTCCGTCCGCGGCTTGTCCGTTCTGGGTGTCCACCCCGTCGGCCGTGGCCTGGGCCGTCTCCGCGGCCAGCGGCTCGTCGCCGCTGTTGTCGGCCACGTCGACGGCAGCCGTGCTACGTTCCGCCACCGTCGTCCCCGCCTCCCCATCCGTTGCGCGCTGTCGGCCAGTCTGCGAAGCCATGCCAATTGTGCCCACAGTCCACCGATCTGCACGACACGCCAGAGGACGGGATGGTTGTACGCATCAGCGCCCCAGGCGCCCGCGGACCATCCCGACCATGGCGTTGAGTTCTTCGATGCGCATCCGCTTGGCGGCGACGAGGAACACCGCCGCCAGGGAGATGCCGCCGGCCACCAGCGCGGTGAGGGAACCGAGGGCTCCGCTGCCGATGAAGTGCAGGACGGCGAAGGCGACGGCGCCGGCCACGGCGGCGGCGGGGACGCAGGCGCCGATGAGCCGGGTGTAGGTGCGCATCACGTGCGCTCCGTCGAGATCGCCGCCGAGGCGGGTGCGCAGTCGGCGCCAGGCGACACCGACGCCCACGGCGTAGCCGAGGCCGTAGGCGGCGGCCATGCCGACGACGGCCCAGCGGGCGGGGAGCACGAAGAAGGCGACGGCGGACATGCCCGCGTTGACGGCGGCCACGATGACCGTGTTGTAGAAGGGCGTCCGGGTGTCCTCGTAGGCGTAGAAGCCGCGCAGGACCACGTACTGGACGGAGTAGGGGATCAGTCCGAGGCCGAAGGCCATCAGGATGAAGCCGATGTTCTGGGCGCTCTGCGTGCCGGAGCCGGCGTAGAGCAGGCCTGCCATGGGGACGCCGAGGGCGAGGAACGCGAAGGCGCAGGGCACGATCGCGACGGCCGAGGTGCGCAGTCCGTAGGAGATGTCGTCACGGACGGCGGCGGCGTCGCCGTCGTGGGCGGACCGGGAGATGCGCGGCAGGACGGCGGTCATGACGGAGACGGTGATGATGGCCTGCGGCATCTGCCAGAGCAGCAGGGCGTAGTTGTAGCCGGTGATGCCGGTACCGCCGTGGCCCTGCTTGTCGGCCACCTCGCCCGCCCAGGTGGCGAGCTGGGTGACGACGATGAGGCCGAGCTGGTTGGCGAGGACGAAGAAGAACGTCCACTTGGCCAGGCCTGCGGCCTTGCCGAGGCCGTGACCCTTCCAGTCGAACCGCAGGCGCGGCTTGAAGCCGGCGTCGCGCAGGTAGGGAAGCATCGCCAGGGACTGGACGACGAGGCCGAGGAGGGTGCCGAGGCCCAGGAGCCGGACGCCTTCGGGGGTGATGCCGGCCTCGGTGACGCCCGTGGTGGTGAAGCCGCCGAAGGCCCAGATGAAGGCGCCGAAGGTGGCGATGACGACGATGTTGTTGAGGACCGGGGTCCACATCATCGCGCCGAACCGGCCGCGGGCGTTGAGGATCTGACCGAGGACCACGTGCACGCCCATGAAGAACATGGTGGGCAGGCAGTAGTGGGCGAAGGCGACGGCCACGTCCAGGCGCGCCGGGTCGTTGGCGATCTTCTGCGACATCATGCCGATGAACAGCGGGGCCGCGAGCACGCAGACCACGGTGACGGCGCCCAGCAGGACCATGACGAGGGTCAGCAGCCGGTTGGCGTACGCCTCTCCCCCGTCCTCGTCGTTCTTCATCGCGCGCACGAGCTGCGGGATGAAGACGGCGTTGAGGGCGCCGCCGCCGACCAGGACGTAGATCATCGTCGGCAGGGTGTTGGCGACCTGGTAGCTGTCGTTGAGGGTGGCGACGCCGATCGCTCCGGCGATCACCAGGGTCCGCAGGAAGCCGGTGATGCGGGAGACGATGGTGCCGGCGGCCATCAGGGCGCTGGACTTGAGCAGGCTGGAGGCGCGTCCGGCGGGCTTGCTCGGTGCCGGGGCGGCCACGGGCGCGTCCTCGGCGGGCGTACGGGGCGCCGCGTCCTGGTCCCGGTAGAGGTGCGCGAAGGCGTCGGGGCGGGGGTCCTGGTCGGCGGCCTTGGTCACGAGGGAGTCCACGCCGACGAACTGTGTGGTCGTGGCGTGGTCGCCGTAGGGAAGGTGCCGGGAGGGGCCGTCCGGCTCGGGCGGCGGGGTCTGGGCCCACACCCGCGGGTCCGGGGCGTAGGAGGGGGCGGCCGGGGCCGCGTAGAGCGGGCCGGGCTCCTGGAAGGTGCCGGGCGGTGGCGGCGGGTGCGAGGCCCGGTCGTAGAGGACCTCCGCCACCGGATCCTGGGCGGAGAGGTCCTGCGCCCGGTACGGGTCGTAGGCGTAGGCGTCCTGGACATAGGGGTCGTGGTCCGGCGCGGGCGCGGGCGCGGGAACCTGTCCCGGCACCGGGGCGCCGGGGGCAGTGCCCTGGGAGGGCGCAGGCCCGCCAGTGCCCTGCGCGCGGTCACCTTCGTACGGCGCGTTCATCGAAACCCCACCTCATCGTCCCCAGGCCGACCGGCCACGGCATCGCTCAACGGTCCACTGTCTCACCCGTGCCGGACGGGTCCGCGCTTTGCGGTCCGGTGTCCGGGGACTCGTCACTCTGCTGCGTGCTCTCCTCTGCGGCGGTGCGTGCCGCGACACGCTTGCGGCTGGCGTACATCTTGATGCCGGCCAGCACGAGGAGGAGGACACCGCCCGCGATGACGAGCATGACGGTCGGGGTCACCTCGGTGGCTTCGACGGTGAACTTGCGGGCCTTTCCGTAGGGCACGCCGTCGGTGGTGAAGAGCTGGGCCGTCACCGAGACCGGGCCGCTCGCGGTGGCGTTGGCGGGGAACTTCACGGTCTGGCTGTGCCCGCCCTGGATCGCGACTTCCTGCTGGGCCTCGCCGCTGTCGCCGAACATCAGCCGGGTCGGGTTGGCGGACTGCAGTCGCAGGACCAGGTTGTGGGTGTCCTGGACGAGGCTGTTCTGGACGGTGACCGGGATGGTCGCGCTGTGTCCGGAGAGCGTCGCGTCGGACTTCGGGATGATCTTGACCTTCTCGGTGAGCCGGATCAGGTACTGCTGCACCTGGTCCCGGTAGGCCCGCGCCGCGTCGGGGCGGCCGCGCCACGAGGAGGACATCTCCCGGTTGGTGGTGTTGCCGAAGGGGATCTCGACGCGGTCGGGCGCGGTCAGGATCACCTTGAAGTGGCCGAGCGTGTTCTCGGTGGTGCGGATCTTCTCGAAGGCGGAGACCGGCAGTTCCTGCTTGCTCAGCGCCTCGGGGTACTGGCCGGCTCCCGGGACCTGGGTGGCGGCGCGGGGGTCGGGAGTCGCCGCGGCGGCCGCCTCCAGGTCCACGCCCTGGCTCCAGCGGCCCGACTGCAGACCCCGGATGGCGGCGGCCATCGTCTGTGCCTGGCTGGAGCTGGGCATCCGCTGCGGAGCGACGACGAAGCTGCGCTGGTTGTCGGTCTTCTGCAGGTTCAGGGCGAGGGTCTGGGCGAGGAACTGCTGCACCGCGAGGGTGGAGTTCCCGGCGCGGAGCATGTCGCCCTGGAACGCGGTGGAGAGGTCGGCGTCGGCGACGACGGCCGTGGTGCCCGCGCCGATGGGCCGCGCGGCCGACGGGGTGTAGCCGAGGGCGCCGGTCTCCTGGAGGCTGTCGCTGCGGGTGAGGACGTTGTGGGCACCGGCCGAGGTCGCGACGTTGACGATCGACGGGTCGATGGCGCCGTCCACGGGCCAGGAGAAGTCGGTGCTCGCGGGGACGTGCAGGACGGTCTCGACGGCCTGCTTCGCCTTGTCCGTGGCCGGCCGCAGCTGTCCCAGGGTGCCGGAGACGTCCTTGCCGCGGTGGGCGAGCGAGGCGATGTCCGGATCCGCGAAGGGCAGCGCGACGACCTTCTTGCCCTGGACGGCGCTTTCCAGCGAGCTCAGCCACTGCTCGGCGATGGCCTTGTTCTTGCCCGGGACGGTCCGGCCCTCGGGGGTGCGGACCCGGTATCCCTTGGTCATGGCGTCGACGGTGTAGAGCAGGTCCGGATCGATGACCCAGGTGATGGGAAGGTCCTTGCCGAGGGTGACCATCTGCTCCAGGCGGCCGCCGGTCCGCAGCTCGTCGGCGAGGCTGTCGTCGAGGAAGACGGGGGTCTGGAGCTCGTCCGAGCCGGTCTCCGAGGTCAGGTGCGTGGTGGAGATCAACGGCCAGGCGTACGCGAGCTGGGAGCGCTTGGCGGCCGGCTCCGGCTGCCAGGGCAGGAAGGTCCGCTTGATGCCGAGGACCTGCTCGTACTGGCGGCTCGAGGTCTCCCCGGACACGGAGACGCCGAGCTGGTAGACGCCGTCCTCGTCCAGGTCCAGCTTGTTCACCGGAACCTTGAGGGTGAAGGGCTGGCTGACCTTCGAAGGCAGCGAATCGATCTTCACGGCGAACTCGGGGCCGACTTCCGCCGGGTCGGTGCCCGCCCGGAATGCGCCGCGCTCGGCGACCTCGTCGATGGAGCTGCGGTCCCCCAGCGCCGGCCCGACCCGCAGACCCACGTGTGCGTCGGTGATCTTCTCGGAGCCGTTGTTCTTCACCGTGCCCGAGATGGTGAGCGTGTCGCCCTTGACCGGCGCGGTCGGCGTCAGGGCGTCGAGCTGGACGTCGACGGCGGCGGCCGCAGTATCGGCGGCCTGGGCTTCGGGCACGTGCGAGTAGACCAGGCCGGCGAGTACCGGCGTCCCGGCGAGCAGGACGACCGCGCGTCGCAGCCAGCGCCGCCGGGCAGGAGCGAGGGACGCCCCCTGGATGTCTGCCGCCTCGGCCAACGCGCTCGCCCGTCCCTCGGAGTGTCAGTGGTCGTCGTTTGTGCGTCCACGCATGGTAACGAGGCCCGCTGTGCGCGAGTGCCGCGCCTTGCTCCACATGATCGGGCCCGCCCCGGAGCGGCCGCGGGCCGGGGTGGCCGCAAAACACGGGAGCTCGCGGCGGGCCGGGCACGTACCCTTTTCTGTTGTGCCGAACGCCAACGAAGACAACCCCAGTGTCCTGAATCACGGGCAGGCCCGCGCAGTGAGCGAACTGCTGCGGATCGCCCCTGTCGCCGACGAGCTCGGCCGCCGTTTCCAGGAGGCGGGTTTCCGCCTCGCCCTGGTCGGCGGGTCCGTCCGCGACGCGCTGCTCGGGCGCCTCGGCAATGATCTCGACTTCACCACAGACGCCCGGCCCGAGGACGTTCTCAAGATCGTCAGGCCGTGGGCCGACTCGGTCTGGGACGTCGGCATCGCCTTCGGCACGGTCGGTGCGCAGAAAAGTGCCCGCGTCGGAGACGCTGATCGAAGCTTCCAGATCGAGGTGACCACCTACCGCTCGGAGTCCTACGACCGGACCTCGCGCAAGCCCGAGGTCTCCTACGGCGACTCCATCGAGGAGGACCTCGTCCGCCGCGACTTCACGGTGAACGCGATGGCCGTCGCGCTGCCCGAGAAGGAGTTCGTGGACCCTCACGGCGGTCTGGAGGATCTCCGGGCGGGTGTGCTGCGCACCCCGGGCACGGCCGAGGACTCCTTCTCCGACGACCCGCTGCGGATGCTGCGGGCGGCGCGGTTCGCCGCGCAGCTCGACTTCGAGGTCGCCCCGGACGTGGTGGCGGCGATGACGGAGATGTCCGGCCGCATCGAGATCGTCTCGGCCGAGCGGGTCCAGGGCGAGCTGAACAAGCTCCTGCTGTCCGCACACCCGCGCAAGGGCCTGGGCCTCCTCGTGGACACGGGGCTGGCCGAGCACGTGCTGCCGGAGCTGCCGGCGCTGCGGCTGGAGAGCGACGAGCACCACCGGCACAAGGACGTCTACGACCACTCGCTGATCGTGCTGGAGCAGGCGATCGCGCTGGAGGAGGACGGCCCGGACCTGGTGCTGCGGCTCGCGGCCCTGCTGCACGACATCGGCAAGCCCCGGACCCGTCGGTTCGAGAGCGACGGGCGGGTCTCCTTCCACCACCACGAGATGGTGGGCGCGAAGATGACCAAGAAGCGCATGACCGCGCTCAAGTACTCCAACGACATGGTCAAGGACGTGGCCCGGCTGGTGGAGCTGCACCTGCGCTTCCACGGGTACGGGGACGGCGAGTGGACCGACTCGGCCGTGCGGCGCTACGTCCGTGACGCCGGTCCGCTGCTGGACCGCCTGCACAAGCTGACCCGTTCCGACTGCACCACGCGCAACAAGCGCAAGGCGAACGCGCTCTCCCGCACCTACGACGGGCTGGAGGAGCGCATCGCCCAGCTGCAGGAGAGGGAGGAGCTGGACGCGATCCGGCCCGACCTCGACGGCAACGAGATCATGCGGGTCCTCGATGTGGGCCCCGGCCCGGTGATCGGCAAGGCGTACGCGTTCCTGCTGGAGCTGCGGCTGGAGAACGGTCCCATGGAGCAGGAGGCTGCGGTGGCCGCCCTCAAGGAGTGGTGGGCCGCTCAGGCCTGAGGGCCGGCCCGATGTTTCACGTGAAACATCGGGCCGGAGAGCCGGTCGTGTTGCGGTCAGGGCGATGTTTCACGTGAAACATCGCCCTGACGCATGAGGAGTGCGGCGGTCGCGGCGTAGAGCAGGGCCACCCCGATGATCAGGGGGACGGAGTGCCCGTCGAGGGGGAGCACGAGTGCGGCCACCCCGGCGGCGCCGACGAAGGCGGCGTTGAAGAGCACGTCGTAGACGGAGAAGACGCGGCCGCGGAAGGCGTCGTCCACCTGGGACTGCACCACGGTGTCGGTGGAGATCTTGGCCCCCTGGGTGGCCAGGCCCAGCACGAAGGCGGCCGCAAGTATCGGCCCGGGTGCGAAGAACAGGCCGAGTGCCGGCACCAGCACCGCGGCGCCCGCGGCGCACAGGGTGATGGAGCCGAGGGCGCCCAGCCGGCCCACCAGCCAGGGAGTGACGACGGCGGCCGCGAAGAACCCGGCCCCGGAAACGCCGACCGTGACGCCCAGCAGGGCCAGCCCGTCGGCCTCGTTGTCCGACCAGGCGTAGCGGCAGAGCATGAGCAGCGTGACGAACAGGGCCCCGTAGCAGAACCGCATGACGGTCATGGCGGTGAGCGCCCGGGCCGCCTCGCGCCGGGAGGCCAGGTGGCGCAGGCCTTCGGCCAGGCCCCGCACGGTGAGGGCGACCCCCTGGACGACCGTCGGGTTGATCCTCCCGGGAGGATGGTCGGGCCCGAGGAGATCCAGTGCCAGGCGCAGGGAGACCAGGGCCGCGCACAGGTAGAGGCCGGCTCCGAGGAGGACGACCAGGGCGTCGGAGTCGTCGGCGAGTACGCGGACCAGGAAGGCCAGTCCCCCGCCGGCGACGGCGGCGAGCGTTCCCGCGGTGGGTGAGAGGGCGTTCGCGGTGACCAGCTGGCCGGGCCCGACGACCCGTGGCAGGGAGGCCGCGAGCCCGGCCAGGACGAAGCGGTTGACCGCGGTCACGGACAGGGCCGAGGCGTAGAAGAGCCAGTCGGGGACGTGCGCGACGATCAGCATGCCGGTGATGCAGGCGAGGAAGGCCCGCAGCAGGTTGCCGTAGAGGAAGACCTGGCGGCGGCGCCAGCGGTCCAGCAGGACTCCCGCGAAGGGGCCGATCACCGAATAGGGCAGCAGGAGCACGGCCATGGCCGAGGCGATGGCCGCGGGCGAGGCCTGCTTCTCCGGGGAGAAGACGACATAGGCGGCCAGTGCGACCTGGTAGACCCCGTCGGCGGCCTGGGAGAGCAGCCGTACGGCGAGCAGGTTGCGAAAGTCCCGCAGACGCAGGAGTACGCGCAGATCACGTACGACAGCCATGAGGGAAAGGGTCACACACGCGGAGGGTCCCCGGGCACATTGCCCGGGGACCCTCCGCTGAAGAGCTCTCGAAGTCCAGGTGTCCTTGCGGACGCCGGGGTTCGACTAGCGCTCGACCTCGCCCTTGATGAACTTCTCGACGTTGGCCAGGGCCTCGTCGTCGAAGTACTGCACCGGCGGGGACTTCATGAAGTAGCTCGAGGCCGACAGGATCGGGCCACCGATGCCGCGGTCCTTGGCGATCTTCGCAGCGCGGAGCGCGTCGATGATGACACCGGCGGAGTTCGGGGAGTCCCACACCTCGAGCTTGTACTCGAGGTTCAGCGGGACGTCACCGAAGGCGCGGCCCTCGAGGCGGACGTAGGCCCACTTGCGGTCGTCGAGCCACGCCACGTAGTCGGACGGGCCGATGTGGACGTTCTTCTCGCCGAGCTCGCGGTCGGGGATCTGCGAGGTGACGGCCTGAGTCTTGGAGATCTTCTTCGACTCGAGCCGGTCGCGCTCCAGCATGTTCTTGAAGTCCATGTTGCCGCCGACGTTGAGCTGCATGGTGCGCTCAAGACGGACACCGCGGTCTTCGAACAGCTTCGCCATCACGCGGTGCGTGATGGTGGCGCCGACCTGCGACTTGATGTCGTCGCCGACGATCGGGACACCGGCCTCGGTGAACTTGTCCGCCCACTCCTTGGTGCCGGCGATGAAGACCGGGAGGGCGTTGACGAAGGCGACCTTGGCGTCGATGGCGCACTGGGCGTAGAACTTCGCCGCGACCTCGGAACCGACGGGGAGGTAGCAGATCAGGACGTCGACCTGACGGTCCTTGAGGATCTGGACGATGTCGACCGGGGCCTCGGTGGACTCCTCGATGGTCTGGCGGTAGTACTTGCCCAGGCCGTCGTGGGTGTGGCCGCGCTGAACGGTCACACCCGCGCTCGGGACGTCGCAGATCTTGATGGTGTTGTTCTCGCTGGCGCCGATGGCGTCCGAAAGGTCGAGGCCGACCTTCTTCGCGTCGACGTCGAACGCGGCGACGAACTCGATGTCGCTGACGTGGTAGTCGCCGAACTGGACGTGCATCAGACCGGGGACCTTGGCCGCCGGGTCGGCGTCCTTGTAGTACTCGACGCCCTGCACCAGCGAGGCGGCGCAGTTGCCTACGCCGACGATGGCTACGCGAACCGAACCCATTCCGGTTGCTCCCTGTTTGTTCTCGGACGAGGCCTGCGAGATGCAGACCTCACTTTGCAGTTTCGTCGGACGGACCGGGTCGTCTCTGATCCCGTCCCGCCCGCTCACTCTCGATGAGCTCGTTCAGCCAGCGCACTTCGCGCTCCACGGATTCCATGCCGTGGCGTTGCAGCTCGAGCGTGTAGTCGTCGAGCCGCTCGCGTGTGCGAGCCAGCGAGGCGCTCATCTTCTCCAGGCGCTCCTCAAGGCGGCTGCGACGGCCTTCCAGCACCCGCATGCGTACGTCTCGCTCGGTCTGACCGAAAAAGGCGAAGCGGGCGGCGAAGGACTCGTCCTCCCAGGCATCGGGGCCCGTGTGGGAGAGGAGCTCCTCGAAGTGCTCCTTACCTGCTGCCGTCAACCGGTAGACGATCTTGGCGCGGCGCCCTGCGAGTGAAGCGGCGAGAGCGTCCTCCGGGGCGTTGCCCGGCTCTTCGATCAACCATCCGTTGGTGACGAGCGTCTTGAGGCAGGGGTAGAGCGTCCCGTAACTGAACGCCCTGAACACCCCCAGCGAGGTGTTGAGCCGCTTGCGCAGCTCGTAACCGTGCATGGGAGATTCGCGGAGCAGGCCGAGAACAGCGAACTCGAGGATGCCTGAGCGCCTGCTCATCCGCCTGCCCTTTCCCCCGCCTCGGAGTCTTTATGTCGAGCTGATGTATCGACTCGATACATCCAGACGATAGAACGGGTAGCCGTCAGCTACAAGTGGTGACACGGTGACCGGCGTCACATCACTGATTTGCGCGAGGCAAGTTGCCTGATTTGGGGTGAACTTCGGCACTGATTGGCTTTTGGGCGTGCGTAGTCTGTGCGCCATGACACCGGGGGGACCGGAACTCACCTGCCGCTTCCAGGCCACTCGCCTGCCCGAGGAGTAGTCGTTCGATGAGCGAGCACCGCCGCAAACCGCAACAGCCCCAGGGCGGCGGCCGCGCCGCCGCCCGCAAGGCTGCCCAGCAGCGTCCCTCCAGGGGTGCCGGTGCCGGGCGTGACGTCCCCACCGCGTCACCCAGTGGGCCGTACGGACAGCAGCCAGGTCACGGCAGCCGATCGGACGCCCGGAGATCCGCCGGCCGCGCCCCGGCGGGACGGGGCAGGGGCGCCACGGGCGCCGGCCGCCCCAAGCGGTTCATCAACTACCCGCGCGGCGAAAAGGTCGGCTGGAAGCGCCTGGTCCCCTCCTGGAAGCTCGTCTGCGGCACGGCCCTGGGCTTCTTCGCGATCATCACGGCAGGCGCCGGTATCGGCATCGCCATGGTGAACAAGCCCGACGCGAACAAGACGGCCGATGCGCAGAACAACGTCTTCTACTGGTCCGACGGCAGCCAGATGGTCGCGACCGGCGGCTCCGTGAACCGCCAGATCGTCCCCATCGGGAAGATCCCCCTGTCGATGCAGAACGCCGTGATCGCGGCGGAGAACGAGTCCTTCGAATCGGACAAGGGCGTCGACCCGATGGGCATCGCCCGCGCCGTGTGGAACATGGCCAAGGGCGGATCCACCCAGGGCGGCTCGACGATCACCCAGCAGTACGTGAAGAACACGTACCTGGACTCCGACCAGACGCTCAAGCGGAAGGTCACCGAGCTCTTCATCTCGATAAAGCTGGGTGTGAGCGAGGAGAAGAACACGATCCTCGCCGGCTACCTGAACACGGCCTACTACGGTCGCGACGCCTACGGGATCCAGGCCGCCGCGCGCGCCTACTTCGGCAAGGACAGCGAGAAGCTGACCCCCTCCGAGAGCGCCTTCCTCGCCGCCGTGCTCAAGGGCCCGAACCTCTACAACCCCGACGGCGGCATCGGCTCCGCGGCCACGCCCGAGGCGAACAAGGACCGGGCCGTGAAGCGCTGGGCCTGGGTGCTGGACCGCGAGGTCAAGGTGGGCCGCATGCAGCAGGCGGAGAGGGACCAGTTCAAGGAATTCCCCGCCCTGATCGAGGCCCCCGAGGCCGCCGGCATGTCCGGCCAGATCGGCTACCTGGTCGAGACGGCCAAGCTGTACATGCTGAAGACCAACGGCATCAAGGTCGAGGACCTGGCCAAGGGCGGCTACCGGATCTACACCACCTTCGACAAGACGAAGGTGGACGCGATGGTCAAGGCCGTCGAGGGCACCCGCGACGGGCTGATCGACGAGAAGAAGCGGCCCGACACCGACACCTTCGTGCAGTTCGGCGCGGCCTCGGTGGACGTGAAGACCGGAGCCCTCGTCGCCCTGTACGGCGGTCCCGGCATCGACAAGAAGCACTTCAACAACAACGCCAACACCTCCGGTGTCCAGGTCGGCTCGACCTGGAAGCCGTTCGTGCTCGCGGCGGCCATGCAGTACGGCACCCAGAACTCCAAGGGCAAGGGGATCTCGGCCGACAGCAAGTACATGGCCAGCGACCTCACGGTGATCAACAACCGTGCCGGCCAGCCGCTGCGCGACGGCTCCGGCAAGCCGTTCAAGCAGAAGAACGAGAGCCCGACCGACTACGGCTACGTGACGCTGAACAAGGCGATGGAGGACTCCATCAACGTCCCCTTCGCCCAGCTCATCTTCGACGTCGGCCACGACAAGGTGAGGAAGGTCGCCGAGTCGACCGGCATCCTGAAGGAGTCCTTCGACCCGAACGACAACGCCTCCTTCGCGCTGGGCACCTCGACCCCCAGCGCCATCCGGATGGCCGACTCGTACGCCACCTTCGCCGCCTCCGGCACCCACCACGATCCGTACTCGGTGACCAAGGTCCAGAAGAACGGCAAGGACGTCCCCGGCTTCGAGGCGCCCAAGGCGGAGCGGGCCATGGACAACTCCATCGCGGACAACATCACCAAGGTCCTGCGCAACGTCGTCGAGAACGGCACCGGTACGAAGGCCAAGAAGCTCGGCCGGCCCGCCGCGGGCAAGACCGGCACCACCGACAAGAACATGTCGGCCTGGTTCGTCGGCTACACCCCCGAGCTGTCCACCTCCGTGGCGCTGTTCCGCTCGGACCCCAGCGCGCAGAAGAAGGAACTCATCTCGATGAGGGGCGTGGCGGGCATCCCCTCCCTCCACGGTGGTGACATCCCGGCCGAGATCTGGACCAAGTACATGAAGGAGGCGCTGAACGGCGTCCCGGAGTCGGACTTCCCGAAGCCCGAGGAGGTCGGTGTCGTCGCGGACGCCTCCGGTGCTCCCTCGCCGTCGCCCTCACCGTCCCCCTCGCCCTCGCCCTCGCCGTCTCCGTCGAACTCGCCGTCCCCGTCCCCCAGCCCCAGCCCTTCGCGCAGCGGCGGCAAGCCGACCTGCAAGCCGTGGGCCATCTGCGACCCGGACCCGAGCGCCAGCTCCTCCCGGTCGCCCTCGCCCTCGGCCAGCAAGACGGGCGGTGGCCGGCCGGGCGGCGCGACGAACGGTGGTAACGGAGGCTTCCCGATAGGGGGCTCCACGGGCGGCTGACCGAGCGCCCACGACACGGCAGGAGAGGGCCGTCGCACCGAGTGCGGCGGCCCTCTCCCATGTGCGGCGCCGTACGGCAGGATGTGCGCATGACGAAGGTGCACGAGGACAGCCCCGTACTGCCCACCCAGCAGGACGAGGTGGCCGCCGCGGGGAGCGAGCTCATCGGCGGCCCGCTGGGCCGCTACGCCCGGCTGGGCGGCCACTGGCTCACCCCGGTGCGGGTCGTCGTGCTCGTCGCCCTGGGGATGTTCGCGCTCGGCATGGTGCAGAAGCTGCCCTGCTACGACTGGGCGTGGTTCCGCGGGGCCGGCTCCCAGTACACCCACGCCTGCTACTCGGACATCCCGCACCTCTACGTGGTCCGCGGCTTCGCCGACGGCCTCACCCCGTACTTCGACCGGATCCCGGGCGACATGCAGTTCCTGGAGTACCCGGTGCTCACCGGGCTCTTCATGGAGATCGCCTCCTGGATGACCCCCGGCAGCGGCTCCATGCAGCACCGGGAGCAGATGTACTGGATGGTCAACGCGGGCATGCTGATGGTCTGCGCCGCCGTGATCGCGGTGTGCGTGGCCCGTACCCACCGCCGGCGGCCCTGGGACGCGCTGCTCTTCGCCCTCGCTCCCGCCTTCGCCCTCACCGCGACCATCAACTGGGACCTGCTGGCCATCGCCCTGACCGCCGCCGCGATGCTCATGTGGTCGCGGAGCCGGCCGGTGGCCTTCGGCGTCCTGATCGGCCTGGCCACCGCGGCCAAGCTCTATCCCGTGCTGCTGCTCGGGGCCGTGTTCGTGCTCTGCTGGCGGGCCGGGAAGTGGCGTGCGTTCGGCGAGGCGGTCGGCGGCGCCGTGGTCGCCTGGCTCGTGGTGAACCTCCCCGTGATGCTCTTCGCCTGGGAGGGCTGGCAGAAGTTCTACACCTTCAGCCAGGAGCGGCCCATCGACTTCGGATCCGTGTGGCTGCTGATCTCCCAGCGCTCCGGAAACCCCCTCGAAGGCGCCAACACCTACGCGACGGGCCTGACGCTGCTGCTGTGCGCGGGCATCGGCCTGCTCACGCTCACCGCGCCCCGCCGCCCCCGCTTCGCGCAGCTGGCCTTCCTGCTGGTGGCCGCCTTCATCCTCGTCAACAAGGTCTACTCGCCCCAATACGTGCTCTGGCTCATCCCGCTCGCCGCACTGGCCCGGCCGCGCTGGCGGGACTTCCTGATCTGGCAGGCCGGCGAGGTCGTCTACTTCCTGGGGATCTGGTTCTACCTCGCCTACACGACCAGCGGGGACAAGCACCAGGGCCTGCCGCTGGAGGGTTACCAGCTGGCGATCACGGCCCACCTGCTGTGCACGCTCTACCTGTGCGCGGTGGTCGTACGCGACATCCTGCTGCCCGAGCGGGACGTGGTGAGGCGCGACGGCTCGGACGACCCCTCCGGGGGCGTCCTGGACGGCGCCGAGGACGTCTTCACGCTCCCGCGTACGCCGAAGGCGCCGCAGGACGCGGCGCCTTCGGAGGGTCAGCGAGTGGAATGGGGCGCGCGCCCCGGGGAGTGACTCAGGCGTCGAGCACCCGGTCGAACTGCGTGGTGGTGTGGCGCAGGTGCGCCACCAGCTCGTCGCCGACCTTCGGCTCGGGAGAGTCCGACGGCACGAACAGGATGGACACCTGCATGTGCGGCGGCTCGGCGAACCAGCGCTGCTTGCCCGCCCACACGAACGGCGACAGGTTCCGGTTGACGGTGGCGAGTCCGGCCCGGGCGACGCCCTTGGCGCGCGGCATCACCCCGTGCAGGGCCTTGGGGGCCTCCAGGCCGACTCCGTGGGAGGTGCCGCCGGCGACGACGACCAGCCAGCCGTCGGAGGCGGCCTTCTGCTGCCGGTAGCCGAACCGGTCGCCCTTGGCGACGCGGGTGACGTCGAGCACCGCGCCGCGGTACTCGGTCGCCTCGTGGTCGCCCAGCCACAGCCGGGTGCCGATGCGGGCCCGGAAGCGCGTCTGCGGGAACTGCTGCTGCAGCCGCGTCAGCTCCGAAGCCTTCAAGTGGCTGACGAACATGGTGTGCAGCGGCAGCCGGGCCGCGCGCAGCCGGTCCATCCAGCCGATGACCTCCTCGACGGCGTCCGAGCCGTCCGGGCGGTCCAGCGGCAGGTGCAGGGCGAAGCCCTCCAGCCGGACGTCCTCGATCGCCGAGTGGAGCTGGCCGAGTTCCTGCTCGGAGATCCCGTGCCGGCGCATCGAGCTCATGCACTCGATGACCACACGGGCGCCGACCAGGCCGCGCACCCCGTCCAGCGAGGACACCGAGCGGATGACCCGGTCCGGCAGCGGCACCGGCTCCTCGCCGCGCCGGAACGGGGTGAGGACGAGCAGGTCACCGCCGAACCAGTCCTTGATGCTGGCGGCCTCGTAGGTCGTGCCGACGGCGAGGACGTCGGCACCCATCCGGGTCGCCTCCTCGCAGAGCCGCTCGTGACCGAAGCCGTAGCCGTTGCCCTTGCAGACGGGGATCATCCCGGGGAACTGGTCCTGGATCTGCTTCTGGTGCGCACGCCAGCGCGCGGTGTCGACGTAGAGCGTGAGCGCCATGCCCGTCCGGAGCCTCTCTCGAAAAGCTGCGTGGTGCAGCGGTGCGGTGTGTGTGGATGGGGCGGGGTCAGCGACGCGACATGTAGATGTCGAGCGCCTTGTGCAGCAGCTTGTTGAGCGGGAAGTCCCACTCGCCGACGTACTCGACGGCCTCGCCGCCCGTACCGACCTTGAACTGGATGAGGCCGAACAGGTGGTCGTTCTCGTCCAGGGTGTCACTGATGCCGCGCAGGTCGTAGACGCTTGCACCGAGCGCGTAGGAGTCGCGCAGCATGCGCCACTGCATCGCGTTCGAAGGACGGACCTCACGCTTGTGGTTGGCGGAGGCGCCGTACGAGTACCAGACGTGCTGGCCGACGGTGAGCATCGTGGCGGCGGCCAGCGGCTCCCCCTCGTGCGTGGCGATGTACAGCCGCATCCGGTTGGGGTCCTCGGAGTTGAGGGCCGTCCACTGGCGCTGGAAATAGCTGAGCGGGCGCGGGCGGAACTTGTCGCGCTCGGCCGTGACCTCGTACAGCTTCTGCCAGGTCGGCAGGTCCTCGTAGCCGCCCTGGACGACCTCGACGCCGGCCTTCTCGGCCTTCTTGATGTTGCGGCGCCACAGCTGGTTGAAGCCCTTGAGGACGTCGTCCAGCGAGCGGTTGGCCAGCGGTACCTGGAAGACGTACCGGGGCTGGACGTCGCCGAAGCCGGCTCCGCCGTCCTCGGCCTGCTGCCAGCCCATCCGGCGCAGCTTGTCGGAGACCTCGAAGGCGCGGGGCTCGATGACGGAGGCCTCCACGTCGCGCAGGCGCTTGACCTCCGGGTCCTGGATCCCGGCCTTGATGGCGGTCGAGTTCCAGCGGCGGATGACGACGGGCGGGCCCATCTTCACGGTGAAGGCGCCCTGCTGCTTGAGGTGGGCCAGCATCGGCTGGAGCCACTCTTCGAGGTTGGGGGCGTACCAGTTGATGACCGGGCCCTCGGGGAGGTACGCGAGGTACCGCTTCACCTTGGGCAGCTGTCGGTACAACACGAGTGCGGCGCCGACGAGTTCGCCGGACTGGTCGAACCATCCGAGGTTCTCGGAACGCCACTCGTTCTTCACGTCGGCCCACGCCGGGACCTGGCAGTGGCTAGCCGAGGGCAGGCTCTGGAGGTAGCCCAAGTGCTGCTCTCGGCTGATGGTCCTCAGGGACAGGCTCATGCGGGGCGTCTCCTCGGCGGCTTCGCTGGCTATGGCGCGAAGCCTACTGCGACGGGGGCGCCACCCATCTGGGGGACAGGCCGGGCCCGGGCCGGTGGGAGGCCGGCGCCCCGTCGCGGAGGCACCCGGTCAGCCCAGCCAGCCGCCGAAAAGACCGCCGTGCGCCATGCCGAGGAAGAAGCCGATGGCAGAGGCTCCGAGGCCGATGATCAGTGCCGTCCGCTCGCGTGTCGTGACGGAGATGAACTGGCCGTAGAGCCCGGTGACGATCCCGATCAGCCCGGTCCACGAGCTGAGCAGGTGCAGGTTGTGGAAGAAGGCCGTGACGAACGCCACGGCGCCGAGGACCAGCGTGACCGCCACCAGGGTGTCCTGGAGCGGATGGGGCTTGCCGTCGGTCGCGAAGAGGGAGATGGACTGTCGTTGCATTGCCTGTGCCATGGGAAGGCACCTCCTGGCTGCAGCAGAGCGGTGCTGCGGGCCGCCTCCGGCGGGGCCGGGGGCTTAGCACCGAGAACACCCGATGCATACAGATTGTGGCCTCCTGGTGCCGGATTTCAACCGGAAGGAGTCGAGGAGGTAGTCTGTACAGCTGCGCGGTGTCTGCTCTGCAGATGCCGTGCGCACGCATCACGACCCTCCTGCCACGGAACGACCGTGGCCGCTGAGTCCAAAGGAGGTGGGTTCCACATGCGTCACTACGAAGTGATGGTCATCCTCGACCCCGATCTCGAGGAGCGCGCTGTCTCCCCGCTGATCGAGAACTTCCTTTCTGTCGTCCGTGAGGGCAACGGAAAGGTCGAGAAGGTCGACACCTGGGGCCGTCGTCGTCTCGCTTACGAGATCAAGAAGAAGCCCGAGGGCATCTACTCGGTCATCGACCTCCAGGCCGAGCCTGCGGTCGTCAAGGAGCTTGACCGACAGCTGAACCTGAACGAGTCGGTTCTCCGGACCAAGGTCCTTCGCCCCGAGACCCACTGAACTTCGGTTCAGCGGTAATCGGGACCGAGTAGCACAGCAGCCCAGCAGCAATCCCCGCCGAGAGGTTCATCCATGGCAGGCGAGACCGTCATCACGGTCGTCGGCAATCTCGTCGACGACCCCGAGCTGCGCTTCACCCCCTCGGGTGCGGCGGTCGCGAAGTTCCGTGTCGCGTCCACTCCCCGCACCTTCGACAAGCAGACCAATGAGTGGAAGGACGGCGAAAGCCTATTCCTGACCTGCTCGGTCTGGCGCCAGGCGGCCGAGAACGTCGCCGAGTCCCTTCAGCGAGGCATGCGCGTCATCGTGCAGGGCCGGCTGAAGCAGCGGTCGTACGAGGACCGTGAGGGTGTCAAGCGCACGGTCTACGAGCTGGACGTCGAGGAAGTCGGCCCCAGCCTGAAGAACGCCACGTCCAAGGTCACCAAGACCACGGGTCGCGGTGGCCAGGGTGGATACGGCGGCGGCGGTGGCGGCGGTCAGCAGCAGGGCGGCGGCGGTGGCAACTGGGGCGGAGCCCCCAGTGGCGGCGGCCCCCAGGGCGGCGGAGCTCCCTCCGACGACCCCTGGGCGTCCAGTGCGCCGGCCGGCGGCCAGCAGCAGGGCGGCGGCGGTGGCGGTTGGGGCGGAAGCTCCGGCGGCTCCGGCGGTGGCTACTCGGACGAGCCGCCCTTCTAGGGCAGCTCGCACCCCCACTTCTTGATTTCACAGGAGAGACACAATGGCGAAGCCGCCTGTGCGCAAGCCTAAGAAGAAGGTCTGCGCGTTCTGCAAGGACAAGACCGCGTACGTGGACTACAAGGACACGAACATGCTGCGGAAGTTCATTTCCGACCGTGGCAAGATCCGTGCCCGCCGCGTCACCGGCAACTGCACGCAGCACCAGCGTGACGTCGCCACGGCTGTGAAGAACAGCCGTGAGATGGCACTGCTGCCCTACACGTCCACCGCGCGATAAGGAAAGGGTGACCGAATAATGAAGATCATCCTGACCCACGAGGTCTCTGGCCTCGGCACCGCCGGCGACGTCGTCGACGTCAAGGACGGCTACGCCCGCAACTACCTGGTCCCGCGTGGTTTCGCGATCCGCTGGACCAAGGGTGGCGAGAAGGACGTGGCGCAGATCCGCCGCGCCCGCAAGATCCACGAGATCGCGACGATCGAGCAGGCCAACGAGTTCAAGGCCAAGCTCGAGAACGTCAAGGTCCGTCTGGCCACCCGCGCGGGTGACGCCGGTCGTCTCTTCGGTTCCGTCACACCCTCCGACATCGCCACGGCGATCGAGGCGTCCGGTGGCCCGAAGGTCGACAAGCGCCGCGTGGAGCTGGGCTCCCCGATCAAGACCCTCGGCTCGTACCAGGTCTCCGTGCGTCTGCACGCTGACGTGGCCGCGACCGTTGGCATCGAGGTCGTCGCCGCCTAAGGGCTGCGCATGAAGGGCCGCACCCCTCCGGGGGTGCGGCCCTTCTTCGTTGTTTCACGTGAAACAGAGGTCGAGAACGGGCGATGTTTCACGTGAAACAACGCCCGGGGGTCGGCTCGAGGCTCCCCCGGGCTGCTGAGGTCTAGCGCGTGGCTCCGGCGACCAGCCAGCGGCCCGAGCGGGCCCGCAGCTGGAGGGTGACCATCCGGACCAGCATCATCAGGGTCATGGCGCACCAGAGGGCCGTCAGCCCGCCGCCCAGGGTCGGTACGAGTAGCGCGGCCGGGGTGAAGACGGCCAGGGTCAGCAGCATGGCCCAGGCCAGGTAGCGGCCGTCGCCCGCGCCCATCAGGACGCCGTCGAGGACGAAGACGATGCCGGAGACGGGCTGCGAGACGGCCACCACGAGCAGGGCCGGCAGGAGGGCGTCCTCGACGGCGGGGTCGCTCGTGAAGAGCGGGATGAACACCGGGCGTGCCGCGATCACGAGGAGGCCCAAGACGATGCCGGAGGCGATCCCCCACTGCACCATGCGGCGGCAGACGGCCTTGGCCCCCGCCGTGTCGCCCGCGCCGAGGTAGCGGCCGATGATGGCCTGCCCGGCGATCGCGATCGCGTCGAGGGCGAAGGCGAGCAGGCTCCACAGGGAGAGCAGGATCTGGTGGGCGGCGATGTCGGCGTCCCCGAGGCGTGCGGCCACGGCGGTCGCGATCAGCAGGACGGCCCGCAGGGACAGAGTGCGGACCAGCAGGGGTGCGCCGGCCTGCGCGCAGGCCCGGATGCCCTCGGCGTCGGGTTTCAGGGAGGCACCGTGCCTGCGGGCGCCCCGGACCACCACGACCAGGTAGGCGGCGGCCATGGCGCACTGGGCGATCACGGTGCCCCAGGCGGAGCCGGCGATGCCGAGGCCGGCCCCGTAGACGAAGGCCACGTTCAGGGCTCCGTTGAGGGCGAAGCCGCCGATCGCGACGTAGAGCGGGGTCCGGGTGTCCTGGAGGCCGCGGATGACGCCGGTGGCGGCGAGCACCACGAGCATCGCGGGGATGCCGAGGGCCGAGATCCGCAGGTAGGTGATCGCGTACGGGGCGACGGTGTCGGAGGCCCCGAAGAAGGAGATCAGGGTGGGCGCCGTGGGCAGCACGACGGCGACGACGGCCGCGCCGAGGAGCAGGGCGAGCCAGATGCCGTCCATGCCCTGCCGGATGGCGGCCTGGAGGTCGCCCGCGCCGACGCGGCGGGCCACGGCCGCGGTGGTGGCGTAGGCGAGGAAGACGAAGATGCTCACGGCCGTGGTGAGGAGTGCGGCAGCGATGCCGAGACCGGCCAGCTGGGGTGTGCCGAGGTGGCCCACGATGGCGCTGTCGGCCATCACGAAGAGGGGTTCGGCGACGAGGGCGCCGAAGGCGGGGACGGCGAGTGCGAGGATCTCGCGGTCGTGCCGTCTCGGGGCAGCCTTCGGTGCGGTGGGGGCCTGTCTCATGTGCTCAATCTAATCTTCCACAGGTAATAGACGCAAGGGGTCTGGACTCCTTACCGATACGCCGATTCGAGCGTTCGTCCCACCTCGTTGGAGGCGATCTTGAGACAGTGGCGAATAATTTTCTTCCCCACAGCCGGTGGAGGGAGAAGTGCCAGGTCAGGTGGGGTAGGTGGGTAGGGCAGGTGATTTTGTCCACAGCGCCGTCCCCCGGTCCGTGCACAGCTTCCGGGGAGTTACCCACAGCATTGGCGCCGTCATCCACACCTCATCCACACAGCCTGTGGATAACAAGATTGGCTGACGTCGCTCGCGGCCCTACCGTGGTGCGTTGTCCGACTCGCCGAGAGCCGATTCGGGTGCCCCAAATGTCAGAGCCGTGTCGTAGAAAGAGTGACACGGCAAGGTCCGCGTTGCGGACGGGAGGAGGCGGCCCGGTGAGCATGTCCGAGCCCATGGACGACCCCTGGGCCGACAGCGGTCCAGGTGACCGTCTGCCCGCCCGTCCGCGCCGCAACGGCGAAGGCCGTGGCCGCGGGGACGAACAGAGCGATCGGGGCCGCGAGGGCGGCTCCTGGGACGGCGGGGGCGGCGGCTTCGAGCGCGTCCCGCCCCAGGACCTCGACGCCGAGCAGTCCGTCCTGGGCGGCATGCTGCTGTCCAAGGACGCCATCGCCGACGTGGTCGAGGTGCTGAAGGGCCACGACTTCTACCGCCCGTCGCACGAGACGATCTACCAGGCGATCCTCGACCTGTACGCCAAGGGAGAGCCGGCCGACCCGATCACCGTCAGCGCCGAGCTGACCCGGCGCGGTGAGATCAGCAAGATCGGCGGGGCTCCCTACCTGCACACCCTCGTCCAGTCGGTCCCCACGGCGGCGAACGCCGAGTACTACGCGGAGATCGTCCACGAGCGGGCGGTCCTGCGCCGCCTGGTCGCGGCCGGTACGAAGATCACACAGATGGGCTACGCCGCCGACGGGGACGTCGACGAGATCGTCAACAGCGCCCAGGCCGAGATCTACGCCGTCACCGAGCAGCGGACCTCCGAGGACTACCTGCCGCTCGGCGACATCATGGAGGGCGCTCTCGACGAGATCGAGGCGATCGGGTCGCGCAGCGGCCAGATGTCGGGCGTCCCGACCGGCTTCACGGACCTGGACTCGCTGACCAACGGTCTGCACCCGGGCCAGATGATCGTCATCGCGGCCCGTCCCGCCATGGGTAAGTCCACCCTCGCGCTGGACTTCGCCCGCGCCTGTTCCATCAAGGCCAATCTGCCCAGCGTCATCTTCTCCCTCGAAATGGGGCGCAACGAGATCGCGATGCGCCTGCTCTCGGCGGAGGCCCGGGTGGCCCTGCACCACATGCGCTCCGGCACGATGACGGACGACGACTGGACCCGGCTGGCCCGCCGGATGCCGGACGTCTCCGCCGCCCCGCTCTACATCGACGACTCCCCGAACCTGTCGATGATGGAGATCCGGGCCAAGTGCCGCCGCCTCAAGCAGCGCAGCGACCTGTCGCTCGTCGTCATCGACTACCTCCAGCTGATGCAGTCGGGCGGCTCGCGCCGGCCCGAGAGCCGCCAGCAGGAGGTCTCGGACATGTCCCGAAACCTCAAGCTCCTGGCGAAGGAGCTGGAGGTCCCGGTGATCGCGCTGTCCCAGCTGAACCGTGGTCCCGAACAGCGCACCGACAAGAAGCCGATGGTCTCCGACCTGCGTGAGTCCGGCTCGATCGAGCAGGACGCCGACATGGTGATCCTGCTGCACCGCGAGGACGCGTACGAGAAGGAGTCCCCCCGAGCAGGTGAGGCGGACCTGATCGTGGCGAAGCACCGTAACGGTCCGACGGCCACCATCACCGTGGCCTTCCAGGGCCATTATTCGCGGTTCGTGGACATGGCCAACACGTAGCATCCGCCCCATGGATGCCGTATCTGAAGATCTTGTCCTGCTGCCCGCGACCCGGCGTGCACTGAGCCACCGGATCGCGGTGGCGCAGCGCGAGGGCCGGGCTCCGTCCCTGGTGGCGACCGTGGTGCGGGGTGGAGAGGTGGTCTGGGAGGGGTCCCGGACCATGGTCGAGGGGCACGGTCCGGACGGAAACGTGCAGTACCGGATCGGGTCGATCACCAAGACGTTCACCGCCGTGCTGGTGATGCGGCTGCGGGACGAGGGCCTGCTGGAACTGGGCGACCCGGTCGAGAAGTTCCTTCCGGGAACCGGAGTCGGCGAGGTGACGGTGGGGCAACTGCTGTCCCATACGGCCGGGCTGGCGGCGGAGACGCCCGGCGAGTGGTGGGAGCGCACGGCGGGCACGCTGCGGCCGGAGCTCTCGGACGTCCTGGGCGAGCACCCCTTCCGCTTCGAGCCCGGACGCCGCCACCACTACTCCAACCCCGGCTACACCCTGCTCGGTTCGCTCGTGGAAGCCGTCCGGGCGAGGCCGTGGGAGGACGTGCTCCGCGCCGAGGTGCTGGAGCCGCTGGGACTGGAGCGCACGTCGGCGCAGCCGGTGGCTCCGCACGCCGGCGGCTGGGCGGTGCACCCGTGGGCGGACGTGATGATGCCGGAGCCCCTGGAGGACCTCGGGCTCATGGCCCCGGCCGGCCAGCTGTGGTCCACCACCGCCGATCTGGCGAAGTTCGCCGCTTTCCTCGTGCGGGGCGACGCGCGCGTGCTGAGCGCGGAGTCCGTTCGGGAGATGCGGACGTCGGCCACCCCGCCGGAGCCGGGCCTCGCCGAGCTCGGATACGGGCTGGGGATGCAGCTGACGCTGAGCGGCGGGCGCCGGCTCGCGGGCCACAGCGGCTCGCTGCCCGGCTTCGTCGCCGGGCTGTGGCTGAGCGAAGCGGACGACGTGGCTGCGGTGGTGCTGGCCAACTGCACTTCGGGGCCGGCTGTTTCGACGCTGGCGGCCGAATTGCTGGGCATCGTCGCCGAGGCGGAGCCGCGGATCCCCGAGCCGTGGCGGCCGCTGCGGGAGGCCGATCCCGTCGCGCTGGAGCTCTGTGGCCCCTGGTACTGGGGCACGTCGGCCCAGGCCGTACGACTGACCTACGACGGTTCCCTGGAGCTGGGCCCGGTGGGTGGCAGCGGCCGGTCCGCGCGTTTCCGGCCCGAGCCGGACGGCAGCTGGACCGGACTGGGCGGCTACTACGCGGGCGAGTCGCTGCGGGCCGTACGGCGGCCGGACGGATCGGTGAGCCACCTCGACCTCGGCTCGTTCGTGTTCACCCGCGAGCCCTACGACCCGCAGGCGCCGGTGCCCGGCGGGGTCGACCCGCAGGGCTGGCGGGGCATCGGCTAGCGGACCGCCCTCACCCCGCTGCGAGTTCACGCTCCAGCGGGGTGCGGAAGCGTGGGGTGACGCGGGCCTCCCCCAGCCAGGAGGAGAGCCGGACGGCCTCGGCGGCGATGGCCTCCTCGGCTCCGCTGCCGGCGTCCCCCAGCAGCCGGTGGACGATCTCTCCGTCGGCGCGCTGGGCCCAACCGCCGACGATCCGGCCGTTCCACCACACGGTGGGGCCGATGTTGCCGGCGTAGTCGAAGAGGGCCGGGCGGTGGGCGGGGTCGAGGTGGAAGCCCCGGTCCGCCCAGCCCATCGCGCTCGGGTCGAGGGCGGGCAGCAGGGCGGCCCAGGGCTCCTGCTCGGGTTCGGGCCCGGTGTCACCGGGGCTGACGAGCGCGGTGGTGCCGTCGTCGAGCCGGACCGTGTCGGGGCCGACCGCGGCAAGAGCTGTGCGCACGTCGGTGAGGGTCCAGCCCGTCCACCACTTGAGGTCGGCCTCGGTGGCCGGACCGTACGACCCGAGCCAGCGGCGGGCCAGCTCGGCGCGGGCCTCGGCCGGCGGCACGGCGGGCCAGGGCTCGGTGTGAACCCAGCGGTACTGGCTGGAGGTCCACGACCCCCGGGGCCGGTCCCGGCGGATGCGGCCGTCGGCGGCGAGGAGCCGGATGACGCGGGTGGCGACGCCCGTCTCCGTCTCGTACTTCTTGCCCCGCTCGATGGTGATCTTCTGGCGCAGTACGGGCACGGCCGCCGAGAGCTGGCTGCCGGTGGAGGGCCCCTGGCTGTCCAGTGCGTCGAGGGCGGCGCTCTCCGCCCCGGCGAGCCAGTCGGCATCGAGGCCCTGACCGTCTTCGGCGAGGTGCTTGAGGAGGGTGCGCCGCTCCTTCGCGGCGATGGCCCGCGCGGTGGAGGAGTCGACGTACGGGGCGAGCTCGGTGGAAACGGCGAAGAGCGTACGGCGCATGCTGAGCAGCCGTACGAGGCTCACGTCCTCGTACAGGGCCCGTTCGACCGCCCCCGGTCCGCCTTCGCTCAGCCGGGCCCGGGCCGAGAGGAACACCGTCGATGCGTCGGTGGCGTGCAGGCCGATCACGGCGTCCGCGGCCTCGGGCACGTTCGTGGCGCGGGCCGACGGTGCGAGGCAGTGCCGGCGGCCGAGGCGACGTCGGCGCTCCGCGGTGCTGATGAGGGGGAGGCTGCTCATCTTCCCGATCGTAGGCCGGGCCGCCGGCAGCGACCCGGCCCACACGGAGGCTCAGAGCTGGAGCTTGAACCCGACGTGGGACGCGGTGAAGCCGAGCCGCTCGTAGAAGCGGTGGGCGTCGGTGCGGGTCACGTCCGAGGTGAGCTGGACGAGTGCGCAGTTCTCCGCGCGGGACCGCTCGATCGCCCATTCGATGAAGCGGGTTCCCAGTCCGCTGCCGCGTTCGTCGGCGTGGACGCGTACGCCCTCGATGATCGAACGGGTGCTCCCCTTGCGGGAGAGCCCGGGGACGATCGTCAGCTGGAGCGTGCCGACGACGCGGTCCGCACGGACGGCGACGACCACGTGCTGGTGGGGATCGTCCGTCAGCCGCTGGAGCGCCGCCACGTACGGGGTGAGGTCGTCGGGGGACTCCCGGGTGGCACCGAGCGGGTCGTCCGCGAGCATCGCGACGATCGCCGGCAGGTCCTCCTCGGTGGCCGGCCGGATGAGCAGGTCGGAACTGGTGTCGGTCATGGTCCGGTCCTCCTGGCTCAGCCGGCCGCCACGGTGAGCGGAGCCCAGCGGCGGGTCCAGTCACCGGGCAGGTCGGGGATGCCCCGGGTCATCACGGCATTGAAGGTCACGGAGCCGAGACCACGGTCCTTGAGCCAGCCGAGCAGCTCCTCGTGGCGTACGTCGACATCGGTGCGCAAGGGCCGGTCGGTGGCGGCCGCAAGGGCGGTGACCAGGGCGCGGGCCGCATCGGTGTCGCGGGCCACCAGCGGTCCGATGACATGGGTCTCCATGTTCGGCCAGATGGCTCCGTAGCCGATCAGCTCGCCGGACGGGTCCTCGGCGACGAGCAGCCGGTCCGTGAAGGCCGGCAGCCGGGTGACCATGTGGGTCCGGTCGGCGCCGAAGACCTCGGCGTCCAGCAGCAGGATCCGCGGGATGTCCTCGCCACCGGCGGGCCGGACGTGGATTCCGTCCTGCCCGGGAGCGGCGGCATCCGGGCTGAAGGAGCCCCGGAGCATCTCGGCACGGCCGGTGGTCTCGAAGCCGAGCTCCTCGTAGAGAGGGCGGCCGTACGGGGTGGCGTGCAGGGTGATCGGAACGCCCTTGAGGACGTCGTCGCAGATGTACGTCATCAGGCGTCGGCCCAGACCCTGGCGGGCGTAGCGCTCGGCGACCAGGACCATGCCGATGGCGGCGAGTTCGGGATCGGCCAGCGGAGGCCCGTAGCGGGTGACCACGCAGACGGTGGCGAGTCCCAGGCCGTCGGGGGCGTCGATGCCGTAGCCGTGTCCGGCGGCGAGCAGCAGCCCCCACTTGTGGTCCTCGCGGGGCCAGCCGCGGTCTTCTGAGAGATCGGCGCAGTGGCGGAGGTCGTCCACGGTCAGTGCGCGAATGGGGAGGGCGGTGAGATGGGGTGGTGTCACGGCCTCAGAGTGGTTCATGGACCGGGATCCGGTCCAGGGGATTTGGGGTGGATGTTTCACGTGAAACATCGCCCCGCCGCCGCGTGCGCCGTCCGGGGCGGGGCACTGTTTCACGTGAAACATAGGGACTAGCCTCGATGGCTATGACCCGCCTTCACCTGTTCGACCTCGACGGAACGCTGATGTACGGCACGTCGTCACCCGTCGAGATGTCCCGGCAACTCGGGCTGAGCGAAGAGATCGCCGCGCTGGAGCGGTCCTTCGCCGCGCTGGAGCTCCAGCCGTTCCAGTTCGCGACGGCCATCCAGCGGCTCTGGGCGGATCTGACCCCGGCGCACGTCCGGGCGGCGTTCGACGCGGCTCCGTGGCTGCTGGGGATCCAGGAGGTCTGGAAGGAGATCCGGGAGCGCGGGGAGTACTGCGCGGTGATCTCGCTGTCGCCGTCGTTCTTCGTGGAGCTCTTGCTGGAGTGGGGCGCGCACGCCGCGCACGGCTCGGTCTTCCCGGAAGTGCCCTTCACTCGGCCGGTGGACGTGGCCGGGATCCTGACGCCGGAGGGGAAGGTCACGGTGGCCGACCAGCTGTGCGCGCGGTTCGGCGTGACCCGGGCCGATTGTGTTGCGTACGGGGACTCCAGCACCGACGTGGCGCTCTTCGACGTGGTCCCGGTCTCGGTCGCGGTGAATGCCCGGCCCTACCTGGTGGAGCGGGCGACGCACGTCTACGAGGGCCGGGACCTGCGGGAGGCATACCAGCTGACAGGGGTGGCGCGCATGGGAGTTGAGGCATCTTAAGGGGAAAGTGGGTTCGAAACGCGGATTTCCCGCATTTCCCCGCAGGCTCTGGGGCGGACTGGCACGCTGTGAAACCCGGAACCACGGATTCGAAGGCCGTGGCGTGTGCAGACCTACCGAGATGCTCGAAGCGAGGCACCGCATGGACGCTCCGCCCACCAGATCGGCAAGACGGGGGCCGTCCCGGATACCGTCCGGGGACAGTGCGCCCGAGCCCTCACCCGATGCCGTTCTCATCCGCCGGACCCTCGCGGAGATCGCACCCGTCGCCGACAAGGTGACCTCCTACTTCTACGCCGTCGTGTTCACGGGATACCCCGATCTCCGGGGGCTGTTCCCCGCAGCGATGGACGTACAGCGCGACCGGCTGCTGAAGGCGCTGCTGACGGCCGCCGAGCACATCGACAACCCCGAGGTGCTCACCGCCTACCTGCGCCGGCTGGGCACGGGGCACCGCAAGTACGGAACGCGGGCGGAGCACTATCCGCCGGTCGGAGAGGCCCTGATCGGGGCGCTGGCCAAGTACGCGGAGTCCACCTGGGGGCCGGAGACCGAGGCCGCCTGGGTCCGGGCGTACACCGCGATCTCCCAGATCATGATCGACGCGGCGGCCGAGGACGAGCCCAAGGCGCCGCCGTGGTGGCACGCGGAGGTGGTCTCCCACGATCTGCGCACCTCCGACATCGCGGTGATCACCGTCCGCCCCGACCAGCCCTACCCCTTCCTCGCGGGCCAGTACACGAGCCTGGAGACCCCGTGGTGGCCGCGGATCTGGCGGCACTACTCCTTCGCCTCGGCGCCGCGCGCGGACGGACTGCTGTCCTTCCACGTCAAGGCCGTACCGGCGGGATGGGTCTCCAACGCGCTCGTACGGCACGCCCGGCCCGGCGACGTGCTGCGGCTCGGGCCTCCGGCGGGATCGATGGTGGTCGACCACAGCACCGACAACGGAATGCTGTGCCTGGGCGGCGGCACGGGGATCGCCCCGATCAAGGCGCTGATCGAGGACGTGGCCGAGCACGGGGAGCGGCGTCCGGTGGAGGTGTTCTTCGGGGCGCGCAGTGACGACGACCTGTACGACAAGGACACGCTGCTGGGGCTGCAGCGCTCGCACCCCTGGCTGTCGGTGCGCCCGGTGGTGTGTGACGAGGGGTTCGCCGGACAACTGCCGCAGGCCGTCGGCACCCACGGGCCCTGGAGCTCGTACGACGCGTTCGTCTCGGGGCCGGCCGCGATGATCCGCAGCGGAGTGGACGCGCTGAAGAGGATCGGGATCCCCGGTGACCGGATCCGGCACGACGAGGTGGAGGAACTGGCGGGCGTCGCCGGCTGATTGCGGCGGCGCCCGCGTGAGGGGGTCAGCCCAGGTCGGGGGCGTGCATGGCGCGCACGCCCTCGATGTTGCCGTCGAGGTAGTGGCGCAGGGACAGCGGGACGAGGTGCACCGCGGCGATGCCGACGCGGCTGAAGGGCACGCGGACGATCTCGTACTCGCCCTCCGGCTCGTCGATCTCGGGGCCGTGCCGCTGGCTGGGGTCCATGGATTCGAGGTGGCAGACGAAGAAGTGCTGCACCTTGACGCCGGTCACTCCCCCGTCGGCGATGTGCTCGATGGTGTCGACGAAGCAGGGCACGACATCGGTGATCTTCGCGCCGAGTTCCTCGTGGAGTTCTCGGTGGAGGGCGTCGACGACGGTCAGGTCCGAGGACTCGACGCCCCCGCCGGGAGTGAGCCAGTACGGGTCGACGCCGGGTTTGGTCCGCTTGATGAGGATCAGGTCGTCACCGTCGAGCAGGATCGCGCGGGCGGTGCGTTTGACCACTGGACGTTCGGTCATGGGAGAAGAGTGGCCCAGACTTCCGCTTCTGAAACGCGTCCGGGTGAAACCCGCCGGTAGGGGATCCGGGCGGTCCGGGCCGCCGGACGGCGTGCTCGGACCGCCTTCGGGCGGCCGGTCAGCTCTTCGCGGCCGCCAGGTCGAGCGCCCGCAGCACGTCCGCGACCAGGTCCTCGGTGTCCTCGGCCCCTGCGGAGAAGCGGATGAAGCCCTCCGGAACGGCGTCGCCGCCCCACCGCCGGCGGCGCTCCGCGGTGGACCGCACGCCTCCGAAGCTGGTGGCGTCCTCGACGAGCCGCAGGGCGGCCATGAACCGTTCCGCGTGTGCGCGGTCGGCCAGGGTGAAGGAGACCACGGAGCCGAAGCCCCGCATCTGACGCGCGGCCGTCTTGTGGGACGGGTCCGACGGCAGGCCCGGGTAGCGCAGCCCGGTGACGTCACCGCGGTCGGCGAGGGCCTCGGCGACGGCGAGCGCGTTGGCCCACTGGCGCTGCGCGCGCAGCTGGATGGTGGACAGGGAACGGTGGGCGAGCCAGGCCTCCATGGGGCCGGGGATCGCGCCGACCACCTTGCGCCAGCGGCGGATGCCCGCGGCGAGCTCGGCGTTGCGGCAGACGACGTAACCGAGCAGCAGGTCGCCGTGGCCGGTCAGCCCCTTGGTGCCGCTGGCCACTGAGAAGTCGGCACCCAGTTCGAGGGGGCGCTGGCCGAGCGGGGTCGCGAGGGTGTTGTCGACGGCGACGAGGGTTCCGCCGGCGTGCGCCGCGTCCACGAGGCGCCGTACGTCGCAGACGTCGAGCCCCGGGTTGGACGGGGTTTCCAGCCACAGCAGCCGGGCCCCGTCGAGCACGGAGAGCTGGGCGTCCTCGCCGGTGGGGGCGGTGCGCACGTGGACCCCGTACGCCTCCAGCTGTTCCCGTACGAGGGGCAGGACCTGGTAGCCGTCGTCCGGCAGGACGACGGTCTCGCCCGCGCGCGCCTGGGAGAGCAGGACGGCGGACACCGCGGCCATGCCGGAGGCGAAGACGACCGTGTCGGCTCCGTCCAGGCCGGGGGCCTCCAGCTCCCCGATGGCCCGCTCCAGCAGGGTCCAGGTGGGGTTGGTGTCGCGGCCGTAGGCGTAGGGGCCCTCGACGTCGCCGGGAAGGTGGAAGTGGGCGGCGAAGACGGGGCCGGGCAGCGGAGGCTCGTTCTTGACGGGCTCCGGCAGACCGGCGCGGACGGCGACGGTGCCGTCGCCGAACCGCTCCGCCTTCGGCGACACGGGGTCGGGGGCGCTCATGGGGTGTGCTCCTTCTCCTTCACGGCTTCGCTTACGGCGGCCAGCAGGCCGGGGCTCGCGGCCTCGACCAGCTGAAGGCACTCCTCGAATCCGTCGAGGGGGCCGTAGTAGGGGTCCGGTACGTCGGCCTGGGCGGCGGAGGCCGCCGGGTCGTAGGACCGCAGCAGCCGGACCTTGGCGGCGTCCTCAGGGGTGGGGGCGAGCGCCCTCAGGTCACGCAGGTGCCCGGCGTCGAGGGCGATGACGAGGTCGAGGCCGGCGAACCAGGAGGCCCGGAACTGCCGGGCCCGGTGGCCGGGCTCGTACCCGGCGGCCTCCAGGACGGCCACGGTGCGCGGGTCGGCCCCGTCCCCCTCGTGCCAGCCGCCGGTGCCGGCGCTGTCCACCTCGACCAGGCCCGAGAGCCCGGCGTCGGCCACGTGGGAGCGGAAGACCGACTCGGCCATGGGAGAGCGGCAGATGTTGCCGGTGCAGACGAAGCACACGCGGTACATGGGTGCCCGGCTTCAGTTCTTGTCGGGCAGGACCATGTTCGCGGCCCAGGAGACGATGGAGATGATCAGGGCGCCGACGATCGCCGACCAGAAGAAGTCGTCGACGTGGAAGCTGAGGTCGAACTGCTTCGCCAGCCACGAGGTCAGCAGCAGCATCGCCGCGTTGACCACGATGGTGAAGAGGCCGAGGGTGAGGACGAAGAGGGGCAGCGAGAGCAGCCGCACCACCGGCTTCACGGCGAAGTTGACCAGGCCGAAGATCAGCGCGACCAGGACCAGGGAGAGCGCCCGGCGGCCCGTGCCGCTGCCTTCGTCGAGCGTGATGCCGGGTACGAGCCAGATGGCGACGGCCAGGGCTGCCGCGTTGGCGAGGGTCTTGACTACGAAATTCGTCATGTGTCTGATCGTTGCAGAGATGGTCGCGGTGGAACATCAGCTGATCTGCGGATGCTTGCCGGACGAGAGAGCACAAGGGGTACAAAGAAGATGAAGGCCTTCCGGCTGGACGAGCTCGAGGCCGAGCGGGCCGCGAACAAGGGCGCCTACCTGCAGTTCCTGCGCGAGCGGAACATGTCGGTCGGGCTGTACGCGCTGGACGCCGGACAGAGCGATCCCCAACAGCCCCACGGCCAGGACGAGGTGTACTTCGTCGTGAGCGGCCGGGCCTCGATCACCGTCGGGGAGGAGACGACGATAGTCGCCAACGGGAGCGTGGTCTACGTGCCGGCCGGGGTGCCGCACAAGTTCCACCACATCACCGAGAACCTGAAGGTGATGGTCGTCTTCTCTCCGCCGGAAGGGTGAACGGCCCCTGGGGGACTGAGGGGCACCGAGCGGTACTGAGGGTCCGGAGCCCCGTCCCCCTAGGGGTCGGATCAGGGGACTACGAGGGCTCGCGGGCCCCCGCCGAGAGCCCTGGCCTCCTAGCATCGAGAGCAGGAGTTCAACGGCTAGACGGACTAGGAAGAGGTCGAGGACATGGAAGGCATCCGAGCGATATTCGAGGGCATGCCCTGGTGGGTCAAGTGGGTCGCCGTTCCGCTGCTGGTGCTGTTCGTCTTCGGTGGCGTGATCACCAGCATCATCGGTGCGCTCATCGGCTTCCTCTTCAAGGCGCTGCTCCTCGTGGCCCTCGTCGGAGGCCTGATCTTCGTCGTCAGGAAGTTCAAGGGCACCGAGTCGAAGTCCTCCGCCGGAGAGTGGTAGAACTGGCACAACCAGGGTCACAGCGGGATTAACCCAGCTGAGGGAACGTGAAGCGCCAAACCGCTCACAGCCCGGGAATCGGCGGATAGAGTGGCAATCTGTGCCGTTCCCTGGGCACCGAACGCCGGTACTACCGCTCTGACCTGCGGTTCTTTATTACAGCCACCGAGCACGACCCCCAGGAGTCACGGCACACGCGGGGGCGGCCCCCGCAGGGCGGGCCCCCCCAAGGCTCGCCGCCACGCCTGGGGGTGAGCTTTGTCTTCGGTTCACAATGCCGGTGTGCCGACTCTGATCGGTTCGGTGCAGCGGGCACTGAGGCTGCTCGAAGCGGTGGGTTCCCATAGTGAGGGAGCCCCGGCGAAACAACTGGCGCGCGAGGCCGGGCTCCCGCTTCCCACTGCGTACCACCTGCTGCGCACCCTGACGCACGAGGGCTATCTGCGACGGGAGAGCGGAGTCTTCGTCCTGGGGGACGCCGCGGGCCGACTGGCCGGTGGCGGACTTCAGCAGAAACGTCGCAGCATGATCCTCGACTCCCTCGCGCACTTCCGCGACGCGGTCGGGGCCCCCGTCTACTTCGCGGTCTACCGCGAGGGTGAAATCGAGGTCGTGGGCGTCTCGGACACCCCGGCGAACCCGGCCTGCGAAGAGTGGGCCGATTTCCGCGAGACCGGCCACGCGCACGCCATCGGGCAGTGCCTGCTCGGCCAGCTCGACGAGAAGACGCGCATGGACTACTACGACCGTCACCCGGTCGAGGCCATCACCGCCTACACCGTGCGGGATCTACGGGCTCTGGAGCAGCGGATCAGCTCCATGGAGCGGATGCAGCCGGTGACCGAGCGGCAGGAATACGCCCTCGGCACGGTGTGCGCGGCCATCCCCATCACGGCCGGCGACACCGCCGCGACCATGGCGATTTCTCTTCCTCTGCACCAGGAAAGTCGATTGCTGTATGCGGTCGATCGGCTACGGAGTGAAGTAGGCGCGCTGTTGAGCACCCTCTCGTTCTCTATCAGTATCTGAAAACTCACTCCTTGTGATCTGCTAGCGCTTCCACCACTCTTGTCAAGAGGGCCTTGGGGGATCATTCCTGGCCACTTCCACTACAGCGGGGTAGGCAATGCGCGAGTCGGTACAGGCAGAGGTCATGATGAGTTTCCTCGTTTCCGAGGAGCTCTCGTTCCGGATCCCGGTGGAACTCCGGTACGACGCTCGTGACCCCTACGCAGTCCGCCTGACCTTCCACCTTCCCGGAGATGCGCCCGTGACCTGGGCGTTCGGCCGGGAGCTCCTTCTCGACGGCATCAACAAGCCGTGCGGTGACGGCGATGTCCACATCGCCCCGACCGATCCGGAGGAACTGTCCGACGTCCACATCCGGCTGCAAGTAGGTGCAGACCGGGCTCTCTTCCGTGCGAGCGCGGCGCCACTCGTGGCGTTCCTCGACCGTACCGACCGGATCGTTCCGCTCGGCCAGGAGCGCAACCTCGGGGACTTCGAGGAGAACCTCGACGAGGCGCTCGACAAGATCCTCGCGGAGTCGCAGCAGAACGAGCAGAACGCGGGCTGACACGAGCCCGGCCGGACACCTCGTGACCAGGGTGCGCCGGCAAGCACCACCGCACCACGGCACACCGCACCACCGCAC
Source organism: Streptomyces sp. NPDC056883 (assembly GCF_042788835.1). Classification (NCBI taxonomy): domain Bacteria; kingdom Bacillati; phylum Actinomycetota; class Actinomycetes; order Kitasatosporales; family Streptomycetaceae; genus Streptomyces; species Streptomyces sp. NPDC056883. Next base: position 146,850 of record NZ_JBHUBS010000014.1, on the reverse strand, counting down.
CACAGCACCACCGCACCACAGCACCACCGCACCACGGCACCACGGCTCAGCGTGCCGACACGCTGAGTGCTCCACCTTGCCGTTCCTCACGACCGGCCGCCTGCGCGAACTGACCCGTCGCGCCCGCCGGTCCGCCTTTCAGCGCTTGCGTCTCCGGCCCCGGCCGCCGCGGAGCGGCCCCGAGGCCGCTGTGGCCGCCGGGGATTCCGCGCGGTCCGCGGACACCACCAGCGCGGCCAGAGCCGTCGTCACGGGTACCGAGGCGACCAGTCCGATCGAGCCCACGAGGGTTCGTACGATCTCTTCCGCGACCAGCTCGCTGTTGGCCACCGACCCCATGCTGCTGTTCGCGATCGAGAACAGCAGGAGCAGCGGCAACGCCGCGCCCGCGTACGCCAGTACCAGCGTGTTGACCACCGAGGCGATGTGGTCCCGCCCGATGCGGATGCCCGCCCGGTAGAGCCCGCGCGGGCCCATCGAGGGGTCGGCCTGGTGGAGTTCCCAGACCGCCGAAGTCTGAGTGACGGTCACGTCGTCGAGTACGCCGAGCGATCCGATGATGACACCCGCAAGCAGCAAACCGCTCATGTCGATGTTCGGGTAGAGCCCGTGGATCAGCCCGGTGTTGTCGTCCGTGTTGCCGCTGAGGAACGCCCAGTCGATGAACAGCGAGCCCAGCAGGCCGATCAGCAGCAGCGAGATGATGGTGCCGAGGACCGCGACCGAGGTGCGGGCCGTCAGCCCGTGGCACATGTAGAGCGCGATCAGCATGATCGCACTGGCTCCGACCACGGCCACGACCAGCGGATTCGACCCCTGCAGGATCGCCGGGAGGATGAAGAGGGTCAGGACGGCGAAGCTGACGACGAGGGCGATGAGCGCGAACAGCCCGCGCATCCGCCCGACGAGGACCACCGAGAGGGCGAAGATGCCGGCGAGCAGGGCCATCGGCAGCTTGCGGTTCACGTCGATCACGGAGTACTGGAGATCCCGGGGCGCGTCCGGGGCGTAGGCGACCACCACGCCCTGGCCGTCCGTCAACTGTCGTGGTGCGCCCGGCTGGACGATCTCGACGAACTCCCGGCCCTTGTCGGGCCCGCTGCCGACCTTGATCGTGGCCTTCTTGCACTCGCCGTTCTGCGCGGCCAGGGCCTCGCGCCCCTCGGGGGTGGAGGTATCGCCGGTGGGCGGCACCTGCGCGGCGTTCACGGATTTGCAGTCGACGCTCTGCAGCGCGACGACCGTGCCCTGCTGGGTCTGCCGGTCGAAGCCGACCCCGGTGCGCTCGTGGCCCGGAGCACCGCCGGGCCAGAGCACCACCATGCCGATCACGACGGCGGTGGCGAAGGGGATCAGCACGGCCGCGATCACCTTGCGCAGGTGCTTCGAGACGGGGGCCGCCGGGCCGTGGCTGTGCGCATGGCCGTGGGAGTGTCCGGCAGAGGGGGCGGGCGAGTGACCGGGTTCCGCATGCGCGTGGCCTGCGTGGCCGGCGTGACCAGCGGGATCCGTGGGTTCGGTGGGGGGCTGCGGCGAGGACGTCACTGACTGATCATCGCAACAGATGAGGGGGCCCACTGTTCAGCACGCCACACATGACGCTAGCGTGGGGGCTACTTTGCACAACGCGGGAGCTCGGAGCACCGGGCTGAGAGGGCGCTGATCACCGTTCGCATTCGAATATGCGTACGGGAAGAGGCTGCGTCGACCGCCGAACCTGTTACCGGGTAATGCCGGCGTAGGGAGATTAGGTCTCATGACCATTCAGGACGCACGCACGCCTGCCGTCAGCCAGGACGCCGACGGCCAGACCGAGCGCCAGCCGGGCTGGCACAAGGGCTACGTGGCGGGCTCCCGCCCCGACATCCGGGTGCCGGTCCGCCAGGTCCACCTCACCAACGGCAAGGACGTGACGCTCTACGACACGTCCGGTCCGTACACCGACCCGCAGATCGAGACCGACGTGCGCCGGGGCCTGCCGCCGCTGCGCGAGAACTGGATCATCAGCCGCGGGGACACCGAGGAGTACGCGGGCCGCCCCGTGCGCCCCGAGGACGACGGCATCAAGCACACCTCGCCCCGCGGTGGCCTCAAGAACCTCGACGCGGTCTTCCCGGGCCGTCCGCGCCAGCCCCGCCGCGGCCGTGGCGGCGCCGCGGTCACGCAGCTCGCGTACGCCCGCCGGGGCGAGATCACCCCGGAGATGGAGTACGTCGCGATCCGCGAGAACGTCTCCCCCGAGGTCGTCCGCGAGGAGATCGCCGCAGGTCGCGCGGTCATGCCGGTCAACGTGAACCACCCCGAGATCGAGCCGATGATCATCGGCAAGCGGTTCCTGGTGAAGGTCAACGCCAACATCGGCAACTCCGCGGTCACCTCCTCGATCGAGGAGGAGGTGGACAAGATGACCTGGGCGACCAAGTGGGGCGCCGACACGGTCATGGACCTCTCGACCGGCCGCAACATCCACACCACCCGCGAGTGGGTGCTGCGCAACTCTCCCGTGCCGATCGGCACCGTGCCGCTGTACCAGGCGCTGGAGAAGGTCGACGGCAAGGCCGAGGACCTGACCTGGGAGATCTACAAGGACACGGTCATCGAGCAGGCCGAGCAGGGCGTCGACTACATGACGGTCCACGCCGGCGTGCTGCTGTCGTACGTGCCGCTGACCGCGCGCCGCAAGACCGGCATCGTCTCGCGCGGCGGCTCGATCATGGCCGCCTGGTGCCTGGCGCACCACAAGGAGAACTTCCTCTACACGAACTTCGAGGAGCTCTGCGAGATCCTCGCGGCGTACGACGTCACGTACTCCCTGGGTGACGGCCTGCGCCCCGGCTCCATCGCGGACGCCAACGACGCGGCGCAGTTCGCGGAGCTGAAGACGCTGGGCGAGCTGAACACGATCGCCAAGCGGTACAACGTGCAGACGATGATCGAGGGCCCCGGGCACGTCCCGATGCACAAGATCAAGGAGAACATCGACCTTCAGCAGGAGATCTGCGAGGAGGCGCCGTTCTACACGCTCGGCCCGCTGACCACCGACGTCGCGCCCGCGTACGACCACATCACCTCGGGCATCGGCGCCGCGATGATCGCCTGGTGGGGCACTGCGATGCTCTGCTACGTCACGCCCAAGGAGCACCTGGGCCTGCCGAACCGCGACGACGTGAAGACCGGTGTCATCACGTACAAGATCGCGGCCCACGCGGCGGACCTGGCCAAGGGCCACCCGGGCGCCCAGGAATGGGACGACGCCCTGTCGGACGCACGGTTCGAGTTCCGCTGGGAGGACCAGTTCAACCTGGCCCTCGACCCGGACACGGCCCGTGAGTTCCACGACGAGACCCTCCCGGCCGAGCCGGCCAAGACCGCGCACTTCTGCTCCATGTGCGGTCCGAAGTTCTGCTCGATGAAGATCTCCCAGGACATCCGCCGCCAGCACGGTGGCGACCTGGGCGCCGAGGAGATCGAGGCGGGCATGGCGGAGAAGTCGGCCGAGTTCGCGGCCGCGGGCAACCGCGTGTACCTGCCGCTGGCGGACTGACCTCCCGCCACCGGTACACACGGACGGCCCGCGACACCGAGGGGGGAGTCGCGGGCCGCCGTTGTGACCTGACGGGGGCGGACGGTCAGGCGAAGGCCCGGGAGGCCACGCCCAGCTTGCGCCGTGCGAACTCGAGGTTCGCGAGGACCCGGTCCTGCTGGTCGTCGGGCAGCTTGCCGCCCTGGAGCAGGAGTTCGCAGCAGTCCGAGGACTCCTGGTACTCCCCGGTCCAGTAGGCGGCCACCGCGAGTTCGTCGAGTGCGCGCCAGTCGTGCCAGGCGAACTCGACGAAGAGGATGTCGTCCGGGGGCGGCATCCGTACTGCCTGCCGGGCGAACAGGTAGGCGAGGGGCCAACGGCTTTCGAGGCGGCATTGCCGGGCGAGGTCGCCGAGGGCCTCGGCGCGTGAGGGCCGGCTCTCGTGTGCCCGCAGGTAGCGGTCCATCACCTCGGCCGACGGCCTTTGGAGGGTGACCGCGAGCCGTGCGGCGTAGAGCTGCGCGCAGTAGGTCTCCTCGGCCCAGCCGCCCATGGCCACGCGGTGGTCGTAGGCGTCGAGGGATTTCTCCGGCTCTCCCGCGTCGCGCCAGCTCTGGGCCAGGTAGAACGCGTAACGGCTGTTGCCGGGTTCCTTTGCGAGGCCTTCGGTGAGGACTTCCGCGTCGCGCAGGTACTTCGCCCGCTGACCCTCTTCCCGGAGACGGCCCCCACCGCCGACGGAGAGGATGTTGAAGCCCTCGATCACGTCGCGGACGTACTCGGTGCCGCAGTCGATGTACTCGTGGAGTACGCCCACGTACCGCCAGGGCAGCCGGGTGGAGACCAGCGCCGGCCGCCAGTGGACGATCGGACCGTCGTGCAGTGCCACCTGGTACGCGTCGAGGGTCAGGTCCGGCATGCGGAACCCGGGCCGGATCTGCATCTCGTCGTCGCCGTCGATGAACAGCAGGTAGTCCGCGCTGGAGCGCGCGAGTTCGATCGCCTCGGTGCGGCTGCCGTCGAAACCCTTCCACGGCCGGTCGTGGAGCGCGCCGGGCAGATCGGCGAAGCAGTCGCGGATGACGTCCTGGGTGCCGTCGGTGGAACCCGTGTCCACGATCACCCAGGTGTCGATCAGAGGGCGCACCGACTCCAGGCACTTCCGGATCGTCGGCGCCTCGTTCTTGACGATCATGTTCAGACAGATGGTCGGCCTCACCGCAGCACCCTCTCGTCGGACGGATCGCGGGCGACGTTAGGGAGTGCGGGCGCCGATGGGGCGGCGGCACGCCGGTGGCGCTACCGGCCGGTGGGCGGCGGCGCAGCCGTTCGGAGGCGTCTGATAAGCCGTTCTGCTGATAAACATCGCGGCCATCTCAAGATCCGGGCGGCTCCGTCCGTAAGTCCCAAGGACGTTCGAACTCGCAGCCGGGGCGCCAACCGTTCCGGCTCGCCTTCCGTTCCGAAGGAGCGCTGCAGATGAGTCGTGAGCACCAGACCAAGCTCCGCCTTGGTCCCGTCCCCCGCAATCGTGCCTGGATCGCGGGAGGTGCCCTGGCCTCGCTTTCCCTCGTACTCGTGGGCATGGCCAACCCCGTTGTCGCGGCGGTCACGCCGACGGTCACGGCCGTGAGAGCCACGACTCCGTCGGGCGGCGGCGGAGGCGAGGACTGCGAGCCGCACGACGGACCGCCACAGGACTGGAGCCGGGGCGGCGGGGACGACGACGAGCACGGCGGCTGGCGCGAAGACGAGGGGCGCGACCACGACGGGCGCGACCAAGAGGGGCGCGACCACCACGACGGCCACGACCACGGCTGCCCGCCGGCCGGCGCGACGGGGCCGACGGGGCCGACGGGCCCGGCAGGTCCCGGCGGCGCGACGGGTGCGACGGGTGCGACGGGAGCCAGCGGCGCGACGGGAGCCAGCGGCGCGACGGGCGCCACCGGTGCCGACGGCGCCACGGGCGCGACCGGCACAGCAGGTGCGGATGGGGCGACGGGGCCGACCGGACCGACCGGGCCGACCGGTGCCGATGGTGCGACGGGCGCCGATGGTGCGACGGGTACTGACGGTGCGACCGGTGCGACGGGTGCCGATGGTGCGACCGGTGCGACGGGTGCTGACGGTGCGACGGGCGCGACGGGTGCCGATGGTGCGACCGGTGCGACGGGTGCTGACGGTGCGACGGGCGCGACGGGTGCTGACGGTGCGACCGGTGCGACGGGTGCTGACGGTGCGACCGGTGCGACGGGTGCTGACGGTGCGACCGGTGCGACGGGTGCCGATGGTGCGACCGGTGCCACGGGTGCCGATGGCGCGACCGGTGCCACGGGTGCTGACGGTGCCACAGGCCCGACGGGCCCGACCGGTCCGACGGGTGTCGATGGTGCGACCGGTGCGACGGGTGCAGATGGTGCCACGGGTGCGACCGGCCTGACCGGTCCGACGGGTGCTGATGGCGCGACGGGTGCGACGGGTGCTGATGGAGCGACCGGTGCGACGGGCGCTGATGGTGCCACGGGTGCGACCGGCCTGACCGGTCCGACGGGTGCTGACGGTGCGACCGGCGCGACGGGTGCCGATGGAGCGACCGGTGCGACGGGTGTCGACGGTGCCACGGGCGCGACTGGCCTGACGGGTCCGACCGGTGCTGACGGTGCGACCGGTGCCACGGGTGCCGACGGTGCCACGGGTGCGACCGGCCTGACCGGTCCGACGGGTGCCGATGGTGCGACCGGCGCGACGGGTGCTGACGGTGCCACGGGTGCGACCGGACCGACTGGCCCGACCGGACCGACCGGCCCGACGGGCGCTACAGGTGCGACCGGTGCCACGGGCGCCACAGGTGCGACGGGTGCTACAGGCGTTACGGGTGCGACCGGTGTCACTGGTGCGACGGGCGCCACGGGTGCGACCGGTGCCACCGGTACCACAGGTGCGACCGGTCCTTCCTCGCAGTGCAACGCCATCGCCAACTACAAGCCCAGCTCCTCCCGAGAGATCAAGGCGGTGATGATCAACGGGGTCGCGTACGTCGGAATCCGTGGTCTCGGGAACCCCAACACGAACTTCGACTGGCACAACCTGACCAACCCCGCGCGCAACCCGAACTACCCGTCCGGGGTGGCGTGCGGAATCGCCGTCGACGAGCACGCCAACGGGGCCAACATCGAGATCTCGACCATCACCGGGCAGGTCTGGGAGACCTTCTGCACCGTCAGCAACCCGCAACCGTCCCTGGACTGCGGGACGGCTGCGATGGGGCAGCAGCACCCCTGGGTTCAGATCATCCCCGGCCCCCAGACCGCTCCCGCACTGCGCGTGCCCGCCAGGGACATGTTCCTCCAGAAGCCGCAGACCATGAAGCCCGACCTCAAGAACCGGTCCGGCAAGATGCCGGAGGCCGAGGCGCCGGTCGCCGAGCACATGGTGCCGAAGGATGACAAGCCCCGCGGCTAGTCCCCGAGTCGGTGAGCCCGGTGCGAGCAGCACCGTGATCCGACGGTGAAACCCAAGCGGCCCGGAGTGCCGCCGGACTTCGGTCCGGCCGGTGCTCCGGGCCGCCGCACGTCCGGTAGTCGCACGAGGCTTCGCCGTAGGGCTTGTCCTGGAGTGCGCTCCAGCTCCTAGAGTCCGGGCCCATGAGCATGCGATACCGAATTCTGGGTGGGACCGGCATCGAGGTCAGCACGCACTGCCTCGGCACGATGATGTTCGGCGCGGTCGGCAATCCGGATCACGAGGAGTGCGCACGGATCATCCACACCGCGCTCGATCACGGCATCAACTTCGTGGACACCGCGGACATGTACTCCGCCGGGGAGTCCGAGCAGATCGTGGGCAAGGCCCTGAAGGGCCGGCGGGACGACGTCGTGCTCGCGACCAAGGTGCACTTCCAGATGGGCGAGGGCCGCAACCGCAGCGGGAACTCCCGGCGCTGGATCGTGCGTGCCGTCGAGGACAGCCTGCGCCGACTGGACACGGACTGGATCGACCTCTACCAGGTGCACCGGCCGGATCAGGGCACGGACGTCGAGGAGACCCTGTCCGTCCTCGGCGATCTGGTCCGGGCCGGCAAGATACGAGCCTTCGGCTGCTCCACCTTCCCGGCCGAGGAGATCGTCGAGGCGCACCACGTCGCCGAACGGCGGGCCCTGCCGAGGTTCCGGACCGAGCAGCCGCCGTACTCGATCCTCGCGCGCGGGATCGAGACCAGTGTGCTGCCGGTGGCCCGGAGGTACGGGATGGGCGTCCTGACCTGGAGCCCGCTCGCGTCGGGGTTCCTGAGCGGGAAGTACCGGCTCGGCAGCGCAGTCGACATGACCTCGGGGCGTCCGGCGCTGACTCCGGCCCGGTTCGACCCCGCGATTCCGGGCAACGTCGCGAAGCTGGAGGCTGTGGAGCAGCTGGTGGAGCTCGCCGACTCCATCGGCTGCACGCTGCCCGAGCTGGCGGTGGCCTTCCCGTTGGCGCATCCCGCCGTCACCTCGGTGATCACCGGCCCGCGGACCATGGAGCAGCTGGAAGCCCTGCTGAAGGGCGCCGGACTGGTCCTCGACGATGCGACCCTCGACCGGATCGACGAGATCGTGGAGCCGGGCCGGAACCTGTACCACCCGGACGGGGCCTGGCGCTCGCCGGCGCTCGCGGATGTCGCTCAGCGGAGGCGGGTGCTGGGAGACCGGTCCGCCGGCTAGACGGGCGGGCTCACCGATGTTTCACGTGAAACAGGAACGGATGTTTCACGTGAAACACGGACCGCCGCGGAGCCGCGGGGACTCGAACCTCCGGGCGGACCCGAGTGGCCCCGCAGCAGGCCGCCAAGTGGCGGTGTGGGGTCCGCCGTTCCGCTGACCGATGGGCGCGCCGGTCGGGTTCAAGGCGCCCGGGTCCCCAGGATGGCCCGCGGAGCCCGGTCGCATCTCCGGACTTCGCAGTTCCATTCGATCCGGTGTGTGCGAGGAGCGGTACATGAGTTCTGAGAACAAAACCCGTACCTACCTGGGGCCGCTGCCCCGACGGGCCGGCTGGCTGACGGGAGGCACGCTCGCCACGGTGGCGCTGGTACTGGGTGGCCTTGCGTCCCCGGCGGTCGCGCTGGCCGAGGCGTCCGGGGGTCCGGACCACTGCAAGTCCCAGCGCCACAGAGCGAGTGCGCCGGCGGCGGCTCACGGCGACGACTGCAAGGTGGGCCCGCGCGGACCCAAGGGACCCAAGGGACCCAAGGGTGCGACGGGTCCGACCGGGCCGCGCGGCTACCCGGGTGCGACCGGAGCGACCGGTGCGACCGGCGCTACGGGTGCGACCGGAGTCACGGGTCCGACCGGGCCGCGCGGCTACACGGGTGCCACCGGCGCCACCGGTGCGACCGGCGCTACGGGTGCGACCGGAGTCACGGGTCCGACCGGGCCGCGCGGCTACACGGGTGCGACGGGCGCCACCGGTCCGACCGGTGCCACGGGCGCAACCGGTTCCACGGGTGCAACCGGTTCGACGGGCGCGACGGGTTCCACGGGCTCCACCGGTCCGTGCAGTGACATCGACAGCTTCGCGCCGTCGAACAACGAGGACTTCCACGCCGCGCTCAGCAACGGTCACACCTTCGCGGGCCGGGCCACCACCGTGGGTGGCGTACCCACCTGGATCGACGTCTCCGGCCTCCCGGGCTACCCCGACAGCGAGGAAACGGGATTCGCCTGCGGAGTCTCCATCGACGGCCAGGCCACTGCCGCGTACATCAAGGTCCTGACGACCACGGGCCGGGTGTTCCAGCTCCACATCGCGGTCAACGGGCAGAACTTCATCCCGGACGCCGCGGGCTGGCAGGAGCAGACGCCGCCGCCCACCCCCGTCGTCCGGGCCAAGGGCGTCTCCAAGGGAGAGCCCGAGTGGAAGGGAGACCTGAACTACGCGGGTCCCCCGAACAGCCTCGAGTCGAACTAGCCCTCACTCCGGCTCGGTCTCCGGGCCGCCGAAGTCCGGACTGGTGAAGTCCGGGGACGAGTAACCGGGACGGGGCCCCTCAGCCGGGGCCCCGGGACTGGTGAAATCGGGCCGGGTGTATCCCAGGTTGGGGATGCGCCCGGCTCCCGGCTTTCTGGGGGCGGGGAAGCCGGCCCCCGTGCTGGGATCGGCCAGCGCGTCCCGGAGGAACGGCACGATGCCCCGCTCCAGCAGGGCGTTGCGCCAGGCCTCCCGGGCCCGCGACACCTCGTCGGGTACCGCCTCGGTCTCGTCCGCAGCCACCTCGGTGGAGCTGTTGCGTACGGCCGTCACGAGCAGCCCGATCACGGCGAAGAGCAGGGCGGCCGCGGTCAGTCCGCCGAAGAGCCAACCCGCCGTCAGCATCGTGTCGGCGAAGGCCGGTTCGGGTTCGATCATCTTCAGGATGTAGCCCACCAGCAGGAAGATCAGCATGGCGGTGCCGGCCAGGACCGGCGCGAGGACCGCGACCACGGCGCTGACGCCCGCGCCACCGCCCTGCCCGTCGCCCTCCTCCCCCGTCGTCCCGGGGGTGGACAGGATCTCGTCCTGCCGCTCCTTGCGGACCTTCACGTAGTGGTCGTACTCGGCTGCGGCCGCGGCCGTCAGCAGCCCGGTGGCCCCCATGGCCATGGTGCGCAGCTGTTCGGCGTTCAGCCGTTCGCCGAGGGCGGCGAGCTCGGGCCGGGCGTTCGCCGTGCGCAGCGCCTCGTCGAGGAGCCGATCGAACTCCGGTCGGTCTTCGGTGAGCAGGTGCGGAGCGCTGGTCATGTGCATCCCCCGATGCTCCGTGGGGACCGGTATGTCCGTGTTGAACGGGGCGCCGGCACAAACGGAGGAGAGCCTGCTACGGATAGAGCGATGGTAGAGCGCCCACGCCGTACGTCGACAGGGGCTTTCCGGAAATACCCAGCTCCGGGAAGCCTCAGTCGTTCAGCGGGAGTTGCACGACGAGCAGTTTGCCCGCCATCGTCACGCCACCGTCCATCGCGATGGCCAGGCCTTCCGCGTAGACGTGCGGGCCGACGACGGCCTCGGGACCGTGTGCACCGTCACCGTCCTCGGTGCCCACCTCGCCCAGCAGGTAGGGGATGGGGCTGTGGCCGTGTACGACCCGGCTGCCACCGTAGGTGCCGATGAGCTCGCGTACGGCCTGGGGGCCGGTGTCCTCGTCGCGGAAGGCGAAGCGCTTGGTGAACTTGCGGAACAGGTCCCAGGTGATGTCGGCGTCGTTGCGGTTGAGCAGCTCGTGGATGGTGTCGTTGACGTCCTCGACCGAGTCGCCGTAGTCGAGGTAGGCGGTGGTGTCCGAGTGCAGGAGCAGGTGGTCGTCCACCAGGACCGCCGCGTCCAGCCGGGACATCCACTGGAGGTGGACGTCCTGCAGGCGGTCCATGTCGGTGCGCTGACCGCCGTTGAGGAGCCAGGCGGCCTGGAAGGTGGCGGTGCCGGCGCCGGAGACGACGGGAGTGTCCCCGAACCGCTTGGCGCCGATGAGCAGCAGCTCGTGGTTGCCCATGAGGGCCTTGCAGTAGCCGCCCGCGGCGGCCGCTTCGGCGGAGAGCCGCATGACCAGGTCGATGACCCCGATGCCGTCGGGTCCGCGGTCGGTGAAGTCGCCGAGGAACCAGAGCCGGGCGTTGCCGGCGGACCAGTTGTGGTCGGCGTCGATGAGCCCCTGGAACTGCAGTTCGGCGACGAGTTCGTCGATGTAGCCGTGGACGTCGCCGACGACGTAGAGCGGGCCGGGGCCCTCGCCGGGGGTCTCCTGGGGGACGTACTGGATCTGAACGGTGTCGCCGGGACCGCCGAGGGCGCCGCGCCCGATGACGGGGAGATCGCGCTGCGTCGGGGTGTACCCGTCGGGGTCGCTCTCCTCGGAGGCGTGGCCCATCTGGTGGCCGGCGGGCTCTCCGAAGGCGCCGGCGGCGCCGTACGGGGCTTCGTGGCCGTACCCGTGCTGCGCGGGGACGGGAGCCGGGCCCGCGTCGTAGTACGCGGGGTACTCGCCGTAGACGGGTGTGTCCGCCCCGTACCCCGTGGAGCCGACCGATCCGGCTGCTGCGGCTCCCGGGTGAACGGGATGCGAGGCGGGTTCGGCGACCGGCAACCGGAAGTCCCGCTCGGTGTCCGTCCGCACCGCGGGTCCCTGACCGGCCCCCTGAGTCATCGACCCCTCCACCACCGTCGCGCTGCCGTACACCTGCGGACCCTTCCGCCTCGGGGGCGGAGGGTCCGTGATGTCGTGCGCCCATCATAGGAATGCAGCTCGCGCTCTGTGACGCACCAGGGGTGGTGAATCCTGGTCGGAGCTGGTCCTTCCTGCCGGTTTCTCCCGATATGAGTGTTGCTGAAATCCCGGGCGGGGCCGGTGGCCCCGCCGTTGGGCCGACGTGGTGGTCAGTCCTGCGCCGGGGAACGGGGCGGGCTGACGGTCGTACGGGGCTGCCTGCGCTGGGACGAGGTACGGATGATCAGCTCGGTCGGGATGACCTGTTCGACGGGTCCGCCCGTGTCGACGCCCTCGATGGCGTCGATGAGCAGCTGGACGACGGCGGTGCCGATGCGGCGCGGTTTGAGGGACAGGGTGGTGATGGGCGGCTCGGTGTTGGCGTACACGGTGGATTCGCTGCAGCACACGAGCAGTAGATCCTCGGGAACGCGCAGGCCGTAGCGCCGGGCGGCGGCGAGCAGGTCGGTGCCGTTGGGGTCGAACAGGCCGTAGACGGCGTCGGGCCGGTCGGGCCGGGCGAGCAGCCGGTCGGCGGCGACGGCGCCGGCGCACGGATCGTGGGCGGGGTAGGACTCGTAGACGGGATCTTGGCCCACGCGCTCGCACCAGCGCAGGTAGGCCGTGGTGGAGAGCCGGGTGTAGGTGTCGGTGGTGGTGCCGGTCAGGAGCCCGATGCGGCGGGCTCCGGCGGCGGCGAGGTGGTCGAGGAGGCCCAGGACGGCGGCCTCGTGGTCGTTGTCGACCCAGGCGGTGACGGGGAGTGAGCCGGCCGGGCGTCCGTCGGATACGACGGGCAGACCCTGGCGGACCAGTTCGGTGACGACGGGATCGTGGTCGGAGGGGTCGATGACGACGGTGCCGTCGAGGGCCACGTTGGACCAGACGTCGTGTCGGGAGGTGGCGGGGAGGATGACGAGGGCGTAGCCGCGAGCGAGCGCGGCGGAGGTGGCCGCCCTGGCCATCTCGGCGAAGTACGCGAATTCGGTGAAGGTGAAAGGTTCATCCCCGTACGTCGTCACGGTCAGGCCGATGAGGCCCGACTTGCCGGTACGGAGGGTGCGGGCCGCCGCGGAGGGGCGGTAGCCCAGCCGGTCTGCGACCTCGCGAACGTGGCGGCGGGTGGCGTCCGGCAGCCGTCCCTTCCCGTTGAGGGCGTCGGAGACGGTCGTGATCGAGACGCCCGCCGCGGCGGCCACGTCCCTGATGCCGGCCCGGCTTTGTCGGCCGGCGGCCCGCCGGGTGGTCTCGGTCCGGCTCACCTGATGCTTCCCTGCTGCTGTCATGGCGAGCCGATAGTAGGGCTCGGTGGGCAGCGCGGCCCGGATGCATATGCACGCGTTGACAGGCACGTTTCTGCACGGTTCGCCACCCCCAATGACCTTGGAAATGAAGGCGCTTGGTCGCTCAGGGTGTCTGGTGTCCTTGTCGACGGGACCGTGCATGCCAAAACGGTGCGCTCTCGGGCTCTGCTCAACTCACCTGTACGAGGGACGCGCGCCACGGCGCAGGCCACCGGCGCACGCATATATGCGTGCGCTCTCCCGCATTCCAGGCGCCTGCCGTTCTCGGATGGACGGAATCCTCATAAGGTGAGGAGTATTGAGTCGACGGCGACGTCGTACGGGATGGTCGAGGAGGACCTGCGGTGAGCGAGAAGAGCCCGAAGCTGCGCGCCGAGCTGGACGGCATTCCCACCTACAAGCCCGGGAAGCCCGCGGCTGCGGGCGGTCCGGTCGCGTTCAAGCTGTCCTCGAACGAGAACCCGTACCCGCCCCTGCCTGGGGTCCTGGAGAGCGCGGTCGCCGCGGCCGGCCACTTCAACCGGTACCCGGACATGATGTGCACCGGCCTGGTGAACGAGCTCGCCGAGCGCTTCGGGGTCCCGGCCGATCACATCGCCACCGGCACCGGCTCGGTCGGTGTCGCCCAGTCGCTGATCCAGTCGACGGCGGGTCCCGGCGACGAGGTCATCTACGCCTGGCGGTCTTTCGAGGCTTATCCGATCATCGTTCAGATCTCGGGTGCGACGTCGGTTCAGGTCCCGCTGGCCGAGGGCGACGTGCACGACCTGGACGCGATGTTCGAGGCGATCACCGAGCGGACCCGCCTGATCTTCGTCTGCAACCCCAACAACCCCACCGGCACCGCCGTGCGCCGTGCCGAGCTGGAGCGGTTCCTGGACCGGGTGCCCTCCGACATCCTCGTCGTCATCGACGAGGCGTACAAGGAGTTCGTCCGCGACGTCGAGGTCCCGGACGGCATCGAGCTCTACCGCAACCGCCCCAACGTCGCCGTGCTGCGAACGTTCTCCAAGGCGTACGGGCTCGCCGGCCTGCGCGTCGGCTTTGCGGTCGCGCACGAGCCGGTGGCCGCCGCGCTGCGCAAGACCGCGGTGCCCTTCGGCGTCAGCCAGCTCGCCCAGGACGCGGCGGTCGCCTCGCTGCGGGCCGAGGACGAGCTGATGGGCCGGGTCGGGTCGCTGGTGGGCGAGCGCGCCCGGGTCTACGGGGCGCTGCTGGCCCAGGGCTGGACCGTGGTGCCCGAGACGCAGGCCAACTTCGTGTGGATGCGGCTCGGGGAGCGCACCTCCGACTTCGCGGCGGCCTGCGAGAAGGCCGGCGTGGTGGTCCGGCCCTTCGCGGGCGAGGGCCTGCGGGTCACGATCGGCGAGCCCGAGGCGAACGACCTCTTCCTGCACACGGCAGAGGCGTTCTTCAAGGAGATGTAGTGCTCCCGCAGGAGAGGTGGTGCTCCCGGGACTGGTGTCAGGCCAGTTCCACGCGGATGGGGTCGCCGTCGCGGACGGTGGCCAGCAGGCGGGGGTCGCCGTCGAACGAGCCGAGGACGTTGCACGGGCTCGCCAGGCGGCTCTCGCCCCCGCGGGAGATCGGAGTGGGGCCGTAGGGCAGCGCGAGCGCGTCGCCCTCGGTCCAGAACGCGACCGTGCCGGGCTCGACGACCTGCTGGGCGTCGTGCTCCAGTGCCACGGAGACGCCGGTGTCGAAGTAGACCTCCTCGCCCCAGGTGTTGGCGGAGGCGGAAATGGGGAGCGCGTCGGCGAGCGCCTTGGCGGTCGGCGTTTCGTCAAGCGTTGCGGTGAGCTGGCCGGCGGGCCAGAGGAATCGAATCTTCATGGGTCGCATTCAACAATCTGTTGAATTTATTCGCTAGGGGGGACCCCCCTGAAAGATGCCGACAGCGGTACGACATAATGCTTGTGAATGTGAACGCGTTCACAAGCGTGTCCTGCTTCCTCCCGGATTGGGTGGGATGCAAGAGGCAAACTGCGGCTGTGACCACGGCGAAACGAAGGAGACGACGACGTGGACCTAGCTTTGGCGCCAGAGACCCTGGCGCGATGGCAGTTCGGTATTACCACCGTCTATCACTTCCTCTTCGTTCCCTTGACGATCTCGCTGGCCGCGCTCGTCGCGATCTTGCAGACCGCCTGGGTGCGTTCGGAAAAGGAGAAGTACCTCAGGGCCACCAAGTTCTGGGGCAAGCTCTTCCTGATCAACATCGCGATGGGCGTCGTCACCGGCATCGTCCAGGAGTTCCAGTTCGGCATGAACTGGTCCGACTACTCGCGGTTCGTCGGTGACATCTTCGGGGCCCCGCTGGCCTTCGAGGCGCTCATCGCCTTCTTCTTCGAGTCCACCTTCATCGGCCTGTGGATCTTCGGCTGGGACAAGCTGCCGAAGAAGATCCACCTGGCCTGCATCTGGATGGTCTCGATCGGCACCATCCTGTCCGCGTACTTCATCCTCGCGGCCAACTCCTGGATGCAGCACCCCGTCGGCTACCGGATGAACCCCGAGCGCGGCCGGGCCGAGCTCACGGACTTCTGGCTGGTGCTCACGCAGAACACCGCGCTGACCCAGTTCTTCCACACCATGACGGCGGCCTTCCTGGTCGGCGGCGCGTTCATGGTCGGCATCTCGGCCTTCCACCTGGCCCGCAAGAGGCACATCCCCGTCATGCGGACCTCGCTGCGACTCGGACTGGTCGTCATGATCATCGCCGGTCTGGGGACCGCCATCAGCGGAGACATGCTCGGCAAGGTGATGTTCAAGCAGCAGCCGATGAAGATGGCCGCCGCCGAGGCGCTCTGGGACGGCGAGGCGCCGGCTCCCTTCTCCGTCTTCGCCTACGGAGACGTCGAGAAGGGCCACAACAAGGTCGCGATAGAGATCCCGGGCCTGCTGTCCTTCCTGGCCAACGACGACTTCACCTCGTTCGTCCCGGGCATCAACGACGTCAACAAGGCCGAGCAGGAGAAGTTCGGGCCCGGTGACTACCGGCCCAACATCCCCGTCGCCTACTGGGGCTTCCGGTGGATGATGGGCTTCGGAATGGCCTCGCTCGGTGTCGGCATGCTGGGGCTCTGGCTGACCCGCAGGAAGTTCATGCTGCCGCCGGGGCTGCGCACCGGTGAGGAAGAGGTCCCGCACCTGGTCCTCTTCAAGAAGGCGCTGAGCCCCAAGTTCACCAACTGGTACTGGATCATCGCGCTCTGGACCATGGGCTTCCCGCTGATCGCCAACTCCTGGGGCTGGATCTTCACCGAGATGGGCCGCCAGCCCTGGGTGGTCTACGGGGTCCTGCGCACCAGGGACGCGGTCTCGCCGAACGTCTCCCAGGGTGAGGTGCTCACCTCGATGATCGGCTTCACGACGCTCTACGCCGTGCTCGCCGTGATCGAGGTCAAGCTCCTCCTGAAGTACGTCAAGGTCGGCCCGCCCGAGCTCACCGAGGCCGACCTCAACCCGCCGACCAAGATCGGCGGAGACGACAAGAACCCCGACCGGCCGATGGCCTTCTCGTACTGAGGCTGAGGAGACCACACCATGCAACTCCACGACGTCTGGTTCGTACTCATCGCCGTTCTGTGGATCGGCTACTTCTTCCTGGAGGGCTTCGACTTCGGAGTCGGCGTCCTGACCAAGCTGCTGGCCCGCGACCGCACGGAGAAGCGGGTCCTGATCAACACGATCGGGCCCGTGTGGGACGGCAACGAGGTCTGGCTGCTCACGGCCGGCGGCGCGACCTTCGCCGCCTTCCCCGAGTGGTACGCCACCCTCTTCTCCGGCTTCTACCTGCCGCTCCTGCTCATCCTGATCTGCCTGATCATCCGCGGGGTCGCCTTCGAGTACCGGCACAAGCGGCCCGAGGACAAGTGGCAGACCAACTGGGAACACGCGATCTTCTGGACCTCGCTGATCCCCGCGTTCCTGTGGGGCGTGGCCTTCGCCAACATCGTGCGCGGAGTCAAGATCGACCAGGACATGGAGTACGTCGGAAACTTCTTCGACCTGCTCAACGTCTACTCGATCCTCGGCGGCCTGGTCACCCTGACCCTGTTCACCTTCCACGGCGCGGTGTTCACCTCGCTCAAGACGGTCGGCGACATCCGGGACCGCTCGCGCAAGCTGGCCACCCGGCTCGGGGCGGTGACCGCCGTGCTGGCGCTCGCCTTCCTGATCTGGACCCAGGTCTCGCGCGGTGACGGCTGGAGCCTGATCGCCATGATCGTGGCGGTACTGGCCCTGGTCGGTGCCCTCGGCTTCAACCTCGCGGGCCGCGAGGGCTGGTCCTTCGGCCTCTCGGGGGTCACCATCGCGGCGGCCGTCGCGATGCTCTTCCTGACGCTCTTCCCGAACGTCATGCCGTCCTCGCTGAACGACGCCTGGAACCTCACGGTCACCAACGCCTCGTCCAGCGCGTACACCCTGAAGATCATGACCTGGTGCGCGGCGGTGGCGACCCCGGTCGTCCTGCTCTACCAGGCGTGGACGTACTGGGTGTTCCGCAAGCGCATCGGCACGCAGCACATCGCCGACGTGCACTGAGCCGCTCCGCCGACTCGTCAGCTCCGCTCCGCCCGATCCTGCCTGGGGGATGTTTCACGTGAAACCGATCGACCCGCGCCTGCTTCGGTACGCCCGCTCCACCCGCCTCTTCCTGGGGGCGGTGGTGGCCCTCGGGCTCGCCGGGGCGGGGCTGGTCGTCGGCCAGGCGATGCTGATCGCCGAGATCGTGGTCGGTGCCTTCGAGGACGGACTCGACGGCTCAGCCCTGCGGACGCCCCTGCTGCTGCTCGCGGCGGTGGCGCTCGGCCGCGGCCTGGTCGCCTGGCTGACCGAGCTGGCCGCGCACCGGGCGAGCGCGGCGGTCAAGTCCGAACTGCGCGGCCGGCTGCTGGAACGTGCGGCGGACCTGGGGCCCGGCTGGCTGAGCGGACAGCGGACCGGCTCCCTGGTGGCCCTGGCCACCCGGGGAGTGGACGCGCTCGACGACTACTTCTCGCGGTACCTGCCCCAGCTGGGGCTCGCGATCGTCGTCCCCGTGGCGGTGCTCGCGCGGATCGTCACCGAGGACTGGGTGTCGGCGGCGATCATCGTGGTCACGCTCCCGCTGATCCCCCTCTTCATGATCCTGATCGGCATGGCCACCCAGTCCCGGATGGACCGCCAGTGGCGGCTGCTGTCCCGGCTCTCGGGGCACTTCCTGGACGTGGTGGCCGGTCTGCCGACCCTCAAGGTCTTCGGCCGCGCGAAGGCGCAGGCGGAGTCCATCCGCAAGATCACCGATGACTACCGGCAGGCGACGATGCGCACGCTGCGCATCGCGTTCCTGTCCTCGTTCGCACTCGAACTGCTGGCGACCCTGTCGGTGGCACTGGTCGCCGTGACCATCGGCATGCGGCTCGTCCACGGGGAGCTGGACCTCTACACCGGGCTGGTCATCCTGGTCCTGGCGCCCGAGGCGTATCTGCCCCTGCGTCAGGTCGGGGCGCAGTACCACGCGGCGGCGGAAGGACTGGCCGCCGCGGAAGAGATCTTCGAGGTGCTGGAGACCCCGGTCGCCGCCTCGCCGGGGACGGCCTCCGTCCCGGTCCCGGACCTGCGGATCGAGCTCGACGGGGTGGCCGTCCGGTACGACGGCCGGGGCGAGGATTCCCCCGGACCCGTCTCGCTGACGGTGGAACCGGGCGAATGCGTGGCCCTCACCGGCCCGAGCGGCGCTGGCAAGTCCACGCTGCTGCAGGTGCTGCTGGGCTTCGTGACACCGAGTGCGGGCCGGGTCCTGGTCGGGGGCGCGGACCTGGCCGGGCTGGCGCTCGAGCAGTGGCGGGAGCAGATCGCGTGGGTCCCGCAGCGGCCGCACCTGTTCGCGGGGACGATCGCGGAGAACGTGCGGCTGGCGCGGCCCGGCGCCGCCGATGCCGAGGTGACCGCCGCCCTGGCGGACGCCGGGGCCTGGGAGTTCGTACGGGCTCTCCCGCGGGGGGCGGACACCCTCCTCGGCGAGGGCGGGGTCGGACTGTCCGCCGGTCAGCGCCAGCGCCTCGCGCTGGCCCGGGCGTTCCTGGCGGACCGGCCGGTGCTCCTGCTCGACGAGCCGACGGCGGCCCTGGACGGCGAGACCGAGGCGGCCGTGGTGGAGGCCGTACGCCGCCTCGCGGTCGGCCGGACCGTTCTGCTGGTGGTCCACCGGCCGGCGCTGCTGGCGCTGGCCGACCGGGTCGTGCGGGTGGGGGCCGGGCCCGCCGGGTCCTCCCCCGCCGCGCCGCTTCCCGCCGTTTCGCTTCCCGCCCTGCGGGCGGGGCAGCCCGCGCCGGGACCGGCACCGCGCGATCCCGGCGAGTGGATCCTCGGGGACGCTCCGGAACGGGCCGCGTCCACCGGCGGCAGCGATGCCGGCGGGGGCGATCCGCTCCGGCGGGTACGGGGCGTCGCCAAGGCCTGGCAGGGACGGTTCAGGCTCGGTCTGTTCCTCGGGGCGCTGGCCGTCGGGTGCAGCGTCGGGCTGATGGCCGTCTCCGGATGGCTCATCTCGCGCGCCTCCGAACAGCCGCCCGTGCTGTACCTGATGGTGGCCGTCACCGCGACGCGGGCCTTCGGCATGGGACGGGCCGTCTTCCGCTACGCGGAGCGGCTCGTGTCCCACGACGCGGTCCTGCGGATGCTCGCCGACCTGCGCGTCTCGGTGTTCCAGCGGCTGGAGCGCATCGCGCCCGCCGGACTGCGCACCCAGCGGCGCGGGGATCTGCTGACCCGGCTGGTGGCCGACGCCGACGCCCTGCAGGACTACTGGCTGCGCTGGCTGCTGCCCGTCGGCACCGCGCTGCTCGTGGGCACCGGCTCGGTGGCGTTCACCGCCTGGCTGCTGCCCGAGGCCGGGGTGGTGCTCGCCGTCGGGCTGCTGGCCGCCGGGGTCGGCGTACCGCTCGTCAGCGCGGTCTGCGCGCGCCGGACGGAGCGCCGGCTGGCGCCCGCCCGGGGAGAGCTCGCCACCCGTGTGGCGGATCTGCTCACCGGAACCGCGGAACTCACGGTCGCCGGAGCGCTCGGAGGGCGCAAGGCCGCCGCGAAGGAGAGCGACCGCACCCTGACCGGGATCGCGGCCCGGGCGGCCGCCGTCACCGGGCTCGGGAGCGGGCTGTCCGCCTTCCTGACCGGACTGACGGTGGTGTGCGCGGCAGCCGTCGGGGCGAACGCCGTCGCCGGGGGCCGGCTGTCCGGGGTGGCCATGGCCGTGGTCGTCCTGACGCCGCTGGCCGCCTTCGAGGCCGTCAGCGGGCTTCCGCAGGCCGTCCAGTACCGCCAGCGGGTCCGGCGCAGCGCCGAGCGGGTCTACGAGGTCATCGACACGCCCGCCCCGGTCACCGAGCCGGAGCGCCCCGAAGCCCTGCCCGCCTCGCCCTTCCCGCTCCGGTTGAAGGGGCTCGCCGCCCGGCACCCCGGGCAGGAGAACGACGCGCTGAGCGGGCTCGACCTGACCCTCGAAGCGGGCCGCCGGATCGCGGTCGTCGGGCCCTCGGGAGCCGGCAAGACCACGCTGGCACAGGTCCTGCTGCGCTTCCTGGACCAGCACGAAGGCTCGTACACCCTGGGCGGGACCGACGCGCGCACCCTCGACGGGGACGACGTGCGCCGGGTCGTGGGCCTGTGTGCCCAGGACGCCCACATCTTCGACAGCTCCGTACGGGAGAACCTGCGGCTGGCCGCCCCGGGGGCGAGCGAGGCGCGGCTGCGGGAGGCCCTCGCCGCGGCCCGGCTGCTGGAGTGGGCCGAGGGGCTCCCGGACGGGCTGGACACGCTGGTCGGTGAGCACGGCGAGCGGATCTCCGGTGGCCAGCGCCAGCGCCTCGCCCTGGCGCGGGCGTTGCTCGCGGACTTCCCCGTCCTCGTGCTGGACGAGCCTGCCGAGCACCTGGACCTGGCCACCGCCGACGCACTGACCGCGGACCTGCTGGCCGCGACCGAGGGCCGTACCACCGTGCTGATCACGCACCGGCTGGCCGGTCTGGACAAGGTCGACGAGGTCCTCGTCCTGGACGGCGGCGCGGTCGTCCAGCGCGGTGCGTACGCGGAGCTGGCGGCGACCCCCGGTCCGCTGCGCGGGCTGCTGGAGCGGGAGCGGGAAGCGGACGGGACGGGCGTCACCGCACAGGCTCGACTTTCCTCGCTAAAGGGGACTAACTAGGCTCAAGGGCATGTCAGCGCAGGAGTCCCAGGAATCACCCGAGTACCCGCCGGAGCCCTCACCGGAATCGCCCGACCCGCTGGAGGCCGCGACCGCCGCCACCCGGAGTCTCCAGGGGCTGTCCACCGAGCTCACGGCCCGGGTGCCGCAGTTGCTGGAAGCCATGCGGTCGGTCGGCACCGGCCTCGAACTGCACTCCACGCTGGACCGGATCTGCGAGACGGCCGCCGAACTCGCGGACGCCCGTTACGCGGCCATCGGCGTGGTCGACACGGAGGGCCCGGGTCTCTCGGACTTCGTCACCTTCGGGATCAGCGACGCGCTGGCGAAGAAGATCGGGCACCGCCCGGACGGGAAGCGCGGCCTGCTCGGCGCGCTGATCTCCAACCCCGACCCGGTCCACCTCGCCGACCTGACCAAGGACCCGCGCTCGGAGGGCTTCCCCGCCCATCACCCGCCGATGAAGACCTTCCTCGGGGTTCCGATCCGGGTCCAGGGAGAGATCTTCGGGAACCTCTACCTGGCGGAGAAGCACGGCGGCGGCGAGTTCAACGACTACGACGTCCACATGGTCCGGGTGCTGGCCACCGAGGCGGGCATCGCCATCGGCAACGCCCGGCTCTACGAGGCCGCCACCCAGCGCGAGCGCTGGATCGACGGCTCGGTCGCCGTCACCACGGCCCTGCTGTCGGGCGGGGACGCGGACGACGCGCTCGCGGTCGTCGCCGAACAGGCCCGCCGGCTCGCCGATTCGGCCGCCGGGATCGTGATGCTCCCGGCCGAAGAGGGCGGGATGGAGATCGTCGCCGTCTCCGCGGAGAACCCGGCAACCTCGCTCGGCGTCGTCATCCCCGCCGAGAGCCCGGTGGTGGCCAGGCTGCTGGAGGGCGAGCCGGTCTTCGTGGACGACGCAGCCTCGGACCCGCGCATGATCAGCCGCCTGACCAGCCAGTACGGGGCCTGCATGATGCTCCCGCTGCAGAGCGGGGGCCGGGTGCTGGGGGCCCTCGTCACGCCCCGGGCGCGCGGGAAGCGGCCGTTCACCGAGGCGGAGCGGACCCTGGCCACGCAGTTCGCCTCGCAGGCGGCCCTGGCGCTGATGATGGCGGAGGCGCAGCGGGACCGGGAGCGCCTCGCGGTGTTCGAGGACCGCGACCGGATCGCCCGCGACCTGCACGACCTGGTCATCCAGCGGCTCTTCGCCACCGGGATGATGCTGGAGGGCGCCCAGCGCCGCTCCGTCGTGCCGGAGGTCCAGGAGGGCGTCGGAAAGGCCGTGGACGAGCTCGACGTGACGATCCAGGAGATCCGCACCGCGATCTTCGCGCTCCAGCAGGGACCGGCGGAGGCCCCCTCGGGGCTGCGCACCCGGGTGCTGAGGGAGATCAACATGGCTGCCGTGCCCCTGGGCTTCAAGCCCGCGCACCGGTTCCTCGGACCGATCGACGCGGTCGTCGGCGAGCTCGTCGGCAAGAACCTGATCGCCGCCCTGCGCGAGGCGCTGTCGAACGCGTTCCGGCACGCGGACGCGTCCCGGATCGAGGTGGTGCTCGACTCCACCGTCAGCCTGCCCGACGGGCGGCCCGGAGTCCGGCTGGAGGTGGCCGACGACGGGGTGGGCATCCCGGAGGGCGGACGGCGCAGCGGTCTGCGGAACCTGCGCCGGCGGGCCGAATCGCTCGGCGGCTCCAGCTCGTACGGCCCCGGCCTCGGTGAGGAGGGCGGCGGGACCACCCTG
Organism: Streptomyces sp. NPDC056883; assembly: GCF_042788835.1. Lineage (NCBI taxonomy): Bacteria > Bacillati > Actinomycetota > Actinomycetes > Kitasatosporales > Streptomycetaceae > Streptomyces > Streptomyces sp. NPDC056883. The sequence goes on along the minus strand of NZ_JBHUBS010000014.1, from coordinate 123,882 downwards.
GTGTGGGAGGCCCCGCTGTAGCCGCGCCCCTCGGTCGCGCCCCTCGGCTACGCCTCGGTGCGGGCGGTCCGTTCGGCCAGGATGCGCTCGATGACCAGGGCGACGCCGTCCTCGTTGTTGGCGACCGTACGGCCCGACGCGGCCGCGATCACATCCGGATGGGCATTGCCCATCGCGTACGAGGTGCCGGCCCAGCCGAGCATCTCCACGTCGTTCGGCATGTCGCCGAAGGCGACCACCTCGGCCGGCGAGATGCCGCGCTCCTCACAGCACAGCGCCAGGGTGCTGGCCTTGGAGACCCCCGGGCCGCTGATCTCCAGCAGGGAGGTCGGGCTGGAGCGGGTGATCGAGGCGTACGCACCGGCGACGGAGCGCGCCAGGGACAGGAACTCGTCCGGAGCCAGCTCGGAGTGGTGCGCGAGCACCTTGAGCACGGGCGCCGAATCGTCGTCCGTGGCCTCGTGGAGCAGGGTCTCCGCGGTGGCGACGTTGGCACCCGGGTCCTGGAAGAACGGCGGGTACTGCGGTTCGTAGTTGATGCCGGTGGTCAGCTCGACGGCGAAGGAAGTGCCGGGGGCGGCGGCCCGAAGGGCCTCCACCACCTTGAGCGCGGTGATCCGGGGCAGCGGCCTGACCTGGACGAACTCCCGTCCCGAGGGCTGCCGGCCGGTGGAGTGCTCGTCGGTGGTGTGCCGGTCGATGGCGTGCAGGTCGACGACGGCGGCGCCGTTCGCGCAGATGGCCAGGCCGTGGCCCTGGACGTGGTCGCTGACCACTCCCATCCAGCGGGCCGGGCGCCCGGTCACGAAGAACACCTCGATACCGGCCTCCTCGGCGGCGGCGAGTGCGGCGACGGTGCGTTCCGAGACGGATTTGTCGTCACGCAGCAGGGTGCCGTCGAGGTCGGTGGCGATGAGCCGGGTCGCGGGGGTGGGCCCGTCCGGGCGCTGGGGAGCCGAGGTCACGGCTCCATCTTCGCCCATGCCGGCGGCCGGCGATGTTTCACGTGAAACATCGCCACATGGTTGTCAGTGGGTGGTGGAAGGATCTTCTCGCCGGCTCCGCTGCCGTTCGGGCCGCCGGCACGGTGCCGGTTCCGACGACCTCACACGGGGGCGACGTGCTCATCCCTTCAGCCCGCACACCGGACTGCGCCGCCTGCGGCGGCCCGCACGCCACCTGGGCCGCGAGCCTGGCGATGGTCCTGTGCACGGCGTGCGCACGAGCGAGCGCCCACCACCCGGAGCGGGAACCGGTGCTCGTGGGCAAGGTCCTGGCCGACGCGGCCGATGCGGCCGACGCCCTGGCCCACACCGCCCGCACCACGACTCCGTCCCACCCCTACTCCGCCGTCCTGCTCGCCCTGTGGCGGGCCAGGGCCCAGCGCGGGACATGACGGCGCCCGGGGCGGCGGTCGTAGGCTCTGGTCATGACTCTTCGCCTGAGCACCGTGATCCTTCCCGTCCACCGGTGGAACGACGGGGGACGTGAACGCTGGCAGAGGGCCGAGGAACTGGGGTTCCACACGGCCTACACCTACGACCACCTGTCCTGGCGGACCTTCCGGAACGGGCCGTGGTTCGGTGCTCTGCCGACGCTCACGGCCGCTGCGACGGCGACCGAGCGGCTGCGGCTCGGCACGCTCGTCACCTCGCCGAACTTCCGGCACCCGGTGACGCTCGCCAAGGAACTGATCTCCCTCGACGACATCTCGGGCGGACGGATCACGCTCGGGATCGGCGCCGGCGGCAACGGGTTCGACGCCACCGTGCTCGGACAGGAGCAGCCGTGGACCCCCAAGGAGCGCGCCGACCGCTTCGGGGAGTTCCTGCCGCTGCTCGACCGGCTGCTCACCGAGGACTCCGTCTCGCAGCGGGGCACGTTCTACTCGGCCGAAGAGGCCTTCAACATCCCCGGGTGCGTCCAGCGGCCCCGGCTGCCCTTCGCCGTCGCCGCGACCGGCCCCCGCGGGCTGAAGCTCGCCGCGCGGTACGGGCAGGCGTGGGTGACGACCGGCGATCCGAAGATCTTCGACGAAGGCACCCCGGAGCAGTCGGTGCAGGCCCTGCGCGGCCAGATCGAGAAGCTCGGCAAGGCGTGCGCGGAGACCGGCCGGGACGTGGCCGAGCTGGACAAGGTCCTGCTCACGGGCTTCACCCCGGACCGGGGGCAGCCGCTGGAGTCCGTGGCGGCCTTCGTCGACTTCGCGGGCCGCCACCAGGAGCTCGGCTTCACCGAGCTCGTGATCCACTGGCCGATCCCCGACTCCGACTTCGCCGCCGACCAGGGCGTCTTCGAGCAGATCGCCACCGAGGCGCTCGCCCAGCTGGGCTGAGGGACGGAAGAGGCCGCCCGCCTCGCGCCGCTGCCGTCGCCCCGGTTCCGGAGCGACGGCAGCGTGCGTGCTTAGGCCGAGGTGCGCAGCAGGTGCTCCGTCGTGCGTTCGGCGCTTTCCAGGAGCCACTCCGGGGCCACGCCCTCGGGCAGCGCGCGCACCTCGGCGGCCAGCGCCGAGACCCGGGCGGCGCCGGCTTCGGGCCGGCCCAGCTCGTGTTCGGTCCAGGCGGCGTTGTTCACGCACTGGAACCGGGCCTGCAGATGGTCCGGGCCGAGCTCCGCGTGGAGGGCGGCGGCCCGTTCCCAGAGCAGGATCTCCTCCAGCCGCAGGGCCTCCAGCTCCGCCGCGCCCAGCGTTTCGGCGGGCTCTGAAACACGGCCCCCTCCTCCCTGACCGCCTTCCTCGTGGGCTTCCTCCTTCGCCTCCTCGTCGGCGCGGACCCGGCGGTCGAGGACCTGGGCGAGCTGGTTCCAGGTCTCGGCCAGTTCGGCCCGTGCCTCGAGGTCCTCGGGGGCGTCCGCCAGCGCGGCGGTCAGGACCTCGGCAGCCTCGCCCATCCGGGCCCGGGCCCCCGCCACCGCCGCGTCGGTGACCACGTCGCGCAGCCCCAGCCAGGCCAGGGACCGCAGGATCCGTACCTCGGCGACCGGCGCGTCCTTCGACCGCCTGCGCAGTTCGAGGGCCCGCTCGTAGGCGGCGACCGCCTCCGGCACCAGCCGGGCCTCGGAGAGCTGATCGGCGGCGGCCTGCGCGAAGTTCGCCTGCGGACGCGGGTCCTCCCAGGCCTCGGAGAGCTCCGCCGCCAGCAGGTACTGCTCGGCCGCGCCCCGGGAGTCGTGCAGATCGCGCAGCAGGTCACCCAGGAACTCCCGTGCGGAGACGGCCTGGCCCTCACCGTGCTCCAGCAGGTCCGGCAGCGTCGACTGCAGCACCTCGGCCGCCTCGGCGGTGTGGCCCTCGCGGGCGTGGCACCGGGCGAGCAGCAGCCGGGCCTGTGCCCCGCCGTCGGCGGTGAGCCCGGCCTGGTCGAACCAGTGCGCCGCCTCCAGAGCGTGCCGCGCGGCCTCCGCGTCGGCCTCGCCCCGCCCCAGCAGGATGTCGGCGAGGGTGAGCCGTACGACGCCCTGCGCCTCGGTGTCGGTCACCTCGGCGGCATGCGCCAGCCCGGCTCGGGCCGACTCCTCGGCCTCGGCCGGGCGGTCCAGCGACATCAGGACTCCGGCCCGCAGCACGAGCGGGTCCACGGCGAGCCACGGCCGGCCCGCGGCCACCGAGCGGTCGGCGGATCCGGCGAGCAGCGTCACGGCACGTTCCGGGTCGCCCTGCGAGAGGGCGAGCCGGCCCAGCATCTCCTCGGCCTCCGCCACCACGTCGGGCAGGGCCGCAGCGTAGGCATCGGCGAAGGCGGCGAGTTCGGCGGCCAGCTCGCCGTGGCCGTGGCCGTGGCCGTGCTCCGGCCCGTCGGCGTGCCCGTGTCCGGCGTCCTCGGCGGCCTCGACCGAGCGCAGGTAGGACTCCACCCGGATCCCGGTCAGTTCCGTGAGGGCGATCCGCCGGGTGCGCAGCGGCTCGTCCGCGTCCAGCGCCTCGGCTGCGCGGAGGGCGACGGCCAGCAGCTCGCGCAGCTCCCCCGGCTCGGTGCCCGACTGCGCGGCCACGGTCGCCAGCCGCAGCTCGGTCAGGGCGGCGCGCTCCGCGACCCCCAGCTCCCGGTAGCGCTCGCGTACGCCGGCCAGCAGCTCCGGGGCGTTCGCGGCGCCGGCCCGCGCGGCCGCCAGGGCCCGGTGGTCCGCCACATCGGCGGCGGCCAGCGGATCGGACCCGGCCGTCGCCTCGGGACGCAGGGCCACCTCCTCCCAGAGGGCGTCCGCGCCGGGATGCCCGAGGTCGCGTGCCGCCCGGGCCCGTTCCACGAGTTCCGCGAAGCCCTCGGCCGGTGCTGCCGCCCTCGGCGCCGGGGCGGGGCCCGGCTGCGGGAGCGCCGCGAGCGCGGAGCTTCGTACGCCCAGCGGCAGGACCGCGGTCAGCGGAGCCTCGCCGATCCGCGCGAGGAACCGCTCCGAGAACCGGGTGGAGCCGTTGCGGGCGTCGAACCGCCGGGCGATCTCGAGGGAGCCCGCGCGCAGGGCCTCGTACAGCTCGGACACGGTGCGCGGGCTGCCTTCGTAGGGGACGGCGGGGCTCTGTCCGTGGCCCAGCTCCGTCAGCCGGCGCAGCAGGACGAGGATGCCGCCGTGGAAGGCGAGCTGGTCCGAGAGGTTGGCGAGCGGGGCCACGTGCGCGGCGTGCTCGGCCAGGATCTCCAGGCCCCGGGACTCGTTCCCGGTGAGCGCGCAGAACTCGATGTGCCGTCCCACCGAGGGCAGCAGGCTCTCCTTGTCACGGGCCAGCCGGTAGCCGCGCAGATGGGCCGAGCGGGCCTCGTCGAACCGGCCGAGCCGCACCAGCGGCAGCAGCGAGGTGGCCAGGATCCGGTGGGGTTCCTCGGCGCAGGTCTGCTCGCCGGAGAGCACCGGCCGCCAGACCTCCAGGGCCTCGGCGTCGTCACCGCGCAGCATGGCGTAGTGGCCCTGGCTGTTGAGTTCGCAGGCGTGGCAGTCGCTCATGTCGTCGCGGTCGGCGGCCTGCCAGCGGGCGTACGCGCGTCCGGCCCGCTCGTCGTCGGCGGTCGCGTCGGCGAGCCACAGCTCGGCCTCGCGCACGGGACGCTCGCTGTAGCCGGCGATCCGGTAGCGGCGCTCCATCTCGTCCAGCCAGCCGGTGGCCGACTCCAGCGGGATCTCGGGCGAGTGGCCGATGGCGCTGGCGATCCACTTGAACTGCCAGAACAGCGAGTGGGCGTCCCACTCGTCGAAGGCGCCGGGGTCCTTGTCGTACTCCTGGAGCAGCCGGGCGAAGGGCACGAGCATCTTCGGCGACTCGGAGCTGTACAAGTAGGCGTTGATCAGGTTGTCCAGTGCCGCGCGGAACAGCGGCCGGTCGCCGGTCGCTTCGGCGGCGGCGGACAGGGCCTCGGCGTGGGCGTTGCGTGCGGCCCCGCCCGGAGCCTGGCGGTTCTCGGCCAGTCCGCGCTCGATTTCCTCGCCCGTCATCGTGCTCACTTCTGCTCCCCCTGGGTGTCGGTGCCGTCCGTGCCGTCCGTGCCGGTGGCGGAGTGGGTCGCCCATTCCAGGAGCCCGAGGAAGGCCCGGTTGAGCAGGGTGGTGTCGGCCGCGCGCAGGGGCCGCTGGGATCTCAGCAGGGCCTGGCCGTACAGCGATTCGACGGCCGTGGCGGTCAGCGCCTCCTCGGGGAGGGCGGAGATCCGGCGGATGAGCGGGTTGTTGTGGTTGAGCACGAGGCGGGCGCGCGGGGCGGAGCCGCGCAGCGAACCGAGGATGCCGCTCCACAGCGAGTCGGCGGTCTCCAGGGCGGCGGTGCGGTCGCGCTCCTGCCGGGCCTGGCGGTCGTCGAGGTAGAGCGCGGGGACGTTGGCGGGCTGGAAGGCGCGCAGGACGACGTCGCAGCTCTGGGGTTCCAGGCGGGTGCGGGCGGTGGCCAGAAAGGGGGCCAGGGTCAGTTCGGCGGAGGTCGGTACCGGATCGAGGCGTTCGGTGACGGCTCCCGCATCGAGCTCGGTGACCTTGAGCTCCGGCCGTACGGCGGGCAGCAGGGCCAGCAGGTCGGCGTCGTAGGTGTAGCCGGCGTTGATGACTCCGAGGCCGTGGGCCGCCGCGATCGGGGCGATCTGGCGGAACTCCTCCACGGTCCGGGTGAAGTGGATCTCGGTGTGGGCGGCGGCGAACTGCTCAAGGCTCATCGAACCGTCGCTGGTCTCGAACGGCAGCCAGGGCAGCATCAGGCCGAGCAGCTCGGCGTCGTGCCGGGCCAGGGACTTCACCCCGAGGTGGTGGACGCTCAGGAAGGCGGCCAGCCGCTCGGGGTCGCTCGTGGCGAGCTCGGCGAGCCAGGCGCGGACGCGGGCGCCGAGGGCTTCGCGCACGGCGGCGAGCGTCTCGTCGTCGTACAGGTTCTCGCGGGAGGCGGTGGGCCGCAGGGTGTCGGTGTCCAGGACGGCGCGGACGAAGAACGCCCAGTCGGGCAGCAGGTTGTCGGCCTTGTCGGTCAGCAGCATGCCCTTGAGGTGGACGCGGTGTCCGGACCGGTGGGCGGGGCTGGTCGGCTCGGGCAGGACGTACGCGACTCCGCGCACTCCGGCCACGGGAAGGTCGAGGTCGATGCTGTCGAGCGGGGTGAAACCGAAGAGCTGCGCGCAGTGCCCGGCGAGCGCGACGCGGCGGGCCGCGGGGGTGGGGAAGGGGCGGTCCCAGACAGCGGGCCGGTCGGTGACGGGGCGGGGCCCGGCGCCGGAGCCGTCGTCGAAGGTGATCTCGTAGGGCAGCAGGGAGCCGTAGTCGCGGGCCAGTTGCTCGACCTTGGCCGGGACGGTCCACTCCTCGGCGCCCGGGCGGGCCTCCAGGACGACGGTGGTGCCGGGCTCCGGGCGGGCGTCGGAGGGCAGTTCGCGCACGGTGTACGAGCCGTCGTCCGTGGCCAGCCATTCGACGGGCGCGGCCAGCGGATCGCGGGCGGAGCGGGTGACCACGCGGATCTCGCGGGCGACGACGAAGCAGGCGAGCAGACCGATGCCGAACTGGCCGAGGAACTCCTGACGGGTGGTCTCCAGGCCGTGCGGTCCTCCGCGCTTGGAGCTGCGGCCGATGGTGGCGAGGAGGGAGTGGGCCTCGTCCGCGGTCAGGCCGATGCCGCTGTCCTCGATGGTCACCCGGTTCCCGGTGGCCGACAGGCGGATGCCGATCTCGGCTTCGGGATCGAGGGCGTGGCGGGCGGTGACCGCGTCGACGGCGTTCTGGAGGAGCTCGCGGACGTACACGCGGGGGCTGGAATAGAGGTGGTGGGAGAGCAGGTCGACGAGGCCGCGCAGATCGACCTGGAAGGTGTTCGGATGGGGTTCTTCGGAGATCATGGAGCGTCACCTCGCGTGCTGGTACGGGTTGTTCGGTGACCGCGAGGTGCCCCCCTCACAGATCCCGGAGTGAGGAACAGAGTAGGGGGATGATCTGACAATCCCTCCGTGAATTCGGGGCCTCCCGGGCTGCTCCGGTTTATTGGAACCGCAGGAATTGCGGCGGTACGGAGTCCGCCAGCCACACCCCATTGGCGCTGACCCGAAAGACGTGCCCCGCGGCGCGCATCGCCCCCGCGTCCACGGCGAGGACGATCGGCCGGCCGCGCCGTGCGCCGACGCGGGTCGCGGTCTCCCGGTCCGGGGAGAGGTGGACGTGGTGGCGGGCCATCGGGCGCAGTCCCTCGGCGCGGATCGCGTCCAGGGCGGCCGCGACGGTGCCGTGGTAGAGGTACGCGGGCGGTTCGGCCTCCGGCAGGTCCAGGTCCACGGGGACGGTGTGGCCCTGGCTGGCGCGGATCCGGCTGCCGTCGACGGCGTACCGCTGCTTGTCGTTGGCTGCGACCACGTGGTCGAGCTCGGCCCGGCTGATCGGGAAGCCGTGGGCGGCCGCGGCCCTCAGGAGATCGTCGATCTCCACCCAACCGTGCGGGTCGAGCACCAGTCCGATGCGTTCCGGCTGATGCCGGAGGTGTTTCGAGACGTATTTGGACACCTTGACGGTGCGCTTGTCATCCATTCGCCCAGCGTGACGGCTCGGTCGGGTCCGGCGCAGCGATTTTTCGCCGTTCTCCCGAACCTGGACTCCCCCTATCGCGTTTCCAAGATACGGAATACATTTTCCGCTGAACTGCCACTCAAGGGGAAGAAAAGTATGACAAACAGTGCGTCTCTGTCGCGGCGTGCGACCGCCGAGCTCATCGGCACCGCCGCCCTCCTCGTGGTCGTCATCGGATCGGGAATCCAGGCCGCCTCGCTCACCTCCGACACGGGGGTGGCCCTGGTCGCCAACTCGCTCGCCTCGGCCATCGGTCTCGGGCTGATCATCACGCTCTTCGGGCCGCTCTCCGGCGCCCACCTCAACCCGGTGGTCACCCTCACGGCCTGGTGGGGCCGGCGCACCGGCGGCGAAGGGCTCGAAGGCCGGGAAGCCCTGGCCTACGTGGCGGCCCAGACCGCCGGGGCCATAGGCGGCGCCGTCCTCGCGGAAGCGATGTTCGGCCGCATCCCCGGAGCCTTCTCCACCCAGGTCCGCGACGGCGGGCACCTGCTCGTCGGCGAGGTCGTGGCCACCGCCGGGCTGGTCCTGGTGATCCAGGGCCTCGGCCGCATCGGCCGGCCGAAGCTGATCCCGGCCGCGGTCGCCGCCTACATCGCCGCCGCGATCTGGTTCACCTCCTCCGGGTCCTTCGCAAACCCGGCAGGCACCATCGGGCGCAGCTTCAGCGACTCCTTCACCGGCATCGCCCCGCAGTCGCTGCCGGGGTTCGTCGCCGCCCAGCTCGTCGGCGGGATCCTCGGCCTGGTCCTCGCGGCCGTGCTCTACGGGAGCACCCGCCGGGCGGCCGCCGACACCACCGGCGCCGTTGCGACGGCCGACCCGGCCGGTACCGCAGGCCCGGCCGGAGCCACCACCACCATCAGCCCGGTGGCCGAAACCAGCACGCCCGGCCCGGCGTACCAGGCCGTCGGCTGACCCTCCGGGACGGGTTCCCCACAGGTCGGCCGGACTTGTCCACAGCCCTTTGCGCCGGTTTCGGCGACAAAAGCGTGATCCGGCCTGTGGACTACTGAGCGAGCACTACCGGCCGCCGCGGCTGGCCAGATCGTTCATCGTCCGGGCCTGCAACTCCCGTTCCGTGGCGGCCCGGACGAACTCCGCCACATGGTCGGGTCCCACCAGCTCCTGCACCGCCCGCACGGTCTCCGCGGGCAGCGCCACCGGGGCCGGCCCGGACGGCTGAGCGGTCCCGACGGCCCCGAGGTGCCGCTGCAGGTGCCGGGTCGCGAAGAGGCGCATCGCCCGCGCCAGCTCCGCGTCCACCGTCTGCTGGGCCAGGGGCCGCAGTCTCCGTACCATCGTCGCCGCCTCGGCCGCGTCGGAGTCCGTCGGGGGGACGGCCCCCAGGTACCGGGCGAAGACGTGTTCCGTGGTGAACTCCAGGAAGCGCGAGGCGATCAGCTCCACCTGGCCGCGCAACTCCCGCAGGTGACCGGTGATCGCGGGCAGCGGTACCCCGGCGGCATACAGCTCGGCGGCCACGGACAGCTCCTGCGGGGACGGTACGAGGAACTGGTCCGGGCGCCCCGGGATCCGCTCCAGCACGCCCAGTTCGCACGCCTCGCCCACGGCCTCGTCGTCCGGCTTGCCGCCGAACCGTTCGTTCAGCTCGTCCCGGCTTATCCGGGCCGCTTCCTCGTCCGTCCACGGCCCGTGCACCTCGGCCACCAGCCCGAGCACTCCGCCGAGCCCGCGTCCCGCGTCCCAGGCCTCCAGCAGTTCCTTGATGGAGGCCAGGGTGTAACCGCGGTCCAGCAGGTCGGCGATCTGGCGCAGGCGCGCCAGATGCGTGTCCCGGTAGACGTTGGAACGGCCTCGTCGCTCCGGCTTCGGCAGCAGACCGCGGTCCTGGTACGCCCGGATCGTGCGGACGGTCGCACCGCTGTGGTGCGCCAGATCCTCGATCCGGTACTCGGCTACTGCCTGATCGGACAATCCCGGCTCCCTACGACATGGCGGCTCGGCCGACCGCGCCCACAGCTGACCGGGCGGCAGGTGAAGCCGCGAGGTACTCGACCGCCCTGCGCAGCGAGCCCTCCTGCGAGGGATGGTACGACCGCCGCAGGTAGCGGGGTATGGCCATGCCGAGCTCTCTCCACGTGGGCAGCAGACCCTTGGCCACGGCCCGGTTGTGCTCGCGCAGTGAATAGCGGGTCCGTCCGCGCAGTTCGGGGTCGTTGCGCAGCAGGTACGAGGCCCCCGCGATCCACAGCCAGGCCAGGACGGGTGCGACCACGGCCATGCCCTCGATGCGCCGGAGGTAGCGGGGCAGGCCCGCGCCGCCGCAGTGCTGGTACATGTCGAAGGCGACGGACCGGTGCTCCACCTCCTCGGCGCCGTGCCAGCGCAGCAGGTCGAGCATGATCTCGTCCGCTCCGGCCGCGTCCAGTCCCTCGGCGCCGAGCACCCAGTCCCCGAGGACCGCCGTGAACTGCTCGATCGCGGCGACCAGCGAGAGCCGGAAGCGCAGCCACTCCTGCGCCGTGATCGGGGCCCCGAACGGCGGGGTCTCCCCCAGCAGCTTTTCGAAGAGGAAGTCCACGTACTTCGTGTACGCCTCGGTGGGCAGCCGCTGTTCGGCGAGGTGGTCCAGGACGGCGGAGTGCTGCACGCTGTGGGTGGCCTCCTGGCCCATGAACCCCTTCACGTCGCTGCGCAGCTTCGGATCCGTGACCAGGGGCAGGCCCTCCTTGAAGACCTTCACGAACCACCGCTCGCCGGCCGGCAGCAGCAGGTGCAGCACGTTGATGACGTGGGTGGCGGTGGGCTCGTCCGGTATCCAGTGCAGCGGGGTGGTCCTCCAGTCGAAGGCCACCCGGCGCGGCGCGATCGCGTACCGGGCAGCCCTGCCCGAGCCCGCGCCTGCACCCGCGCCCGCCCCGCTCCCGGCCGGCCCGCCCGAGCCCGCCGCCCCGCTCACAGCTTGGGCTCCAGTTTCGCGAACCGCCGCAGGGTCCCCGGCGCGAACCGGGACATCCACAGGGCGCCCTTGGACTCGGGGGTCACCGGGACCACGGCCTGGTTCTTCACGACCGCGAGCAGGATCGCGTCGGCGACCTTCTCCGGCGGGAAGTTGCGCAGCCCGTAGAGGCGCGAGGACTTCTGCTGGCGCCGCTTCTCCTCGGCCTCGTCCACTCCGGCGAAGCGGGAGGTGGCGGTGATGTTGGTGTTGACGATGCCGGGGCAGATCGCCGACACCCCGATCGACTTCGACGCCAGCTCGGCCCGCAGGCACTCGCTGAGCATCAGCACCGCCGCCTTGGAGGTGCTGTACGCGGGCAGCGTCTTGGACGGCAGGTAGGCGGCGGCGGAAGCGGTGTTGACGATGTGCCCGCCCTGGCCGCGCTCGGCCATCTGCTTGCCGAAGAGCCGGCAGCCGTGGATGACGCCCCACAGGTTGACGTCGAGGACCTTCTTCCAGTCCTCGGCGGTCGTGTCCAGGAACGCGCCCGACAGACCCACCCCGGCGTTGTTGACCAGGACGTCCACGATCCCGTACTCGGAGGCGACCTTCTCGGCGAGCTTCTCCATGGCCTGCTCGTCACTGACGTCGACGCACTCGCCCCAGGCCTCCGGCGAGCCGACCAGCCGCGCCATGTCGGCGGTGCGGGCAGCTCCCTCGGCGTCCCGGTCCACGCACACCACACGGGCGCCGGCCTCGGCGAACGCGAAGGCGGTGGCCCGGCCGATGCCGCTGGCGGCTCCGGTCACCAGGACCAACTGGCCGCCGAAGCGGTCCGCGTACCGGCCCGGGGCTTTCTGCTCCGGCGCCCGCGTGGCGGGCTCCTCCCGGGAGGTGACGAACTCGGTGATCCACGCGGCCAGCTGGTCGGGCCGGGTCCGCGGCACCCAGTGCTTGGCCGGCAGGGTGCGCCGCACCAGGTCCGGGGCCCACAGCTCCAGATCGTCGTAGAGCCGCTCGGAGAGGAAGGCGTCCCCGGTGGGGGTGATCAGCTGCACCGGTACGTGGGCGTACGCGTCGGCGCGCGGCCGGCGCATCCGGGGCCGGACGTTGTCCCGGTAGAGCCAGGCGCCGTGCGCGGCGTCGGAGGGCAGGGAGGCCGTGGGATAGTCCCCGGCCGGGACCTGCTCGATCCGCTCCAGCATCTTCGGCCAGCGCTTGCCGAGCGGGCCGCGCCAGGCGAGCTCCGGCAGCACGGGCGTGTGCAGCATGTACACGTACCAGGACTTGGCGCCCTGGTTCAGCAGCTGGGCCGCCCGCCGCGGGGTGGGCCGGGCCATCCGCTTCTTTATCCAGTGCCCGAAGTGGTCGAGGGAGGGACCCGACATCGAGGTGAAGGAAGCGATCCGGCCCTCGGTCCGGGCGACCGTCGCGAACTCCCAGCCCTGTACGGAGCCCCAGTCGTGGCCGACCAGGTGCACCGGGCGGTCCGGGCTGACCGCGTCCACGACCGCGAGGAAGTCGTCGGTCAGCTTCTCCAGGGTGAACCCGCCGCGCAGCGGCTGCGGGGCGGTGGAGCGCCCGTGTCCCCGTACGTCGTAGAGCACGACGTGGAACCGGGAGGCCAGCTGCTCGGCGACCTGCGACCAGACCTCCTTGCTGTCCGGGTACCCGTGCACCAGGACGACCGTCGGCCTTGTCGCGTCGCCGAGTTCGACGACGCACAGCTCGACCCCGCCTGTGCTCACCCAGCGCTCGCGACCGCCCGTCAGGCCCGCGTCCGTCATTGCGCTCATGCCGCCTTCTCCTCAGCCCAGCGCCGCACGTGCGGCAGATCGTCGTCCAGCCAGTACGCGCTCTCCTCGGGGTCCCGGGAGTCGGTGACGACCAGGATCTCCTCGAACTTCGCGCCGGTGCCCCGGAAGCCCAGGTGCGGCTCCACCGCCCACAGGCCGGGCTGGGGCGGGTGGTCGGAGAAGCGGTACGGGCTCCACAGCGGGGACCAGCCCTCGCGGTGGCCGCGCAGGGCATCGGAGGCCAGCCCCTTCAGGGCCTGGGTGCCGAACCCGAACGCGGTCGGTGCCCAGCTCCGCTCCTTGACCCGGTCTATCTTGTGCGCGATGACGCCGAAGGGGTAGGCCCGGTGCCGGTTGGTGTACCCCTGGGCGATCATCAGCCGCTCCACCTCCTCGTAGATGTCCCGCAGGGAGCGGCGCTCGCGGACCTGGTCGAGGATCAGCGCGCGGTGCGCCTGCAGATCGGACATGAGCCGGTCCTGCACCGGGTTGAGGCCGAGGCTGCCCGAGTACCCGATGTCCGCGGTGTGGCCCTTGTAGACCGGGGCCATGTCGAGGATGAACGGCATCCCCGGCTCCAGGGCCCGGTTCGTCGGGAAGAACTGCAGGGGGATCTTGAAGCCGGTGAAGGCGGTCCGGTCTCCGAACCACGCGAACGGCATGTGGAACCAGTCCCGCACCCCGCGCTCGCGCAGCCAGTCGCGCTGCATCCGCGCGGCTTCGCGCTCGGTCACGCCGGGGCGCAGCTGCGCCGCGACGGCCTCCGCGCACTCGTAGGAGAGGCGCTGCACCTCCTTGAACCCGCGCAGCTCGGCGGAGAGCTCGGTGGTGCGTCGCTTCGTGCGTTGCCTGGTGTCCCCAGCCATGCCAGCCGTCCGTCCATATAGCCGTACGCGCCCGTAACTTGACACTGATGAATGTGACAATGACCGGAGATCACGTCAAGGCCCGTGCACGGACCTGTGGACAAACTTGTCCGGTACGCATCAGCCCTACGTCAGCCTTATGTCGGGGTCCGTAGTCCTGAAGGCGGAGAAAGGATCGAGCTCCAGGTCTGACGATCCGGGCCCGGCGCGCCACTAACGTCGTTCACGTGACTGTCATCGCGACCGAAAGCCTGAGCAAGCGGTACCCCCGAGTGACCGCCCTCGACCGGCTCTCCCTGGACATCGGCCCCGGAGTTACCGGGCTCGTGGGCGCCAACGGAGCCGGCAAGTCCACGCTGATCAAGATTCTGCTGGGACTGTCCCCCGCCACCGAGGGCACCGCCGCCGTGCTCGGACTCGACGTAGCCACCCACGGCAGCGCGATCCGCGAGCGCGTCGGCTACATGCCCGAACACGACTGCCTGCCCCCCGACGTCTCGGCCACCGAGTTCGTCGTGCACATGGCGCGCATGTCCGGGCTCCCGCCGACCGCCGCCCGTGAGCGCACCGCGGACACCCTGCGCCACGTGGGGCTGTACGAGGAGCGCTACCGCCCCATCGGCGGCTACTCCACGGGCATGAAGCAGCGCGTCAAACTCGCCCAGGCGCTGGTCCACGACCCGCAACTGGTGCTCCTCGACGAGCCCACCAACGGCCTCGACCCGGTCGGCCGCGACGAGATGCTGGGCCTGATCCGCCGCGTCTACACCGACTTCGGCATCTCGGTCCTGGTCACCTCCCACCTGCTCGGCGAGCTGGAGCGGACCTGCGACCACGTCGTGGTCGTCGACGGCGGCAAACTGCTGCGCTCCAGCTCCACCAGCGACTTCACCCAGACCACCACGACCCTCGCGGTCGAGGTCACCGACTCCGACGCCCACCCGGACGGCACCGCCGCGCTGCGCAAGGCGCTCACCGAGGCGGGAGTGACGCTGCACGCGAGCGAGGAGGAGGGCCTGCCCGGAGCCGGCCACATCCTCCTCGTCGAGGCCACCGGCGAAGCCACGTACGACACCGTCCGCGACACGGTGGCCGATCTCGGCATCGGGCTGGTCCGCATGGAACAGCGCCGCCACCACATCGCCGAGGTCTTCCGCGACAGCGACGCCGCGGCCGCCCGGGCCGAGCAGTTCGCAGCCCAGTCCGCCCAGGCCGCCGCCTGGGCCGCCACCCAGCAGAAGGGAGCCGGTTCCGATGGCGCCTGACACCTCGACCCAGATCCACAACATCGGCTACCGGTCCTACGACGGCCCCCGGCTCGGCCGCTCCTACGCCCGCAAGTCGCTCTTCGCGCAGTCCCTGCGCGGCGCCTACGGACTCGGCCGTTCGGCCAAGTCCAAGGTGCTGCCGATGCTGCTCTTCGCGGTGATGTGCGTTCCCGCGCTGATCCTCGTCGCGGTCGCCATCACGGTGCCCGGCTCCACGTCCCTGCCGATCAAGTACACGACGTACGCGATGACCACCCAGGTGATCGTCTACCTCTACCTCGCGTCGCAGGCACCGCAGTCGGTCTCCAGGGACCTGCGCTTCAAGACGGTGCCGCTCTACTTCTCGCGGCCCATCGAGCGCGTCGACTACGTCGTGGCCAAGTTCGCTGCCATGGCCTCGGCCCTGTTCATCCTCACGGCCACCCCGCTGCTGATCATGTGGATCGGCTCGCTCCTGGCGAAGTTCGACTTCGCCGACCAGACCAAGGGATTCGGGCAGGCACTGGTGTCGGTACTGCTGCTGTCGTTGCTCTTCTCCGGCCTCGGCCTGGTCATGGCCGCGCTCACCCCGCGCCGCGGCTTCGGCGTCGCCGCCATCATCGCCGTGCTCCTGATCCCCTACGGCGCCGTGTCCGCCGTCCAGGCCATCGCCTACGAGACCGGCTCGACCGGGGGCATCGAGTGGCTGGGCCTGTTCTCCCCGATGAGCCTCATCGACGGCCTGCAGACCGCCTTCCTCGGCGCCGACTCCGGCTTCCCCGGCAGCGAGGGCCCCTCCAGCGCCGTCGGCTTCGTCTACCTGCTCGTCATCCTCGGCCTCATCGCCGGCTCCTACGCCGCCCTGATGGCCCGCTACCGGAAGGCCGGGCTGTGAGCATCATCGACATCGACCACACCTCCCGCTGGTTCGGGAACGTCGTCGCCGTCAACGACGTGACCATGCGCATCGGTCCCGGAGTCACCGGCCTGCTCGGCCCCAACGGAGCCGGCAAGTCCACCCTCATCAACATGATGGGCGGCTTCCTCGCCCCCTCCACGGGCACCGTCACCCTCGACGGCACCCCGATCTGGCAGAACGAGCAGGTCTACAAGCAGATCGGCGTCGTGCCCGAGCGCGAGGCCATGTACGACTTCCTCACCGGCAAGGAGTTCGTCGTCGCCAACGCCGAACTCCACGGTCTCGACGAGGCGGCCGCCCAGCGGGCCCTGGCCACGGTCGAGATGGAGTACGCGCAGGACCGCAAGATCTCCACGTACTCCAAGGGCATGCGCCAGCGCGTGAAGATGGCCTCCGCCCTGGTCCACGACCCGTCCGTGCTGCTCCTCGACGAGCCCTTCAACGGCATGGACCCGCGCCAGCGCATGCAGCTCATGGAGCTGCTGCGGCGGATGGGCGACGACGGTCGCACCGTGCTGTTCTCCTCGCACATCCTGGAGGAGGTCGAACAGCTCGCCTCCCACATCGAGGTGGTCGTGGCCGGCCGGCACGCAGCCTCCGGCGACTTCCGCAAGATCCGCCGCCTGATGACGGACCGCCCGCACCGCTACCTCGTCCGCTCCTCCGACGACCGGGCCCTCGCCGCGGCCCTGATCGCCGACCCGTCCACCGCCGGGATCGAGGTGGACCTCAAGGAAGGCGCCCTGCGCATCCAGGCCGTCGACTTCGGGCGCTTCACCCAGCTGCTGCCGCGGGTCGCCCGCGAGCACGGCATCCGGCTGCTGACGGTCTCGCCTTCCGACGAGTCCCTCGAGTCGGTCTTCTCCTACCTCGTCGCGGCCTGAAGGAGCTGGCACCCATGTACAACCCCACCGTTGCCCGGCTCACCTACCGGGCCCTGCTCGGCCGCCGCCGCGCGCTGATCCTCTGCGCGCTGCCCGTCCTGCTGATCGCCATCTCCATTGCCGTGCGCGCCTTCACGGGCCTCGACGACAAGGTCGCCGCCGACCTGCTCGGCGGTTTCGCCCTGGCGACGATGGTCCCGCTGATCGGCGTCATCGCCGGCACCGGCGCCATCGGCCCGGAGATCGACGACGGCTCGATCGTCTACCTGCTCTCGAAGCCGGTGAAGCGCCCGACGATCATCCTGACGAAGCTGACCGTCGCGATCGCCGTCACCATGGTCTTCTCCGCGATCCCCACCCTGATCGCCGGCTTCATCCTCAACGGCAACGGCCAGCAGATCGCCGTCGCCTACACCGTCGCCGCCCTCGTCGCCTCGGTCGCCTACAGCGCCCTGTTCCTGCTGCTGGGCACCGTCAGCCGGCACGCGGTCGTCTTCGGCCTGGTCTACGCCCTGATCTGGGAGTCGCTCTTCGGCAGCCTCGTCGACGGCGCCAAGACCCTCAGCGTCCAGCAGTGGTCGCTGGCCCTCGCCCAGAAGGTCGCGGGCGAGGGGTACGTGGACGCCACCGTCGGACTGCCCACCGCGGTGATCCTGCTCGTCGCGGTCACCGTCGGCGCCACCTTCTACGCCGGACAGAAGCTCCGCCGCCTGACCCTGGCGGGCGAGGAGTAGGACGCACCGGCGTCCACGGGGGCGCCGGCAGCGGATGTTTCACGTGAAACAGTGCCCCGCCCGGCCCACCGGCCAGGCGGGGCACAGGTTTGCGCGAGATCATCGGTGAATGATCGAGTACACCGAGCCCGAGCCGTCCAGGCCAGTGCGGTCCTGGATACGCTCCGCGCCCGGCACCCACATCTGGCTGCTGATCATCGTGGTCACCAGCATCGTGGTCGTGATCGTGCCCGATCATCTCGAACACGTCCTGCTCCACCGCAACAGCAGCAACATCCACGAGCTCGCCCGGCACCCCATACGGGCGCTGCTCAGCAGCGCGTTCTGGATCGAGGATCCCGCCTCGCTCCCGCTCTACTTCGTCCTCTTCGAGGTCTTCCAGGCCAATGTCGAGCGCTGGCTCGGCACCCTGCGCTGGCTGTTCATCGTCGCGACCGGACACATCACGGCCACGCTGATCAGCCAGAAGCTGGTCCTGATGGCCATCCAGGACCACCGGGCCCCGCGCAGCATGGTCCACGTCGTCGACATCGGCGTCAGCTACGGACTCGCGACCGCCGTCGGGGTGCTGACGTACCGCCTGCCCGGCCCCTGGCGCTGGTTCTACCTGGCCGGGTCTGTGGCCTTCTTCGGACTCCCGCTCGTCAGCGACGGCACCTTCACCGACTTCGGCCACGCCATCGCACTGGCCGTCGGCCTCCTCGCCTGGCCGCTGACCCGGCACCCGAACCCGCGCCGGAATCCCGGCTGACGGACGGAAAATCACTGGTACGAGGCGTGCGGCGGGGGCAGAGTGAGCCGTGCGGGGAGAAACAAGAAGGTCCGGAACGGCCACTTCGAGCGCGCCTCGCGGCGCGGGCCGTTCCGGACCTTCCTTCCGTCTTCCGCTCGGTTACGCGGCGCCCAGCAGACGCTCGAGGACCACGGCGATGCCGTCCTCCTCGTTGGAGGTGGTGACCTCGTCCGCCACGGCCTTGAGCTCCGGGTGCGCGTTGGCCATCGCCACTCCGTGCGCGGCCCAGCCGAACATCGGTATGTCGTTGGGCATGTCGCCGAAGGCGATCGTGTCGGCCGCCTTCACCCCCAGCCGGCGCGCGGCCAGCGAGAGGCCGGTGGCCTTCGTCAGCCCCAGTGGCAGGATCTCCACGATGCCCGGACCGGCCATGACGACGCCGACCAGGCTGCCCACGGTGGCCCGGGCCACCTGGACGAGGGCGTCCTCGTCCAGCTCGGGGTGCTGGATGTACAGCTTGTTCAGCGGAGCCGACCAGACCTCGGCGGTGTCCTCCAGGTAGAGCGCGGGAAGACCCTCCTGGACCTGGTAGCCGGGGCCGAAGAGCACCTCGCCCTCGACTCCGTCCCGGCTGGCGGCGAGCGCCAGCGGACCGACCTCGGCCTCGATCTTCTCCAGCGCCAGCGCGGCGAGCTTCCGGTCGAGCGTCACCGAGGTCAGCAGCCGGTGCGCACCCGCGTCGTAGACCTGCGCGCCCTGTCCGCAGACGGCGATGCCCTTGTAGCCGAGGTCATCCAGGACGTGACGGGTCCACGGCACGGCGCGGCCGGTGACGATGATGTGCGCCGCGCCCGCCGCGGTGGCCGCGAGGAGCGCCTCACGGGTGCGCTCCGAGACGGTGTCGTCGCCGCGGAGCAGCGTCCCGTCGAGGTCCGTCGCGACGAGCTTGTAGGGGAACGGGGCCGGGCTCACTTGGTGATCGGCTCCAGGATTTCCCGACCGCCCAGGTAGGGCCGGAGCACCGGGGGAACCCGGACCGTGCCGTCGGCCTGCTGGTGGTTCTCCAGGATCGCGACGATCGTGCGCGGGACCGCGCACAGCGTTCCGTTCAGGGTGGACAGCGGAGCCGTCTTCTTGCCGTCGCGGTAGCGGACCGACAGGCGGCGGGCCTGGAAGCCGTCACAGTTCGAGGCGGAGGTCAGCTCGCGGTACTTGCCCTGGGTGGGGATCCACGCCTCGCAGTCGAACTTGCGGGAGGCGGAGGCGCCCAGGTCACCGGTGGCGACGTCGATCACCTGGAAGGGCAGCTCCAGGCTGGTCAGCCACTGCTTCTCCCAGTCCAGGAGCCGCTGGTGCTCGGCCTCGGCCTCCTCCGGCGCGACGTACGAGAACATCTCGACCTTGTCGAACTGGTGGACGCGGAAGATGCCGCGGGTGTCCTTGCCGTACGTCCCGGCCTCGCGGCGGAAGCACGGGGAGAAGCCGGCGTAGCGCAGCGGCAGCTTGTCCGCGTCGATGATCTCGTCCATGTGGTACGCGGCGAGCGGTACCTCGGAGGTGCCGACCAGATAGAGGTCGTCGCCCTCCAGGTGGTACACGTTCTCCGCGGCCTGGCCGAGGAAGCCGGTGCCCTCCATGGCGCGCGGGCGGACCAGCGCGGGGGTGAGCATCGGGGTGAAGCCGGCCTCGGTGGCCTGTGCGATGGCCGCGTTGACGAGGGCGAGCTCCAGCAGGGCGCCGACACCGGTGAGGTAGTAGAAGCGCGAGCCGGAGACCTTGGCGCCGCGCTCGACGTCGATGGCGCCCAGGGACTCGCCGAGCTCCAGGTGGTCCTTGGGCTCGAAGCCCTCGGCGCCGAAGTCGCGGATGGTGCCGTGCGTCTCGAGGACGACGAAGTCCTCCTCGCCGCCGACGGGCACGTCGGTGTGGACGATGTTGCCGAGCTTCAGGAGCAGCTGCTTGGCGACTTCGTCCGCCTCGTTCTGCTCGGCCTCGGCGGCCTTCACGTCCTGCTTGAGCTGATCGGCCTTCTTCAGCAGCTCTGCCCGCTCCTCCGGAGAGGCCTTGGGGATGAGCTTGCCGAGCGACTTCTGCTCGTTGCGGAGTTCGTCGAATCGCATGCCGGAGGACCTGCGGCGCTCGTCGGCGGAGAGCAGTGCGTCGACGAGGGCGACGTCCTCTCCACGGGCGCGCTGCGAGGCGCGGACACGGTCAGGGTCTTCACGGAGCAGCCGGAGGTCAATCACCCCTCCAGGCTACCGGGCCGGGCTTCCGGGGGGCGCACCGATATCACGCTGCGTGTCGCTTTGTCCTAATTGCCGCGAATGGAAAACTTCCGGCGGGAGGCTGGAAGCGACCCTTCCGCGGGGGCCGATAAAACCGGCCCCATTCCCCGAAAAGGGGCAGAGCGGCAGTGATCGGGCAGCCCCTGAGCAGGAGGGAAGGGGCTTCCTTGTCCACAGGAATTCCCCAGGCGACCGGCTTATCCACAGGCTGTGTGCCGGATCTGTGGACACAGGAATAGATCAATCTCGACTGTGGAGCGAGCGAGCCCAATCAGGGCTCAAACCACCCTCACACACTCATTCGGGTGGGAATGACTCGCCCCAAAGAGTTGATCGGTGATACGGGGGTGACGTCGTTCACCTCCCGCTCGTCAGCGCGAAACCTGCACCCCCCGACCGATTTGTCGACCTTGTCGTGCTGCTCTGTCGACTTGTCCCCAGGTTCACACCGATCCCTGTGGATAACTCTGTGGACAGTGGACGAAGCGTTAGGGGCGCCCGTCGAGGCAACGCGTCAGCCAGTCCGAGGCCGCGGTGAAGTCGCCGTCGGAAGTGCCGGCCCGGGCGGTCTGGACGGCCTGGACGTCACCCTGTGCGACACCGGCGCGCGGGTAGGAGCCGAGGAACCGGATCTGGGGGCAGGTGCGCTTGAGACCCATGAGAGCCTCCCCGACCCGGCGGTCGGAGATGTGGCCCTCGGCGTCGACGGCGAAGCAGTAGTTGCCGATCCCCGCACCCGTCGGCCGGGACTGGATCAGCATCAGGTTCACTCCGCGGACGGCGAACTCCTGGAGCAGCTCCAGCAGCGCACCGGGGCGGTCGTCGCCCATCCACAGCACGACGGAGGTCTTGTCGGCGCCGGTCGGCGCGGCCGGGCGGGCGGGACGACCGACGAGTACGAAGCGGGTCTCCGCGTTCTGCGCGTCGTGGATCTCGGTGACCAGCGGGACCAGTCCGTAGGTGGCGGCCGCGAACTCGCCCGCGAAGGCGGCGTCGAAGCGGCCCTCCTGGACCAGCCGGGCACCGTCGGCATTGGACGCCGCCGACTCCCACAGGGCGTCGGGCAGGTTCGACCGGAGCCAGTTGCGCACCTGCGGCTGGGCGACCGGGTGCCCGGTGACGGTCTTGACGTCCGACAGCTTGGTCCCGGGCCGCACCAGCAGCGCGAACGCGATCGGGAGCAGCACCTCGCGGTAGATCATCAGCGGAACGCCGCCGGCCAGCTCGTCCAGGGTCGAGGTGACCCCGCCCTCCACCGAGTTCTCGATCGGTACCAGGGCCGCCGCGGCCTCACCGTTGCGCACGGCGTCCAGGGCTGCCGGGACCGAAACCATCGGGACGAGTTCCCGGGTCGCGGCTTCGGGGAGGGTGCGAAGGGCGGCTTCGGTGAACGTGCCTTCGGGACCGAGATAGGTGAAGCGGGTGGCCGACATGCGATCAGCCTAATGCCGGGGCCTGGACGCGACCTGGGCTGTTCACCCTTCGAGCAGCCGTTGCCCCACGTACTCCCCGGCGCGTGCCCCGGGCGGCACCGCGTACAGGCCGCTCGACTCGTGCCGGATGAATTCCGACAGGGCGTCGCCGCGGTCGAGCTTGCGCTGGACGGGGACGAAACCGCGGGACGGGTCGGCCTGCCAGCAGATGAAGAGGAGCCCCGCGTCGGGGGTTCCGTCGGCGGCGATCCCGTCGTGGAAGGAGAAGGGACGCCGGAGCATGGCCGCTCCGCCGTTCTGCGCGGGTGCGGAGATCCGGGCGTGCGCATTGGAGGGGATGACCGGCTTCCCGTCGGCGCCGATCTTGTCGAGGTCCGGGGCGGTGGTCTCGTCGCCTCCGGTCAGCGGGGCGCCGGTGGCCTTCGTACGCCCGATGACCTGCTCCTGCTGGGCCTGCGACTGCTGGTCCCAGTGGTCGAGGAGCATGCGGATGCGACGTACGACGGCGTACGAACCCCCGACCATCCAGGCGTGCTCCGGGGGCACGGTGCCCTGGACGAAGATCCGCCGGTCGAAGTCGGCTTCGGCGGGCTTCGGATTGTTGGTGCCGTCGACCTGGCCCATGAGGTTGCGGGCCGTCATGGGGGAGGCCGTGGCGCCGGGAGAACGGTTGAAGCCGTTCATCTGCCAGCGCGGCCGGGCCGCCTCTCCGGCGTCCTTCTGCAGCGCACGCAGGGCGTGGAAGGCGACCAGCGCGTCGTCCGAGCCGATCTGGACCCACAGGTCACCGTTGCTGCGCTGGGCGTCGAGGCGGTCGGCGGAGAAGTCCGGAAGCGGATCGAGGGCGGCGGGGCGGCGCGCGGTGAGTCCGGTGCGCTCGAAGAAGGAGTGGCCGAAGCCGAAGGTCACCGTGAGGGAGGAGGGGCCGGAGCCGAGGGCGATGCCGGTGTCGCCGACCGGTGCGGTCTCGCCCGCCGTCAGCCGCCGCGCGGTATCGGACCAGCGCCGCATCAGGGCGGCCGCCTCGGTACGTCCGGCCCCGGGCGCCAGGTCGAAGGCGAGCACGTGCCCCTTGGCCTGGAGGGGCGTGGTGATGCCGGCCTGGTGATCCCCGTGGAAGTCGACCCGGGTGGCACCGAGGCTGCCGGGAGCGCCGCCGGAGCCCGCCGTCCCGGACCCGGACACCTCGGACTGCACGAGGGCCCCGCCGGCGGCGCCGAGCGCGAGCCCGGCCGCGCCCGCGGCGCCGACCGTGCCCAGCAGGCGGCGCCGGGAGATTTCGATGCCGGGGAGCCCGGTGCTGCTCCCGCTGCGCGCAGTGCTTTCGGTGGGGTCGCTGTTCTGGGTCACGCTGGTCAGCCGATCTTCACGTTCTTCTGGACGGTCGTCTGGTCGATGTCGGAGGTGCGGATGGTCACGTCGATCCGCCAGTCGCCGGTCAGCGGAAGCTGGACGCCCGATGCGCTCCAGTGCCCGGGTGCGGCGCGCTCGGGCAGGACCGGAAGGGGACCGATCTGCTTGGCTTCCAAGGTGAACGACACCTTGAGCTCGGGCAGGTCGAGCGGCTTGCCGTCGGGGGTCTCGGCCCACACGTGGAGCGTGTTCGCGCCGACGCGGCCCGGGTCCAGCTGGAGCCGGACCGAACCCTTGCCGTTCTGACCGCCGGTGTCGAAAGGCAGCGTGACCTTGACCGCGCGGTCGGGAACGGCCGTGGCGGTGGACCCGCGGCCGACCTCCAGCTCCGCGGCACGGCCGGGCTCGGTGCTGGTGAGGATGGTGGTGACGGCCAGCAGGACCACGGCGACACCGGCCTCGGCGAGGACGGACCGGCGCAGGCCGGCGCGGTCCGGGTCGGCGTCACGCGCCTGCTTCTCCTGCGCGGTGCGCCGGGCGGCGCTCTGGCGCGCGAGCTGCGCGGCACGCCGGGGGTCGGAGGTACCGGTGTCGGTGTCGGTGGCGGTGGTGGAGGCCGGGGTGACCGTCACGGGCGATGTTTCACGTGAAACAACGGAGGTGCGTTCCCCCTCCCCCGTGGTCTCGTCCCGGGCCCCGGCCAGCCGGGAGGTCCACTTCCGGGAGGTGTAGGCGATGGCCACGATCACGGCGACGAGGCCGATCTTGACGAGCAGCAGCCGGCCGTAGTCGGTCCCGGTCAGCGCGGACCAGCTGCCCACCTGGCGCCAGGCCTGGTAGGTGCCGGTACAGGCAAGGACGACGACGCTGGTGAAGGCGACGGTGGAGAAGCGCCGGATGGCCGTGCGCTCGATCCCGGGGACCTTGTGGAGCGCGACGAGCAGCGCGGTGAGTCCGCCGAGCCACACGGCGACGGCCAGCAAGTGGAGGATGTCGACCGGCATGGCGAGGGCGGGCTGGATGCCGGTGGAGGCGTGCTCGGACAGCGCCCAGGTGGCGGCGATACCGCCCGCGACGACGGTCCCGCCGATGCCGAGCCCGAAGACGAGGTCGCTCTCCCCCTTGGCGTCCTCTTCGGAGGCTTCGGAGGCTTCGGAGGTTCCCGAGTCGCCCGAGTCGCCCGAGCCGCCCGACGTGTGGCGCCGGGCGTAGGAGCCGAACAGCACGGTGATGAACAGTGCGGCGGCGCCGAGGAGGAGCAGCCGCGAGACGAGCGAGGCACCGGACTTGGTCTCCAGGACGGCCTTCAGCCCGGCCAGGTCGAAGGCGTCGGCGAAGTTCCCCGACCCGGTGTACGGGTTGCGGAGCAGCAGCATCACCAGGGTGGCCACGGTGAGGGCGACCCAGGCCCGTACGACCAGCTTCTGCATCGGCCGCTGCGCGGCGCCCCGGCGCCAGCACAGGAGGATGAAGGCGGCGGCGCCGACGAGCACGGCGAACCCGGCGTAGGCCACGTAGCGCGCGATGCCGTAGGCGACGGCGACGGGCCCGTCTCCCGCCGCCCGCGAGGGCAGTGAGACGGCGGTCTCGGAGGGGGCTCCGATGGAGAAGGTGAAGGCGCCGGAGATCGGATGGCTGTCCGCGGATATGGCCTGCCAGGCCACGGTGTAGGTGCCGTCCGGCTGTCCCGGGCGCAGGGCGGTGCCGTAGCGGATGATGCTCCCGCTGCAGAGGTCGCGCAGCTCACCGGTGTCGACGCGCTTGCCCCGGGGGTCCAGGACGCGGATGGAGTCGCCGTTCATGGCGACCCCCTCCGAGAAGGAGAGCGTGATCTGGGCGGGCGCCGTGGCGACCACCGCCCCGTCCGTGGGGTCGCTCGCGGTCAGCGCGGCGTGTGCCGAGGCCGGCGCGGCAGCGGCGAAGAAGGCTGCCAGCAGTGCGGCGAGGACCAGCGTGAGCCGCGGCAGGAGTGCCGTGGCGCGGACGCGGGCCGTGGATGGGGTCGGGGCGGTGGCCGTCATGGCGTGTCAGTCCCTCGGTCCGTCAGTGGGCGGTGCCGTCAGTGGATGTCGGAGCCTTGTACGTCCGCTCCTTGACGTCCAGCTCGACCTTGACCGGGCCGGACTTCTCGAAGCGCAGTTCGACGGTGACCTTGTCGCCGACCTTGGGGGTGTTCTTGAGCCCCATGAACATGACGTGGCTGCCGCCGCGCTCCAGCTTCAGTTCTCCGTTCGCGGGCACGTCCATGGACTGCACCTGCTGCATCTTCTGATCCTTGGTCTCGTGGATCTGCAGGTCGTCGGAGAGCGTGCTCGTGGCGCCGGTCAGCTTGTCGGCCGTCTTGGAGTCGTTCTTGATGACCATGAACGCGCCGGCCATCTGGTCGTTCACGGGCTCCGGCATGTAGCCGCCGCTGACCGTCAGCTTCGGCGCGTCACCGGACGCGGATGCGGAGTCGGAATCCGACGAGCAGCCGGATATGGCGAGCGCGGCCGTCAGGGAGAGGGCGGCTGCGAGGGTGCGGGTGGTGCGGGCGTTCACGGGTTCTCTCCCTTGACGATCTTCGGCAGGTCCTTGGTGTAGTCATCGACGGTGGTGCTCTCGCCGTAGAGGAGGTATCCCTCGTCGGTCTTGGGCGAGAAGGCGATGACCTGAGCACCGTGCATGGAGACGACGTTGCCGTTGGCGTCCTTCGTGGGCGCCTCGATACCGATGCCGAGCGTGCGTGCGGCGGCCTGGATGGTGGCGAAGTCACCGGTCAGCCCGGTGAAGGCCGGGTCCAGGCCCTTGAGCCACGCGCCGAGGGACTCGGGAGTGTCCCGTTCCGGGTCGGTGGTGATGAAGACGATCTGGAGCTTGTCCTGGTCGGCCTTGGGGAGTGCCTTCTTGGCGACGGCGACGTTGCTCATCGTCAGGGGGCACACGTCGGGGCAGTGGGTGTAGCCGAAGTAGATGAGCGTCGGCTTGCCCTTGGTCTGCTCGCGCAGGTTCCACGGCTTGCCGGTGGTGTCCGTGAGGACGACGTCCGGCTTGTCGAAGGGGCGGTCGAGCACGGTGGCGGACCCGGCTTTCGCCTGGTTCTCGCTGATCTGGGTGACCTGGCCGTTCTTGGCCGGTTCACCACCGCAGGCGGTGAGGGTGAGGGCGGCCGCCGCCACGAGGGCGGCGAGCGTCACACGTGTGGTGCGCATGGGGAAGTCCCTGAGATCGGGGGTGGTACGGGTGGATCCGCGAGCCCGGCCGGCCCGGATGACCGGCCGGCTGCGCAGGATCGTCAGGAAAAAAGTCGGGAGGTCGGGCGGTCAGGAGGTGCGACGGCGCGAGGCGACGCCGAAGGCCACGCCACCGAGTCCGATCACGATGCCGGCGACGCCGAGGGCCCGCGCGGTCGTGTCGGATCCGCTCTTGGCGGCGGCCGTGTCGTGGCCGTCCTTGTGGGCGGCGTCGGAGTTCTTCGCCTCGTCCGCCGCCGGCTTCTTGGCAGCGGTGTCGTGGTGGTCGGCGCCGGCGGCGGTCAGCTTCAGGACGGGCGCCGGGGTCTGCGGTTCGGCGGCGCCTTCCTTGGGCTCTTCGATCCAGCGGACGACCTCGCCGTTGTCGTAGGTCTGGATCGCCTTGAAGACCATCTGGTCGGCGTTGTCGGGGAGCTTGCCGACGGAGACCGGGAACTGCTGGAACTTGCCGGTCTCGATCTTGCCGCCGGTCCAGGTCACCTTGGTGACGACCTCGTTGACCTGCTTGCCGTGCACGGTCAGCGGCTTGTCGAGCTTGGTCTTCTCGACAGTGGACGTCCAGCCGGGGATGTCCTGCGGCATGACGGACGTGAGCGGCTGGTCCACGGGGAAGTTGACCTCGAGCTGCGTGGTCGCCGCGTTGTCGCGCTCGTTGGGGACCTTGAAGTTGAGCGTCGCGTAGCCGCCCTTGGCGGCCTCCCCGACGGGCTGCACGCTGACGTGGGCGAAGGCGGTACCGGAGAGGAGCAGGACGGAACCGGCGGCGAGGGCGGCGGCGAAGGAGACGCGAGAGGTCTTCATGGCAGAAACACTCCACGGAAGCTGTGGTGACGGTTGATCCGCGCGCGGCGCGCACGGAGTTCGCGGCACCGGTGCTCCCGTCGTGAGTCCCGGGGAGGAGAGGTGCCGCTTCAGGCTGCGAGGGCGAACGCCGTGGGCGGCCCGCGCCGGATCACCGTGTGCTGGAGTGCGTCCCGGCCCGTGGAGAGGGCGGGGCCGGTCCCGTCGCCCGCTGCCCGCGGGGTACGCGCGGGCAGGCCCGGAAGGCCCGCGCCGAGGGCTCGTACGTAGGCCAGAGCGGCACGCAGCGGGCGCACCGGCCCGGCTCCGGCGGAGAGCCTGGACAGTTCGAGGAGGCGGAACAGCGCGGCGTCGCCGCGCCCGAGCAGCCAGCCTGCGGCGAGTGCGGCCAGCAGGTGCCCGATCAGCATGGCCGGGCTGAGCAGCCCCACCAGTCCGTTGGCCGGTTCCACCAGGCCCTGCCCCATGTGGGCGTGGGCCAGGTGCCCCTGCACCTCGGCCTGAGCGGCCACGGCGTCCGGGTCCAGCCCGGCGCTCTCCACGATCCGCCGGGCATCCGCCGGGTGGATCGGGACGGAGTTGCCTCCGCAGACCAGTTGGGCGGCCAGCGCCGCGAGCGAGGTCTCCGAGGAGGTACTGCCGCCCGCCGAGGTGGTGGTGTGCTGGCCGAGGCCGAACACGGTGTGCAGCGCGAGCTGTCCGCCCGCCAGTGCGGCGGCGATGCCGGGCAGCGAACGGCGGCGTCCCGCGAGCGGGGCCGCCACCGCGAAGACGGCGAGGAAGCCGGCGCAGAGGGACCACCAGGGCACCGTCGCGCAGGAGGCCAGTGCGTGCCCGACCGCGGACAGCACGACACAGACCGCGGTGAACACCGCGGCCCGGATCAGCCTGAGGCCGGGTCCGGCCTGCGTCGCGTGGGGGGCAGTCATGGCCGGGCCATCATCGCACTGGCCTTAGGCGCCGCATACGGCAGGTGCGACAGCCGGTTTGCATTCCCGCGCACGGATGCCCGGCCCCACCCCGCATACACCGCCGCCCGGGAGCGCCGCATCGGCCGAACGAGGGCTCTGTCGGCCCTCAGGGGCTTAGCCCCGGCCCCGGGCGGCAATAGGTAACCGTATGAGCATCTGGTGGTCTCTCCACTTGAGGCGCGAAGCAGCGAGTGTGCCCCTCGCGAGGCGGCTGCTGTTGGGGACGATGGAGACCGCGGGGGTGGACCCGGACATCTCCTTCGACCTGTCGGTGGCGCTGAGCGAGGCGTGCGCGAACGCGGTGGAGCACGGCGGCCGCGAAGCCGCCCCGCGCTCCGGCTGCACGGACGATGCGTCCTCGGGCGGCGGCTCCCCGGACGGGACCGGGGCGTACCACGTCACGGCCTATCTGGACGGGGACCGCTGTCGCATCGAAGTGAGCGACTCGGGTCCGGGGTTCCCGCCCGCGACCGTGGCCCGCCGCAGACCGTCCCTGGCCGAGCACGGCCGGGGCCTGCACCTGATCGAGGAACTCGCCGACCACGTCCGCTTCCGCAACAGGCCCGGCCGGGGCGCCGTGGTCAGCTTCGACAAGATGCTGAAGTGGCGGGACGACTCCCTGCTGAAGGTCTCGTAGACGCGCCGATGGGCGGAACCCGTGGAGGGTCCCGCCCATCGGCGCGTACGAGCGGTGGCGTCAGCCCTTGAGCCGCGCCATCCAGGCCTCGACCTCGTCCGAGGTGCGGGGCAGCCCGGCCGACAGGTTCCGGTTGCCGTCCTCGGTGACGAGGATGTCGTCCTCGATCCGGACGCCGATGCCGCGGTACTCCTCGGGAACGGTCAGGTCGTCGGCCTGGAAGTACAGACCGGGCTCGACCGTCAGGCACATCCCGGGCTCCAGCGTGCCGTCGACGTACGCCTCGGTGCGCGCGGCGGCGCAGTCGTGGACGTCCATGCCGAGCATGTGACCGGTGCCGTGCAGGGTCCAGCGGCGCTGCAGACCCAGCTCCAGGACACGCTCGACCGGTCCCTCCAGCAGACCCCACTCGACGAGCTTCTCGGCGAGCACGTGCTGCGAGGCGTCGTGGAAGTCGCGGAACTTCGCGCCCGGCTTGACGGCGGCGATGCCGGCTTCCTGGGAGGCGTAGACCGCGTCGTAGATCTTGCGCTGGATGTCGGTGTACGTGCCGCTGATCGGCAGCGTGCGCGTGACGTCGGCCGTGTAGAGGGAGTGGGTCTCCACACCGGCGTCGAGCAGCAGCAGGTCGCCCGAGCGGACGTCGCCGTCGTTGCGGACCCAGTGCAGGGTGCAGGCGTGCGGGCCGGCGGCGCAGATGGAGCCGTAGCCGACGTCGTTGCCCTCGACGCGGGCGCGCAGGAAGAAGGTGCCCTCGATGTAGCGCTCGGACGTGGCCTCGGCCTTGTCGAGCACCTTCACGACGTCCTCGAAACCGCGGACGGTGGAGTCGACGGCCTTCTGCAGTTCGCCGATCTCGAAGGCGTCCTTCACGGCGCGGGCCTCGGAGAGGTAGACGCGCAGCTCCTCGTCGCGCTCCTTGGTGACCTTGTCGGTCAGGGCCGTCTCGATGACGGAGTCGTGACCGCGCACGGCACGGACCGGGCCCTCGGCCTCGGCCAGCTCCTCGGGAAGCTTGCGCACGTCCCTGGCCGGGATGCCCAGCAGCTGCTCGGCCTCCGTGAGGGAGTGGCGGCGGCCGACCCACAGCTCACCGCTGCCGGAGAGCCAGAACTCGCCGTTCTCGCGGTCGGAGCGGGGCAGGAGGTAGACGGTGGCGTGGTGGCCGGTCTCCCCCGCGGGCTCCAGGACCAGGACGCCGTTCTCGGTCTGGTCGCCGGTGAGGTACGCGTACTCGGTCGAGGCGCGGAAGGGGTACTCGGTGTCGTTCGAGCGCGTCTTCAGCCGTCCGGCGGGGACGACGAGGCGCTCCCCGGGGAAGCGCCGGGACAGCGCGGAGCGGCGGGCGGCGGTGTGCGCGGCCTGAGCGATCGGCTCCAGTCCACGCAGCTCGGTGTCTGCCCAGCCCGTGCGCATGCTCGCGGCGAGCTCCTCGCTGACACCCGGGTACAGCCCGTTCTTGCGCTGCTTGATCTTCTTCTTGGGCTGCTCTTCTTCCGGGGTCTCCGGGGTGAGCTCGTCAGCCACGTCTTCTCCTCAGTACGGCGGACACGGACCGGGTATGGACCTCATCCATCGTATGGGTGAGCGGACGCCCCCCGACGGTTCGTGTGACAAATCAGCTAAACCCGGTCACAGCCACACTCCCCGCCGGTCTCTCAGGCCGGGCGCCACTCGAACCGCGTCACTCGAAGGGCGTCACCCGAACCGCGTCACTCGAACCGCGTCACTCGAACCGGGCCGCGAGCAGCACGATGTCCTCCGAGGCGTCCGCCGGGGCCACGGGGCCGTCCCCGTCGCCGTCCGGCAACACCGTGCGCAGGATGTGGTCGCAGATGGCGGCCGGGTCCTCGCGGGCGCTACGGGGGATCCCCGCGGCAGCGGCGTGCAGCCGCGCGTATGCCCGGTCCATCGGGTCCCCGGTGCGCCGGAGCAGCCCGTCCGTGTACAGCAGCACCGTTTCTCCGGGCGCGGGTTCGATCTCCACGCTCGGGGCCTCCCAGCAGGACAGCATTCCGAGCGGCGCGGAGAGGGTGGTCTCCACGTACTCGGTGCGCCGCTCGCCGATCAGCAGCGGCGGGGTGTGCCCGGCCCCGGCCAGGATGAGCTTCCTCCCCCGGCCGTTCGCGTTCGGGCCCCCGGCGGGCTCGCAGTAGGCGAAGAGCGCGGTCGCCGAGCGCGCGGGCTCGGTCAGGCGCAGCAGCAGTTCCAGGTCGGAGAGGACGGCGACGGGGTCCTCGCCCTCCATGACGGCGTACGCGCGCAGCGAGGCGCGCAGCCGGCCCATGGCGGCGACGGCGCTCGGTCCCGAGCCGGTGACGGAGCCCACGGCCAGGCCGAGGGCGCCCTCCGGCAGCGGCAGTGCGTCGTACCAGTCGCCTCCGCCGTGCGGGCCGGTGTGGTGCCGGGCGGCGAGCTGGACCCCGGAGATCCGGGGGAGCCGGCTGGGCAGCAGCTCCTCGGCGACGGTGGCCAGGCTGGTGCGGGCGCGCTCCACCTCCAGCATCCGGGCCAGGTGCTCGGAGGCGTGCCGGACGTACAGCCCGGCGAGGTCGCGCTGGCGGTCGTTGGGCTCGGCCTGTTCGTCGTAGAGCCAGACGGCCGCGCCGAGCCGGCCCGTGGCTTCGGCGGTCAGCGGCAGCGCGTAGCTGGCGGCGTAGCCGAGTCGGGCGGCGACCTCGCGGTGGCGGGGGTCGACCGGGGTGGCGTACCCGCCGGCGCCGGTACCGGGGCTGGTGCCCGGCTCGGGCAGGACCTCCGAGCCGCCCTGGGCGTCGGGCAGACCGTCGAGGATGCGGCCGTAGGAGGTGGCGCTGCGCGGCACCGTCTCGATGTGTCCGAGGTCGGCGTGGCCGAGCCCGAGGCCGATCGTGCTGGTGGGGCCGAGCCCGTCGGAGGGCTCCAGGACGATCAGGCCGCGCCGGGCACCGACGAGGGCCGCGCCCGCCCGCAGGAACTCCTGGAGGGAGGAGGTGAGGTCACTGGCGCGGGCGAGCCGCTCGGTGAGCTCGTGGAGGGTGGTGAGGTCGGAGACCATGCCTGCGAGACGGTCCTGAATGACCGAGCTCGCAGCGGGTCCCTGCGCCGGGGCGTGGGCCGTTCGCGGGCTCGTCGGTGTGGACGCGGCCGCGGGCACCGGTGTGGGCGCCACAGTGTGCGGGGACGCTGTGACGGCTGGATCGATTCCAGCCACTTTCGGCAGATGCGGGGCGCTCATGGCGTCCGCCTTTCCAGCTGGTGCGATTCGCCATATAGCATCGCAAACCCCCAGATCATGCTGCGCCGCTATCAATGAATCCACATCTACACGCACACGAGGAGCGATGTCCAGCATTGCCCAGGTGGGAATCCTGGTGTCCGTGGGACGGCAACTCACTGTCCGGTCAGGGCTAGAACTTGGCCGGAAAAAGCGGGAAGCGGACGGTTTTTGCGGTCGACTGGGCGAGTCAGTCGGCCGGTCCGGGTACGTAATCCGTTGCACCCGGGGAGAGTTGGCGCAGCCCGGTGCCCGCCGGGAACCGTCGGGCACGGCCCGTCGTCCCCATCGACGACAGCCGTCCCCCGCGCGGTCCCGGGTCGCGTACCGCCCCCGACGGACGTTTCATGGACCCGTAAGAAAACTGCACGAACCGTGTGAACCTGCTTCAAGCGGACAGTGACGCGAAACGTGTACGTGTGGTGAACCACCGCTTACATGGTGTGATGTGGCCCTCGGCGTTCAACGGAAAGGAACGAGCGCTCATGCGCGAGATCCTCGGAAGGCGTCTCCAGCGGCTCCGCAATCGCTTGCAATCCCTGCGCCCCGCCCCGCCGCAGGGTGAAGCGCCGGCTCTCCTCGACGCGGCGCTGACCTGCGCCACCACCTGGAACTGGCCCGTGCTGCCGGGCGTCGGACGCTCCGGCGTCGACAGCGCGCGGTGCGCCTGCCCCGACCCCGACTGCGCCGTACCCGGCGCACACCCCTTCGATCCCGGGCTGCTCGCGGCCACCACCGACCCCCGAATGGTGTCCTGGTGGTGGGCCAACCGGGCGGGCGCCCCGATCCTGCTGGCAACCGGCGGGAGCGCGCCCTGCGCGGTGAGCCTGCCCGCCGCGGCGGGCGCGCGTGCCGTCGTACGACTGGATGCCGAGGGGATGCGGCTCGGGCCGATCGTGGCCACGCCCACGCGGTGGTCGCTGCTCGTGGAGCCGTACTCGCTGGAACGGCTCGGCGAGATCCTCTACGCGAAGGACCACGTGCCCTCCTCGCTGCGCTTCCACGGCGAGGGCGGCTACTTGCTGCTCCCGCCCTCCCCCGCGATCGGCGGCGGCCAGGTGCGGTGGGAGCGCGAACCGGCGGGGGCCGGGGAGATCTGGCTGCCGGAGGTGGAGGCGGTCGTGGACGCACTGGTGGAAGAGAGCAGCGGGGCGTCGGGCGGCGGGAGCCGGCTCGCGTACTGAGCCCGTGCGCGGACGGATCACTCGTACGGGTGTCAGCGAGACGAGTTTCCAAGGGAATTGGGCGCGGGGATCTCCGTGCCCCATTCCCGGATCGCTATCTTCGGCGAATGAATCTCCGCCTGATCGGTATCGGCGCCGGTGTGTTGATCATCTTGTCGCTCCCGCTGGCGGGAGCGATCGCCGGGCCGGATTTCGCCGGTCAGAGCGATGGAAAGGGTGGAGGGCTGCTCTCCACCTTCGGCCTCGGGCACCCGTCCAAGGGTGCCCCGGGGGAATCGGGTCGCGCAGACTCCGAGAACGCAGACAACGCCGAGAACCCCGGCACGGCAGACAACTCTTCCGGCTCGGCCGATTCGGGCGGCTCGGGAGCGAATTCGGCTTCCGGCAGGTCCCGTACGCGGACCCCCGCCACGGCGCCGGCCCGCCCGGGCCCGGCCGAGCAGCCGCGTACGGATGCCCGCTGCGGACCCGAACTGTCTTCCCCGCAGGGGGTGGAGGCGCAGACGTGCGTCCTGTCGGGTGAGGGCCGGACGTGGGGGCGCAGTTACTACCGGAACACCAGCGGCCGCGCGCTCGACGCGGTGCTCACGGTGATGGGTCCGGCGGGGCGCACGGTGCAGATCCGCTGCGCGGTCGGGGCGGGCGACGAACCGGGGCTGTGCGAAACGCCGAAGGAGGAGTCGGCCGGGGTTCCGGGGGACTACTCGGCTGTAGCGGAATTTGCAGTTCCGGATGATGAAGGAGCCCTGCTCCTGCGGTCCGGGAGCAACTCACCGGTACCGGGTGACGGTTGAGCGTCACGGAAAATCAAGGGCCCGGTCGCTGGCGACGGGGGATGCACCAGCGACCGGGCTACAAGAACGGTAACAAGAGATCGCCTGTTCGCAAATTCGATCTCTGATATTCGGACAGCGATTTGCAGGCGATTAGCGGGAGTTGTGACACCGATCACCGGTGATCGGTCACCGGTGACGCCCCCGCAGCCCCTCCCCGGGGCCCTCCGGCGACCCTCGTGGCCGGCCCGCGAACGGGCCGGCCGGCAGGTCAGCTGAGCGTGACCTGGCGGTTGGTGAGGCCGCCGCGGGCGCGGCGCTCCTCCGTGGTCAGCGGCGCGTCCGTCGCCAGAGCAGCGGCGAGCCGCTCCGCGAGCTCGGCCGCGGGCTTCTCCACGTCCTCGGCCGAGACCCCGGTCGGCAGGTCCCAGACGGGGACCATCAGGCCGTGGGCGCGGAAGGAGCCGACCAGCTTGGTGCCCTCGCCGAGCGAGGACGTGCCCGCGGCGTGCAGTCGCGCGAGCGCGTCGAGCAGCTTCTCCTCGGGGTGCGGCATGACCCAGCGCAGGTGGTTCTTGTCCGGGGTCTCGCACCAGTAGGCGGCATCCACGCCGGTCAGCTTGACGGTCGGGATGGCGGCGGCGTTGGCGCGCTCCAGGGAGGCGGCGATCTCCGGGGAAGCGCTCTGGGCGCTCTCCGCTTCCGGAATCCAGAATTCGAACCCGCTGTGGACAACCGGCTCGAAACCGCCGTCCGCGGACAGGAGATCCTGAAGTCGCGGACCCTCGGCCGGAACCCGGCGGGCCGCGACGACGGTGCCGGGCTCGGCGGCGAGCGCGCGCTCCAGGGTGTCGGCCATGTCCCGGGCGAGGTCGCCGGTGGTCGAGTCGTTCTGCAGGCCGAGCAGGACGGACCCGTCCTCGCGGCGCAGTGCCGGAGAGGCCAGCGGGAGTACGGTCACCAGCGTGACGGAGGGGACGCCCTCGGGCAGTCCGCCCTTGAGGGTGAGCGGCACGGTGGCGGCGGGGACGAGCTCGCGCAGCGCGACCCAGTCGCACTCGCCGGGCAGGCCCTCGAACGGGCGGGCCACGTGCTCGGTCACGGCGTGCGCGGCGGCAGCGCCGTGACAGGCCTTGTAACGGCGCCCGGATCCGCAGGGGCAGGGCTCGCGGGCGCCCACCACCGGGATCTCCCCGTTGTTGAGCTGCGGCTTTGCGGACTTCGCGGCGGGGCGCTTCTTGGCCATCGTGGGTGTCTCCCGGTTGCGGCGGTACGGCGTCGGTCTGGGCGCGAGCCTAGCCGTTCGTACCGCCACAGCCGGTGGGGTGCGGCCGGGAGCACGGTCGGCGTGCGCTCCCGGACGGCCGCCATCCGTCCACCCGCGGTCTGGGACCGGTCGGATCAGGGATCCAGATCGTCGAAGGCCGTACTGAAATCGATCGCAGGGGGCGCAACGCGCGTAGCGAAATCCTCGTGCCGGGGCCCGCAGGCAACGGTCGCCCAGACGGTGACCTCACCCGCCGCTCCGTCCCGGACACCCCAGTCCTGGGCCAGGGCGCTGATGATGTTCAGCCCCCGCCCGCCCCGTGCGGTGACCGAGGGCTTGGCCGGGAGGGGGCGGGTGGGCCCGCCGCCGTCCGTGACCTCGACCGTCAGTCGCCCCGCCTTGTCGACGCGCCACGACGCGTGTATCCCGCCGTCGCCGATCTCCCGTGCGCCCAGCGGTCTGCCGTGCCGGCAGGCGTTGCTGAGTAGTTCGGAAAGGATCAGAACGGCGTCATCCACGATCGATTCGGACACCCCGCTGATGCGCAGCTGCTCGCGCATCCGGTGCCTCGCCTCGCCCACGCCCGCAGGACCATGGGACACGTCCATGCACGACGACGTGGGCACTTCTTGTGCCACCATCAACGCCACCCCCGGAACCTCCTTAGCCCCACGCATGGTCTGGATGCCCCAATGGCCTGGACCGGAAACCGCCGGACCGGCGCCCTCTGACGCATTCGGGGCGACCGAATGCGGAGCGGATGCGCCGGTGCACACCCCGTAACGGGTGTTGCGCGTGGGGCGGATGCGCAAAACGGGATGTCAGCGGCCCAGCTGTGACAAAACTTGTCGCGGTCGGTTCGTGATGATCGCTTCCACACCCAGATCAGCGCAGAGCTGAACATCTTCCGGATCGTTCACGGTCCACACGTGAACGGAGTGTCCGGCGGCCTGAAGTTTGCGGATGAAGGCCGGGTGGTTGCGCACGATCCGCATGCCCGGTCCGGCGATCCGTACGCCCGCCGGGAGCCGCCCGTCCCGCATCCGGGGCGAGATGAACTGCATCAGGTAGACGGTCGGGACCGTCGGCGCGGCCGCCCGCACCCGGTGCAGGGAGCGTGCGGAGAAGCTCATCACCCGGACCGGGTGCGGCCCCTCCGCGGGCGGGGCGTCCAGCGCGAAGCGCTTGAGGAGGAAGAGCAGGCGCTCCTCCACCTGTCCGGCCCAGCGGGTCGGGTGCTTCGTCTCGATGGCCAACTGGACCGGCCGCCCGGCGTCCGAGACCAGCTCCAGCAGTCGCTCCAGGGTGAGCACCGAGGTCCGTTCGGGGTCCGCGTCCCAGTCGGGGGACTCCTCCCGGTCCTTCCACGAGCCGAAGTCGAGGGCGGCCAGGTCGGCCAGCTCCAGGGCGGAGACGGCGCCGCGGCCGTTGGAGGTGCGGTTCACCCGCCGGTCGTGGACCAGGACCAGATGGCCGTCGGCCGTGAGCCGGACATCGCATTCGAGGGCGTCGGCCCCGTCGTCGATGGCCTTGCGGTAGGCGGCCAGCGTGTGTTCGGGGGCATCCTCCGAGGCGCCGCGGTGGGCGACGACCTGGATGGGGCGCGGCGTTGCGTGGGTCACCGGCTCATGGTGCCACCGAGAGGGGTCCGGATGTCGGGGAGAGCCCTGCGGGTGCTTCTGGGGATGCGCCCGAAATGTCGGAGATAAAGGATGGGGGAGACTCACAGGTCCGGCTTACAGTGCTCTGACGGGGCATGGGAAAGGCTTTGCCCAGGAACTTGTACGGCACGTCGAACGTTCAGTCGGACCGATATCGCCCGTATTTCTGAAGCCGTGTGTGACGAGGAGAGAGCGCTGTGAGCACCGAGAACGAGGGCACCGCGGCCCCGACGCCCCCCGCGGCCCCGCCCGCACCCCCGGTGGCCGCGCCCGTCGACGCCGCGCCGTCCGTGCCGTCCGGGCCTGCCGCGTCGGCGCCCGTGGAGCCGGTGACGCAGCAGTTGCCGCCGACGCCCGCGCCCGGCGCCGAGCCGACCCAGCAGCTCCCCCAGACGCCGGGGGCAGTGCAGCCCCCGGCGGCGGCCCAGCCCGCCGCGCCCGTCCAGCCGCAGGCTCCCGCCTACGCCGAGAGCCCGGTCCCGCCGGTCACCCCGGCCTACGCCGAGGCCCCGGCTCCGCAGCCGCTGGGCGCCGAGGGCTGGCCTCCCCCGCCGCCCGCGGCCCCCGCGTACGGGGTCGGCGACGGCCACGGCGGTGGCGGCTGGGGCGTGCCCCTGGCCACCGACGGTGCCCCGCAGCCCAAGCGGAAGGGCAAGGGCGGTCTGATCGCCGGCGTGCTCGCGGCGGCGCTCCTCGCGGGCGGCGTCGGCGGCGGCGTCGGCTACTGGGCGGCCAACCGGAGCGGCAACGCCTCCGGCTCGACCACGGTCAGCGCCGGCAACACGCCCAAGGACCTCAAGCGCGATGCCGGCTCCGTCGCGGGCCTCGCCGCCGGCG
The DNA here is from genome assembly GCF_042788835.1 of Streptomyces sp. NPDC056883. Classification (NCBI taxonomy): domain Bacteria; kingdom Bacillati; phylum Actinomycetota; class Actinomycetes; order Kitasatosporales; family Streptomycetaceae; genus Streptomyces; species Streptomyces sp. NPDC056883. The sequence goes on along the minus strand of NZ_JBHUBS010000014.1, from coordinate 86,085 downwards.
CGCTGCCCAGCGTCGTCACCATCGAGGCCTCGGCCGGCGACGGCGAGGGCGGCACCGGCACCGGCTTCGTCTACGACCAGCAGGGCCACATCCTCACGAACAACCACGTGGTCGCCTCCGCGGCCAACGGCGGCAAGCTCAGCGCGACCTTCTCCGACGGCAAGAAGTACGAGGCCGAGGTCGTCGGCCGTGCCCAGGGGTACGACGTGGCCGTCCTCAAGCTGAAGAACCCGCCGTCCGGGCTCAAGCCGCTGCCCCTCGGCGACTCGGACAAGGTCGCCGTCGGGGACTCGACCATCGCGATCGGCGCCCCCTTCGGCCTGTCCAACACGGTCACCACCGGCATCGTCAGCGCCAAGAACCGTCCGGTCGCCTCGGGTGACGGCTCCAGCGGCAAGAACTCGTACATGAGCGCCCTCCAGACGGACGCCTCGATCAACCCGGGCAACTCCGGCGGTCCGCTGCTCGACAGCCGCGGCGCGGTCATCGGCATCAACTCCGCGATCCAGTCGGCCGGCAACGGCGGCTTCGGCGGCGGCCAGGCAGGCTCCATCGGCCTCGGTTTCGCCATCCCGGTCAACCAGGCGAAGAACGTCGCCGAATCGCTGATCAAGACCGGCAAGCCGGTCTACCCGGTGATCTCGGTCTCCGTGGACCTCGCGGCCAAGAGCGACGGCGCGAAGATCTCCGAGACGGGTGCCTCGGCCAACGAGCTGGTCGACCCGAACGGCCCTGCGGGCAAGGCGGGGCTGAAGCCCGGCGACATCATCACCGAGCTCGGCGGCAAGCCGATCGACAGCGGTCCGACCCTGATCAGCGAGATCTGGACGTACAAGCCGGGCGACACGGTGAAGCTGACCTACCTGCGCGGCGGCAAGCCGACCACGGTGGACATCACGCTCGGTTCGCGGGTCGGCGACAAGTAGCGGGCGGCTGCCGCGCACGGGCCCCGGCCCGGCGGGCGGCAGGACCAACTGGCTTGATGGTGAGGGGCCGTAGGCGCGATTGTGCCTGCGGCCCCTCCCAACGTCCGCTTATGCTTCGACCGTGTTCGATTCGCGGCACATACGGACGTTCCACGAGGTGGTCGCCTCGGGGTCCTACTCGGCCGCCGCCCGGGTCCTCGGGTACACCCAGCCCGCGATCACCCAGCAGATGAAGGCGCTCGAACGCGCCGTCGGCACCCCGCTGTTCACCCGCGTCGGACGGCGCATGCAGCTCACCGAGGCCGGGGAGTCCATGGCCCGGCACGCCGAGGCCATCCTCGGCAGCCTCTCCGCCGCCGAGGCCCAGCTGAAGGCCTACGCCCGGCTGCGGACCGGCCGCGTCCGGCTGTGCGGCTTCCCCAGCGCCAACGTCACCCTGGTCCCGGAAGCCCTGAGCAGCCTGGCCAAGGAGCACCCGGGCATCCAGGTCGAGCTGCTGGAGGGGGAGCCCCCGGACTCGCTGCGCAGGCTGGAGCGCGGCGAGTGCGACATCACCCTGGCCTTCACCTATCCCGGCCTGCACGAGGAGGTCCCGGAGGAGGTCGCCGAGGTCAGGCTCATGGAGGACCAGCTGACGGTGCTGCTGCCAACCGGGCACGCGCTGGCCCGGCGGCGGGCCGTGCACCTCGCGGACCTCTCCGAAGAGCGGTGGATCGCCGGCTGCCCGCGCTGCCGGGCCAACCTGCTGCACGAATGCGCGGGGCTCGGCTTCGTCCCCGACATCCGGTTCGCCACGGACGACAACCTGGTGGTCCAGAGCCTGGTCGCACAGGGCCTGGGTGTGGCCATGATGCCCGCGCTGGTGCTGCCCTCGCTCTCGCTGAGCAAGGTGTGCGGGCGGGCCCTGCTGCCGGCCGCCCGCCGTCACATCGCCGCTCACGTGTACCGCGACCATCTACGGGTCCCGGCCACGGCGGTGGTGCTGGAGGCCCTGAAGCAGGCGGCCTCGAACCGCGTCGGCTGCTGAACCGGCCCGACGGCGGATCCGTCCCGTCCCCAACCCATAAGCCGATCTTGGGATTTGGGCTCATAACTGTCGTTGGACGTGATGGGTGGGCTCCTCGACGCTCCCCCTATGACCACCACCACGCCGGCCCGCACGACCGCGAGGATGGCCGCCCTCGTCAGTGAGATCCGTACGGTCGTCGACCGGGGGCTGGCCCCCGATCTGACCGCCTACCTGGTCGGCGAACGCCTCGCCCCGCACCTGGGGACGCCGGGTCTGCTCACCCCCGAGCAGTGCGAGGGGCACGCCGACCGCTACCGGCAGCACGTCCTGCACGCGGAGCCGGACGGCAGCTTCTCCGTGGTGGCCCTGGTGTGGCTTCCGGGCCAGGAGACCGCCGTCCATGACCACGTCTCGTGGTGCGTGGCCGGGGTGCACGAGGGCGAGGAGAGCGAGCTCCGCTATCGGCTCGTCCCCGCCACGGCCACCGCCGGAGCCCGGCTGGTGGCGACCGAGCACGTGGTCAACGGCCCTGGTGACGTCTGCGGGTTCGCCCCGCCCGGCGATATCCACAAGGTCCGCAACTCCTGTCGTACGAAGGCGATATCCCTGCACGTCTACGGCGCTGACGTCGTACGCCTGGGCAGCAGTGTCCGCCGCGTCTACACGCTCCCGACCGACTGATGGCCCTGCTGAACCGCCCGGTGCGCGGGGCGGGATCGCCGGTTCCGATCGATGTTTCACGTGAAACATCGTCATCGTGGCCCGGGTTGGGCCTCGCGGCGGCCGGAGTCCTGGTGGCCTGGTCGGTGCACCGGCTGGTGCCCTGGGCTCCGATGCTGACGGTGTCGGTGGTGCTCGGCATCGCCGCGGCGCACCTCCCCGGCCTACGGGGCTTCGTACGGGGACCCGCGCGGCCGGGCCTCTCCCTGGCCGGGCGTCGCCTGATGCGGATCGGCATCGTCCTGCTGGGCCTGGCGCTGGGGCTGGACGAGGTGCTCCAACTGGGCTGGGCCACGGTGGCGATGGTGGCCGGGGTGGTGGCGGCGACCTTCTTCGGGACCCTGTGGCTCGGCCGGCGGCTCGGACTCCCCGGGGACCAGCCGTTGCTGATCGCCACCGGATACTCGATCTGCGGGGCCTCGGCCATCGGGGCCGTCAGCCAGGTGTCGGGCAGCGACGAGGAGGACGTGGCCTCCTCGGTGGCCCTGGTCACCCTGTGCGGGACCCTCGCCATCGCGGTGCTCCCGCTCCTCCAGTCCCCCCTCGGCCTCTCCGACCCGGACTTCGGCCGCTGGGTGGGTGCGAGCGTCCACGACGTCGGGCAGGTGGTGGCGACCGCCCAGACGGCCGGCCCCGGCGCCCTCGGCGAAGCGGTGCTGGTCAAGCTGATGCGCGTGGCGCTGCTGGCCCCGCTGGTCGCCGCGGTGGCCTTCTCGGTACGGGCCCGCCGGCGCGGAGTGCGCACGTCCTCGGGCCGCCGCCCGGCTCCGGTGCCGCTGTTCGTGGCCGGGTTCCTCGCCGCGGCCGCCCTGCGCGCAACCGGGGTACTGCCCGACGTGGCGCTGGAAGGGGCGCACACCGCACAGGAACTGCTGCTGGCCGCCGCCCTGTTCGGCCTGGGCAGCGCGGTCCACCTGCCCACCCTGTCCCGTACCGGCGGCCGGGCCGCCCTCCTGGGTCTCGCGGCCTGGGTGGTGGTGGCCGGAGCCTCGTACGCGGGCGTCCTCCTCACCACCTAACCGGAGTTGGCCATTTCCTGGCCGGAACCGACCGAACGTTCCGACTGCTGCCTGACATCTCGCTCGCGGCGTGCCACTCTGCCCCCGATCCGCACCGACAACTCTTCATCCGGGCACGGCAGAAGGAGTCATGCGTGAATCGCCATCGGACAGCCATATCGGTTCTGCTCGCGACGGGCGCCCTGCTCGCGGGCGCGTTGACGGCGGCCTCCCCCTCGGCCGCCGTACCGCGCCCCGCCTCCCAGGGCTCCTGGTCGGCCGAGCGGATGCGGGCCGCCACCCCGCTGGACATCACGGCCACCCCGGGCGCGACCGCCCGTACGGCGCCCACCACGGCGGAGCGCCCCACGACGATCGCCCCCACCCCCGCGAGTTCCTCCCCCACGGCCTCCCTCAAGGCCTCACCCGCGGCCTTCCCCCAGCCGGGCGGCGCCTGGACATCCGGCGGCGCGGTGGTCAAAACCTCGGGCCGGGTCTTCTTCACCTTCAACGGGAAGAGCGCCTCCTGCTCGGGCGACTCGATCACCAGCGCCAACGGCAGCACGGTGATCACCGCCGGCCACTGCGTGAAGTACCAGGGCGCCTGGCACACCGACTGGATCTTCGTCCCGGGCTACGACAACGGGAACGCGCCCTACGGGCAGTGGACGGCCACCAAGACCTTCGCGACCGACCAGTGGGTGGCGAGCGAGGACATGAACATGGACGTCGGCCTGGCCGTCGTCGCCCCACTGAACGGCCGGACGCTCAGCCAGACCGTCGGAGCCCAGGGCATCGTGTTCAACGGGGGCTACAACAAGAAGATGTACGCCTTCGGCTTCCCGGCGGCGGCCCCGTACGACGGCACCAAGCTCGTCTACTGCAGCGGCAACACCGGAAAGGACTTCCTCCTCACGAAGGACCACAGCCTGCCGTGCAACATGACGGGCGGCTCCAGTGGCGGCCCGTGGTTCCAGGACTTCAACGAGGCGACCGGTCTGGGCACCCAGGTCTCGGTGAACAGCTTCGGCTACACGTTCCTCCCGAACCGGATGTACGGCCCGTACTTCGGCAACGAGGCGAAGGCGGCCTACGACAAGGCCCAGACCGCCTGACCCACCGAAAATCCCCAGCGCCGCCCACCCCAGCCGCCCGGTACTCTGTACCCGCCAGGTGGGTTGCCCGAGCGGCCTAAGGGAACGGTCTTGAAAACCGTCGTGGCGCGAGTCACCGTGGGTTCAAATCCCACACCCACCGCCACAGGTCAGACGATGTGCTGATCAGAAGGGGTGTCCCTACCAGGGGCACCCCTTCGTCGTGCGGTCCCGTCTCATCCTGACTCACCCTTGTACCGCTTTGGATCATGGTGTGTGGACCAGGCGTGGACCAAGCAAGCAGCCTGCGACAAAGCGGTCGGGCAGCAGAAAGACCTCGTGGCCCACGCGCCGACCCGGTATGAAGGCTCAACGAGCAAGCATCAGCGGGGGAGCGTGGGATGGGCGGAGCCAAGAAGGATGACAAGGGGTTTGTGCTTCAGGGCGCTGGCCCGGCGCAGAGCGACACGCTGGTCCACTTCACCAGCCGCGGTGAGAACGCAAGCTTCACACCTAAGGTGCCTGAGAAGTTCCGTCAGATGACGGCCCAGGAGCGGCTGGACTCCATCCTCGGCTCAGGCCGGCTCTATGGCTATCCGCCGTTTGGCGCGCAGCAGGCGTGCGTCTGTTTCTCTGAGAGCCCGCAAGATCATCTTGCCCATCTAATCGCCGATCGAGGGTTCGGCCCCTGGGGCGTAGTTGTCACCCGGGCTGGTGTACTCAGCCACGACGGTGGAGCCGTCGCCTACGTAACGGATGACGTGTACAAGCGGTTCGTTGATGCTGGTCTTGGGCACTGGGCCGTACCCATACGTGAGAACTCCCAGTGGATGCACGAGCGCGAGTGGCGAGCGCCCTTGTGTGAGGACACCGACGGAAAGATCAAGCAGTACAGCTGCTTCTCGATGACCAGGGCACACGCGATTCTCATTGGAGACTCGAACTGGCGCCCTACACCCATCACGACGGGATTCCGAAACGGGTACACCGGTGAACAGGCGTACCCCAACGATCCTGCCGCTATCCCTGTGACGGAACTTCCGGAGATGTGGCGCGAGAGTGACGTGTGGGTTTGGAATCGTGAAGCTCGATCGATAGATAAATATCCGGCTGGCGTTCTTGCCTGAGGGGTGACACGTTTTTGAAACGAAAGTCGCCTACCGTCCGTGAGGGATGGTAGGCGACTTTCAGTGCAGAACGTCTCTATATTTAAAGGTGGGGGCGATTCTGTGTTCCTTTATTCGACGCCTATGCTGCGCACGTAGCGCTCGTTAGGATCGGTCGACTTTCTCGTGTGATCCTGCCAGTAGCGCCAGCGCTTTGAAAGGTATGTGCGCCGCGCTTCGCTCATCATGGCGGACCGTGCCAGAGCGGGGTCAGGGTCTCCCAGTAGCAAGGCCCCCGCGCCGACGAAAGCACTCGTCCCGTAGATAGGTGAGAAGGCAAAAAGTTCAGGCCCCTGCGACGTCATGGTCAGGGTCATTGACCTGGAATGGTCGTAGCGGGGGCGCAGGGCGTCGAACGTCATGAACGTTTCGTTGCTGCCTCGCTGTTGATCCCGTTTGTACCTCAAGGCGTTTGGGTTCCCGTGACCTCCGCCCACCTTGAACTCTGACTCGCGCCCGTAGACCAACACGTACTGTGGCTCCAGCGGTCGGTCGAGGTAGCGATCCCCGAGGAAAAGGAACTTCTCGCGGAATATTGCTTGGTTCCCTTCACGCGCGAACCAAGAGCGCCAGTCGTTGAGTTGGTCCCGAGCCTCGGTAAACTCGCTGGTTGGTCGACCGTTCTGTTTAAACCAGCGCTTTGAGGGCTTCTCGATCTCAATCAGGATGGGTGTGACGAGTCCGGACGATCGCGTAATCCACATGAAGTCCGGTTCGAATGAGCGACCGGCTCCCTCCAGCTTCGGGCGCCGGAAAACTGCGCCCATATCGGATCCGTGATGGCCTCCAGGGCCGACATCCCCGCTTCCTCCCGGGATCATGGACGGATGCAATTCCAGGAAGGTCTGGATAGCGTCTTCCTCGGGGTCTTCGCTGAGAAGCGTGTACCACTGTGCCAGTACCTTGTCCGAATATTGCTCCCATGGGAGAGGCGTAGGTCGTGAGGGGTCGGTGTCCGGCCCTATTGTGCGAAACTGTCTCCCGGGTGAACTTGTGCTTTCCACGTGATCAGAATACTGACGAGGCGCACGGTTTGTTGGCCCTTGGTGGATCCGGAGTCCTTGGGCCCAATCGGCCGTTGCCTACTGGTCGTTGTCGGCGGCTAGGGCCCGCTCGATCTGCTGGTTCGCGTGGTGCTGGTTGCGACGGATGGCTTTGGCGTAGAAGCGGAACAGCACGGCGATGCTGTGGCCGGCGCGGCGGGCGACCTCGGCCGGGGAGACGCCGGACTCCAGCCAGAGGGAGACGCACGCGGCGCGGAGTCCATAGGGGACCTCAGCCAGGCGGGTCTTCACTTCCTGCTTGGTGAGGACGTCCCGGCGAGCAGCCTTCCAGATGTCGCCGTACTCCTTGCTCAGGAGGCCGCCGCCGCGAGCGGCGCGGAAGAGTCGGCCGTCCTCGGAGGTTCCGAACTCCGCGATGTGGTCGCGGATCAGGCGGACCAGGACCGGCGGGATCGGTACCTCGCGGGTGGCCTTTCGGGCGCGCTTCTTAAGGCCCCGGGAGTCGTAGGACTTCCCGGAGTCGGTCCAGCCTGAGCCGACGCGAGGGGAGCTGGACGACAGGATGACTTGGCCCCAGCCTTCCTCGGGCAAGGTGAAGTCCGATTCGCGCAGGCTCACGGCTTCGCCGGGGCGGGTGGCCGCGTAGTAGAGGCACCCGAAGAACGCCTTGAGGTGGCGGCCACGGTCTCCCTGCTCGCCCACGGCGTTGATGAGCTTGCGGGCCAGGGCCGGGCTGGGGACGTAACGGAAGTCGATCTCGTCGTCCGTCTCGGGTGCCGTCCAGTCCACCTTGGTCAGGGGCAGGGAGGGCAGGCGGTCCAGCTCGACCCCGTACCGCAGGCAGTTGCTGAACACGGGCACCTTGCGGTTCACCGTGTTGTCCGCCGCAGCGGTCCCGTCCATCTTGCGGGCCAGCGCGTCCAGGGCGGACCGCACGACCGTCGGCGTGTTCAGGGCCGAGATGTCCACGGACTTACGGCCGATCCAGTCGAGGGCCGCCACGATGGCTTCGGGTGCTTCCTCGGCGTCGATGCGGGCCACGAGTTCGCCGTCCTGGTCGAGGACGAGGCGGAAGGCCCAGGAGTAGAGGGCGGTCCGCAGAACCCGGGGAGCAGGGGCACCGCGGTTGTCCTTCACCAGGCGCGGGGTGACCGTGGCGAGCGCGTCGGCGATGCTCGCGCGGTGCTTGGCCGAAGCGCTCGGCCACTTCATCGCCACGTACTCCCGGGCGTGCGTGAACCAGGTGGGGGACTGGGCCGCCTGTACTTCGGAGGCAGGCAAGCCGGTCTCGGTGTCGAACTGTTCGCGTTTGCGGAGTGCGGCCAGCAGCTCGGAGCGTCGGCCGTCCGCCTGAGCCTTGATCTTGTAGCTCTTCGAGAACGGCTGAACGCCGACTCGCCAGCGAAGCTGATAGGCCGCAGCGCGGTCGGGGCGCTTGCGGATGCCCCAGATCTGCACGTCGAAGGTCAGCACGCGGGCACCTCGCAGCCCTCGAACCAGGCGTCGAGGTCGGCACGGCGGATGCGGATCTGCCCGTTGGGGAGCTTGAGGCAGCGGGGCGCGTTGCCGCGAGCGCGGAGCCGGTAGAAGGCGGCCCGCGACATGCGCAGCTCGGCCAGCGCTTCCACCATGGTCAGCATGCGGGTGGTCGGTGCGGCGGTCACTGCCATACCTCCCCTTCGGTCTTGGCGCGTTCCTTGTCGGCGCGGGTCTGGTTGATTTCGTGGCGTGTCTGGTTGGCGAGGAGTTCTTCGCCGGGGCGGTAGCCGGAGGCGAGGTAGGCCCAGGAGGACTCGGTGACGAGCACGGTGTCCGGGGCGGGGGCGGGGTGGCCGGCGCGGACGCGGGCGGCGTCAGCCTGGGCAAGGCGCCAGGCGCGGCGGATGTCGCGGAGGGCGCCGAGGGTGGTGGAGTAGGCGCGGGACTTGGTGGAGAAGTGGCCGCGGAAGCCGAGCATGTGGGCCCACTTGCAGAGCTTGAGGTATGCGAACTCGGGCAGGCCGCCCAGGTCCCAGGCGGTACGGATCATCTGTCGGACGTGCCGGTGTACGGGCAGTTCCCGGAGGGGTTCGGCCTGGCGGGTGCCTTCGCAGTCGGGGCAGAGATCCTTGACGCGACCCCCGACGGTCCCCCGGCCGGAACAGGTCCGGCAGACCAAGGAGCGGTCCACAGTGCCGGAGTCCTCGGCGCTCTTGGTGGCGTACTTGGCGACGTACCCGGCCACGGCTGCGTCAGTGAGTTCGCCGTCCCCCAGCGCGGTGATCTCCCGTACGTCGAGCATGGCGCCCCAACGGATCTCCTGGTCTCCCACGGTGTCCGAGGAGATGGTGAGGGCGGTGCGGGGGGCAGCGGTGCGGATGGCGTGGGTGAGGTCATCCACGGTGGCCCAGGCCGGTGGGGTGCTGGTGTGGCCGTCGGGCCCGTCGATGCGGACTACGGCGTGGAAGTGGACCAGGCCGCGCTTTTGGTACTCGGCGACCTTGGCGAAGGACACGCGCAGGACCTGCTTCATATCCTTCTGCGTGATGCCGAAGTGGGCGGCCAGGGCGCGGCGGAGATTGAGGGTGAAGCGTGCCCACAGGGCTCCGGCGTGGGCGTTCCAGAGCACGGCGCCGGTGTAGTCGTACGCCTTGGGGGCCAGGGGCGCGCCGAGTTCGGGAGCGTCCTCGGGGTGGCGGGTGCCGCAGCGGCAGGGGCGCGGCTTGCTGTCCGTGGTGGTGGGGCGGTTGTGGACGGGGCCGAAGGAGGGGGCGGTGAGGGTGAGGAAGACGCGGGGGTGGGTGCGGACGGTCTCGGGGACGTCCTTGCCGCCGCAGAGTCCGGCGCGGACGAGGTGGAAGGTGTCAGCGGCGTAGGTGCGGGAGCAGGCGGGGCAGCGGGAGGCGCGGCGGTTGCCACAGGTGGTCAGGAGCCGTCCGGTGGGTTCCTCGCTGGTGGAGTACGAGCGAATCGTTTCGCCTGTGGTGGCGTTGCGGGTGTGGGTGTGGCCGACGAGGTTGACGGGGCGGGTGCAGCCGCGCAGGCGGGTGATCTGTTCGCGGGTGCGGTCGAAGTCTTCGAGGTTGGCCAGTTCGATCAGGTCCCGGACAGCGGGGCTGATCACGTGCCGCAGGTCGAGGTTGCGGGGCATCGGCGTGTGTCCTTTCCGCTGGTGGGGGATGCCCCGGGCAGCACCACGAAAGGGGTGTGGTGCTGCCCGGGGCATGGCGGGGTAGGCCCGGATGGGGCCGAGGGGTGGAGAGGTGCCGGAAGGCCGGCCGAGGGTCAGGCCGTCAGCGCGGCATGCGCGGCGGTGGCCAGGGGGAGACCGACGCCGAGTCGCGCTTTGAGCTGTGCGGCGGTGATCGGCTGACCGTGTGTCGCCGTGTGTGCGTCGGCGATCTCGCGTGCGGCATCCAGCAGGGCCGCAGGCACCTTCGCGGCCGGAGCGGCCACAGGAGCCGGGGCAGGCGCAACCAGGGCCGGAGGGGCCGGAGTTGCAGCCGGGATAGGGGCTGCTTCGGGTGCCGGGACCGGTTCGGGGTCTGGCAGCGCCGGGGCGGGTTCCGGGGCGGACGTGGGTACGACCACCGGAGCCGGAGCCGGGGCCATGACCGGGGCCGGGGTCGGGGCGGAGACGGTGTGGAAGTGGCGCAGGAGGGCGGGGCCGACGGCGCCCCATCCGAGGAGGAGCAGGGGTGCCACGGCGTCCACACAGGCGCGGCCGTAGTGTCCGGCGATGATCGGTTCGGCGATGTTCAGGGCGAGGGTGAAGAAGCCGGAGGCGTGCATCAGGCGGGTAGCGCCCTTGAGGTCAGCGGCCGGAACTCCGCGTAGGGACAGGTACCGCAGGGCGACCAGGAGGCCGACCACGGACAGGTCCACCATCGGGGCGATCAGCGGGGCGACGGGGCCCGGTACGCCCAGGCGCAGGGCGAGGTTCCAGACGTTGCCGAAGGAGAACACGAAGGCCAGGGCGGCGATGATCGCCATGACGACGGTCACGGTGCGCTGAGTGATCCGGTCTTGGGACATGAGGGTTTTCACCTCCTTCCACGGCTGTGCGAGGGGCAGGGGTGATCAGGCGGCGATGAGGTCGGGCCCGTCCTCGTCGGGGTCGTGCTTGGCGAGGTCCACGACACTGCGCCCCGTGAGGTCTTCCAGGAGCTTGAAGGGGTCGCGGACCAGGTGCGCGGTTTCGGCGGCGATGTGGCCGGCGTGCGCGTCGGGGACGTAGGGGGTGCGGATGCGGACGAAGCCGGGGCGGCCCTGGGCGGACATGACCGCCACGCCGACATAGGCGGGGTCCTGGAGATTGATGGGGTTCGCGTCGGGCCACTGGCGGATGTCCTCGCCGAGCGCGGCCACCGCGGCTTCGGCCGTCTTCTGCGCGAAGGACAGACCGACCGGGCACACGTCCCGGATGAAGGTGGGGATTGCGTCGCCGGTGGTCTTCTGCGTGGTGAGGATCGTCAGGATGCCGAACGCGCGGCCCTTCTTGACGAGGTCTTCCGCCAGACGCGCGTTCTCGGCAGCGAGCGCGGCCAGGCGCTTGGTCGCGGGGTCGGAGCCCTTGTGGTCGCGGAAGTAGGTGTGGGCTTCGTCAATGTTGACGACGATCAGCGGCCACATCTCCGAGGGGCCGACGTGCCACATGTTCTTGACGCCCAGGATGCTGGTCATGCAGGCCGAGCGAGCACGCCGCAGTTCCACCAGGCGCTTGAGGAGCTTGTTCGCCGACTCGAGGTCGTCACCGGCGAACGCGAACATGCGCTGAACGAGTTCGGCGTAGTCGCCCTCCCGGGCATGAGTGACCTTGCCGTCAAGGGTGACGAACTGGATGGCCGGCGAGGGTGCCCAGTCGCAGACGAGCCGGTTGGTCAGGGAGGTCTTCCCGTAGCCGGGCAGGCCGCCGACCGTGATGCCGGGAACATCCTTCAGGGGCACGGAGACGGGGATGCCGAACTCATCCACACCGAGTTCCCACAGTGCGTGTTCATTGGGCGGGCGGCCGGTGGGCACGTGCTCGGTCGGAGTGGTCAGCGGGTCCACGCGGACGCCACGGATCAGCACCTGACCGGGCTTGTCCCCCGGCAGGACAGACACACGGGTCATGCGCCACGCGTCCGCGAGGTAGGGAGCGGCCTTCTGGAACTCGGCCAGGCTCACCTTCGGCAGGCAGTTCGCCCACGCCATCACACCGAACTCGTCCGAGGTGACCTTCAGTGCCGGGGTCAGGACACGGGGCTTGTGCTGCTTGACGCCATCCATGTTCGCGAGTTCGGCCATCATCGTGGGCATCTTGTCCGTGACGGACAGCCCGGCCATCTGCGCGAGTCTCTTCCAGCCCCAGCGGATACGCACCGCCTGCCGGATGCTCACCCGCTCCATCGGCGAGGCCCGCACGTAGCGGAAGATCCACACCGCCGCCCACAGGGCGATCACGGCGATACCGAACCACATCACGGCGTTGAGCCAGCCAAACGCCTCGTTCAGTTCATTCATCACATGTCCTTCGCATGGTTCGGAAGTCCCGCCGCCGCGCAGCCGTGGCGCAGCAAAGCGGAAGAGGAAGAGGAAGAGGGGTCTGGTGCCCCAGGAGGGCGGCCGCTTCGTCGATGACGATCACGAGGCGGCCGCCGACCGGGAAATCACCCCGGAGTGCGGGGAGCGAGGTCACGCCGCAGCGTCCTGGGGCACGGTCACGTTCTGGCCCAGGGCCGGGGTTTCGACCAGCGTCAGGGACTCGCAGCGGTAGGCCACGCCGTCCTGGAGCTGGTCGTTGAAGATCCGCGCCCACGGGGTCGCGACCAGACCGACGGGGCGGACGAAGCGACCGATGTGCAGGCCGTTGGGAAGACCGGTCTGCGGGACGGTCACCTTCATCGTCTCCGCGCGCTCCTCCCCCATCACGAAGAGGGTCAGCGTGAACAGCGGGGCCCCGCTGTCCCGGTCCATCGCGCGGATGCCGTTCTCCTGGTCCTTCCACTTCGGCACCGGCGGCATGCCGACCATGTGGTTCGTGGACTCGGGGACGGCGACGGGGATAACGATCCTGGCCATGGCAAATAAGCCCTTTCACTCGGGTTTGACCGGCGATCCCGGCCACATCCAAATGAAAGCACGCTATGCGGCTAGCTGCAACACCTATCGAGCTACAGCACCCTGTATCAGTTGGTCACAGTGACTGCGCACCCCACGTAGGCAGCCGTATCCTCGGGGCATGACACTGCCTCTGGACCGAGACCACCGCCCGCCCTACGTGCAGGTCGCGGAGTACCTTCGCCGCCAGATCGAAAGCGGCCAGCTCGGCCCCGGCGACAAGCTCCCGTCCTCCCGCGAGCTCCAGGAGAAGTTCGGGATCGCCAGCGCCACCGTGCAGAACGCACTCAGGGCACTGAAGGCCGAGGGGCTGATCTACTCCGTCTCAGGCCGGGGATCGTTCGTCCGCCGCCGCGAAGCCGACCCCGAGAGCGGACAGGCCGAAGGGGGCGCATCGACCGACACGCCCCCCACGCCTGCGGATGACCGCTACTTCCGGCTCGCCATGGAAGTCGAAGAGCTAAAGCACGATATGACGATCATGCGCACGACTCTCCAGAACCTGCTTGAACTCACTCAGCAGATGGCAAAGCACATCGACGCGCAAGCCTGAGCGTTTCCGCCTGCACCTTCAGCAGCAGTGCCGACAAGTCGGCCAACTCGCCCTTGAGGCCCTTCACATCAGCCTCCAGCGCCGCAATCTCCGACTCGCTCATTTCGTCCCCGCCCGTTGCCGTGCCGCTGTTCCGTACTGCCCTGCAAAGCACCTCGTCCGCCGGCCCCGGTGACGCGCGCTCGCGCTCTTCGGCCACGCACACCGGAACCATGCTGAGCACGGGCGCACCGCCGCAACCGTGAAGCCCGCCGGACGGGAGCGCGCCAGAAAGAACCTTTCTGCGTCCCGCCTCACGGGCGCCAGCCCCGCAGTGCATGACCGCTCCACGGGAAGCCGTCAACCGCTCCGACAGGCAGTCGCCATCGCCGTGCACCACTTGCCCCGCCCTCACTTCCACGCCCCCGAACCTGCGGGCAATCCTCCGGAGATTCCGGGAATTCCGAATTCCCGCCCCGCCTGGTAAAAGCCGCCCGAGACGCTCCCGGGCCCTTCACCGGCTACAGGTGTCGAAAAAGCCAACGGTGTGCCACTCGGCCTCTGTGCCATGCGTCACACCTCTCCCTTTTCGGCGTTCGACCTCTCCGGCTGACCACAAGGATCCGGAGAATCCCCGGTTGGGCTAACCGGGGATCGTCGGGTATGTTGCGCGCCGCATTGATGCGGATCGTCTATAGAGGTGTCGTCGACGGCATCCGTGTATGACCAAAGCCCTGTGATCTGCATCACATGTCCCGCTTTCCGTGTGCACGGCACCGGACCTTCCAGCGCGGGCCGCACGCAATCAGCGAAAGCGGACACCCCCCCTCAGGCCACGCATCCCCACACCCTCTTCCCGTCGGCCACGACGCCCCAGAGCCATCGCCGCCCCAGACGCAGCATGAAGAGACCCACCCGGACAACACGCCTGTGGACAACTTCGGGGACCATCAGACCGCGCCAAGCCTGTGGATAAGTTCTGACGATCCCGCGAACAGACCGCCATGAGTCAGGCAATACGCATCGGACCGGATCAGAACATTAGGAAACAGCCCATACCTCCGGGCCGAAGCGGCCCAAGGGATGAGCTGTCCAAAGTTTCTTTACTGGATCAAGGCGGCCCGCTGACGCGGCCCGCGCGGCGCGGCGGCCCCAGGCCGCCGCTGGCTCCATGTCTCCGCCACCGCCCGCAACGACCCCCGCCCACTCGCGCCGCAAGTCCGAGGAAGCGGGTCGTCGTGTCCCGGAGGAACCCCGGGAGCTGCCCGACGGCGAGCACGGCCAGCAGGAACGGTAAGCGCGCCGAGCCTGCACAGGTCACCGCGGATTGCTGTCCACCCACAAGTGGCCGGGGCCGGCGGCCTCCACGGCTTTACCCACCTGTTCGACTCGGGGCCCGCGTCGGGCAAGTCCAGGGGGCCACTCGATCAAATTCCGGGCAGGATCAAAGCCTGCCCGAGTTGCCGGACAGCGTAAGGCCCCCTGAACATGCCCGACCCCAACCCGAACAGGACACCGGCCAAAGCCGCTCCGGCCACCGGCGTGGGCGAAGCGCGCGCCGTATTCCCAACGGTCAATGATGGGACGGAAGTTGACGTGCGCCATGTTGACGGGCGGATCGTGTCGGCGGCCTCTTCCTGCTACGGTCATCCGTTCGCCGAGGAGGTCGTGATGAACGGATCCCTGCCCGTTGCTGCCCAGGTGGATCTACGCCGTCAGCCGGTTGAAGACGTGCTGGAGCGCGTAGAAGAGGCTCTGCACGTCCGGTTGGTTCGGGAGGCCCTGGTGCGCAAGCGCCGTTCCTTGGGGGGCCGTACGGAGCGGGGCACGTGGGTGCGTATCGAGCGGCGGGGATTCGAGCGGATCGGCCCGCAGGGCTGGAACGGGACCGAGGCTGCTGCCGTACTGCAAGGAGTCGCGATGCCCGAGTGGTACCAGGGTGTGGCGTGGCGCGAGCCGGGCGAGCCGGTGATGTGGCGCGCGGATGAGCTGGAGCTGATTCCGTCGCCGTCTGTTGGCAAGGGCGCCCTGGTGCTCGAAGACCCGGGCTTGCCGGACAAGTGGTGGGAGGCGTTGAACGCTTCGCTGGACGCGCTTGCCTCACAGCAGACGCCACGGATCGCGACACCGGACACGGTGACGATCACGCAGGAGCAGGTGACCCAGACCCTCGGGGCAGTCTTCCCCGGGGTGGCCGATACGCGGATCGAGCGGTGGGCGCCGGCTCATGCAGATCTGACCTGGGCCAACGTGATGGGACCGGAGTTCTCCCTCATCGACTGGGAGGACTGGGGCATGGCGCCCCGGGGCCTGGACGCCGCAACGCTGTGGGGCAACGCGCTTGCCGTCCCGCGTCTCGCGGACCGCGTCCACCAGGAGCGGCGTGCGGACTTGGAGAGCCGGGACGGCAAGCTGATGTCGCTGTTCTTCCTGTCGAAGATCGTCGGACCCTACGCGTACGAGGAGGATCCGCTGCTGGCTCCGGCCCGGAAGGAGGCCGACCGCCTGGTAGCCGAGCTTCAGCTCTGACGGTGTCCGTCGAGGGCCCGCAGGTACTGACTGACGGCGGCGGTGTCCACTTCCGTGCCCAGGGACTGGAGCAACTGGGCCAGGTGCCTGGGGTCGTCGGTGCCGACCGCCATCGCGGAGGCGGTGGGCAGGTGGAACGCGGTCCGGAACGCCGCCTGTATGCGGGACAGATCCCTGTGACTCGGTCGCAGGAACGGCCGGGGGTCGAATTCCTCCCACACTTTCCGGTGGCCGCCGCCGAAGGGGCTCATGCCCCAGGTTTTGCCCGGCTGCCAGGCCGTGCGCAAGACGGTTGTGGCGTTGAGTAAGTCGATGCCCACGAGGAACCCGGCCCGGACCATCAGGACGTCCGGGGACGGCAGGTCGTCCACCTGGACCGTCCCGAGCGACCGGGTATCCCAGGAGGCCACACCCCAGGCGCGGCACAGACCGTGGCGGGTGGCGTCGGCCAGGGCAGTGCAGGCATTGCCGAGGAGGGTGTGGCCATCGGCAGTGGACAGGCCCGCAAGGGTCCGTTCGGGGTTGTGGAGGAGCACGGTGTCAGGTTCCCTGCCGAGTTCCCGGGCCGCTCGCTCGACCGCCAGCCGCAGCCGGACCGGATCAAGGGAGTGCTCCACACCTCCAGCGCTCGGGAAGAAGCCCACCTTCGTGGAGAGGGTGAACCTCGGCAGCAGATCGGCGGCCGTCTCGGCCAGCACCGTGTGCGAGCGGAAGCCGAAGTAGGGAGCCGCCGTGTCCAGGGCAGTGACGCCGAGGTCGAGTGCGGCCGTCAGGATGTCGCGGTGGTGACGAGACCGGTGTAGGCCGAGGACAAGGCGGGGGTCAGCTCCGTGCACAGTTCCTCCTTCACCAGGATCTCGGCGAGCTGTTCCACGTCCAGGCCGGTCTTCTCGGTGGCGTCGGCGATGTCGACGGGATGGCCGCTCAGCAGCAGGGCGAGGGCGGGGTACGCCTTGCCGGCGAACGTGAGCTTCTTGCCTGCGGCGAGAACGTCCACGGTGTCGTGGTGCTGTTCGATCACGGGCTCGAAGTCGGTGACGCACACGACGGCCGCGGGCTTGCCGAACAGGCCGGTGGCCGGGACATGCCGGGCGGCCAGGCGTTCCCGCTCGCGGGCATCGAAGAAGTCCTGCGGAGTCAGTTTCGTAGCCATCTCGGCGACGGCGTCGGCCAGGAGCTGCTGCTGTCCCTCCCACTGGCCGGGGGAGTTCCAGCGGTCCAGGTCGTACCGGAACAGGTCCTGCGTGCGGGCCTGGTCGGCGAGCCAGGCCAGCCAGTTCACGCCGACGCGCTTCACGATGCCGAAGGTGGCGTGCAGGCTGTAGCCGTCGCCTTGGTCGTCGCGGGTGGCCTGGTGCCAGAAGCCGCGCGGGATGTGCATCACGTCGCCGGGCTCCATGACGCCCTGCCACACGACTTCCTCGCTGGGCTCGGCATTGGGGGCGGAGTCGCGGTACATCGGAACCTTGCGCGAGGTGCCGCGGACTTCCCAGCTCTTGCGGCCGGCGAGCTGGACGATCACGGTGTCGTGGTCGTCCCAGTGGAGCTTGAAGCCGCTGGCGTCCTGGGTGGTCAGGTAGGCGTTCACCTGCACCAGCTCGCGGGCCCACCACTGGAGCGCACGGCAGGTGGCCTCCATGGCCGGGTCGAAGAAGTCGACCTCGTCCAGAACCATGGTGCAGCCCTCGCGCATCAGCCCGCCGACGCGGCGCATGTCGGCTATGGGGATGGCCTGTCCCCGCCGGGTGACGGAGGGCTGGATGTAGCGGCCGGGGTGCAGTTCGGCCCCGTCCTGGAAGATGCGGAACTGGGGCGTGGTGACGCTGCGGCGCATCACCAGGTCCAGCAGCTTCCTGGGATTGAGCAGGCGATCGAGCAGATCAAGGTCCCCGATCGTTCCCCGGGCGAAAGAGGCTCCGAGTGCACCGGGCCCGTCCCAGCCGAGGGCTTTCTCCAGTGCGGCGACGAAGTGGTGGTCCACGTGTTCCTCCGGTCGGAGTCATAGCGGGTGAAGGCCGGGGGCCCGCCGTGGATGACGGGCCCCCGGGTGGTGCTGCGGCGTACTTGTGGGGCTACTCCTGCGGGAGGTTCAGGCCGTCGCGGTTCTCGCCGTCGTCGCCCGCGGAGGTGCCGGTGGAGTCGGACTCCGCCGCCGCAGCGGTGAAGCGGTCCTGGACCTTGATCAGGCTCTCGACGCCGATCAGCAGGTCTTCCTTCTGCGCTGCCATGTGTGTCTCCATTTCCTGGAAGTCCAGGGCCGACGGATGCCGGCCCAGCCCCGATGGGGCGTGCCTCACCAGCCCCTTTGTTCCCGGGCCGGTGAGGAGACGGGGGTGGCGCGAGGCCACGGATCGAGCGAAGGCGGGATTCGTGCCGGAAGCCGGTTGCCGGTCAGCGGCCGGGATCACCAGCGATGGCCAGGGTGACCACCAGGACGGTGACGACGGCGGCGTAGAGGAGCACGGCGAGCTGTTGGCGCCAGCCCCGCGGAGCTCGACCACGTACCCGGGAATCCCGTTCCAAAGGAGCTTTCAACGTCGGAAGGCGGCCACTACGCCGACCCCGGCGCGATGGATGCCGCCTGAAGGACACGGACCGACGACGAGGTACCGCCGCAGCGGGGGCATTCGCACGGGGGGTAGCGGCCGGGGTTGGAGAGGATGTCGAACGGGTCGCCTTCCAGGACCCGCGAGCGCGGCGACCATGTCCGGCCCGAGTCCCGCGATACCCGGATGCTCATCAGGACGCGGGGCTCTATGCCCAGGTCAGGGGTTGCCCCGAGGGCCGTTCGCTCTGTGTCAGGAGTGCCCGCCGAATCGTTCAAGGCGGTCGTCCTCGGTCGCTTCGCCATGTCCAGAAGGATCGCGATCAGGACGACGAGCCAGAAAGGCCCAGCGGATTACCCAACTTGGGTAACATCACGGTCGGTTGAGACTTTGAAGCGATCCGTAGTCTTCCTCCGGAGCGTGCCCGATGCCCGAGACACGTCGTACGAAGGAACTACCAGGAAGTCTGCTCACCGAGCCCGAGATGATCGACGCGTGCCGCGTGCGCGACTTTGCGAGGGTCTTTCACCTGGTCAAGACTCGGGCAGGCATCTACCCGTCGATGATCGCGCGGCAGTGCGAGCTGACGCCGAGCCGAGTGGGTGAGGTGATCGCGGGTCAGCGACAGCTCCTCCACATGGAAGTGATCGAGCGGATCGCCGATGGATTGCGTATCCCGGGGCACATGCTCGGGCTTGCCCGCCGTACGTGGGAGACGCCGGCTGTC
Organism: Streptomyces sp. NPDC056883; assembly: GCF_042788835.1. NCBI lineage: Bacteria > Bacillati > Actinomycetota > Actinomycetes > Kitasatosporales > Streptomycetaceae > Streptomyces > Streptomyces sp. NPDC056883. The sequence goes on along the minus strand of NZ_JBHUBS010000014.1, from coordinate 66,753 downwards.
TTGGCCGTGGCCGAGCGGGAACGGCCGGAGTTCGGTCACGTGCCCGTTGAGCCGAAGCTCCTCAGCGCCTTACCGGGCGTGGAGGTGGACAGCATCCTGGCCCTGGCCGCCGGGACCAACCCGAGCCCATCCACATTGCACGCTCTGCGTTCTTCGATCGAGGACTACTGGCGTCGCGACGACGAGCACGGGGGCGAGACGCTTCGACCCGCTGTCGTCGGCCAGCTGCGATATGTCGAAGGGCTACTGAAGGACCAGCGGCCCGCGCCGATCCAGCACGGCCTGTACGGCATTGCGGCGGAGTTGGCGCGGTTGACCGGGTGGACGTACTTCGATGCCCGGCAGTACCACCAGGCCCGCGCGTACTTCTCGGAAGCTCTGCAACTGGCCCGGGAGATTGACGACCATCCCTTCATGGCCAACGTCCTGGCCTGCATGAGCCTGCAAGCGACCTACCAGGACAAGCCGGCGGACGCGCTTGCACTGGCGTCTGCTGCCCAGGACCAGGCCCGAGCGGACATGGGTACGACGCCGCGGGTTCGGGCCATGCTGGCCATGCGTGAGGCGTTCGCCCACGCGACCTTGGGCGACCGGACGGCGACACACACCGCGATCTCCGAGGCACACAGTCAGTACGGGCGGATCAAGGCGGACGACCCGGACCCGGCATGGGTGACGTACTTCGACGAGCCGAAGCTCATCGTGGACACGGGCATAGCGCACGGCCGTCTCGGCGAGGCGGCGATTGCCGAACCGTTGATCGCGGATGCGCTGGAGCGGGAGGACCCCGCGAACCAGCGCGGTAGGGCGTTCCACGCCTTCTGGTTGGCCCGTACGCAGCTCCAGAGGGGCAAGCTTGACCAGGCGTGCCACACGGCGATCGAGGCGCTGGTGCCCGCCGCAGCCGTGTCGTCCGAGCGGGTGACCGGGCACCTTCGCGAGTTCTACGAGCAGCTTGCGCCGTATCGCGAGGTGCCGGCCGCAGTCGCGTTCGAGGCACGCCTACGAGCGATGCTCCCCCCGCAGGGTCAGCGAACCCCTTCGTCCATCAGGACGTAGAGGAGGCCGACCAGAGAGCCGCTGCTGACGATCTCGCGGCGGTCGATCATGCCCCGGATGTTCGCCAGTGGGATCCACTCGATCCGGTCCGACTCGTTCTTCTCGGTCGGCGGCCCGTCGTATGTGGCGCCGTCGGCGCGGAACAGGTGGTGCTGGGAGTCGGTGATGCCGTTTGCCGGTTCGGCGTAGATCAGCGGCTTCATCGGGCCGGGACGCCAGCCAGTCTCTTCGAGGACTTCACGGGCGGCAGCCTCGCCGGGCGTCTCGTCCGCTTCGACCAGGCCCATGGGCAGCTCCCAGGCCCACGCGTCCGTGATGAAGCGGTGGCGCCACATCATCAGGACTTCTTGGCGGCCGTTGATCACAGCGGCCACGGCCAGGTGGCGGAGCTTGACGACGTGGTGTTCCCAGCGGTGCCCGTCCGGCGTCTCGATGTCGGTGAGCCACAGGTTCACCCACTTGTTTTCGTAGATCGGACGTTCCCCGTGGATCTTCCACTGCATCGCTGCGGCCCCTCTCGATCGACCACCAGCATCGCAGAGCCATCACACGTAGTCCCTGAGTTCGGAAAATCACGTCAGAGTGACGAAATGGGGGTGCTAGCTACCGAGCTGCTTGAGGAAGTCTGGGAGGCAAGCCGTCTGCTACCAGGAAGGCCTTCGTATCTATGCCCTCAAGCCGCAACCACACATACGCAGAGGAGGGATACGCCGTAGAGAGCGATAGCAAGGTGCAGCGTCACCCACAGGCGATGCAGCCGGATGCGGTGCAGGCGAGGAAATCTGCTGTTGTGCTCGTCGCGCGCCTGCACGAGCCCCTCTTTGGACCCCAAAACTCCCCGTGCCACCAGGTCTGCGGTCAACGCCCGCGCCTGAGAGAGGTGGTAGGAAGCTCGTTCGTGGTACTTGGATACAGCAACAGCCCCGTACGCGCCTGTCAGTACGACGAAGATGCATAGGGGTACGACGTTGAGCGTGAACTTCTGCTGAACGATCAGAGCGCTCAGAGCGGCCGTAACGACGATGAGGAGGTTCGTCAGCGTTGAGCGTTGGGTTTCGCACTGACGTAGTTGCTCTCGGTGCTCTTTCCAGTAGGCGCGTATTGCCTCGTCTGAAGCGTCGGGCATGGAGCAACTCCTTCCCAGGATCGGCACACTAGACACACGAGTCAACCGCTTCGCCACGAAGGCGAACCCGCAGCAGTGGAGACACCGTAGCGTGAAGATCTTCATCAGCAGCGCCCGCAAAGGTCTTGAGGCAGAGCGCGACGCCCTCGACGGGTTGATCCGCGCACTGGGTCACACTCCCGTGCGATTCGAGGACTTTTCCGCACAGACCACCCCTAGTCGGGAGGCATGTCTGAGAGCGCTGGCATCCGCGGATGTATGCCTCTTCCTCCTTGGGCCGTTCTATGGCCACATCTTCCCCGAGACGGGACAGTCGGCTACGCACGACGAATGGGTAGCTGCGCAGGCAGCAGGAAAACCAAGTTTCGTCTACCGCAAAGAAGGCGTGGAGTTCGAGGCGAATCAGCACAACTTCGTGCGGATCTTGGAGGCGTACGCCACTGGGAAGTTCCGCGACTCCTTCCACACCTCGGAAGACCTGATGGTCAAAGTCGTACAGAAGGTACGGGAGCTGGAGTCAGCCGTGTCACCGTTGGCCTTCGCCAAGCTTGTACAGCAGCCCACCCTGCACTGGTCCTCGAACGATGGTGCTTCCCAGGCCGTCAGCGACCGTGGTTCCCCGTTGGAACTGCACGTCCTTCCGCTGGATTTCCCTGGCTACTCGGCACGCGAGCTAGATCAACTTGGCGGTTCGCTGACGGAACGAATCCGGGCTACCCGGATGATCGGGAGCGATGTCGCGTTGAACCCCGTCCGGGCTGATGGGTACGTGGGCGTCAGCCTTCCGGCCAGTCGGCCAAGGTCATGGAACACGCCCCAAGAGGGCGAGCTGGTGGAATGCCGTCTGTACAAGACTGGGCAGCTCTCGATCCGGGCTACATTGCCCCGCGACAGCCATGGTGCGATCTTGGATCCCGATGCACTGCCCCAGCAGATCGCCGCCCTACTGAGATTCTCCGGGTCGCTGAATATCGTCCAGGCGGACCGCATCGTGGTGGCGGCCGGCGTGTCGACTGAGATGCTCATGAGTGTCGACACCTTTGATCCGCGGCGGTCCCGCCAGTCTTCGCAACTCATGGGCCTCGGGCGCTCGGGGCGCCAGCTGCGGACCGAGCCCGATGAGTCTGTCACTCTCGCAGCCCTTGGGGCTGGTGCTGCGGAGGTCGCTCCGCACCTGGCGGAGGCGCTGATCTTGCAGGCCCGCCGGTAGCGCCTAACCGACCCAGTGGACCAGGCGTGGACCGCCCGAGCCGACGAAGGACACGGCGGGTGGGTAAGGCGCAGGTCAGCCACGGCGAAGACGCTTCCCGCAGCACTCTCTTGAAAACCGTCGTGGCGCGAGTCACCGTGGGTTCAAATCCCACACCCACCGCAGGTGAACGACCCCTGACCAGCAAGAACGGTCAGGGGTCGTTTGACTGTGCTGCCGCCGTCCGTCACTGCTGGCATCCTTGGTTCCCCGCCACGACGGGCACGCATGGGGCAAGAGCTCAGCGCCTGGCGAGCCCCGCAAGCCCAAATCTCAGCAGCGCCGTACTACTGCATTGTGCGATCTTGCCGGCATGAGCGAGATGCCCCCGACCCCCGTGACCGTCGCTGACAGCGAGATCTTTGCTGGCCGCATCCTGCCGGGCATCAAGGCCATCCGAGAGCATCTCGGAAGTTCTCTCCAAGAGGCGTTCCTAACCTTCCACGAGCGGTACGAAGTCCTCCAGCGTGAGCAGCCCGACGCGTTCGCCGTGGCGCCCGATGAGTACTGGACCGGCTTTTACTCCTGAGACGCAAGGCCAGCCCCCTGCTTCTACCCACGACTGCCCCGGCTCCCATCCCGTCTGTCGTCGACCCACACGTGGCCATCATTCGCTCCTTGCCCGCCGCGTTGACGATGGAGCCGCCCTGGACGTCGGTCCGCTGGGCGCGGACCGTGTCGAGGACCCCGGCGCGGGAGACCACGTCGAGCGCGGCGCCGCGGATGTCGATCTTGTAGCCGCCCTCACGGAGGGCGGAGGCGCGCTCGATCACGGTCGGCCGGAAACCGTGGTGGCGCAGCCAGTGGGCCAAGGCGGTGCCCGCGATGCCTGCACCCGATATCAGTACGTTTCGGTTCTGCACGGAACTTGGTCCCCCGACCATGAAGAGAAGATCCGCCGCGCTGTGGTGGAGCATGGTGCGCGATCTGTTCCGATGTCAACAGCCGTCTGCGGAAGGGGAGATGGCGATCTTTCGGTGGAAGTCGCGGCTGGGTGTGAGCGAGGTTCCAAGGGGTGTGAAATTGTGCGATTAGCCCCTTTGAGTGGTGTTTGTCGGAAGATCGGCGCGGGGCGTGGAGGCGCTCCGCTTGCGCCCGCATCATGACGAATGTATTCAGATCCGCCCGTCGGAACATCGCGAAACGAGGGACCCGTCATGGCTCACCGCAGCACCATCACGTCGATCTGGACCACCGTCCTCGCGGCCCTCGTGGCCGTCCTCGCCTCCCTCGGCTTCGGCGGCAAGACCGCCCAGGCCGCCGCCACCCCGCTCTCCTCCTCCCCCGCCGCCGCCCCCGCGGCCGTCGCGGCGAACCGGCCGGCCTTCATGGCCCGACGGACCTGGAGGGCGATGATGCGCGGTGGTTCGCTCCCGCCCACCATCAAGCAGCGCATCCGCGCCGAGGCCCACGGCAAGACCCCGTCCGTCCGCCGCTCCACCACCGCCCTGTCCTCCGGTTCCGGAACCGGGTCCGGGTCCGAGTACGGAGTGGACGACAGCGTCCGTAGCGCCGCGATCGCCGCAGCGGTCCGCGTCGGAGCCGCTCGCCGGGAGATGGCCCTCGCCGCGTAGTGCGCGGCACGGAGCACTCGTACCGCACGCAGACGCGGCACCCGTCGACCGCAGGATCCGTCGACCGTAGGACCCGTTGATCGCAGGACACGGTATGACGCGGTAGGGCACATCAGGACACCGCAGGACCGGCAGGACATGGCAGGGCCCAGGACTCAGGTCCAGGAGTACCCGCCACCCAGTACGCAGGAGCACGTAGGAGCACGCAGGAGCAACGCAGCAGAACGCGAGAGCAACGCAGCGCAGGCGCTTGAGCCCGGTCGGTCGGTGTGAGAAGGCCGCGACCGCGGATCGTGCCGTGAAGGTGCCCCGGAGCGGGGCACAGAGGGAAGGCCCCGGCGAGCGCCGGGGGCGTGCAGGGGGCGTGAAGCTTGGCAGCGCAGGGCCGCAGGCCCGGGAGACGGTGGGGTTCCCGGACGGCGCGGCCCTTTTCGGCATGTCCGGGGCCGGCTGCTTTGGCGGAACGGTTCACCCCTTGCCCGGAGCGGGTTTCGGCGGGTCTCAACGCGCTGACCTGGGGCGTCGGGGGCGCGAAGGGGGTTTATCCGATGTTGGTCATGCTTGCGGGGGAATCGAGGACTCCGGGGTGGTTCGCCGGGGATTCGGTGGGCAACTCTGGTCTCGCGACGTCGTCACCACACGGAACGACCGAGGCGGTCGGCCAACTGCCTTGGAGTAAACCCGACTTCGGTTTTCTGGAGGATACAGACATGGCAAGCATCCGTACCGCCCGCGTCATCGCCGCCGTCGCCGCTCTCCCCCTCGCCGTCGCCCTCTTCGGCGGGGTGGCATCGGCCGACAACGGCTCCTTCGCGAACGACGGATCGAATGCGAGCGTCGCCAGCATCATCGGCAGCGGCGTGGGTGGCAACAACCACGGCAACTCCTCCACCTCGCAGCAGGTGGCCACCGGATCCGGCGCGTCCAACCAGAACAACACCGCGCAGGTCAACGGCTCGGCCTTCACCGCGATCGAGCAGCACAACTCCACCGTCGCCGTGAACTTCTACCCCTGGTGGTAGCCGCGGCCTGAGTTGCACCGACTGCCCAGGGCGCCTGCGCGACCGGACCGGCTGGGGTCCGGTAGTGCGGGCGCCCTCGGGCGTTCCGGGCGTTCAGGGCGCTCCGTCACAGCGCCACGGCCTTGACATCCACCTGGAATCTGACGGACAGTCAGCTCCACTTGATGATGTGATGCCGGGAGGCCAGCGCCGTGCACCTCGCCCCGACCGAAGGCCAGTTGCGGCTCCGTTCCGAGCTGCGGGAGTACTTCGGAAACCTGCTGCCGGACGGGGTGCCCGAGGACCCCGCCGAGCAGCGCGCACTACTGCGCCGGATAGGCGCCGACGGACTCCTCGGCCTCGGCTGGCCCGTCGAGTACGGAGGCCAGGGCCGCGGCCCGGACGAGCAGTTCGTGTTCTTCGACGAGGCCTACCGGGCCGGTGCCCCCGTCTCCATGGTCACCCTCAATACCGTCGGCCCGACCCTGATGAAGTACGGGACGCAGGAGCAGAAGGACTACTTCCTGCCCCGGATCCTCAAGGGCGAGATCGTCTTCGCCATCGGCTACTCCGAGCCCGAGGCGGGCACCGACCTCGCCTCCCTGCGCACCAGGGCCGTCCGCGACGACCAGGGCTGGCTGATCGACGGCCAGAAGATCTTCACCTCCAACGCCCAGAACGCCGACTGGATCTGGCTCGCCTGCCGCACCGACCCGGAAGCCCCCAAGCACAAGGGCATCTCCATCATCCTGGTGCCCACCGACGACCCGGGCTTCTCCTGGACCCCGATCGACACGGTCGGCGGCCTGACCACGACCGCCACGTACTACGACTCCATCCGCGTGCCCGCCGGCAACCTCGTCGGCCCCGAGCACGGCGGCTGGGGCCTGATCACCAACCAGCTCAACCACGAACGCGTCGCCCTCGCCGCCATCGGCATGCAGGCCGAGGACTTCTACCGGGGCGCGCTCGACCACGCCCGCACCCCCGATCCGGTCACCGGCGAGCGTCCCGCCGACCGCCCCTGGGTGCAGTCGCGGCTCGCCGAGGCCCATGCGCGCCTCGCCGCGGTACGCCTCCTCAACTGGCGCCTCGTCCAGGACGTCGGCGCCGGCACCCTGGCCCCGGGCGACGCGAGCGGCGTGAAGTTCCTGGGCACCGAGTCCACCGTCGAGGTGTACCGGATCTGCCAGGAGGTGGTGGGGGAGGAGGCTCTGGTCCGGGGACCCGGCCCCGAGGTCTTCGCGGGCGGGGAGCTGGAGCGGATGAACAGGGCCGCCCAGATCAACACCTTCGGGGGCGGCGTCAGCGAGGTCCAACGGGAGATCGTCGCCATGATGCGGCTCGGTATGAAGGGAAGGAAGCGATGACCGCCAAGCCCGCCACGGACACCTCCGCCACCGAACCGACGGAAGCGGAAGGGGAGGCGGAAGCGGAAGCAGCGCGCTTCCACACCCTGCTCGCATCCTTCGAAGGGCAGCCCGCCGCCACCGCCGGCCAGGGCAAGGACGCGGTCAACGAGCCGATGATCCGCCACTGGTGCGAGGCGATGGGCGATGCCAACCCCGCCTACACCGGGCCGGACGCCATCGCCCCGCCCACCATGCTCCAGGCCTGGACGATGGGCGGGCTCTCCGGTCACGGCGACCGCTCCTCGGCCTACGACGAGCTCCTCGCGCTGCTCGACGGCGCGGGCTGCACCTCCGTCGTCGCCACCGACTGCGAGCAGGAGTACCTGAGGCCGCTGCGCCCCGGCGACGCGATCACCTTCGACGCCGTCATCGAGTCGGTGTCGCCGCGCAAGACCACCAAGCTCGGCACGGGACACTTCGTGACCACCCGCATGGACGTCCACGCCAACGGCGAACCGGCCGGGACCCACCGTTTCCGGATCCTCAAGTACGCCCCGGCGGCGAAGAAGCCCACCGAGCAGGCGAAGCCCGCGAAGCCCGCCCAGCGCCCCCGCCCCGTGATCAACCGCGACAACCAGGGCTTCTGGGACGGCGTCCGCGCGCACAAGCTCCTGATCCAGCGCTGCACCGCCTGCGCGACGCTCCGTTTCCCCTGGCTCCCCGGCTGCAACACCTGCGGGAGCCCGGACTGGGACACGGTCGAGGCGTCCGGCGCCGGCACGGTCTTCTCGTACGTGGTCATGCACCATCCGCCCTTCCCGGCCTTCGACCCGCCCTACGCGGTGGCGCTCGTCGAGCTCGCCGAAGGGGTCCGGATGGTCAGCAACATCACCGGCGTCCCGTACGACAAGGTCCGCATCGGGCTGCCCGTGCGCCTGGAGTTCCTGCGCGTGGACGAGGAACTGGAACTGCCCGTCTTCCGGGGGAGCGAGGCCTGATGGACTTCCACCCCACCGAGGAACAGGCCGCCGCGGCCGGACTCGCAGCCCAGATCTTCGGCGACCTCGCCACCCACGACCGCCTCGGCGCCGCCGGCACCGGCAGTGACGCCGAGCTGTGGAAGGCCCTCACCACCGCCGGACTGACCGCCGCCGTCGAGGACGTCGGCCTGCTCGGCCTGGTGCTCCTGCTGGAGGAGCAGGGCCGCACGACCGCGCAGGTCCCGTACGCCGCCACGTGCGTGTACGGGATCCTCGCCCTGACCCGGCACGGCACCGACGAGCAGCGTGCCCGGCTGCTCCCCGCGCTGAGTTCCGGAGACGCGGTCGCCACCGGGGCCTTCCCGGACCGCGGCCGGATCACCGCTTCGCCGGACGGCCGGCTCACCGGCGGCGCCCCCGCCGTGCCCTGGCTGCGCGAGGCCACGCACGTGCTGGTCCCGGACGGGACGGGAGCCCTGTGGCTCGTACGGACGGACGCGCCCGGGGTGCGCACGGAGCCTGTGGAGACCACCGCTCCCTGGTCGGCGGGCCGCCTGACCCTGACCGGAGCCGAGGCGGAACGGGTCGGGGGAGAGGGCGCCCACGCGGACGTACTGGCCGTCGCCCGGACCGCCTTCGCCGGCCTCCAGGCGGGGGTCTGCGCGGGCTCGCTGGCCCGCGCCGTGGAGTACACCTGCACCCGCGAGCAGTTCGGCCGGCCGCTCTCCACCAACCAGGGGGTCATGCTGCGCGCGGCCGACGCCTACATGGACACCGAGGCGATACGGGTCACCGCGTACGAGGCGGCCTGGCGCGTGGACGAGGGACTCCCGGCGGGCGAGCACGCGCTGACGGCGGCCTGGTGGGCCTCGGAAGCGGGCAAACGGGTCGTCCACGCGGGCCAGCACCTGCACGGCGGCATGGGCGCCGACCTCGACCACCCGGTCCACCGGCACTTCCTGTGGGGACGCCAGCTCGACGCGTACCTGGGCTGCGGCAGCGAACTGCTGGCCGAGCTCGGCGCGGCCCTGTCCGAAGACACAGCAGACACGTCCGAGGGAGACGAGGCATGAACATCGGCGACACACTGCCGCCGCTGGAGATACCGGTCACCCGCACCCTGATCGTCGCGGGCGCGATCGCCTCCCGCGACTACCAGGACGTGCACCACGACGCGGTGCTCGCGCGGGAGAAGGGCTCCCCGGACGTCTTCATGAACATCCTGACGACCAACGGCCTGGTCGGCCGCTACATCACCGACCACCTGGGACCGGCCACCGTGCTGCGCAAGGTGGCGATCCGCCTCGGCGCCCCGAACTACCCCGGCGACACCATGACGCTCACCGGAACCGTCACCGCCCTCGACGGGGACACCGCCGAGATCCGCGTGGTCGGCGCCAACGGCATCGGCCACCACGTCACCGGCACGGTCACCGTCACCCTGGGCACCACGCCGGACGGCGCCCGCACCCCGGAGGCCACGGCATGAGCGTCCGCACCCGCGACCAGCTCGGCGGCCGCGCCGCCATCGCCGGCATCGGCGCGACCGAGTTCTCCAAGGACTCCGGCCGCAGTGAGCTCAAGCTGGCCGTCGAAGCCGTGCACGCGGCCCTCGACGACGCCGGGCTCACCCCCGCCGACGTGGACGGCATGGTCACCTTCACGATGGACACCAGCCCCGAGATCACCGTCGCCCAGGCGGCCGGCATCGGGGACCTCTCCTTCTTCTCCCGCATCCACTACGGCGGCGGCGCCGCCTGCGCCACCGTCCAGCAGGCCGCCCTCGCCGTCGCCACCGGGGTCGCCGAGGTCGTGGTCTGCTACCGCGCCTTCAACGAACGCTCCGGCCGCCGCTTCGGCTCCGGCGTCCAGCAGCGCGAACCCTCGGCGGAGGGCGCGGCGCTCGGCTGGTCGCTGCCCTGGGGGCTGCTCACCCCGGCCTCCTGGGTGGCCATGACGGCCCAGCGCTACCTGCACGCCTACAACCTGACCCCGGAGGCCTTCGGCCACGTCGCGGTCACCGACCGCCGGCACGCGGCGAACAATCCGGCCGCCTACTTCTACGGCAAGCCCATCACCCTCGCCGACCACGCCGCTTCGCGCTGGATCGTCGAGCCGCTGCGGCTGCTCGACTGCTGCCAGGAGACGGACGGCGGCCAGGCCATCGTCGTCACCACCGCCGAACGGGCCCGTGACCTGCGGCAGAAGCCCGCCGTGATCACCGCGGCGGCGCAGGGTGCGGGCCGCCGCCAGGAGGCCATGTCCTCCTTCTACCGGGACGGCCTCACCGGGCTCCCGGAGATGGACGTGGTCGCCCGCCAGCTGTGGCGGACCAGCGGACTGCGGCCCTCGGACATCGACGTCGGCATCCTCTACGACCACTTCACGCCGTTCGTGCTGATGCAGCTGGAGGAGTTCGGCTTCTGCGCGCCGGGCGAGGCGGCCGATTTCGTGGCCGCGGACGCGCTGCCGCTCAACACCCACGGAGGCCAGCTCGGGGAGGCGTACCTGCACGGCATGAACGGCATCGCCGAGGCGGTCCGCCAGCTGCGCGGCACCTCCGTGAACCAGGTCTCCGGGGCCGCCCACGCCCTGGTCACAGCCGGTACCGGGGTCCCGACCTCCGGCCTGATCCTGGGCGCGGACGGCTGATCAGCCCCTCGTGGAAGCCCCACCTCCTCCACCTTCAGGAGGTGGGGCGGGCCCCAGCCCTACAACCTGAGACGGATCCCGCTTCGGCACTTGCGGCCGATCCCATCGGGCCGCGCCGCTCCTAGCGTGGAGCCATGACCACGCCTGTGTGCACGCTCGCCTCGAATCCGACGCCGTACCCGTCGTTCTCGGCGTACGTCCGGACCCGCGGCACGGTCCTGATGCGCACCGCGCGCTCGCTCACCGCCAACCCCTGCGACGCCGAGGACCTCCTCCAGACGGCGCTGGCCAAGACCTACGTCGCGTGGGACCGCATCGAGGACCACCGCGCCCTGGACGGGTACGTCCGCCGGGCCCTGGTCAACACCCGCACCAGCCAGTGGCGCAAGCGCAAGGTCGACGAGTTCGTCTGCGACGAGCTGCCCGAGGCCGACGAGCCGCCGGCCGCCGACCCCGCCGAGGCACAGGCGCTGCGCGACGCGATGTGGCGCGCGGTGACCCGGCTGCCGGACCGGCAGCGGGCGATGGTGGTCCTGCGCTACTACGAGGACCTGAGCGAGGCCCAGACCGCAGAGCTGCTCGGCGTCTCCGTGGGCACCGTCAAGAGCGCCGTCTCCCGGGCGCTGGTCAAGCTCCGCGAGGACCCGGAACTGACCCCCGTCCGCTGAGTACCGCCCCCGCCCGGCCGATGTTTCACGTGAAACAACGCCGCGTTTCTACTCTTGGGTAGTGACATGCCGACCGGTACGTGCGCAGAATCGCAGCATCCGTAGCCGCCGCAGCGCTCACCGGGAGGACGCTTTGCTGAGCACGATGCAGGACGTACCACTCCTCGTCACCCGCATACTGCAGCACGGGATGACGATCCACGGGAAGTCCCAGGTCACGACCTGGACCGGGGAGGCCGAGCCGCACCGTCGCAGCTTCGCCGAGATCGGGACCCGGGCCACGCGCCTGGCCAACGCCCTGCGCGACGAGCTGGGCGTCCGGCAGGACGACCGCGTCGCGACCCTGATGTGGAACAACGCCGAGCACGTCGAGGCGTACTTCGCGATCCCCTCCATGGGTGCCGTCCTGCACACGCTGAACCTACGGCTCCCTCCCGAGCAGCTGGTCTTCATCGTCAACCACGCGGCCGACAAGGTCGTCCTGGTCAACGGCACCCTGCTGCCGCTGCTCGTCCCGCTCCTGCCGCACCTGCCGACCATCGAGCACGTCGTGGTCGCGGGCATCGGCGACCGCTCCGCGCTGGAGGGCCTCGGCGTGCGCGTGCACGAGTACGAGGAGCTCCTGGCGGGCCGCCCGGACACCTACGACTGGCCCGAGCTGGACGAGCGCCAGGCCGCGGCCATGTGCTACACCTCCGGCACCACCGGCGACCCCAAGGGCGTCAGCTACTCCCACCGCTCGATCTACCTGCACTCGATGCAGGTCAACATGACCGAGTCGATGGGCCTGACCAGCAAGGACACCAGTCTCGTCGTCGTCCCGCAGTTCCACGTCAACGCCTGGGGCCTGCCGCACGCCACCTTCATGACCGGCATCAACATGCTGATGCCGGACCGCTTCCTGCAGCCCGCCCCGCTCGCCGACATGATCGAGCGGGAGAAGCCGACCCACGCCGCGGCCGTCCCCACCCTCTGGCAGGGACTGCTCGCCGAGGTCACCGCCAACCCGCGCGACCTGACCTCGATGAAGCAGGTCACCATCGGCGGCGCGGCCTGTCCCCCGGCCCTGATGGAGGCCTACGACCGGCTCGGCGTACGCCTCTGCCACGCCTGGGGGATGACCGAGACCTCCCCGCTGGGCACCATGGCCCACCCGCCGGCCGGTCTGACCGCCGAGGAGGAGTGGCCGTACCGCATCACCCAGGGCCGCTTCCCGGCGGGCGTCGAGGCCCGCCTGGTGGGTCCCGGCGGCGACATCCTGCCCTGGGACGGCGAGTCCGCGGGTGAGCTGGAGGTCCGCGGCAACTGGATCGCGAGCTCCTACTACGGTGGCGCGACCGGCGAACCGACCCGCCCCGAGGACAAGTTCAGCGCGGACGGCTGGCTCAAGACCGGCGACGTCGGCGTGATCAGCACCGACGGCTACCTGACCCTCACCGACCGCGCCAAGGACGTCATCAAGTCCGGCGGGGAGTGGATCTCCAGCGTGGAGCTGGAGAACGCGCTCATGGCGCACCCCGAGGTCGTCGAGGCGGCGGTCGTGGCCGTCCCCGACGAGAAGTGGGACGAGCGTCCGCTGGCCACCGTCGTCCTGAAGGAGGGGGCCACCGTGGACTACGCGGGACTGCGCGCCTTCCTCGGTGAGTCGATCGCCAAGTGGCAGCTGCCCGAGCGCTGGGCGATCGTCGAGGCGGTACCGAAGACGAGCGTCGGCAAGTTCGACAAGAAGGTGATCCGCAAGCAGTACGCGGACGGCGTCCTCGACGTCACCAGGCTCGACTGAGCTGCGCGGCCCCGGCCCGGCTCCGCGGGGCTACTGGCCGCGCGTGAGCCAGGGCCGCAGCAGCTTGCTGATCGCGGGCATGGCCACGTAGGTCATCAGGGTGCTGAAGACGACGGCGAACGCGGCCGTCCGCAGCACGAAGTGCAGGTTCACCAGGTACGGCCCGAGCAGCGCGTTGCCCGCGAGCGAGATCGGGAAGATGGCCAGCCCCGAGCTGATCGCCATCTTCCACCGCGGCGGCGCGGGCCGGGCCGTACCCGGCTTCGCGAACCAGGTCTCCATGCCGTGCAGTTCGCGCCGGGCTATCTCCGTGTGGTGGTGCCCGAGGCAGTTGGAGAACCAGGCGGCGCGCTCGGCGGAGTCCTGCCACCGCTGGAAGGCCGCCTGGTTGCGGAACCGGTGCACCAGGAACCAGGGCCCGCCCGGGGCGGCCGGGCGGAACAGGCCGTATCCCAGGTGGTCCGGAAAGGCCGCGGCCGTCTCCAGGATCCCGTGGGCCCAGGCCTCGAAGTTCTCCTCGTGGCCCGGATCCACCTGTCGCGCGATGAGCAGGCTGACCTCCCCGTTGTCGGCGGGGACGGTGTGCTCGCTCGTGTCGATGATGGCCATGCGGCCAGAATGACTAGTTGGTGCCGATCTTGGCCAGCAGGTCCACGATGCGGCCCTGCACGTCCGCCGTGGTGGACCGCTCGGCGAGGAACAGCACGCTCTCGCCCGAGGCCAGCCGCGGCAGTTCGGACGGCTCGATCCCGGTGGCCGTGTAGACGACCAGCGGGGTGTGGTTCAACTGCCCGTTGGCGCGCAGCCAGTCCACGATCCCGGCCCGGCGACGGCGCACCTGCATCAGGTCCATCACCACCAGGTTCGGCCGCATCCGGGTCGCCAGCTCCACGGCGTCCGTATCCGCGTCGGCCCGCGCGACCTGCATGCCGCGCCGCTCCAGGGCTGCGGTCAGCGCGGTCGCGATCTCGTTGTGCTCCTCGATCAGCAGCACCCGGGAGGGGTGCTGCTCGCTGTCGCGCGGCGCGAGCGCCTTGAGCAGCACGGCCGGATCGGCGCCGTACGCGGCTTCGCGCGTGGCGTGCCCCAGCCCGGCCGTGACCAGCACGGGCACCTCGGCGGCCACCGCGGCCTGGCGCAGCGACTGCAGGGCGGTCCGGGTGATCGGCCCGGTCAGCGGGTCCACGAACAGCGCGGCGGGGAACGCGGCGATCTGCGCGTCGACCTCCTCGCGGGAGTGCACGATCACCGGGCGGTAGCCGCGGTCGCTGAGTGCGGCCTGCGTCTGCGCGTCCGGAGCCGGCCACACCAGGAGCCGGCGCGGGTTGTCCAGCGGCTCGGGCGGCAGCTCGTCGTCCACGGGACGCGGCACGGTCCGGTTGACCACCTCGACGGCGCCACCGGGCCCGTCCAGCGGCTCGGGGCCCTCGGCAGAGCCCTCCTCGGGTGCTCCTATGGCGAAGGCGCGGCCCTCGGGCGCGGGCTCCGCGAGGCGGCGCCGCCGGCCGGAGCCGTTGGTGTCGCCGGCCCCGCCGCCCTGGCCGAGGCTGCCCAGCGCGCGGACGCTGATCGGCGCCCCGGCGGCCTCCGCGGGGGTGTCCTGCGGCTGCCGGGCTCCGGGTACGGCGATCTGCCCGGCGCCGTCCGAGTCCTCGGGAGCGGTACGGGCCGCCGGAACCGGCCAGGCCGGGGTGGCGGGCAGCGCACGCCGCCGCCCGGTGGGATGCGTCTCGGGGGCTACGGGGCCCTGCGCGGCCGCCTCCGGCCGCCCGGCGGCGGCTTCGGCGCCCTCGGAGCCGGTGCCGGGCGCGCCCAGCACCCGCCGCCCGCGCCGCCCGCCCGGGGCTTCGGCGTCGGCCTCGGCACCAGGGGCCGAGGCGGCCATGGCGGGGGCCTGCGGCGGCTGCGGAGCCGGCGTCGGGCCGGCGGGCAGCGCGAAGCCGCCCTCGGGGGCGATGGGCCGTACGGGGGCGGGGGAGGCCGGGGGCGGGGGCATCGGCACGGGCGTCGGCCCGAGCCCGGTCGCCGGCACCGGGCCGCCCGGCTGCGCCGGTCCCGCCGAGCCCAGGGCACGCCGCCGCCCGGCGGGGTGCTCCGTCAGCGGAACGGGGAGTCCCGGGAACGGGGGCACCGGCACGGGAGGCACCGGCACGGGCGGGAGCGCGGGCATGGCGGTGCCCTGCGGGGGCACGGGCCGCCCGGGGCCACCCGGACGGTCGTTGCCGCCGGCGGCCGCGTCGCCGCCGCTGCCGTCGCCGTTCTGGCCGCGCCGCCGCCCGGTGCCGCTTCCGCCCAGGCCCGCCGGGTTCACGGGGGACTGGGCGAGCTCCGCGGGAGCGCCGTCGCCGGGCCGGGCCACGGCCGCGGCCTCGCCGCCCCTGCGCCGCCCGGACGGCAGCGCCAGAGCGCTTCCGCCGTCGGTGCCGTCAGTAGTGCCGGCGGCGCCGTTGGGGTCCTGGCCCGCTTTCGCCACGCCGGTGCCGGGGCCGTTGCCGGCTCCCTTCCCGGTGGCGGCGTCGGCGCCCGCGTCGGCAGCGGAGTCGTCGTCGAGGAAGGCGTCCACGCCGCGCCGGGCCCGCCGGCCGCCGGAGACCTGCCCCGGACCGCCTTCGGTCCCGGGCTCGGCCGGGGGAGCCTCCTCAGGCTCGGGCAGGGTGACCGTCCCGGCTCCCGCACCCAGCGGCAGTTCCAGTACGTACGCGCCGCCGGGCGCGCCCGGCACCTCCACCGTCTGCAGCACACCGCCGTGGGCCTCCACGATGCCCCGCACGATCGGCTCGTGCACCGGGTTGCCGCCCTCGTACGGGCCGCGCACCTCGATCCGTACGACCTCGCCGCGCTGCGCGGCGGCCACCACGATCGTCGAGTCCATGTACCCGCTGCCCTGGCGGGTCTTGCCGGTGGCGTCCACCCCGGCGACGTCCGCGACCAGGTGCGCGAGGGCGGTCGAGATCCGCTCCGCGTCCACCTCGGCCTCGATCGTCGGGGCGTGCACGGCGAACTGCGCCCGCCCGGGGCCGATCAGCTCGACCGCGCCGTCGACACCGGCCGCGACGACCCCGTCGATCAGCACCTTCTTCTTGTCGAGCTTCTCGCCGCCCGCGTCGAGCCGCTGGAAGGAGAGCACGTTGTCGACCAGCGTGGTCATCCGGGAGTAGCCGGCGGCCAGGTGGTGCAGGAGCTGGTTGGCCTCGGGCCACAGCTGGCCCGCGTCGTCGGCGGCCAGCGTGGCCAGCTCGCCGCGCAGTTCCTCCAGCGGTCCGCGCAGGGAGTCGCCGAGGACGGACAGCAGCTGGGCGTGGCGCGCGGCCAGCGCATCGTAGGAACGCCGGTCGGTGAAGGTCATGACGGCGCCGACGAGCTGCTCCCCGTCCCGTACGGGAGAGGTGGTCAGGTCCACGGCGACGGGCTGCCCGGCCTTGTTCCACAGCACCTGGCCGCGGACCCGGTGCTTGCGTCCGCTGCGCAGGGTGTCGGCGAGCGGGGACTCCTCGAAGGGGAACGGCGACCCGTCGGCGCGCGAGTGCTGGACCAGCCCGTGCAGTTCGCGGTTGCCGAGGTCGGTGGCGCGGTAGCCGAGGATCTGGGCGGCGGCCGGATTGACCAGCACGACCCTGCCGTCGGTGTCCGTGCCGACGACGCCTTCGGCGGCGGCGCGCAGGATCATCTCGGTCTGCCGCTGGGAGCGGGCTAGCTCGGCCTCGGTGTCCACCGTCTGCGAGAGGTCCCGTACGACGAGCATCAGCAGCTCGTCGCCGGTGTAGGCGGGCTGCGGCTCGCGATAGGCGTCACGGCCGTCGAGATGGGCGGCGGTGACCTCGACGGGGAACTCGCTGCCGTCGGTGCGGCGGGCGACCATCCGTTTCGGGCGGGCGCGGCCGCCCTCGTCCTCGCCGGGCCGGCGCATGGAGCCGGGGATCAGCTTGGAGTCGAAATCGGGCAGGAGGTCGAGCACGCCCCGGCCGACGAGCCCGGTACCGGGGCTCTCCATGACCTCGAGGGCGATCGAATTCGCGTTGACGACCGTGCCGTTGGCGTTGACGAGCAACAGCGCGTCCGGAAGAGCGTCGAGTATTGCTGCGAGGCGAGCAGCGCCTCGGGATGGCCTGCTGCTCACGACGAGCTTCCTCCCTGACCACAACTACCGGCATGTCACGGGAGGAGTCTAAGGGCACGGGCTCCCGGCGAGGGGGCGGATGGCCGGTGCATTCCGCCCGTCCGGCGCATCCTCCCAGGTCAGGAACGCCCTCGTGGAAGCACAGGTTCCAAGTCGTTCCACCGGCGGATCTCGCATCCGTTCGTCCGGCGGAACCGGGCGTCCACCCTCTGGCCGTGCCACGTTCCGGTGATCCGGGCGGTGGCGCGGCCGCCGTCCTGCAGGGTGCACAGCTGATTCTTGGGCTCGGGAGCGAAGGGGTCCTTCCCCTCGCGCGCGAGGGCTTCGAGGCGGGCACAGGCGTCCTGGGCCTGCGGGTGGTTCCCGCCGGGCGGGTCGCACTCCAGCCGGTACTCGCCGTCCGCCCGCGGGTTGCCGGTGTCGGCCACGACGATGGTGAGCCGGTCGGGGGAGGCCAGCAGCCGGCTCAGGGGTGGCAGCGGGGGCAGGGGGCCCGCCACCGCTGCGGCCAGAGCGGAGGTGACGGCGAAAGCGGCGAGACGCAGCATGGGGAACTCCAGGTCGTCCGTACGTCGTACGACAGACCAACGACGAGGCGGCGCCGACGTTCCGCAGACGGGGGTGCTTAAGGCTTTGCTCTGCGGGCCGCCCTCCTTGTACCGTGGGAGCGGATTGGTGACCGGCCCCTGGCCTGTGTCATCATCTGCACGCACCCTCGTACGCGGGGGTGTGCTGGAGGCGTCGCCTAGTCCGGTCTATGGCGCCGCACTGCTAATGCGGTTTGGGGCTTACCCCCCATCGAGGGTTCAAATCCCTCCGCCTCCGCACTCACGAAGCCCCGGTCCTTGCGGACCGGGGCTTCGGTGCGTTCCGGGTCCGGGAGAGGGCGGGATCTGCCCGCGCGGACACCCGGCAAGGACGCCCGGGCGTCCAACCGGATGATCTTCTTCCAAGCCATTTCCGCAGGTCAGAGCGGGTGGGGCTAATGGATTTCGCGTCCCGGCGAGGTCCATGTATTGTTGTTCTCGCAAGGCCAACGGGGCGCAAAACCCCGGCCAGCCAAGCACTCGTAGCTTAACGGATAGAGCATCTGACTACGGATCAGAAGGTTGCAGGTTCGAATCCTGCCGAGTGCACAGCCCAAGAGGCCCCCCGGTTCACCGGGGGGCCTCTTGCGTTGTCCTCTTCTCTCATCCTCATCCTTCTCCTCCTGAGTGATGACGTCTGGCTCCGGGGGGTTAGGGGACGAGATGGCTCTGCCGGGGGACGCGGGGTGAGGACGGGCGCCGCTACGGTTTCTTGGAGATCGACTCACCGGAGATCGGTCCACCGGGAAAGCAGGGGGAGCTCACATGGGACTGTTCGGGAACGCGCACGCAGTGGATCCGGCGTCCGCGCACCGCGAGTACGCGCGGCTGCTGGGGCAGGGCGAGCAGGTGCACGCCGCCTATCTGCTCATCCGCGACACGATCCTGTTCACCGACCGGCGGCTCGTGCTCATCGACAAGCAGGGGCTCACGGGCAAGAAGGTGGAGTACCACTCGATCCCGTACCGGAGCATCACGCACTTCTCCGTGGAGACCGCCGGCCACTTCGACCTGGACGCGGAGCTGAAGATATGGCTCTCCGGGAGCGCGACGCCGATAGCGAAGACCTTCACCAAGGGCGTCGACATCTATGAGGTCCAGGCGATCCTGACGCAGTTCGTCGCCCGCTAGCCGGTCCGGACGTCGGGGGAGGACGGGGAGGGGCCGAATGCTGTTCGGCCCCAGGGGGTGATTTCAGGATCAGGTAGCGTCTCCGCGAGGGCGTGCAGGGACGTGGGAGGAAGTTCGGTGGACGACATCGACCGGGCGCTGATCCAGCGCCTTCAGGAGGACGCGGGCCAGTCGTACGCGGCGCTGGCGGCCTCCGTCGGGCTCTCCGCCGGAGCCACCCACGAGCGCGTGCGCAAACTGCGCGAGCGGGGGGTCATCCGGCGGACCACCGTCGAGGTGGATCCGGCGGCCGTGGGCAGCGGGGTGCTGGCCTACGTGATGGTCGACTCCACGGCCTGGATGGGCGACTCGCGGGCCGCCTTCGAGGGCATCGCGGAGATCCAGGAGGCGCACATCATCGCCGGCAGCGCCTCGGTCATGGTCAAGGTCCGCACGGCCACCACCGAGCAGCTGCAGGACGTCCTGCGCCGCCTCTACGCCATCGACGGTGTCAGCGGCACGCAGGCCACCGTCGTCCTGGAGACCTTCTTCGAGCGACCGCTCCCCCTGTGACCTGGTGGTGCACCGGCCTCCGGTGGAGTGACGGCCGGCCCGCCATGGGCTGGTACGGGCAGGGGCCGGGACAGGGAGAGCGCACCAGCCTCCTCGGGTATGGACAGCCGCTCGCCTTCGCCGCCCGGGGTGAGCGCCACTGCCTCGGCATCCGGCGGGCCGGACGGCGGACGCCGTGCCCGACGGAGCGGACCGTGCCCGGCCGGACCGGGAACGCCCAGTGTCCCGAGTGCGCGGGCCTGGACCGTTCCTTCTCGGTGGCCGCCGACACCAACGCCGGTGATCCGCGTACCTACCGGGTGTACCTCGCCTGGTTCGGGGCCGGGCTGGTCAAGGTCGGGATCACCGCCGAGGAGCGCGGGTCCGTCCGGCTGCTGGAGCAAGGGGCGGTCGCCTGGGCCTGGCTGGGGCGCGGGCCGCTGATGGCCGCCCGACGGACCGAGGAACTGCTGCGGGCGGCCCTCGGGGTGCCCGACCGGATCGCCTATGCCCGGAAGCGGTCCGCGCGGGGAGACGTGCCGCCGGGGCCCGAGCGGGCGGCGGAGGTGGCGGCCCTGCATGCACGGGCGGTCGCGCTGGAGGGGTGGCCGGAGTCGCTGGAGAGGCTGGAGTGCGAGGTGACCGACCACGCCGGGGTGTTCGGGCTCGACGCACTGCCCGTCCCCGCCCGGGTGATCACCGAGATGGTGCCCGGGGGGACCGTCGCCGGCCGGCTCGTCGGCGCGGCCGGGCCCGATCTGCACTTCGCCGACGGGCTCGTGGTGGACACCCGGCTGCTCGCGGGGTGGGAGCTGGTGGCGCTCCGGGAGGGCGGTGTCACCGATGTGCCCGTGGCAGGGATCCCGGCCGGCGGCCGGGACGCCGGGGCCGCGCAGGACGGGCTGTTCTGACCGGGAGGGGAGCGGGGCCTGATCGGAAGGACACCCCCCAGGTCAAAACTTGGATCCCTTTGGCCGTCCGGGCCGTTTTCCGGTGGACATGCCACGTACCGGCCGCAGAGGGTGGTGGGCATGACCATTCAGCCCGTACAGGCCTTTGAACCGCCCTATGTCATCAGCGTGTTCACCAGCGTCCGGACCGTCGAGGACGGCGGATATCCCGAGACGCTCGAGCGGATGATCGAGCTCGTCAGCGGCAATCCGGGGTTCCTCGGCTACGAGTCCGCGCGGACGCCCGGCGGGCTCGGCATCACCGTCGCCTACTTCCGCGACCACGAGTCCCTCGCCCTCTGGCGCAAGGACATGGAGCACCAGGCGGCGATGAAGCAGGGCCGCGCCGACTGGTACGAGAGCTACACGCTGCACATCGCGACGGTCGAGCGGAGCCACGGCTTTGTCCGCGAAGACGGCTGAGGCCGTCCGGGCGTTCCGGGAACGGCTCGGGGTGCCCGGGCTGGTCGACGTACACACGCACTTCATGCCCGAGCGGGTCCTGGACAAGGTGTGGGACTACTTCGACGCGGTCGGCCCGCTGACCGGTGTCGAGTGGCCCATCACCTACCGGCACGAGGAAGAGCAGCGGGTCGCGCTGCTGCGGGAGTTCGGGGTCCGGGCCTTCACCGCCATGCTCTACCCGCACAAGCCGGCCATGGCCGCCTGGCTCAACTCCTGGTCCGCCGATTTCGCCGCGCGCACCCCCGACTGCCTGCACACCGCGACCTTCTTCCCGGAGGACGGGGTGCGGGAGTACGTCGGCCAGGCCGTCGCGGCGGGGGCCCGGGTCTTCAAGGCCCACCTCCAGGTGGGCGGCTACGACCCCACCGACGACCGGCTCGACCCGGTCTGGGGGCTCCTCGCCGAGGCCGGGATCCCGACGGTCGTGCACTGCGGCTCGGGGCCCGTTCCGGGCAAGTACACCGGACCCGAGCCGATCGCCCGGCTGCTGGCCCGCCACCCCCGGCTGCCGCTGATCGTCGCGCACATGGGGATGCCGGAGTACGCCGACTTCCTCGACCTCGCCGACCGGTACTCCGAGGTCCGCCTCGACACCACCATGGCGTTCACCGACTTCTCGGAGCAGTTCAGCGGCTTCCCGCCGCAGGACCGGGGCCGCCTCGCCGACCTCGGCGACCGGATCCTGCTGGGCACCGACTTCCCGAACATCCCCTACCCCTACGAGCACCAGCTCGAGGCCCTGGAGCGGCTGGACCTCGGCGACCCCTGGCTGCGCGCCGTCTGCCACGACAACGCGGCCCGGCTCTTCCGCCTGGCCTGAGGGGCGGGAGGGGTTTCTCAGGCAATTCACAGCTTCAGGCAAGAGCCCTCTCACGGGCGGCGGCCAGCGTGTACGCATGACTGCGACGACCACTTCCCACGCGTCCACGTCCACCGGCAACCACACGGCCCTCGTCCGGGCCGACGGGACCCCGTGCCGGGTCCTCGTCGTGGACGACGAGGCCGCCCTCTCCGAGCTGCTCTCCATGGCCCTGCGCTACGAGGGCTGCGAGGTCCGCAGCGCGGGCGACGGTGCGGCCGCAGTGCGCGCGGCACGGGAGTTCCGGCCCGACGTCGTCCTGCTCGACATCATGCTCCCCGACATGGACGGGCTGGCCGTCCTGGGCCGCCTGCGCAGGGAGCTCCCGCAGGTCCCGGTGCTGTTCCTGACCGCGAAGGACTCGGTCGAGGACCGCATCGCGGGTCTGACGGCCGGCGGCGACGACTACGTCACCAAGCCCTTCAGCCTGGAGGAGGTCGTCGCCCGGCTGCGCGGCCTGGTCCGGCGCTCCGGTGCGGCGCAGGCCGCGCGCGGCGGGTCGGTGCTGGAAGTCGGCGACCTGCGGCTCGACGAGGACAGCCACGAGGTGACCCGGGGCGGTCAGGACGTCCACCTGACCGCGACCGAGTTCGAGCTGCTGCGCTACCTGATGCGCAACCCGCGCCGGGTGCTGAGCAAGGCGCAGATCCTGGACCGCGTGTGGTCGTACGACTTCGGCGGTCAGGCCAACGTCGTCGAGCTGTACATCTCCTACCTGCGGCGCAAGCTGGAGGGCGGTACCGGCCTTCCGCCGATGATCCACACCCGTCGTGGCGCCGGCTACCTGATCAAGCCGGCCGACTAGTGGCGGCCGGAGAGCCCCGGCGCACCCGCCGTCCCCGCCGGCCGGGCCGCCCCGGGCGCCCCTCCGGCCCCCGCCGCCCCCGGTGGAGCCGGCGGCCCTGGTCGCTGCGGACCCGGCTCGTCGTCTCTGCGGTGGCCCTCATCGCCGTCGTCGGCGCGGCCATCAGCACCGTCACCACCGTCGCGCTGCGCTCGTACCTGGTCGACAAGGTCGACGAACAGCTTCGCGTCTCCGTCGAGATGGCGACCCGCCCCGGCGCGGGCAAGTTCCCCCGGGAGAACAACAACCTCGGCGTCGTCATGGGACCCGGATCCCCGCTGGGCGCCGTCGGGGTCCGCTTCGACGCCGCGGGCAAGACGGTCGAGAGCGTCCGCAGCCAGCGCAGCGCCGCCGTCGGAGGCTCCGGATCCGGACCCGGCGCTCACCCGCCCCTCACCCCGGACCAGACCTCCGTCCTCGCCGGGGCCGCGCAGAAGGCAGCCGACCGCAGTCCGGGCGACCCGGTCGAACTACAGCTGCCCGGCCTCGGCCGCTACCGGGTGCTGGCTTCGCCCGTCGGCAAGGTCGGCAGCGCCGCCGCCGGCGCCGACGCGAGCGGCGCCGGCGCCGACGGCGGCAGCATCGTGCTCGGGTTCCCGCTGGCCGAGGCCGACTCCACCGTGCACACCCTGATCGCGGTCGAGGTCTTCGTCACCCTCGCCGGGCTGATCGCCGCCTCCCTCGCCGGACAGGTCCTGGTCGGTGTCGCCCTGCGCCCGCTGCGCAGGGTCGCCGCCACCGCCACCCGGGTCTCCGAACTCACCCTGCACAGCGGCGAGCCCGCCCTCCACGAGCGGGTTCCCGACGCCGAGGCCGACCCCCGTACCGAGGTCGGACAGGTGGGAGCCGCCCTCAACCGGATGCTGGGCCACGTCTCCTCGGCGCTGACCGCGCGCCAGCAGAGCGAGACCCGGGTACGGCAGTTCGTGGCCGACGCCAGCCACGAACTGCGCACCCCGCTGGCCTCGATCCGCGGGTACGCCGAACTGACCCGCCGGGGCCGCGAGGAGCCGGGCCCCGACACCCGGCACGCCCTCGGGCGCATCGAGTCCGAAGCCACCCGGATGACCGGGCTCGTGGAGGACCTGCTGCTGCTGGCCCGGCTCGACGCGGGCCGCCCGCTGTCCATGTGCGACACCGATCTGGCCCCGCTGGTCGTGGACGCCGTCAGTGATGCCCGGGCCGCCGGCCACGACCACCACTGGCGCCTGGAACTACCCGAGGCTCCCGCACTGGTCCACGCCGACCCGGCGCGGATCCAGCAGGTGCTGGTGAACCTGCTGGCCAACGCCCGGACGCACACCCCGCCCGGCACCACGGTCACGGCGCATGTTTCACGTGAAACATCCGCCGTCCGCCTCCGCATCGAGGACGACGGCCCCGGCATCCCGCCCGAGCTGCTGCCCCACGTCTTCGAGCGCTTCGCCCGCGGCGACGCCTCCCGCTCCCGGTCGGCGGGCTCCACCGGCCTCGGCCTGGCCATCGTGGCCGCCGTGGTCTCGGCCCACGGCGGCCACGTCGACGTCCGCAGCGCCCCCGGTCACACCTCCTTCGAGGTCCTGCTGCCCCTGGCCGACCCGGCGGCCCCCGCCGCCCGCACCGCCAAGACCCCCGCCGCACGGCCGCACTCACAGACGGGCCACAGGGTCAGCACACAGCGGTGACAGCCCGGCCGGGGAGGGTCGGGTCATGCCTACCGACACCTCTCCCGGAGCGCTCCCGGTACGGGCGCCCCTCGCGCCCGTACCGGGTGAGCCCGTCCTCGACGTGGTGATCCCGGTCTACAACGAGGAGACGGACCTCGGCCCCTGCGTGCGCAGGCTCCACGAGCACCTCACCCGGACCTTCCCGTACCCCTTCCGCATCACCATCGCCGACAACGCGAGCACCGACCGCACCCCCGAGGTCGCGGCCGCCCTGGCCGCCTCCGTGGCCGGGGTGCGCAGCACCCGCCTGGAGCAGAAGGGCCGCGGCCGCGCCCTGCGCACCGTGTGGGGGGAGTCGGACGCGCCCGTCCTGGCGTACATGGACGTGGACCTCTCCACCGACCTCAACGCCCTGCTTCCGCTGGTCGCCCCGCTGATCTCCGGCCACTCCGACCTCGCCATCGGCACCCGCCTGGCCCGTTCCTCGCGGGTGGTCAGGGGAGCGAAGCGGGAGTTCATCTCCCGCGCCTACAACCTGCTCCTGCGCTCCTCGCTCTCCGCCCGCTTCAGCGACGCCCAGTGCGGCTTCAAGGCGATCCGCCGCGAGGTCGCGACCCGACTGCTGCCGCTCGTGGAGGACTCCGGCTGGTTCTTCGACACCGAGCTGCTCGTCCTCGCCGAGCGGGCCGGGCTCCGGATCCACGAGGTCCCGGTGGACTGGGTCGACGACCCCGATTCCACCGTGCACATCGCCCGCACCGCCGCCGAGGACCTCAAGGGCGTCTGGCGCGTGGGCAGGGCGCTGGCCGTCGGCGCGCTCCCGCTGGACCGGCTCGCCCGCCCCTTCGGGGACGACCCGCGCGACCGCACCGCCCTGCCCGGCGTGCCGCGCGGGCTGGCCCGCCAGCTCCTGGGCTTCTGCGCGGTCGGAGCCCTGTCCACCCTGCTCTACCTGCTCCTCTACTCCGCGGCCCGGACCGGCGCGGGCCCCCAGCTCGCCAACGCCGCCGCGCTGCTGCTCTCCGCCGTCGCCAACACCGCCGCCAACCGCCGGCTCACCTTCGGCGTCCGGGGCCGGGCCCGCGCCGTGCGCCACCAGGCCCAGGGCCTCGTGGTGTTCGCCATCGGACTGGCCCTGACCAGCGGATCGCTCGCCGCCCTCGGGGCTGCCAACGCCACGCCGGGGCACGGCACCGAGCTGGCCGTCCTGGTCACTGCCAACCTCGCCGCCACCGTGCTGCGGTTCCTGCTCTTCCGTGCCTGGGTCTTCCCCGAACGGCGCGCCACTCCCGCGAAGGACCACTCCTGATGACCACGGCAGCGCTACCGCTCCACCCGCCCTCCCCGACCGCCCCGTCCCACAGGGCGGCCCGGGCGCACGCCGATCGGCCCGGCTGGGAACGCCCCGCCTTCCTCGGGCTGCTCCTCGCCACCGCCGTCCTGCTGCTGTGGGACCTCGGGGCCTCGGGCTACGCCAACTCCTTCTACTCCGCCGCGGTCCAGGCGGGCGGCGAGAGCTGGAAGGCCTTCTTCTTCGGTTCCTCCGACGCCGGGAACTCCATCACCGTCGACAAACCCCCGGCCGCGCTGTGGCCCATGATGCTGTCCGTCCGGCTCTTCGGGCTCGGCGCCTGGCAGATCCTGGTCCCGCAGGCCCTCATGGGCGTCGGAACGACCGCCGTGCTCTACGCGGCCGTACGCCGTCAGTTCGGCCCGGTCGCGGCCCTGATCAGCGGAGCCGTCTTCGCGCTCACGCCCGTGGCCGCGCTGATGTTCCGCTTCAACAACCCCGACGCGCTGCTGACCCTGCTGATGACCGTCACCGTGTACTGCGTGCTCCGGGCCCTGGACGGGGCGCACACCAAGTGGCTCGTCTGGGCCGGGATCGCGATCGGCTTCGCCTTCCTGACCAAGACCCTGCAGGCCTTCGTCATCCTGCCGCCCCTCGCCCTGCTGTACGCGGTCTGCGCGCCGACCGGGCTGCGCAGGCGCCTCGGACAACTGCTGCTCTCCACCGTCGCGATGGTGGTGGCCGGCGGCTGGTGGGTGGCGGTCGTCGAACTGTGGCCCGCCTCCTCCCGCCCGTACATCGGGGGATCGCAGAACAACTCCTTCCTGGAACTGACCCTCGGCTACAACGGCCTCGGCCGGATCAACGGCGAGGAGACCGGCAGCGTCGGAGGCGGCGGCCGCACGGCCGCCGAGGGCATGGCCGGCGGCCCCGGTGGCGGCGGCGGAGGCGGGATGAGCTGGGGAGAGACCGGCATCGACCGGATGTTCTCCTCCAACATCGGCGGTCAGATCGGCTGGCTGCTGCCCGCCGCGCTGATCCTGCTCGTCGCGGGCCTCGTGGTCACCTGGCGGGCCCGCCGGGCCACCGACTCGCTGGAGGGCATGGCCCGCGCGGCCTTCCTGGCCTGGGGCGGGGCGCTGCTGATCACCGCAGTGGTCTTCAGCTTCATGCAGGGCATCTTCCACGAGTACTACACCGTCGCGCTGGCCCCCTACATCGCCGCCCTGGTCGGCATGGGAATCGCCGTCCTCTGGGAGGAGCGGGGCAGCCGGGCCGCCTCCCTCACGCTCTCCGGGACCCTCGCACTCACGTCGTACTGGGCCTTCGTGTTGCTCGGCCGCTCCGCGGAGTACGTGCCGTGGTTGCGCTGGTTGGTCCTCGCTGCCGGACTCGGCACGGCCCTGCTGCTGCCGTTCACCGCGCGGCTGGGCCGCCGCACCGCACTCGGCGTGGCGGCAGTCGGCCTGGGCGTGGCCCTGGCCGGACCCCTCGCGTACTGCCTGAGCACGGTGAGCACCCCGCACACGGGCTCGATCGTCACGGCGGGCCCCGCGGTCGCGGGCGGCCGGGGCGGCCCCGGCGGCGGGATGCGCGGCTCCGAGATGCCGGGCGGGGGCGGGATGCCCGGCGGCGGAGCCGCACCACAGGGCATGCCCCCGGGCGCCACCGCCCAGGGCGGCCAGGCCCCCGGCGGCGGCCAGGCTCCGGGAGGCGGCCAGGCTCCCGGCGGTCAGGCTCCCGGCGGCGGCCGGCCCGCCGACGACGGCCGGAGCACCCGGACGGCCGGCGGCCCCGGCGGAGGCGGCATGGGCGGCCTGCTCGGCGGGACGAAGACCAGCGCCGAGGCCACGGCCGCGCTGCGCGCCGACGCGGACCGGTACACCTGGGCTGCGGCCGCCATCGGCTCGCAGAACGCGGCGAGTTACCAGCTGGCTTCGCAGCAGCCGGTGATGCCCCTCGGCGGCTTCAACGGCAGCGACCCCTCGCCGACCCTGGAGCAGTTCAAGGAGTACGTGAGCGCCGGGAAGATCCACTACTTCATCGGCCAGAGCGACGCGGGCACCGATGGTGCCGCACCCGGCGGCGAAACCGGCGGCGACGCGGAGACCCGCACCCTGGTCCGCGTCGGGGGCGGCCCCGGCGGAGGCGTGAGCAGTTCCATCGAGACCTGGGTCAAGGCCAACTTCAAGGCCTCCACCATCGGCGGAGCCACCTTCTACGACCTCACCGCACCGACCTCACAGCCGTCTTAACAGCGACCGGACCCCGGTCCCACCCCCTAGCATCAAGGGGGCGGACCGGGCATTCCGGGCCGGTCCCGTGCGTGTGAGGAGGATGCCTCCATGGTCACCCCGGCCGATCCCGGCACGGCCCGGACCAGCGTCTGGCTGGCCGTGCGGCCGGCCGCACCCGCCCGGCGGCGCACCGAAGGCCCCGACGGGCTCGACCGGGAGCGGATCACGGCCGCGGCCGTACGGCTACTGGATGCCGAGGGGCTGGCACGGTTCTCCATGAGGCGGCTCGCCGCCCGCCTCGGGGTCACCGCGATGTCCCTGTACTGGTACGTCGACACCAAGCACGATCTGCTCGAACTCGCCCTGGACAGCGCCCTGGGCGAGCTCGGCGAACAGCAGGAGCCGGCCGGGCCGCCCGCGGAGGGCTGGCCCGGCCGGCTCCGTTCGCTGGCCCGGGGCTACCGGAGGCTGCTCGCGGACCACCCGTGGGTGGCTCCGCTCACCGCCGCGTATCCGAACATCGGCCCGCACGCACGGGCCTTCGACTCCACCCTGCACCGGCTGCTGGACGCCACGGGCCTGCCGGACGCCACCCGCGCCGGGGCCCGGTTGGCCGTCTCCCAGTTCCTGCACGGCTGTGGGGGCACCGTCCGGCGGCCGCCCGACGGGGAGTTCTGCCTCGCGCTCGACGTGCTGATCGCGGGGATCCTGGCCCACACCGTGCCCGAGGCGGGCGCCGGGCCCGCCGCGCCCGCAGCCCCGTAGACCGTCCGGCTACTCCGCCGAAGTGGCCGTCGGCTCGTGGCCCGCAGGCTTCGACTTCAGGGCGACCTCCTTGATGAACACCACCAGCACCAGCGCGAGCAGCGCGGTGGGGGCGGCGTAGAGGAAGACGTCGCCGACGCCGTGCCCGTACGCGGACTCGACGACCGTGCGGAAGGGCTCGGGCAGCTTGGCGAGGTCGGGGATCGCGCCCCCGCCGGTGCCGCCGTGGCCCAGGGCCGCCGCCTTCGGGCCGAGTGCGGCGAGGCCGTCCTCGACGTAGTGGGTGACCCGGTTGGCCATGACCGCGCCGAGCGCGGAGACGCCCATCGCGCCGCCGAGCGAGCGGAAGAAGGTGACGACCGAGCTGGCGGCGCCGAGGTCCTCGGCGGCCACCTGGTTCTGGGAGGCGAGGACCAGGTTCTGCATCATCATGCCGAGGCCGAGGCCGGTCAGCGCCATGAAGATCGCGATGTGCCAGTACGGGGTGTCGTACCGCAGGGTGCCCAGCAGGCCGAGTCCGGCCGTCAGGAGCACACCGCCGGAGACGAGCCAGGCCTTCCACTTGCCGGTCTTGGTGATCACCTGACCGGAAACGGTGGAGGAGACGAAGAGTCCGCCGATCATCGGAATCGTGAGGATTCCGGACATCGTCGGGGACTCGCCGCGGGCCAACTGGAAGAACTGGCTGAAAAACACGGTGCCCGAGAACATCGCGATGCCGACGAACAGCGAGGCCGCCGAGGCGAGGCTGATGGTCTTGTTGCGGAAGAGGCGCAGCGGAATGATCGGGTCGCTCGCCCGGGACTCGACGAGGACGAAGAGCAGGCCGAGGGCGAGCGCGCCGCCGGTCATCGCCCAGGTCTGCCAGGAGATCCAGTCGTACGAGCTGCCGGCCTGGGTCACCCAGATCAGCAGGAGCGAGACGGCGCCGCTGATCAGGAAGGCGCCGAGCCAGTCGACCTTGACGTCGCGGCGGACGACGGGCAGGTGCAGGGTGCGCTGGAGCACGATCAGGGCGATGACGGCGAAGGGGATGCCGACGTAGAAGCACCAGCGCCAGCCGAGCCAGCTCGTGTCGGTGATGACCCCGCCGAGCAGCGGGCCGCCGACGGTGGCGACGGCGAAGACCGCGCCGAGGTAGCCGCTGTACCGCCCGCGCTCGCGCGGGGAGATCATCGCGGCCATCACGATCTGGGCGAGGGCGGAGAGCCCGCCGACGCCGATGCCCTGGACCACGCGGCAGGCGATGAGCATGCCGGTGTTCTGGGACATGCCCGCGACCATCGAGCCGAGGACGTAGATCACCAGGGATATCTGGACCAGCAGCTTCTTGCTGAAGAGGTCGGACAGCTTGCCCCACAGCGGGGTCGCCGCCGTCATCGAGAGCAGGGCTGCCGTGACCACCCAGGTGTACGAGGACTGGGTGCCGCCGAGGTCGCCGATGATCTGGGGCAGGGCGTTGGAGACGATCGTGGAGGACAGGATCGCCACGAACATGCCGAGCATCAGCCCGGAGAGCGCCTTCATGATCTGCGGGTGGGTCATGGGCGCGCTGTCGGACGTGGTCTCCGGCCGGCCGCCTCCCCGCACACCGGTGGGTGTGGTCGTAGCCATGTGTTTCCTTCGGTCTAGCTGTCTGGAAGCGTGAAGCCCGAGCGGAGCCGGGCCAGCAGGATGTTGAGGTGGTCGACGTCCGCGTCGGACCAGTCGGCCAGGGCCTTCTCCAGCGCCGTGGTGTGGCGGGAGCCGAGCTCGGTGAGGAGCGCGCGGCCGGCCGGGGTCAGGCGCAGGATCCGGCAGCGGGCGTCGCCGGGGTCGGTGTCGCGGGTGATCCAGCCGCGGTCGGCGGTGTGCGCGACGTGCCGGCTGGTCACGGAGATGTCGATGGCCAGGTACTCGGACAGGCGGCCGAGCCGCATCTCGCCGTGCCGGTCGAGCACGGTGAGCACGGCCGCCGAACCGGGCGGGCAGTCGGGGGGCAGGAGGCGGGCGAGGTCGCGCTTGACGGCGCCGATGCCGGTGAGCTGACGGGCCAGTTCGGCGTAACGGGTGGCCGTAGTGGCCGGCGGGGTCACTACGGGCTCTACGTGCCCTGCGTGCTCTGCGGGTGCCATGGGCGCCACGGGTGCTGCGGTCACCTAGACCCCCCTCCGAATGTCGTTGCTTCGGGCAACCATAGAAGCAGATGGTTGTTACAGGCAAATGAATCGGAGGGCTGGGCGGTAAAGGAATCGGAAAACCGGCTAGGGTCCTGCGCATGGCTGCGAATCACGACTCGAACCACAACTCACAGGCTCCCGAGGGTGACTACGACCCCGCGGGCAGCACCCAGATGTTCCGGGCGTTCGTCGACGAGCCGGTACCGGCTCCCGCCGTCCCTGGTTCGCGCATGCAGAACCGCGCCGCGCGCAAGTCGGGACCGGGCGCGGGCCTGTGGATCGGGGTCGGCCTCGCCGCTCTGGTCCTGATCGCCGTGGTGGCCTGGCTGGCGCTCTGAGGTCCGCCCGCCGGCTCAGTTCCAGGCGGCCGTGACCTTCTGGGTCTCCACGCGCATGCCCAGGGGGACGCGCCAGGATTCGACGCAGATCCGGTAGGTCTGCGTCTTCGTCGTGCCGCCCGCGATCGGCGCGGGCAGCGGCTGGGTCGAGTGGATGGTGGCCCAGTCGACGCCCAGGGCGCCGATGATGTGCGTCGCGAAGCCGACCGTGCCCGAACGGGCTGCGGTGCCGCCGGTGTTGGTGAACGCCACCGTGACCTGCTCGCACCAGCGCTCCGCCGTCGCGGTACGGGTCGGCGCGCCGATGCTCAGCTTCGCCGGCGTGGCCGGGGGCGGCGCCGGGGCGGAGGGCCCCGGCTTCGGGGGCGGGCTCGACGGGGTCCCGGGCTTGCCGCCCGGGGCGGTGGGCGGTGTCGTGCCGGGTGCGGCGCCGGGCGGGTTGCCGGAGCCGCCGGGACTGCTGGGCGCGCCTCCGCCCGGGGCGGAGCCGCCGGGGGGCTGTGACGACCCCGGGGCGCCGGGCGGCGTACCGCCGGGGACCCCGCCGGGAGTGCCACCCGGGGCATCGCCCGGGATGTCCGCCGAGGTGCTGCCCGACGTGCCGCCGGGGGATGCGGAGGTCCCCGAAGGCGCCTGCGGGAGCGACTGGAACTCGACCCGGTCCTTGGGTGCGACGTTCTCCCCGGCGCCCCGCTCCGGGCCCGGAGCGGCCGCGCCCAGGGCCACGTAGCCCTCGCGCGCCGGGCCGCCGCAACCGGTCAGGGCGGCGGCGGCAGCCGTGGCGCTCAGAACGAGGACGGCGGCCTGCCGGGATACCTTTCGCATCCCGGCAGTTTTCCTGACGTGCCGTCAATTGGGAAGCGGGTGCGGCGGATTGCCCGAGCGCACCCGCGACTCGGTGACCGGGTGCCCGGAGGCTACTCGCCGATCAGGCCGACGCGGAGCTGTGCGAGCGTGCGCGTGAGCAGCCGGGAGACGTGCATCTGGGAGATGCCGACCTCCTCGCCGATCTGCGACTGGGTCATGTTCGCGAAGAACCGCAGCATGATGATCTGCCGCTCCCGGGGCGGGAGCTTGGCCAGCAGGGGCTTGAGCGACTCGCGGTACTCGACGCCCTCCAGCGCGGTGTCCTCGTACCCGAGCCGGTCCGCGAGCGAGCCCTCGCCGCCCTCGTCCTCGGGGGAGGGCGAGTCGAGCGAGGAGGCGGTGTACGCGTTGCCGACGGCGAGGCCGTCGACGACGTCCTCCTCCGAGACCCCGAGCACGGCCGCGAGCTCCGGCACGGTCGGCGAGCGGTCGAGCTTCTGGGCGAGCTCGTCGCTGGCCTTGGTGAGGGCGAGGCGCAGCTCCTGGAGCCGGCGCGGGACGCGCACGGACCAGGAGGTGTCCCTAAAGAATCGTTTGATCTCGCCCACGACCGTCGGCATCGCGAAGGTCGGGAACTCCACGCCGCGTTCGCAGTCGAACCGGTCGATGGCCTTGATCAGCCCGATGGTGCCGACCTGGACGATGTCCTCCATGGGCTCGTTGCGGCTCCGGAAACGGGCCGCGGCGTAGCGCACGAGGGGGAGGTTCAGCTCGATCAGGGTGTCGCGTACGTACGTCCGCTCGGGACTGTCCGCGTCGAGGCCGGCGAGCCGCTTGAAGAGGGAGCGGGAGAGGGTGCGGGTGTCGATCCGGGTGTCGATGGCTTCCGAGCGGTGGGACACTGCCGGCACTTCACGCTGCTTGACGAGCGTGAGCACCTGTGAGCTGCCCTGGTCTACGGACATGCCACCCCCTTGAGGTCGCGGACGGTTCGCGCTTCATCTGCGCGCCCGTCGGAGGAACGCAGCCTCCACCTGAATACCGGAGGCGGGGCTGCGGCAAACGCGGTTCCAGCAGAATGTCACATGTCGGCAACACGCTGTAGCGCCATGTCGACAAGTATCTCCAGCGACAGAACGCGATAGGCCTGCTCTAGGGCGGGAATCTGCCGCTCTGTCAGGAAACGCGGAGAATGATCTCCACTCGATCCGGTTAGGCCTCGATCCTGTTTGCGGATCTCAGTCGGGCGAAGCTCCGGGCGAGGAGTCGGGAGACGTGCATCTGGGAGACGCCGAGCTCGGCGCTGATCTGCGACTGGGTCAGATTGTTGTAGTACCGCAGGAGGAGGATCCGCTGCTCGCGCTCGGGCAGTTGGACGAGGAGGTGGCGGACCAGGTCGCGGTGTTCCACGCCGGCCAGCTCGGGGTCCTCGTAGCCGAGGCGGTCGAGCAGGCCGGGGAGTCCGTCGCCCTCCTGGGCGGCCTCCAGGGAGGTCGCGTGGTAGCTGCGGCCGGCCTCGATGCAGGAGAGCACCTCGTCCTCGCTGATGCGCAGCCGCTCGGCGATCTCGGGGGTGGTCGGGGTGCGGCCGTGCAGGGTGGTGAGGTCCTCCGTGGCGGCGTTGACCTGGACCCACAGCTCGTGGAGGCGGCGCGGGACGTGGACGGTGCGGACGTTGTCGCGGAAGTACCGCTTGATCTCGCCCACGACGGTCGGCATCGCGAAGGTCGGGAACTGCACCCCGCGCTCGGGGTCGAACCGGTCGATCGCGTTGATCAGCCCGATCGTGCCGACCTGGATGACGTCCTCCATCGGCTCGTTGCGGCTGCGGAAGCGGGCCGCCGCGTACCGGACGAGCGGGATGTTGGCCTCGATGAGCGCGCCGCGGACCCGGGAGTGCTCGCTGGTGCCCGGCTGCAGGTCCTTCAGCTGCCCGAACAGGACCTGGGTGAGGGCCCGGGTGTCGGCGCCACGGCTCTGCGGCCTCGGGGCGACCGGCGCCTCCTCGGGGGCCTCCTGCTGGGGCGGTACGTGGGACTCCGGCGACTGGGGCCCCGGCTGGGACCCGGGCAGAGACGCGGGCTGGGGCCCGGGCAGAGACGCAGGCTGGGGCCCGGGCAGGGACCCGGGCAGAGACCCGGGCTGGTGGCCCGGCTGGGCCTGGGGGGAGGCCTGCGCCTGGGCCTGCGGGGAGTCACGGTGCGGGCCCTGGTGCGGGGCCTGCGCGGAGTCCCGGTGGAGGTCCCGGGGGTGCTCCTGCTGCGGGTCCTGCTGGGGCGGCACCTCGGGCGCAGTACTGGCCGGCACGGTCACGCCACCCCTTCACTTCACGTCATCAACTCATCCGTCAAAAGCGGTCATAGCATCACAAGACATGTGCACTGTGTGCAAGCACCGTATATCGCCGTGTTGAGGGCAAGTTGGGCATAACAGGGCATCGTGCCCCGTGTGCGGGAACGCAAAAAGCCCCCCACCCGTCGGAGTGGGGGGCCGGGAAGTCCGGAAACCGCTTCAGCGTACGGGTTCAGCGC
This sequence comes from Streptomyces sp. NPDC056883, assembly GCF_042788835.1. Lineage (NCBI taxonomy): Bacteria > Bacillati > Actinomycetota > Actinomycetes > Kitasatosporales > Streptomycetaceae > Streptomyces > Streptomyces sp. NPDC056883. The sequence continues at coordinate 32,051 of NZ_JBHUBS010000014.1, read as the reverse complement.
ACCAGTTCGGTCATGAACTCGCCGATCGCCGTTGCGGCATCCGAGATTCCTTGGAAGCCTATTTGCACCATATCGGCGGCTTTTACGGGCTGGGTGATGATGACGAAGAGGACGAAGACGGTGAGGGCGCCCGAGATCAGCTTCTTGGTTTCCACGTGCGCTGTCGGCCTCCCCAACCGGTCCTGCAAGGTCGGGAGAGTCTAGCCGGTCGCGTTCGAACACTCACCTGGCCTTTAAGGACCAATGGCCTCGTGGCACAGGCCCTTTGCCGGTGTGCCGACGGCCTCGGAAGGCGCAGGATTGAACACGAGCCCACCGGTTCTGGCAGGAAATCGGTGAGCGAGGGACAGGACCTCACTGCGGGGTCCGAGCCGCAAGCTTCCCCCCTGACTGCGGCTTGGACTGGCAGGTTCCGTCCTCATCGGGGGAAGTGGCTTGTCCCCCCGATGCCACTTCCCCCGTCCCAACCGTTGAAGGTCCCGACCCAGGTCGGGGCCTTCTTCGCGTTGTCCGCCGAACGGTGTGGCCTCCGGGTCCGGTGCGGCTACTCCAGGCCGCCGGCCAGGTCGGCGATCGGCTGGACCGGGGCGATCACGGGCGCGAGGTGGTTCGGCAGCTCCATCAGCTGGTTGAGCTGGTTCAGGCCGCCGCTGACCTGCCCGCCGATCTCCTGCACCGAGGACGGGCTCGCCCCCTCCGGCATGCCCTGCGGCGCCGGCAGGTCCGGGAGGGTGAGCGGGGAGATCGGTGCGGCGGAGGCGGCGGGCGCCGCGAGGCCCGCGGCGGCCCCCGCGAGGGCGATGGCGGCGAGGATGCGCTGGGTCTTGGTCATGCCGTGACAACGGCCGAGGGCGCGGGCGGTCACGCGGATGTCCCTCGGACGCCGGACGCCGGACGCCGGACGCATTGCGCGCGGCGCGCGGCATGCGGTGCGCGGCTTACGGCACCCGGAAACGACGAGAGCCCCGACCCTTGCGGGGCGGGGCTCTCGATCAGAGCGGTAGCGGTGGGATTTGAACCCACGGATAGCTTGCACCATCACACGCTTTCGAGGCGTGCTCCTTCGGCCGCTCGGACACGCTACCGAGAGAGAGCTTAGCCCAAGGAAGCCCGTGCTCTGAAATCCATTGGGGCGGGACGCCCGCCGCGCCCCTCAGAGGTCGCGGAAGAAGTCGGTGAGCTGCTGCGCGCACTCCCCCGCGAGCACGCCCGCGATCACCTCGGGCCGGTGGTTGAGCCGGCGGTCCCGTACGAGGTCCCACAGCGATCCGGCGGCGCCCGCCTTCTCGTCGGACGCCCCGTAGACCACCCGGGCCACCCGTGACTGCACGAGGGCGCCCGCGCACATCACGCACGGCTCCAGGGTCACCACGAGGGTGCACCCCGGGAGCCGCCATTCCCCGAGGGCGGTGGCGGCCCGGCGCAGCGCCAGTACCTCGGCGTGTGCCGTCGGGTCTCCGGTCGCCTCCCGCTCGTTGTGCCCGGTGGCCAGGAGCTTCCCGTCCGGGCCGAGCACCACGGCGCCGACCGGCACGTCGCCGGCCGGCACCGCCCGGGCGGCCTCCCGGAGCGCCAGGCGCATGGAGTCCTGCCACGGGTCCCGTACGGGATCGGGCGTGTACGGGGTGGGCCGCGGGGTGTGGTGGTGCGCGGGAATCACTAGCGGACGGCCTCCAGGACCTCGGTGGCGCCGAGCGATTCGGCGATCTCCGAGAGCGCGTCCCCGTCCAGGGTCATCAGTTGTTTGTGGCTGACCCCGAGGTCGTCGAGCAGCCTGGGGTCGCCGAGCGGCCCGGCGGGTGCCGGTTCGGCGCCGGCCCGTACGTCGCGGCCGTCGTCCGTGTCTTCGTCGTCGTCCTCCTGGTCTCTGTCGGCGGGTCCGCCGTCCGGGTAGGAGGCGATGACCTCGTCCTCGCCGTCCTCGGTTCCGTCGAGGTCCAGCTCGTCGAGTTCGTCGTCCTCTTCGTCCTTGCCGAGCAGCTCGTCGGTCAGCATCGAGCCGTAGGAGCTGCGGGAGGCGGCGGAGGCGTTGGACACGTAGTAGCGCGGGTCCTCTTCACCGTCCACCCGGACGACACCGAACCAGGCGTCCTCCTGTTCGATGAGGGCTACCACCGTGTCGTCGTCGACAGAGGCGGAGCGGGCGAGATCGATCAGATCACTCAGAGACTCGACATCGTCGAGTTCCATGTCGCTCGCTTCCCACCCGTCTTCGGTGCGCGCGAGCAGTGCGGCGAAATACACCGTGACTCTCCCACTGGTCATAGGCGTGCCGGTTGGAGTTCCCCCCGGCCGGAGGTGGGTGGGGGTGGAACGGTCGTCGTGCTCACCGTTTCGTACCCCGCCCAGTCGGCATCGTGGCAGAAACGGAGCCATTGCGAGAGGTCTTCCGCGCCGTGGCGCTGGCCGCGCGTGTTGTACGGGGCCTCGTGCAGGGGGCGGGACGGAGGCCGGGCGGGGCCTCGGCAGGGCTTGGGCGCGCGCCCCGGCAGGGTCCGGGCAGGGCCCGGGCGGGCGCCGCGGCGGGGGCCCCTGCGGGGCTCACCAGCGCCTCACCAGCGCTTCACCAGCGGAAGGTGCGCATGCGCATCTGCTGGCGCATGCGGGCGGCGCGGGCGCGCCTGGGCTGCACCCGGTCGCGCAGTTCCCGGGCCTCGTGCAGGTCACGGAGGAACTGCGCGCGCCGTGCTCTGCGCTGCGCCGTCGTCTCCAGTAGCTCGTGGTCTTCGTCGGGCATGGGTCACCGCCCCTGGCTGGTCCGGTCCGGTCCGTCCCCCCGAACCCCCACCTTCCCTCGGACCGGCCGTTTGATGCCACCTTCTGCCACGACTGGAGAGGAATTCAGTCGGATTCCGACAATCCCGGCTACGCGGACTCCCCCGCCGACTCCGGTGACCCCACCGACTCCGACAAAGTCGGGACGATCGCCACCGGCCCGTGCGCGTGCTGGAGCACGGCATTCGCGACCGAGCCGATCATCAGGGACCGGATGTGCCGGCGCGGGTGGTGCCGGCCCACGACGACCAGCGCCGCCGCCTTCGAGGTGTCGACGAGCCGCCCGGCCGCGTCCCCGGGCACCGCGGCCTGCTCGACGGGCACGGTCGGGTACTTCGCCCGGAACGGTGCGAGCCGCTCCGTCTGGGAGCGGAGCATCTCCCGCTCGGCCGGAACCGCGTTGTCGTCCTCCCCCACCAGCGCCTCCGGCGGGATCACCGCGAACGGGCTGTCGATCACCAGCGTCGGCGACGGCGGGATGCTGTACGCCGAGACCACCTGGAGGGTGGTGTCCCGCGCGGCGGCCTCCGCGAACGCGAAGTCCAGTACGTTGTCGGGCGTCTCCGCGGCGTGCAGTCCCAGCACCACGCGCCCGGCCGAGGCCCGGGCGGCCTCGTCGGCCTCGTCGGCCCCCTCCGCTCCGCGCGCCTCGTGCGCGACGACGACCACGGGGCAGCCGGCGCTGGTGGCCACGGCGCGGCTGTTCGAACCGAGCAGCAGCGCGGCGAAGCCGCCGCGGCCCCGGGATCCCATCACCAGCATCCGGGCGCCCTCCCCGATGTCCCGCAGGGCCTCCGGGACGGAGCCCTCCAGGGACTCGTAGCGGACTTCGGAGGGGAGCGGGCCCCCCTCGGCCAGGTGGGCCCGTATCCGCACGCTGACGGGGTCCTCGGCCTCCTCGGGCTCGGTGCGGTCCTGGAGGGAGGAACGGCGTGCGGCGTACAGCTGGACGCTGTCGGACAGTACGTGGGCGACGACGAGCCCGGTGCCGTGGCGTACTGCCGCAGCCCTTGCCCACTCCAGGGCCTTGAGGCTGTGTTCGGATCCGTCTACGGCGGCGATCACCATTGCGTCGGTCTCGTGGGTCATCCGTCCAGCGTGCTGGGGGTCCGGGCGGGTCGCATCTCCAGGGGTTTCCGGGCGTGGCCCCCGCTTCGGGCGCGAAGGGGTGGGCGCAGCGCGTAGCCTTTTGGGTGTGGGTCGCGCATTTGCGGCCGTTTTCGCAGGTGGCGGCGGTGCAGGTCGCAGCTTTCGCTGCGACAGCCGAGTTTTGGAGGATGTTGTGCGTTTGCAGGTCGTGGATCACCCGTTGGTGGCGCACAAACTCACCACCCTGCGCGACAAGCGCACCGACTCCCCCACCTTCCGGCGCCTCGCCGACGAGCTGGTGACCCTGCTCGCGTACGAGGCCACCCGGGACGTGCGCACCGAGCAGGCCGACATCGTCACCCCGGTCGGTCCGACCACCGGCGTGAAGCTCTCCTACCCGCGGCCGCTGGTCGTACCGATCCTGCGCGCCGGTCTCGGCATGCTCGACGGCATGGTGCGGCTGCTTCCGACCGCCGAGGTCGGCTTCCTCGGCATGGTCCGCAACGAGGAGACCCTGGAGGCCTCCACGTACGCGACGCGCATGCCGGAGGACCTTTCGGGCCGCCAGGTCTACGTGGTGGACCCGATGCTCGCCACCGGCGGCACGCTCGTCGCGGCGATCAAGGAACTCATCAAGCGCGGTGCGGACGACGTGACCGCGGTGGTGCTGCTGGCCGCGCCCGAGGGCGTCGAGATCATGGAGCGCGAGCTCGCGGGCACGCCGGTGACGGTGGTGACGGCCGCGGTGGACGAGCGGCTCAACGAGCACGGCTACATCGTTCCGGGCTTGGGCGACGCGGGCGACCGCATGTACGGCTCGGCGGAGTAACACCGACCGGCGCGGATCGGCGCAGAGGTCCCAAAGCCCGGCCCCCCTTCGGGAGGCCGGGCTTTCTCGCGTGGTCGGTGTCAGCCGGTCAGCACTTCTTGGCGGGGGCGGGCTGGGGGTTGGCCAGCGCGGCCAGGGCCTTGTCCGCGTCGGCCTTGGGCGTGAGTTCCTTGAAGGCGTCGCCCAGGATCAGGTCGATGTCCGCGGTCTCGCGGGTGTCGGTCTGCTGGGTGGCGCCGGCGAGGTTGGTGCCGAGGACGGAGAAGGCGGCCTTGTCCGTCTGCGGCGAGCCGACCAGTATCCCGGCGCCCGGGACCTTCTTGTCGAAGTCGGCGGGGGCGTTGCCGACCTTGCCGATGGCGAAGCCGCGGTTCTTGAGCTCATCGCCCACGGCCTTGGCGAGGCCGGCCCGCGGGGTCGCGTTGTAGACGTTGACCGTGATCCCGCCGGGCGGCGGGAGGACGACCTGCGGCGCCGCGGAGGCCGGCGCGGCGGAGGCCGCGGAGCCGGCCTTGGGGGCGGGGGTCGCGCAGTCCTTGGCCGCGGCGGCGGTTTTGCGTTTGTCCGCGTCACCGCCGAACACATCGATGAGCTGCACGGCCCCGTAAGCGATCAGGGCGAGCCCGATGATCGATCCGAGCACCACGAGGACGATCCGGCGGCGGCGTCGAGGGCGGGTCATGCGGGGGTAAGCCGCTCCCGTGACCTTGTACTTTCCGCCCATGCCAGGGGGAGTGAGCATGCTCATGTGCGCAGCGTAATGCCGACCGCTGCCGATGCCCACTGAATCATCTGTTCATAGGGCAAGCCTGACCCGAAAGGCGCAACCGGGATCTATCAGACAGCCGGAAGGGGCCCGTCAGGCCGGCCCGTCAGCCCAGTTCGAGGACGCGCGCGTGCAGGACCTGGCGCTGCTGGAGCGCGGCGCGGACGGCGCGGTGCAGACCGTCCTCGAGGTACAGGTCGCCCTGCCACTTCACGACGTGGGCGAAGAGGTCCCCGTAGAAGGTCGAATCCTCGGCGAGCAGCGTTTCGAGGTCGAGCTGGCCCTTGGTGGTCACAAGCTGGTCGAGCCGGACCGGGCGCGGGGCGACATCCGCCCACTGACGGGTGGTTTCCCTGCCGTGGTCGGGGTACGGCCGCCTATTTCCGATGCGCTTGAAGATCACACGGAAAGCCTACCGGGCAAGGGCCCAGGGGCGCAGCCTTGCGATGACGGTGCAAAGGTGGCACATAGTGCTATTTCGGGAGTGATATATGAGCCAGAGCACCGACTCCGCGGCCCCTGCCGCGTCCCCCGCCGGCCAGATCGCCGCGGGGTACGCCTTCACCGGACCCGCGCTCGATCTGGGGGCCCTGCTCTGGGACGGGGCCTGCCTGCCGGAACACCAGATCCGCATCCCGCTGTCGATGCTCAACCGGCACGGACTGGTCGCGGGCGCCACCGGAACCGGCAAGACCAAGACGCTGCAGCTCATCGCGGAGCAGTTGTCGGCCAACGGCGTTCCGGTCTTCCTCGCGGACATCAAGGGCGATGTCTCGGGGATCGCGGCGCCCGGCGCGACCAACGGCAAGATCGAGGAACGGGCGAAGGACGTGGCCCAGGAATGGGAGGGCGCCGGATTCCCGAGCGAGTTCTACTCGCTCGGCGGGATCGGCCCCGGAATCCCGCTCCGGTCCACCGTGACGAGCTTCGGCCCGGTCCTGATGTCCAAGGTGCTCCAGCTCAACCAGACGCAGGAGCAGTCGCTGGGGCTGATCTTCCACTACGCCGATACCAAGGGCCTGGAGCTGATCGACCTCAAGGACCTGCGGGCGGTCGTCGCCTTCCTCGTGTCGGACAAGGGAAAGCCCGAGCTCAAGGGCATCGGCGGACTCTCCACGGTGACCGCCGGCGTGATTCTGCGGGCGCTCACCGCCTTCGAACAGCAGGGGGCCGCGGAATTCTTCGGCGAGCCCGAATTCGACACCAGCGAATTCCTCCGAACGGCGGCGGACGGGCGCGGACTGGTCTCCGTACTGGAGCTCCCGGCGGTCCAGGACAAACCGCAGCTCTTCTCCACCTTCCTCATGTGGCTGCTGGCGGATCTGTACACCGACCTTCCGGAAGTCGGCGATCTGGAGAAGCCCAAACTGGTCTTCTTCTTCGACGAGGCGCACCTGTTGTTCAACGGGGCCTCGAAAGCCTTCCTCGAATCCATCACGCAGACGGTCCGGCTGATCCGCTCCAAGGGCATCGGCGTCTTCTTCGTCACCCAGACCCCCAAGGACGTGCCCGCCGACGTGCTGGCGCAGCTCGGCAACCGGGTGCAGCACGCGCTGCGCGCCTTCACCCCGGACGACGCGAAGGCGCTGAAGGCGACGGTGAAGACCTTCCCGAACTCCGGCTACGACCTGGAGGAGCTGCTGACCCAGCTGGGGACGGGCGAGGCGGTGATCACGGTGCTCAGCGAGAACGGCGCGCCGACCCCGGTGGCGGCCACCCGGCTGCGGGCCCCGCAGTCGCTGATGGGGCCGATCGACGCGGCCGCGCTGGACCAGGCGGTGAAGTCCTCGCTGCTCTACTCGCGCTACGCGGAGCCCGTCGACAGGGAATCGGCGTACGAGAAGATCAGCGCCGAGCAGGCGGCGGCGGAGGCGGAAGCCGAGGCGGCCGCCGCCGCGGCGGAGGCGGAGAAGCAGGCGAAGGCGGCCGCGAAGGCCGCGCCGAAGCCGGATCCCTCGCTGGCGGAGCAGGTGGTGGGCAGCGGGCTCTTCCGCTCCCTGGCCAGGTCGATCGGTACGCAGCTGGGCCGCGAGATCTCCCGGTCCATCTTCGGCACGGCCAGGCGGCGCCGCTGACACCGCACAGCCGCTGACACCGCGCACGGGAATCCGTATCGGTGGCCCCGTCCGGCCTGCGAGACTCGGAGCATGCGGACCGAACTCACCGATACGACTTCCAGCAAGGTCAACCGGGCCCTGCTCGACGCGCGACGGGCCGTCGGGAGCCCCACGATGGGGCTCGTGCTCAACCTCCTCGTCGCCACGGACGAGGAGAACGCCTACGACGCCGTCCGCGCGGCCTCCGAGGCCTCGCGCGAGCACCCCTGCCGGATCATCGCGGTGATCAAGCGCACCGCGCGCGGCTCGCACCGGCTGAGGCAGAACCGGCTCGACGCCGAACTGCGGGTCGGGGCCGACGCCGGATCCGGGGAGATCGTGCTGCTCCGGCTGCACGGGACGCTCACCGAGCACGCGGGCTCCGTCGTGCTCCCGCTGCTGGTGCCGGACGCGCCCGTGGTGGCCTGGTGGCCGGCCGACGCCCCGGACGCGCCCGCCCGGGATCCGCTCGGCGCCCTCGCGCAGCGCCGGATCACCGATGCCGAGGCGGCCGCCGACCCGGTCGCCGCGCTCGACGCCCGGGCCGGCGCCTACGAGCCCGGGGACACCGATCTGGCCTGGACCCGGCTCACCCCGTGGCGCTCGCTGCTGGCCGCCGCCCTCGACCAGAAGCCGCTCCCGGTGACGGGCGCGGCGGTGGAGAGCGAGCCCGGCAACGCGAGCTCCGAGCTGCTGGCCCGCTGGCTGGAGGACCGGCTCGGCGTGCCCGTGGAGCGGGTGGAGACAGGGGGCCCCGTCATCACCCGGGTCCGGCTGACGACCTCCGCCGGGGAGATCCGCGTGGACCGCCCCGACGGGGTCCTGGCCACCCTGCTCCTGCCGGGCAGCCCGGACCGCAAGGTGGCGCTGAAGATCCGCAGCAGCGCCGAGCTGATAGCGGAGGAACTGCGACGGCTCGACGCCGACGAGGTCTACGCCTCGGCGCTGCGCTTCAGGCGGCCGGCCCAGGCGTCGCTCTCCGCGTAGTGGTTGTCGTAGACGGGCTGGCTGTCGATGATGTCCTGCACCGTGGCCTCGCCGGCCCGGACCCGGCCGAGCAGCCGGTAGTAGTCGAAGCGGCCCATGCCGGGGGTGAACCCGACGAAGACCTCGGCGGTGCTGTCCGCGGCCGGGGCGAAGGCGTGCTTCACGCCGGGGGGCACGGCGAGGAAGTCGCCCTTGGTCAGGGTGTGTATCTCGTCGCCGAGCAGGACGTCGAGCGTGCCGTCCGTGACGTGGAAGAACTCGGTCGCCTTGGTGTGGAAGTGCACCGGGGCACCCGCCGCGCCGACCTCGAAGGTGGCCGTGTTGCAGGTCAGCTCGGCGGTGTCCGTGAGCAGAGTGATCAGGCTGCCGGGACCGTCGGAGATGATCTCGGCAGTGGCGGCGCGGGTCAGGTTCTCAGTCATGACCACGAGCTTAGGGGCAGGGTCTGACAATGGGCGGGACACCCGCCCGAACCGTCAATTCCGTTTACTGGCACGGCTGGTGGCCGCCTTCTCCGCCTTCGCCGCGGCCTTCGCCTCCTGCTTGTGCGCCCGTACCTTGGCCAGCGATTCCGGGCCGGTGATGTCGGCCGCGGACCGGTAGACGTTCGCCGGCCCGTACCCGCCGGCGGCCTCGCGCCAGCCGCGCGGCCGCACCCCGAACCGCTTGCCGAGCAGCGCCAGGAAGATCTGCGCCTTCTGCTCCCCGAAGCCGGGCAGCGCCCGCAGCCGCGCCAGCAGCTCGGCGCCGGTACCCGCGTCGGTCCACACCGCCGCCGCGTCCCCTCCGTAGTGCTCCACCAGGTACGCGCACAGCTGCTGCACCCGCTTCGCCATCGATCCCGGGTAGCGGTGCACGGCCGGCTTCTCGGAGAGCAGCGCGGCGAAGGCCTCGGGGTCGTAGGCGGCGATCGCGTGCGCGTCCAGGTCGTCGGAGCCGAGGCGCCGGGCGATCGTGTAGGGCCCCGAGAACGCCCATTCCATGGGTACCTGCTGGTCCAGCAGCATCCCGACCAGCGCGGCGAGCGGGCTGCGCCCGAGCAGCTCGTCGGCCTCCGGCTGCTGGGCGAGCCGGATGGTGACGCTCTTGTTCTTCTCGTCCTTGCTCTTGTCGTGCTTCTCGTCCATGCACCCAGGGTCCCGCGCGGCGGTGCTCCCCGCGCGATTGTCGGACCCCGCGCCTAGCGTGAGTACGGAGACGGGTCACGTCGTACACGACACGGGAGTCGATCGATCATGACTGAGTTCAAAGAAGGCGCGCCCTGCTGGGTGGACGCGATGTTCTCCGATCTGGAGGGCGCGAAGACCTTCTACGCCGACGTGCTGGGCTGGACCTTCGGCGAGTCCAGCAGCGAGTACGGGAACTACACGCAGGCCTACTCCGACGGCAAGGCCGTCGCGGCCGTGGTGCCGCCCATGCCGGGGGCGGAGGGCCATTCGCAATGGTGTCTCTACCTTGCCTCGCCCGACGCCACGGCCACGGCCGCGAAGATCAAGGCGGCCGGCGGAGAGCTCCTGATGGAGCCGATGCAGGTCGGCTCCTTCGGCACGATGGCCATCGCGAAAGAGCCGAGCGGAGCCGTCTTCGGGGTCTGGCAGCCGGGAGACCACAAGGGCTTCGAGAAGACCGGCGAGCCGGGCGCGTACTGCTGGGCCGAGTTCTTCTCGCGCGACGTGGCCAAGCCGGACGCGTTCCTCCCGCAGGTGTTCCCGTACGGGACCCAGCAGATGGACGCCGGCGACGACCCCGAGATGGCCGGGATGGACTTCAAGGTCTTCAGTCTGGGCGGCCCGGAGAACCCGGTGCTGGGCCGGATGAACATGGGCACCGACTTCCCGCCGGAGATCCCCTCGTACGTCCAGGTCTACTTCGCCGTCCCGGACTGCGACGAGGCGGTCGCGAAGACCCAGGCGCACGGCGGAAAGCTGCACTTCGGCCCGATGGACAGCCCCTTCGGCCGCTTCGCGGCGGTGACGGACCCGCAGGGCGCGGCCTTCGCCGTGATCGACGTGGCGAAGACGGTCGGCGAGATGCCGAAGTTCGAGTGACTGAGTGACCGAGTGACCGGCCGGCCGGCTGGGCCCCCTACGCGGCGAAGCCGAGGGCGAAGGCGGCGACGACCGGAGCCATGTAGATCACCGGGAAGGGGACGTGGGCGTACGCCCGGGCCCGGAGCACGGTGATCACGGCGCCGGTGTAGTAGAGGACCAGGCCGATGCCGGCGGCGATGCCGAGGGCCGGGACGAGGAAACCGGCCAGCAGGCCCAGTGCTCCGGCGGCCTTGGCGGCGCCGAGCGGGGTCCACCAGGCCCGCGGGACCCGGTACTGCTCCATGGCCTCCACGACCCAGGGGGCGCGGCGCAGGAGCGAGTAGCCCGAGAAGCCCGACATGGCGGCGGCGAGGACGGCGACGACGGTGGCGGCGATCTGCATGAGGGGCTCCTCGGTAGGCGGTGGGGACGGTGTTTTTCCGTCCTCACCGCACTGACCCGCGCCACCGCACGGGTGTGACAGGAACCCCGAAGATTTTTACGGGCGCACGGGCCAGCCGCTCGGGTGGTTCCGGGTGGCGGATGCGAAGGGTCGAAAGCACGCCGCGGCAAAGCCGCCTAGCGTCGATCTTGTGCGGTCCCCCGGGCCGTACGCACCGAACCGTCTACCCCGAAGGTCGAACCACTCATGAGCCTGAGCATCCGCAACCAGATCGCCGGCACCGTCACCTCCGTCACCTCGGGCGAGGCCATGACGACGGTCAAGGTCCGCCTGGAAGGTGGCCAGGACATCACCGCCGCGATCACCACCGACGCCGCCAAGGACCTCGGCCTCGCCGCGGGTTCCTCCGTCAAGGCGCTCGTCAAGGCCACCGAGGTCGCCCTGGCCACCGGAGCCGTCGAGGGCATCTCCATCCGCAACCAGATCGCCGGCACCGTGGTCGACGTCGCCGCCGGCGGCGCCATGGCGTCCGTCAAGGTGGACGTCAACGGCGGCGGGCTCACCGCCGCCATCACCAAGGACGCCGTCGAGGCGCTCGGCCTGGCCGCCGGGTCCTCCGTCGTCGCGCTGATCAAGTCGACCGAGATCTCCCTCGCGACGGTCTGAGGGTCCTGGACCCGAGGGCCTACAGGCCCAGGTTCGGCGGCGACAGCGCGCCGAACCACACGTGCGTGACGGCGCTGACGTAGCGCGCCCCGCACCGGTCCGAAGGGACCACCAGCTGCGCGCCCGCCTCGTCGAGGTCCTCACCGTCGAGGCGGGTCGCCAGCAGCACCGGACTCGCGCCGAAGTCGTCGTCCAACTCGGCCCAGGACAGCATCGAATGGTGCCCGTCCCCACCGGTCACGGCGAGCAGGAACCGCGAACGGTCCTTGCGGCGGCGGGCGTCGAAGGCCGGGCCGGCGTCCGAGATGACCTCCCGGAGCAACGGGCCCTCGAACACGTGGTGCTGCGGACCGTTCGTCGCGCAGTCGAAGGTGACCGCGGCACGGTGCTGTGCCCAGTCCCGCAGATCCGCGACGCTGAGCGTCGCCGGGTGGTCCAGGTCTCCGTGCAGCATGAGTTTGGCCATGGGTCACTCTTTCCCGGAAGCGTGCTCTATGGAACCTCATGTGCAAGGTTGGTGCCTTGATATGAGCCGTAGCTGTGCATGATTTCGTCGTATCTGCCTGGCAGATGGCGAGATCTCGTGATCGCCGGATCGAAAAGTCGCGCCGGGAAGCGCGGATCCCCGTACAACCATCGCGCGGGCCGGGCCGTCCTATGCGTGACGGTCGAACGATGTGACGGGGGATGGATGAACAAGAGCATCAGCGCTGTGTTCCGCACGCGCGCCACGGTCCTGCTGACGGCAGGTGGCGTCACCCTCCTCGGCATACCGGCCGTCGCCGCCGCCGGGAGCCCGGCCAACCTCTACGTGAACAACCGCCAGGACGCGAACTGCACCGACACGGGGGCCGGTTCGCGGGCCGCCCCGTTCTGCACGATCCAGGCGGCGGTGAAGGCCGTCGCGCCGGGTCAGACCGTACGGATCAACCCGGAGACGAACTACGACGATCCCGTCACCATCGACCGCTCCGGCGAGCCGGGCAAGCCGATCACCTTCGCCGTGGACGGGCGGGACGACTCCCGGGCGCTCCTGCGCTCCGATGAGGGCCTGACCATCACCGGCGCCTCCCACGTGGTGCTCCGGGGGCTGACCCTCTTCGGCGGCGCGAAGATCAACCGTTCCAGCGACGTGGTCGTGGAGCAGTCGGAGATCCACGGCTCCACCAAGGGCTTGAGGGTGGGCGACGGCAGCACGGACGTGCGCATCAGCCGGAGCCGCGTCACCAGCCCGCGGATCGAAGGCGGCAGCCGGGGCACCGTTCTCAGCCGGAACCTGATCGTCGGCGGAACGGACAAGCCGGCCGTCGTCGCGGACGCCCCCGGTACGGCGTTCACCAACAACCACTTCGGCGGCGGTTGCGGAACGAGCCTCTCGGTCAGCGGCAGCTCGGCCGGCTCCTCCGTGCTCAACAACGTGTTCCTCACCGCGGAGCCCGACTCCTCCGCGTGCGCGGCGGGCAAGACCCGCACCCCCCTCGTGGTGGCGCAGAGCGCGGCGTCCGGCACCCGTGCCGACTACAACCTGATCGCGGGCAGCCCCAAGATCGCCACGGTCCCGTACACCTGGGCCGGTACGGCCTACAAGGACGCGGCGGCGTTCGCGGCCGCCACGGGCCAGGGCGGCCACGACATCATCACCCCGAACCGCGACCGCGTCGGCGTGATGGACGGCTCCCTCACCATCGACTCCGGCGACCCGACGGCGCCGGGCGCCCTCCTGACCGGGGACATGGACGGGAACCCGGTCGCGGACGACCCGCGCGTCCCCAACACCGGCAAGAACGGCGGGTACGTCGACCGCGGCGCCTACGAGACCGCCGAGCACCTGACCTACGCCTTCCTGTCGGTCGACCAGGCATGGGCGCCGATAGGTACGAAGGTGACGGCGCACCCCGGCTCGGACAGCCGCTGGCCCGGCGGGCTGACGTACACCACGGACTTCGGCGACGGGACGCCCCCGGTCGTCACCCGCCCGGGAGACGCCAACGACGGAGCCGCGACACACGTCTACACATCGCCCTGTTCGTGCGCCGTCACGGTGATCGTGGCCAATGCCCTGGGGGCGAAGTTCTCCGCTTCGAGGCCGGTCAAGGCGACCCCCGCCGGTCCGCTGAGCACCGTCTTCACCGCGCAGCCCGTCGTGCCGGTTGCCGACGACGAGATGTGGCCCGTCGCCCCGCTGACCTTCGAGCTCGACACGAAGCCCACCGCGGCGCCGTGGCCGATCCAGGTCGTCGACGTCGACTACGGGGACAACACCTCCGACTCCTTCAAGGCGCTGGACACGTTCAGGCACACCTACAAGGCGCCCGGTGACTACAAGGTGACCGTCACCATCCGCGACATCAACGGCGCAATGTCCACGTCCACCCGCACCGTGAAGGCCGCCTACGCGCCGTCCGGCTACGTGGCCACCGAGCCGTTCCGCCTCATGGACACCCGCACCACGAGCAGCGCCGTCTCGGGTCCGGTGACCGTGACCCTGCCGGTCGGCCAGGCCGTGCCCGGCCACCCCCTCTCGAGCAGCATGGCCGCGGCGGTCGTCAACGTGACGGTGACCGGAGCCACGGAGGACACCCACCTGACCGTGTGGCCCCAGGGCCAGTCCCGCCCGGCGACCTCGAACGTCAACGTCCTCGCCGGCGGTACCTCCTCCAACACGGTGACCGTCCCGGTCGGCTCCAACGGCAAGCTCTACGCCCAGTTCAACTCGGGCCGGGGCTCGCTGATCGTCGACTTCGTCGGCTACTACCAGCCGGAGACGGGACAGCGCTTCAGCCCGCTGGCCCCGACCCGCGTCCTGGACACCCGCACGATGGGTGTCCCCCTGACCGGCGCCAAGACCCGCACGGTGAAGGTCGCGGGCGTCAACGGCATCCCGGCGGACGCCACCGCGGTCGCCCTGAACCTGACGGGCACCGGCGCGAGGGAGCAGGCGCACGTCATCGCCTACCCGGACCCGGCGAAGCGCCCCGCCACCTCGAACCTGAACGTGGAGCCGGGCAAGGACAAGTCCAACCAGGCCATCGTCCCGGTCGGCCCGGACGGCACGATCACCCTGTTCACGAACACCGGCTCGACGCACCTGGTCCTGGACGCGGTGGGTTACTACGGCAAGGACGGCAAGGCGCTCTTCACCCCGGTCGTCCCCAAGCGCCTCGCCGACACCCGCACCACCGGCAAGGTCGCCCCCGGCGCCACGACCACGGTCGCCGGCCTCCCGGCCAACGCCCTCGGCGCGGTCCTCAACGTCACCGCCACCGACACCACCGCCCCGGGCTTCCTCACGGCCTACGCCTCCGGCGGCACGCTGCCGGGCGCCAGCAGCCTGAACACACTGCCCGGCCGCACGGTCCCGAACCACGTGATGACCCCCGTCGGCCCCGGCGGCAAGGTCAGCATCTTCAACAGCTACGGCGGCAGCAACCACGTGATCACCGACCTCCTCGGCTACTTCACCGCGAACTGAGACTCGAAGGAAGTACACCTGTTGTATCCCACTCGTACGACGACGGTCCTGCTCACCGCAGGTCTCGTCACCCTTCTCGGTGTCCCGGGCGCCGAGGCCGCCGGGGCGGCCCCGTCAAGCCTCTACGTGAACCGTGCCGCCGCGAACTGCACCGACGGCGGACCGGGTTCGCAGGCGGTGCCCTTCTGCTCGATCTCGAAGGCGGCGAAGGTCGTCGAGCCGGGCCAGACCGTGTGGGTCGACGCGGCCATCGGCTACTACAAGGAGTCCGTCACCATCGACCGCTCCGGCGAGCCGGGCAAGCCCATCACCTTCGACATCATCCCGTCCGCGCCCGACCCTGAGACGGGGGAGGTGCTGGAGACGTACTGGACGGACGGCCTGACCATCAGTGGCGCCTCCCACGTAGTGGTCCGCGGGCCGGTCACCGACGACGGCATCCGGGTCCTCGGTTCCACCGATGTCGCACTGGACGGCATCGGCAACGGGTGGAGCAAGTCCCACGGCCTGGTGGTCGGCGGGGGAAGCGAGGACGTGCGCGTCACACGGAGCCGGCTGCACAGCGCCCGGGTCGAGGGCGGCTCCCGGAACACGGTGTTCGGCCGCAACACCTTCTTCGCCCAGAAGTCTCTGGAGGCGGCCGAAGTGGTGGACGCGCCCGGCACCGTCCTGACCAACAACACGGTCTACAGCGGCTGCAAGGAGGGCATCGGGGTCAGTGGTGGCTCGACCGGATCCAAGGTGTTCAATAACCTGATCTACCCCGCCGATTACTGCTCGAACTTCGAATCCTTCCGGAGCATCGGCGTGTCGGAGAGCGCGACGGCCGGAACCGCCGCCGACTACAACCTGATCACCGGCGGCTACGGACAGTCCGGCAGCTTGGGCATGCCGTATCAGTGGGCCGGTACCGGGTACAGGACCTCGGCGGAGTTCACGGCCGCCACCGGCCAGGGCGCGCACGACATCGTCGTGCCGTCGCGCGACGGAGTCGGTGCGCACTTGGGCGGGTCCCCCACCATCGACTCCGGCGATCCGACGGCGCCCGGCGTGCTGCCGACCGACATCGACGGGGGTCCGACCGCGGACGACCCGCGGGTCCCCAACACCGGCAGGGACGGCGGGTGGATCGACCGGGGTGCGGAGGAGGCGCAGGACCGCCTGAGCATGGTCTGGTCGTACGTCTCGCAGAACAACTGGGCTCCGGTCGGCAGCAAGGTCGGAGTGAGGATGACCACGGACAGCCAGTGGGAGTCCACCCTCACGTACCACGTCGACTTCGGTGACGGGACGGCCCCGGTCGTCAGCAAGGAGAACTTCGTCGAGCACGTCTACGGCTCCCCGGGCGTGTACAACGTCAAGACGAAGGTGGTCACGGCAGTGGGGCGGGAGGTGGCGGGCTCCACGCGGACGACCAAGGTGACCGCACCCGGCGTACTGACCGCGGGCTTCACCGCCACACCGGTCCTGCCGACCTCCGCCGACGCGGGATACCGGGTCGCTCCGCTGACCGTCCGCATCGACACCCCCGGTGCCACGGTGGCGCCGTGGCGGGTGGGTTCGCAGAAGGTGGACTTCGGCGACGGCACCTCCTCGAGCCGCGCGGGTCTGGAGAAGGTGGAGCACGCCTACAAGACGCCCGGCACGTACAACGTGACGGTCAGACTGACGGACACCCAGGGAGCGGAGTCGACGGTCACCAAGACCGTGCAGGTCGACTACGCGCCGTCCGGGTACGTGGCCACGGAGCCGTTCCGCCTGCTGGACACCCGGACCACGAACACCCCCATCAAGGGCGGCTCCGCCCTCCCGGTGGTCCTGTGGGCCGGCCAGAACGTTCCGAACCACGGGCTCGGCCAGAGCATGAGCGCGGTGGTCCTGAACGTGACGGTCACCGATGCCACGGAGGACACCCACCTCACGGTGTGGCCGTCGGGCCAGTCGCGGCCGGCGACGTCGAACGTGAACATCGCCAAGGGCGGCACCTCGTCCAACACGGTGACCGTGCCCGTGGGCGCCGACGGCAAGATCAAAGCCCAGCTGAACGCGGGCAAGGCCTCCCTGATCGTCGACGTCGTCGGCTCCTACCGGCCCACCACCGGCGAGCGCTTCTCCCCCGTCACCCCGACCCGTGTCACGGACACCCGTACGTCGGGCGGCGCGCTGGGCGGTGGCAAGACCCGCACGGTGAAGGTGGCCGGCGTCAACGGCATCCCGGCCTCCGCGACCGCGGTCGCCCTCAACCTCACCGGTACGGGTGCCACCCAGCCGGCGCACGTGATCGCCTACCCGGACCCGGCGAAGCGCCCGGCGACCTCCAACCTGAACGTGGAGCCGGGCAAGGACAAGTCGAATCAGGCGATCGTCCCGGTCGGCCCGGACGGCACGATCACCCTCTTCACGAACTCCGGCTCGACGCACCTGGTCCTGGACGCGGTGGGTTACTACGGCAAGGACGGCAAGGCGCTGTTCACGCCGGTCGTCCCCAAGCGCCTCGCCGACACCCGCACCACGGGCAAGGTCGCCCCGGGCGCCACGACCACGGTCTCCGGCCTCCCGGCCAACGCCGTCGGCGCGGTCCTGAACGTCACCGCGACCGACTCCACCGGCCCCGGCTTCCTGACCGCGTACGCCTTCGGCGGCAAGCTCCCCGGGGCCAGCAGCCTCAACACGCTGCCCGGTGTCACCGTCCCGAACCACGTCACCACCCCGGTCGGGACCGGCGGCAAGGTGAACATCTTCAACAGCTACGGCGGCCCCAACCACGTGATCACCGACCTCCTCGGCTACTTCACGCAGGGCTAGCCCCGGCGCGGGCGCAATGAAGTGGGGGGGGGTCGGGGGGGGGTGCCCCCCCCCCCTTTGG
>NZ_JBHUBS010000014.1:0-14062 GCF_042788835.1 Streptomyces sp. NPDC056883 | reverse complement strand
GTGGGGGGACCAAAAAAGGGGAACCACCGTTCTTTGTGGCGGGTGGGGGGGGGGGGGGCGTGGGGGGGGGGGGGGGGGGGGGGGGGGTTTCGGGTGCCCCCCCCCCACTTCCGTTTCAGGGCCGGCCGCCCGCCTCGTGGATCTTCTGCCAGACCACGTCCCGGGTCACCGGCAGCTCCGTGAAGCGGATCCCCGTCGCGTCCCGCAGCGCGTTGGTGAAGGCGGGGGCCACCGGGTTGAAGGGGCTCTCGGACATCGACTTGGCGCCGAGCGGGCCGATGGCGTCGGAGGTCTCCATGAAGTGGACCTCCGTGCGCGGGACGTCCGCGTACTGGGGGAGGCGGTAGCGGCGGAAGGCGGCCGTGGTGACCTCCCCGCGCGCGTCGACCCGTACGGTCTCGAAGAGGGTGGCGCCCAGGGCCTGGGCCACGCCGCCCTCGACCTGGCCGCGGCACTGCATCGGGTTCATGACCTTGCCCGCGTCGGCCGCGTGGACGGAGCGGAGGATCTTCATCTCGCCGGTGTCCGGGTCGACGGCGATCCGGAACCACTGGGCGTTGAAGGCCACGGAGCGGGGGGAGCCGCCCCAGTGGCCGTCGGCCGCCATCTCGTCGAGCTCGCCCCGGTCGTACGCGGCCTCGTACAGCTCCTTGAGGGTGACGACGCGTCCCGCGCAGTCGAAGGCCTCCGCGGACAGCTTGCACAGGTGCCGGGCCGTGCCCGTGTGGCGGGCGGCGAAGGTCCGGAGGCGTTCCGCGAGGGAGTTCGCCGCCAGCATCACGGCCTTGCCCGCCACGACCGTGCCGGCCGAGCCGAAGGCGCCGGTGTCGTGGCGGACGACGTCGGTGTCGGACTGGCGGACCGTGATCCGGTCCACCGTGGTGTTCAGGGCGCCCGCGGTGATCTGCTTGTGGACGGTGGTGGTGCCGTTGCCGAACTCGGCCGTGCCCACCGCGATGTCGTACGTGCCGTCGCGCAGCAGCGAGACGCGCGCGTCGGCGAAGTGGCCGCCCGGGGGACCGGTCGCGATCATCGCGACCGCCGTGCCCGTGCCGGTCAGCCAGCCCTCGGGAACGTCCTCGTGACTGCGGTCCTCGGCGATCGCCTTGCGGACGACGTCCATGCACTGCTTCATGCCGTACGAGGCGATGAAGAGGTCCTCCTCGTGGCCGATCGGGGTGACCATGGGGTCGCCGGGGCCGATGACGTTCTTCTCGCGCAGGACGAGCGGGTCCATGCCGAGCCGGACGGCGAGCTCGTCCATCACCGATTCGAGGGCGAAGAGGACCTGGCCCAGGCCGTAGCCGCGGAAGGCGCCCGCGGGCACGCCGTTGGTGTAGACGGAGTACGCCTCCACCTGCTTGTTCGGGGCCTTGTAGACCGCGAAGGACTCGCCGACGCTGTGGAACATGACGGCCGGGCCGTGGTTTCCGTAGGCGCCGGTGTTGGAGACGACCCGGATGCGCAGTGCGGTGAGGGTGCCGTCGGCCTTGGCCCCGATCTTGATGGTGATCTTGAAGGGGTGGCGGGTGGTTGCTCCGTAGAACTGCTCGGCCCGGGTGAATTCGAGTTTCACCGGGCGCCGCAGTTTCAGGGCGGCGAGGACCACGATGTCCTCGGTCAGCATCTCCTGCTTGCCGCCGAACCCGCCGCCCACGCGGCCCGCGACGACGCGCACCTCGTCCTCGTTCAGGTCGTAGAGGGCGCACAGGGCCCGCCGGGTCAGGAACGGCGCCTGGGTGGAGGAGCGCACGGTGATGCGCTCGCCCGGGGAGCCGTCCTCCTTGGGCTCGAAGTACGCGATGCTGCCGTGGGTCTCCAGGCTGGCGTGCTGCACGCGCTGCGTCTGGAAGGTCTCCTCGTGGACGACGTCCGCCTCCGCGTACCCCTGCTCCATGTCGCCGAGGGTGTGGTGGACCTCGCCGCACACGTTGTTCTCGGCGCGGAAGATCCCCGACTCGGGGCCCTTGGGGTGGAGGACGGGGGCGCCCGGGAGCATGGCCTCCTCCGGGTCGATGACGTACGGGAGTTCCTCGTACGCGACCACCACGCGCCGGCACCCCTCCTCGGCGGCCTGCTCGCTGTCGGCGACCACGGCGGCCACGCGCTGGCCGACGAAACGGACCACGTCGTCCAGGACGCGGGTGTCCATCGGGTCCTCGGTGGGGTGCTCGTGCCGGGCCGAGGAGTACAGCCGGTCGGGGGCGTCGTGGTGGGTGAACACGGCGTGCACCCCCGGCACCTCGAGGGCGTCGCGGGTGTCGATGGAGACGATCCGGGCGTGCGGGTGCGGGGAGCGCAGCAGCTTCATGTGGAGCAGGCCGGGGACGGTGACGTCGAAGGTGTAGCGGGCCGTGCCCGTGACCACCTGCGGGCCGGCCGGCGCGCCGGGGGACCTGCCGACGGCCTGGCCCGCCTCGGGGGTTTCGACGTGCTTCACGCCGCGTACGGCGTCCTCGATGGCGCGGTACCCCGTGCAGCGGCAGATGTTGCCCTTGAAGGCGCGGGGGAGGTCGTCGAGCTTGCCGTCGTCGTGGGCGGTGCCCCGCTCGGCCTGGAGGGCGGAGGTGGTCATCAGGAACCCGGCGGTGCAGAAGCCGCACTGGAAGCCCTGGGCGTCGAGGAACTGCTGCTGGGCGGGGTGGAGGTCGCCGCCGGGCGAGCAGAGTCCCTCGACGGTGGTGACGGAGCGGCCCTCGGCGCGGACGGCCGGGTAGAGGCAGCTGTGGACCGGCTGCCCATCGACGTGGACCGTGCAGGCGCCGCAGTCGCCCTGGTCGCAGCCCTTCTTCACGCCGAACCAGCCGCGGTCGCGGAGGTAGGTGCGCAGGCACTGGCCGGCGCGGGGCTCCTCGGTGAAGCGCTGCTTGTTGATGTCGATCCCGTAGCCGCTGTTGCCACTGCTGTTGCTGCTGCTGGTCATCGCAGACCCTCCGGAGCGTCGTCGCCCGTCGGCTCGCCCGTCAGTTCGCGGCGGACCTCCTCGGCCAGGCGCAGGCCCATGTGGCGCCGCCAGGCGGGCAGTCCGTGGATGTCGTCGTACCACTCGTCGGGCCGGACGGTGTCGTCGATCGTGCGGCGCAGTTCGGCCGCCGTGGGCGGCAGCGCGAACCAGAAGCGGAAGGGGCGGGTGGTGGCGGCCGAGACCGTGACGGCGAGGGAGCCGTCCTGGGGGTCGTAGGCGCCGATGACGAGCGCGCCGGAGCGGCCGAGGCCGTAGAGGGAGGCCTGCCGGAAGGCCGTACGGGAGTCCAGGGCGCGGGCGGGCAGTCGCACCGAGCGCAGCAGCTCGCCGTCGCGCAGGTCCTTGACGCCGGCTCCGCGGATGAAGTCGGTGACGGGCAGGCGCCGGGTGGATCCGTCCTGGCCCTGGAGGAGGACGGTGCCGTCGAGGGCGGCGGTGAGGGAGACCATCGGGCCGGCGGGGAGGCCGTTGCAGAGGTTGCCGCCGACGGTCGCCATGTTCCAGATCTTGAAGCTGGCGAGGAAGGCCCGGCAGCACTGTTCGAAGAGCGGCGCCGCCGTGGTGGGCAGGGTCCGGCCGAAACGGGACAGCTCGGTGATGGTGCAGGTCGCCGCGATGTCGAGGGAGCCGTCGGGCTGCCAGGAGAGGGGCGGCCAGCCCATCCGGGAGAGGTCCACGAGACGGCGGATGTGGGGCTGGGGCTCGGAGAAGAGGTACGTCCCGCCGCCGAGCCAGGCGTCACCCGGCCGCCAGGGTTCGCGGCGGCGTGCGTCGCGTACGTCGAGCACCGTATTGAGGTCCATTTCCCGCCATCCTTTCCGTCGTCGTCTCGTGGTTCTTCGTCGTTGCCTGACGGCCGCTGCCTGATGGCCGTTGCGTGGTCGCTTTTTCGTCGCTTTTCGGCGTCTCGCTCAGTGAAACAACGGGCCGGGGGTGGGGACGACTGGTCCCCGGCACGGAAAAACACCAGGGTCGACGGGGCGTCCCTGGTGGATCATCCAAGAGGCTGTTCGAAGGGTTGCCCTTGCATTTACCATGGCAATCCTCATATTCGCCTCGCGATTGTGGGCTGCCACCCGCCGCAAGGAGTCCCTGTCATGCACGTCCTCGACCTGCTCCAGTCCGACAACCTCGGCCTCACCCTGCTGTGGGGCGAACAGTCCCTTCTCGGCCAGGAGGTCAGCGGGGTGACCGCCACCGACCTGGAGGACCCGGGCCGGTTCCTGGGCCCCGGAGAGCTCGTGCTCAGCGGTCTCGTGTGGTGGCGTCCGGGGGCTTCGGCCGCGGCCAGGACCGACCGCTTCGTCGCCGCCCTCGCCGACGCCGGAGCGCGGGCCCTGCTGGCGGGCGAGGAGACCCACGGAGGGGTGCCCGAGGAGGTCGTCGCCGCCTGCCGGGCCCACCGGGTGCCGCTGGTGGCGGTGCCCGCGCGGACCAGCTTCCGGGCCGTCACCGAAGCGGTGTACCTGCGCCAGTGGGGCGACCTCAGCCGGCGCCCGACCCGGCACTTCGCGCTTCCCGAGAACGTGCGCAGCGAGCTCAGCCGGCTCCTGGAGGGCGGGGCCGGGCCGGCTGAGCTGCTGGACCGGGCGTGTGCGCACCTGGGCCGGCTGCCCTGCTACCTGCTGACCGCGAGCGGCCGCACGGTGGCCCGTACCCCGTCCGCGCCCGCCATCCCGGCACAGCGGGCCGCCTCCGCCGCGAAGGGCGGGGTCTCGCTCGGCGTCGAGGCCGAGAGCTCCCCGTACGACGCCTGGCTGCTGCACGTCCCGGACGCGGACGCGGCGCCGCCGCGGGTGCTCCACGAGATCGCCGAGGTGTTCGCGCAGTACCGCGACGGCACGGCGCGCCGGGTGGCCGCGCGACGGGCCGCCGGACGGGAACTGCTCGCCCTGGTGGCGGCCGAGGCCGAACCGGACCTCCTCGCCGCCGCGCTCCAGGCGGCCGGACTGCCCGCGGGGGGCCCGTACCGCGTGGTGACGGCGACCGACGGGGACGCGCTGGCGGAGGCGCTGCGGCACCTGGAGGGCGCCCGGTGGGCGGCGGGGCCGGGCGGGGCGGTGCTGTACGAGGGCCCGGACGGGGCCGGTCCCGCCGGTCCCTCCGGGGCCGATGCCGCCGGGGCGGCCCCCACCGCCGATCTCGCCGACCGGCTGCGCGCCGTATGGCCGCTGCTCCAGGCCTGCGCGGAGCCGGGGGCCGACCTGCGGCTCGGCGTGGGCGCGCGGACGGCTTCGGCCGAGGGGCTACGCGCGTCACTGTGCCAGGCGCGCTTCGCGCTGACGGCGGCGGACGAGGCGGTCGCGGTCCGCGGGGTCGAGCAGCTGGACACCCTGGCCGAACTGCTGTCGGGGGTCCCGCCGGAGGTGCGCGGGGTGTTCGGGACGCGGACGCTGGGCTCGCTCGGGGACGGGATGCTCCGGGAGACCCTGGAGGTGTTCCTCGCGAACAACTGCTCGTGGACGCGTACGGCGGAGGCGCTGCACCTGCACGTGAACACGGTGCACTACCGGATCGAGCGGGTGGAGGCGCTGACCGGCCGCGACCTCTCGCGCCTCGACCACAAGCTGGACCTGTACGCGGCGCTGCGCTGCTAGGCCTGGCGTCGACTCCCGCAGACGGGGCTAGAAGGCCAGGTCGATGTGGACGTCCGTGGACTTCACCCGGGCCGTCACGGTGACCCCGACCGCGATGCCGAGTTCCTCGACCGACTCCCGGGTCACCACGGAGACCAGGCGGTGCCGGCCCGACTGGATCTCGACCTGGGCCGCGACCGCGTCGACCCGGACGGCGGTGACGATCCCGGCGAAGGAGTTGCGCACGGAGGTGGCGGCCGCCTTCTCCGGCACCGGATGCAGACCGGCGCCCCGCTCCTTGGCGAAGGCGGCGAGGGCCACTCCGTCGACGGTGCGCACCCCCTCGGGCGACCGGCGGACGGGCAGCCGCCCCCCGTCGGCCCAGCGGCGGACGGTTTCGGGGCTCACGCACAGCAGACCGGCAGCCTGCCCTATCGAGTACGACGGCACGCCCGCAGCCTAGTGGCGCGCCGGGCCCCGGCAGGCCGGGTCCGGGCAGGAGCAAAACGTCCCTCACAGGACAAACAGGTCAAGGGGCGTAGCGTCATAGGAGCCACCGGAAAACGAAGGGTGCCGCCGATGTCCGTCCCGTCCGTCCCGCCCACCTCGCCCGACCTCCCGCCCCTCCCCTCCCTCCCCGTCATCGTCGGCTTCGACGGTTCGCCCCGGAGCCTCGCCGCCGCCCGGTGGGCCGCCCGGGAGGCCCTGGCGGCCGGGGCGCCGCTCCGGCTGCTCCACGTGGGCCAGGCCTGGCCGACCGTCCAGCCGATCTCCCCGGAGTTCCAGCCCGTGCTCGGCGCGAACGAGTCCGCGGCGAGGGCCGTACTGTCCTCCGTCGTCGCCGAACTCCGCGCCGCCCACCGGGGCCTGGACGTCGAGGCGACCACGGCGGAGGGCGGAGCCGGCAACGAGATCCCGCGGGCGGCCGCCGGGTCGAACGCCGGGCTGATCGTGCTCGGCGCGAGCGGCGAGGAGCGCCACGTGGTTCCGCTGCTCGGCTCCACCGCGCTGCACGTCGCGGGGCGCGCCGAGGTCCCGGTGGTCCTGGTACGGGAACCCGCCGAGCGCGCCCCGCACGGACGCGGGGTCGTCGTCGGGGTGGACCCGGCGGGCGACTATGCCGCGGTCCTCGACTTCGCGTACGCCTGGGCGGCGCGGCACGCCCTCCCGCTGTGCGCGGTGCACGCGGTGCAGGCGGGCCCGGCCGCCCCGGAGGTGCTCGAAGCGGCGGTGGCCGCGGCCGGTGCGGCCCACCCGTCGGTGCCGACGGAGTGCGTGACCCGCTCGGGCGACCCGGCGGAGCTCCTGCTGGAGGAGTCCGCCGGGGCCGACCTCCTGGTCGTGGGCCGCCGCCACCACCGCCCCCTCCACGGCATGGGCCCCACGGACCACGCGGTGGCCCACCACGCCCACAGCCCGGTGGCCCTGATCCCCCACGGCTAGCCCGTCCGGCCCGTCTAGCCCTGCCGCACGAACCGGAGGTCGGCCTCGGGGACCCCACTCTGTCGAGGCGGCCCGCCGTCCCTACTTGTCAGCAGCCGGGCCGTACCACTGCAAGGCCTGGCCGGTGACGGCCGCGATGCACTCGAAGTCGCGGTCGCGGTGCAGGAGGGTCAGCCCCTGCAGTTCCGCGGTCGCGGCGACGATGAGGTCCACGGCGCCGGCACTGCGGTGCTGTCCACGCCGGGTCAGCAGCTCCTGCACTTGCCAGGCGCGGCCGTAGGCGCGGTCGTCAATCGGCACCCAGCCGAACAGCAGGCGCATGTCCTCGATCCCCCGGATCCGGTCCTCGGCGGACCGTGCGCTGTAGAAGAACTCCAGCTCGGTGATAGGGCAGGTGGCGATGAGCCCGGCCGCCGCCGCCTGGTCCCAGCCGTACTGTTCGGCGTCGCCCCGCATGAGTCGGGCCAACGCACTCGTGTCGATGAGGAATTGGGCAGCGCTCACCGCCGGTAGTTCCCCTTGTCGTCAAAAAGGTCCAGGTCGAAGGCGCCATCGGCGGCGGCCGCACGGAGACGTGTCAGTGCAAGGGCCCGGCGTCGGGTCTCCAGCACCTCGCGCAGGGCGGTGTTGACCGTGTCCCTCTTGGTGCTCGTGCCGAGTGCTTGGGCGACGTCGGCAAGCAGCTCATCGTCGAGATCGATCACGGTTCTACTCACGAGGCACCTCCGTTGATATCAACTCGGATGCCGATTATATCTCTGAAGGTATCTTCCAGGGAACCTGTGCGAGTGGCCTTCTACCGCCGCAGCAGCACGATCACCGACCCCCACATCGTCAGCAGGACGTTGCCCAGGGCGTACGGGACCGTCGTCCCCAGGGCCGGGATCTGGCTGCGCGCGCGTTCCGTCAGGGCGCCCAGCGCGGCCGTCGTGGTCTGGGCTCCGGCCAGGGCGCCGAGCAGGATCGGGAGGGGGAGGCGCTGCACGAAGTGCCCGTAGGCGAATCCGGCCAGCAGCGGCACGCTCGTCACGACGGCGCCCCACAGGAGCAGCGGCCAGCCCGCTTCGCGCAGGCCCGGGACGAAGCTCGGGCCGGCGTTGAGGCCGACGACCGTGACGAACACGCACAGCCCGAGCGTGCCCATCAGCCACTGCGCCGCCGACGGCAGGTTCCCGTACGTCGGGTACTTGCTCCGGATCCAGCCGAAGACCAGCCCCATCAGCAGCGCTCCGGTGGAGGTGGACAGCGACAGCGGAGCACCCGCCGCGTGCAGCGCCGGGATGCCGAGGCAGCCGCCGAGGAAGAGCCCGAGCGCGATCCACACCATGTCCGTCGCGAAGCTGGTCGGCACCGGCTTGCCCAGCTCCGCCGCGGCCGCCTCCACCCGGCTGCGCGGCCCCGTGAGGACCAGGGTGTCGCCCCGCTCCACGGTGCTGTCGAGGCGGACCCGCAGATCGGCACCGGCCCGCCAGTGCTCGTCGACGAAGACGCCCGGCATGAACTCCTCGTGGCGCAGGGTGCGGATGGTGCGCCCGCTGAGGTTCCGGTCGGTGATGACCACGTGCAGGGACTCGGTGCGGTAGGCGAGCAGCTCGAAGTCGTCGGTCTCCATCCCGATGTGCGTGCGCGCGTCGTACGCGACGAGGTCGCCGCGGACCGCACTGACGGCCAGGATGTCCCCGAGCTCGACCCGGGTGTCCGGGGTGTGCTCCAGGATCTCCCCGGCGCGGCGCAGCCGGGTGATGTAGAGCCGCCGCCCGGCGGCCTTCTGCTCCGCCTCGAAGTCCCCGATGGTGCGCCCCGCGAAGGCCGCCACGTCGACGGCGTACGCGCGCAGCACGTGCTTGTAGTAGCCCTCCCCGGCGTCGGGGTCGTCCTCGGCGGCCTCCAGGTCGGCGGCGAGCACGGCGCTCTCCTCCGCGAGGTCCCGGCGCAGCAGGCGGGGCAGGATCCCGGCGAGGAGCAGCGCGGGCAGGACCGTACCGAGGGGGTACGTGACCGCGTAGGCGACGGCGATCAGATGGGACTGGTCCCGGGCCTCGGCCGCGCCGACGCCGGGCAGGTGGGCGATGGCGTCGGAGCCGACGCCGATGACGGAGGACTGGGTGAGGCCGCCGCCGAGCAGCCCGGCGGAGAGGCCGGTGCCGTAGCCGGCGAGCGTGGCGCAGGCCCAGGCGGTGGCGAGCCCGGTGACGCAGACGATGAGGGCGAGGACGACCTGGGGGAGGCCGTCCTTGCGCAGGGCGCGGAAGAACTGAGGGCCGACGTCGTAGCCGAGGGCGAAGAGGAACATGAGGAAGAAGACGGACTTGATCGGACCGTCGATCTCGACCTTGGCCTGGGAGCCGATGACCAGGCCGGCGATCAGACATCCGGTGACGGCGCCGAGGGCGATGGACTTGTACCGGAGGCGGCCGATCAGGAAGCCGACGGCGATGGTCAGGAAGATCAGCAGCTCGGGGTAGGGCTGGAAGATCTCCCTCCGGAGCCAGTCCATCCGCGCCTCCTCCCGTGCTCCTCCCGCGCCTCATCGGCCGTCTCGGGAAACGGTATGTGCGGGTATGTCCACCCGCACGTCCAGCACGTTCAGCACGTCGGCCGCGTCCAGCACGCCGCCCGGGTCAGCGGGCGACCCGCTCGGCGAGGTACTCCTCCCAGGTGCGGCGGCCGAGCGTCTGGCCGGGGGCGGTCAGATGGCCGGCGCGCCAGGCGGCCCCGACCTTGCCGGGGATCCGGACGGGCAGGACGGTGCGGCGCTTGCCCGCGGCGTGCAGCCAGTCCTTGGCGAGGCGGGCGGCCGGGTACACCGTCGGGCCGGCGAAGTCGGGCACCCGGCCGGCCGGGGCGCCGAGGGCGAGCTCGACCAGCCGGTCCGCCACCTCGCCCGGGTCGGCCGGCTGGCAGTCGGTGCCCGACGGTACGAGGACCACCGGGAGCTTGGACAGGACCCCGAAAGCCAGGTCGAGCAGTCCGGGGAACTGGGTGGCCCGCAGGGTGGTCCAGCCGACCCCCGAGGCGGCGAGGAGCTGCTCGCCCTCCAGCTTGACCCGGTAGTACGGGTACGGGATCCGGTCCACGCCGACGATCGAGATGTTGACGACGTGCTCGACGCCGGCCCGCTCCGCGGCCTCCAGCAGGTGGCGCAGGCCCGGGAGGTCGTTCTTGAAGTGCCGGATGTCGCTCGCGCAGTGGATGACCGTACCGACGCCCGCGAGCGCCGCGTCGAGTCCGGCGCCGGTGGTCAGGTCGCCGGTGTACCAGTCCACCCCGGCGTCCTGCGGCAGCGCGGTCCGGCGCGTGAGCGCGCGGACCGGGCGGCCGGTGCGGCGGACCCGCTCCAGCACCTCGCGGCCGAGCATGCCCGTCGCCCCGGTCACCATGATCGTGTCGTTCTTCATCAGTCCCAGCCTTCCGAAGCCGCAGTCGCAGTCGCAGGCGCCGTCACTGATGAAGAACCGACGGGTCAGGCGTTCTGTGACAGATCTCGGAGCTGAGTTGCGAGGAAGGCGAGTTTGTCCGGGTTCAGGACGAGCCGGACGCCGGTGATCCCGCCCTCGCCGAGCTCCAGCGCCCCGAACGCGGTCAGCTCGCCGTCGGCCCAGCCGACTACCGCCGGCACGCCGTTCACCTCGGTGAAGGCGATCTGCGTGCCGTTGACCCACCGGGAGAAGAGGCCGATCAGGAAACGGACCACGTTGTCGCGCCCGGCCACCGGCCGGGTCGCCGCACTCGCCTTGCCGCCGCCGTCCGACCAGACGACCACCTGGTCGGCGAGCAGCTGTTCCAGCTGGGCCATCGCACCCTCGGACGCGGCGGCCAGGAACCGGGCCAGCAGCTCGTCGTCCTGCTCCCGCGAGCTGGTGAACCGCGGCCGGCCGTCGGCGAGGTGCTGCTTGGCCCGGCGGTAGAGCTGGCGCGCGTTCGCCTCCGAGCAGTCCAGGACGCCCGCGACGTCCCGGTGGCTGTAGTCGAAGGCGTCGCGCAGCACCACGGCGGCCCGCTCGGGCGGCGACAGCTGCTCCATCATCGTCAGCACGGCGAAGGACACCGAGTCCCGCTGCTCGGCCGTTTCCATGGGGCCCAGCACCCCGGCACCGGTCCCCACCGGCTCCGGGATCCAGGGTCCGAAGTACTCCTCGCGCTGCACCCGGGCGGAGGTGAGCCGGTTCAGGCACAGGTTGGTGACCACCTTGGCCAGCCACGCGCCCGGCGCGGCCACCTGGCCGGGCTCGACCCCGTGCCAGCGCAGGTAGGCGTCCTGCACGGCGTCCTCGGCCTCGGCCGCCGAGCCGAGCATCCGGTACGCCAGTGAGAACAGCCGCGATCGATGGGTCTCGAACTCCTGTGCCGTGTCCATGACCCCACGCTAAGTCAGCGCTCGCTCCGCTCCGCGATCAGGTCGAGCACCTGGCGCGGTGTCCAGTTGCCGGTCGCGCCCGGGCAGGCGGACAGGTAGTCGGCGATCTCCTGCTCCCGCCACACCCCCGACTCCAGCAGGCCGCCCGCCAGGTGCCGCAGGTACGCGGCGGACGGCATGACCGGCTCGACGTCCCGGAGGGACCACGGGGCGGTGAAGGTGAGCACGGGGATGCCGTCGACCGTCCCCGGGCAGATCAAGGTCTCGTACCGGCCGCTGCCCGCCGCGTCGCGGCCGTCGCGCAGCACCGTGCCGAGGTCCAGGTCGCTTCCCGGTTCCCGGTACATCTCCTGCGCGGCGATGTCCGACACCTGGCCCACGGTCAGGAGGTGGGCGCGCCCCAGCAGGCGACCGGGCGCCGAAGGATCGTAGAAGCCCCTGCCCCCGGTCCACACCGGGGACTCGGTGGCGAAGTAGAGGCAGCCGTCGAGCCGGACGGCGATCGACCGCTCCGGCGCCCGCCGGTCCCGGCAGCCGGGATAAGAGCGCGTCGCGCCGGCCGGTGTCCCGCCGGCGATGTAGGCGCCCAGCCGGTCCATGTGCATGTTGGAGCCGTACGCGGCGTACCAGACCCGTCCGTCGCCCCGCGCGGCCTCGACGCCGAGCGGGACGGCGGTGTGGACGACCATGCGGGTTCCTCGTCTGCGGGCGGACGGGAGGAGAAACGGGAGGGGAAAGTCGAAGAGCCCCGCTGCAAGCAGCGGGGCTCTTCGACTTATTGCCCGGTGAGAGCAATGGCGGAGGATACGAGATTCGAACTCGTGAGGGGTTGCCCCCAACACGCTTTCCAAGCGTGCGCCCTAGGCCACTAGGCGAATCCTCCGCGGCAAACAATACAAGACGTTGAGGGGTGCTCGCGAACGTGATCGTCGGGCGGGCCCGAGTGGGGGTCCTGGTCGGGGTCCGGGTCGGGTCCCGGTCGGGGTGCGGGTCGATTCCGGGGGCCTCCATCCGCTAGGGTGGGGCCCAGCCCCTCACGTGGCGCTATCTCACCCAACTCCCCCAGGGCCGGAAGGCAGCAAGGGTAAGTGGGCTCTGGTGGGTGCGTGGGGGGCGCTTTGCGTTCCGGGACGGGTCTGCGGGCCACCGTTGTCGGTGGGCCCGGATAACCTCGTAGACGTGTCGTCCCTTGCGCTGTACCGCCGCTACCGCCCCGAGTCGTTCGCCGAGGTCATCGGGCAGGAGCATGTCACTGACCCGCTGATGCAGGCCCTGCGCAACAACCGGGTCAATCACGCGTACCTGTTCAGCGGGCCGCGAGGCTGTGGCAAGACCACCAGCGCGCGCATCCTCGCCCGCTGCCTGAACTGTGAGCAAGGCCCCACGCCCACCCCCTGCGGGGAGTGCCAGTCCTGCAGGGACCTCGCGCGCAACGGGCCGGGGTCCATCGACGTCATCGAGATCGACGCGGCCTCGCACGGTGGTGTGGACGACGCCCGTGACCTGCGCGAGAAGGCCTTCTTCGGGCCCGCCTCCAGCCGGTACAAGATCTACATCATCGACGAGGCGCACATGGTCACCCCGGCGGGCTTCAACGCCCTGCTGAAGGTGGTCGAGGAGCCGCCGGAGCACCTCAAGTTCATCTTCGCCACGACCGAGCCCGAGAAGGTCATCGGCACCATCCGGTCCCGTACGCACCACTACCCCTTCCGGCTCGTGCCCCCCGGCACCCTGCGGGACTACCTCGGCGAGGTCTGCGGCCGTGAGGGCGCCCACGTCGAGGAGGGCGTGCTGCCGCTCGTCGTGCGCGCCGGAGCCGGATCCGTCCGTGACTCCATGTCCGTCATGGACCAGCTCCTGGCCGGCGCCACCGAGCAGGGTGTGACGTACGCCATGGCCACCTCGCTCCTCGGGTACACCGACGGCACGCTCCTCGACGCCGTCGTGGACGCCTTCGCCGCCGGGGACGGGGCCGCGGCCTTCGAGATCGTGGACCGGGTGGTGGAGGGCGGCAACGACCCGCGCCGCTTCGTCGCCGACCTGCTGGAGCGGCTGCGCGACCTGGTGATCCTGGCCGCCGTGCCCGACGCCCGGGAGAAGGGGCTCATCGACGCCCCGAACGACGTGGTCGAGCGGATGCAGGCCCAGGCCTCCGTCTTCGGGGCCGCCGAGCTGTCCAGGGCCGCCGACCTGGTCAACACGGGGCTCACCGAGATGCGCGGAGCCACCTCGCCGCGGCTGCAGCTGGAGCTGATCTGCGCCCGCGTGCTGCTGCCCGCCGCCTTCGACGACGAGCGTTCCGTGCAGGCGCGGCTCGACCGGCTGGAGCGCGGCGGCGCGGCCTCCGCCGCTGCCGCCGCCTTCGCCCCGGCCCCCGCCATGGGCTACGTGCCCGGGCCGGAGGCCCACGCGATGGCCCCCGCGTCGGTACGGACCCCCGCGCCGCAGGCTCCGCCGCAGCAGGCTCCCGTGCACCAGGCCCCGGCCCCCGTGCACCAGGCCCCCGCCCCGGTCCCCGTGGCTCCGCCCGAGCCGGTGGCCCCGGCCGCCGTTCCTCCGGCCGCAGCCTCCGCGCCCGGTGCCTGGCCCGGCGCGGCCACCCCCGGCGCCCCCGCGGCCCCGGCTCCGGCTTCGGCCCCGGCTCCGGCCGCCGGTGCCTGGCCCGGCGCCGCGCAGCCCGGAGGCGGCGCCCCCGGCGCCTGGCCCGGCGCGGCCACGCCC
>NZ_JBHUBS010000013.1:97332-269521 GCF_042788835.1 Streptomyces sp. NPDC056883 | reverse complement strand
CTGGATGTACCCATCCCCTCCGGCGTTGGA
This sequence comes from Streptomyces sp. NPDC056883, assembly GCF_042788835.1. Lineage (NCBI taxonomy): Bacteria > Bacillati > Actinomycetota > Actinomycetes > Kitasatosporales > Streptomycetaceae > Streptomyces > Streptomyces sp. NPDC056883. The sequence continues at coordinate 269,491 of NZ_JBHUBS010000013.1, read as the reverse complement.
GGAGTGGGGGTGCGGGGGCCCGGCCCCCGCGAACGGTGCCGCGCGCGGCAACGGGTCCGGGGCGGAGCCCCGGGGAACGGGCGAAGGGTGGGTAGGGGACCTCGCCCCGCAGGGCCTACCCAGCCGCACCCGCCCACCGGACCCCAAGCCGGGACGGCAGGGGCGCCAGCCCCGACCGGCCACCGTCGGACGGAGTCCGGCGCAGCGACGCGAAGCCGGTAAGGCCCGCCAGGGCCGCACCGCGCGAGCGGCGCATCGAAGGGGTGACATGAAGAGATTCAGTCCGTAGGGTGCTGAATATGGATATGCACACTGTCGTGGTGGGAACGTCCGGGACCACCGCCGAAGACGTGATCGCCGTCGCCCGCGGCAACGCCCGTGTCGAGCTTTCCGGCGAGGCCGTGGCCGCGCTCGGACGGGCCCGCGAGATCGTGGACGCGCTCGCCGCGAAGCCCGAGCCCGTCTACGGGGTGTCCACCGGGTTCGGGGCGCTCGCCTCCCGGCACATCAGCCCCGAGCTGCGCGCGCAGCTCCAGCGCAACATCGTCCGCTCGCACGCCGCCGGCATGGGCCCGCGCGTCGAGCGCGAGGTCGTGCGGGCGCTGATGTTCCTGCGGCTGAAGACCGTCGCCTCCGGGCACACCGGCGTCCGGCCGTCCGTCGCGCAGACGATGGCCGACGTGCTCAACGCCGGGATCACCCCCGTCGTGCACGAGTACGGCTCGCTGGGGTGCTCCGGAGACCTCGCCCCGCTGTCCCACTGCGCGCTCGCGCTCATGGGCGAGGGTGACGCCGAGGGTCCCGACGGGACCGTCCGCCCCGCCGGGGAGCTGCTCGCCGAGGCCGGGATCGAGCCCGTCGAGCTCCGCGAGAAGGAGGGCCTGGCCCTCCTCAACGGCACCGACGGCATGCTCGGCATGCTGGTCATGGCCCTCGCCGACCTCGGCAAGCTGTACACCTCCGCCGACATCACCGCCGCGCTGACGCTGGAGGCGCTGCTCGGCACCGAGAAGGTGCTCCAGCCCGAGCTGCACGCCATCCGCCCGCACCCCGGCCAGGGTGCCTCCGCCGCCAACATGGCCGCCGTGCTGAAGGGGTCCGGGCTCACCGGGCACTTCCAGGAGGAGTCCGCCCCGCGCGTCCAGGACGCCTACTCCGTGCGCTGCGCCCCGCAGGTCGCCGGTGCGGGCCGCGACACCATGGCGCACGCCGCCCTCGTGGCGTCCAGGGAGCTGGCCGCCGCCGTCGACAACCCGGTGGTGCTGCCCGACGGGCGCGTGGAGTCCAACGGGAACTTCCACGGCGCCCCGGTCGCCTACGTGCTCGACTTCCTCGCCATCGCGGCCGCCGACCTCGGGTCGATCGCCGAGCGGCGGACCGACCGGCTGCTCGACAAGAACCGTTCGCACGGCCTGCCGCCGTTCCTCGCGGACGACGCCGGCGTGGACTCGGGGCTCATGATCGCCCAGTACACGCAGGCCGCCCTGGTGAGCGAGATGAAGCGGCTCGCGGTTCCCGCCTCCGCCGACTCGATCCCCTCCTCCGCCATGCAGGAGGACCACGTCTCGATGGGCTGGTCGGCCGCGCGCAAGCTCCGTACCGCCGTCGACAACCTCACCCGGATCGTCGCGATCGAGATGTACGCGGCCACCCGTGCCATCGAGCTGCGTCACGGGCTCACCCCGGCGCCGGCCAGCCGGGCCGCCATCGCGGCGGCGCGTGCGGCGGGTGTGGAGGGTCCCGGGCCGGACCGTTTCCTCGCGCCCGACCTGGCCGCCGCGGACGCCTTCGTTCGTTCGGGTGCACTCGTGGACGCCGTCGAGGCCGTCACCGGCCCCCTCGCCTGAGAGAGGCCTGAGATAGGGGAAAGGGTGCGGCCCCGGGGATATCCCCGGGGCCGCACCCTTTTGCGTGGAGTGCCCCGCTATGCCGTGCGCGACCGGCGTACGGAGAAGGCCACGAAGCCGGCGCCGGCGCCCAGGAAGAGCGTGCCGCCGAGCAGGTAGGGCGTGGTGTCCACGCCGCCCGTGTCGGCGAGCTCGAGGGTGGGGACGGCCGCGGAGGCGGCCTGGACCTCCGTGTTTGCGGCGGCGGGCCCGGCGGCGGGCGCGCCGGAGCCGGCCTTCGCGTGCTCGGGCGCGGTGGCGTTGGCCGAGGGGACGAACCACAGGACGGCGAGGAGGGTGGTCGCTCCGAGAGCGGTGAGTGTTGATCGACGTGCGGACACGGTGCGATCCCCCTTGTGGCAGCAGCGAATTGGCCCCGTGCGGTGATGCTACGGAAAGGGGCGGGTCGTGGGAAAGTCGGGGCCGCCACGGGATTACCCTCCGTCGTATGAACCCTTCTGAGACCTCACGATACGTACGCCTTCGAGTGGATTTGGTACTTGAAGTGCCGGACGTCGACGCGCTCACCGGAGCCGCCCTCGCGCACATCAAGGCCGACGAGTTCATGCCGGACGAGGAGCGCGGCCACGCCGAGGCGGCCGTCCGGGAGGACGAGTCGGAGGCTCTGGCCTACCTCGTGGACCCCACTGACCTGGTCGCGGAGATCCCCGGCGTGGAGCTCGCGCAGGCCTCCTGGAGCAGCGAGCCCGTGGAATACGACCCCGAGTCCATGGAGTGGGACCTCGACGAGGAAGATGGGGAGCTCGACGAAGAGACTGACAACGTCTGACGGTGGGGTTGACCACATTCGAACGGAATGGGGCAGCACCTCGGGGTGTAATGCGTTGTCAGGACGAGGCAGGGGGGTCATGCCCCCTGCCCGGGGAGTTCGGGGTTCCGGCAACGATGGAGTGGCGTGTGAGGACGGACAGCAAGCGGCGGAGAAGGTCCCTGGTGGCCATATCCGCCGTACTCGGCGGCGTACTGGTGCTGGCGGGATGCGGCGGCGGTGACGACAAGGGCGGCGACACGCCGAAGGCCAATGGGGAGGCGTCGGCCAAGTCCCAGGCGGACGTGGACGCGGCCGCGGCCAAGGACGCCTCCAAGGCCAAGATAGCCATCACGCCCAAGGACGGCGCCACCAACGTCGGCCTGAACGACGCGGCCAACGTGGCCGTCAGTGAGGGCACGCTCACCCAGGTCGAGCTGAAGAGCTCCGAGGGCACGGCGGTGCCGGGCAAGATAGCCGCCGACGGGAAGAGCTGGAAGCCGGACGGCGCGCTGAAGCGCTCCACCAAGTACGCGCTGTCGGCGACCGCGAAGGACGAGGCGGGCCGCGAGGCGCACGAGAACGCCTCCTTCACCACCGTCTCCCCGCAGAACAGCTTCGTGGGCTCCTTCATCCCGGACGAGGGCCAGACCGTCGGCGTGGGCATGCCGGTCTCGATCACCTTCGACAAGCAGATCAAGGACAAGAAGGCCGTCCAGGCGGGCATCACGGTCACCTCCAGCAGCGGCCAGGAGGTCGTGGGCCACTGGTTCAGCACGCAGCGGCTGGACTTCCGCCCGGAGAAGTACTGGCAGGCCGGTTCCACCGTCACCCTGAAGCTGGCGCTGGACGGGGTCCAGGGCGGCCCGGGCATCCAGGGCGTGCAGAGCAAGACCGTCACCTTCAAGATCGGCCGGAGCCAGGTCTCCACGGTCGACGCGAAGAGCAAGAAGATGACGGTCACCCGTGACGGCGCGGTCCTCAAGACCATCCCGATCTCGGCGGGCTCCCCGGAGAACCCGACCTACAACGGTCAGATGGTGATCTCCGAGAAGTTCAAGGAGACCCGGATGAACGGCGCCACCGTCGGCTTCACGGACGACGACGGCAAGGGCGAGTACGACATCAAGGACGTGCCGCACGCGATGCGCCTGTCCCAGTCCGGCACCTTCGTGCACGGCAACTACTGGGGACCGGACTCGGTCTTCGGCAGCGCCAACACCAGCCACGGCTGCGTCGGCCTGAACGACGCCAAGGGTGCGAACGACCCGAACCAGCCCGCGGCCTGGTTCTACGACAACTCCCTCATCGGAGACGTCGTCACGGTCGTCAACTCCCCGGACAAGACGATCAAGCCGGACAACGGCCTCAACGGCTGGAACATGAGCTGGGCGGACTGGAAGGCCGGCGCGGCCGTCTGACCCGGCGACACCACAGCTGAACCCCGCAACGGACGGCGGGGAGCCCCGGCCAGGGGGCTCCCCGCCGTCCGTTCGTGCTTCGTCCGCGTGCCGCCCTTCCGTACGCATTCCTGTGCTCCACCTGTGAGTTCGCGTTCTCATCCGGCTCTTATGGACGGCTTATCCGGCCGTCACCGGTGCTGCCTACTTTCGGCCGCATGTTCTTCACCTACCTCCGGCGCGAGCTGCGCCGCCGCAGGAAGGCGGCGCTCGTCGTCGCCTCCGGACTCGCGCTGGGCATCGCCCTCGTCATCGTCGTCACCTCCGTCTCGGCGGGCATGACGCAGGCCCAGGGCAAGGTCCTCCAGTCGCTCTACGGCCTCGGCACCGACATGACCGTCACCAAGGCCCAGACCCCGCCGGCCGAGGGCGACACCTCGGCCCGGCCCCGGTTCAGGTTCGACGCGAAGGGCGAGGGCGACGCCGGCGCCGAGGCCGAGCAGAGCAGCGACCTCGTGATGCCCCAGGGCTTCGAGACCCTCGACGCCGCGACCGTGGACAAGGTGTCCGGCCAGTCCGGCGTCGCCCGGGCCGTCGGCGGCCTCAGCCTTCAGGTGATGAAGGTCAACGGGCAGTTCAAGCGCGGCGAGTTCAAGCGCGCGGAGGGCCAGACGGGCGGTGGCACGGCCGCCAAACCGGGCGCCACCGGCGGTACGGGCGGTGCGGGCGGCACGGTCGAGGGCGGCGGCGCCGACTTCGACGTCAACTCCTTCTCCGTCTACGGCGCGGACGTCACCCGGCCCGAACTGGGCCCGCTCACCACCTCCAAGATCACCTCGGGCCGCACCTTCGCGGCCGGCGAGACCGACGCGGCCGTCGCCGTCGTCGACAGCGCCTACGCCACGAAGAACAAGCTCGCCGTCGACTCCGAAGTCACCGTCAAGGGCGCCAAGTTCAAGGTGATCGGGATCGCCACCGCCGACAGCGGCGACGCGGCCGCCAACGTCTACGTCCCGCTCAAGCAGGCCCAGACCCTCGCCGGAACCCCCGACAAGATCACCACGGTCTACGTCCAGGCCGAGGACTCCCAGGCCATCGGCTCCGTCAAGCAGGCCATCCAGAAGAACGTCCCGGACACCACCGTCACCACCTCGGCCGACCTGGCCGACACCGTCTCCGGTTCGCTCTCCACCGCCGCCTCCCTCGCCTCCACGGTCGGCACGTGGCTCTCCTACGCGGTCCTCCTCGCCGCCTTCCTCGTTGCCGGCCTGCTGACCTCCTCGGCCGTGTCCCGGCGCGTCCGCGAGTTCGGCACGCTCAAGGCGCTCGGCTGGAAGAGCGGCCGCGTCACCGGCCAGGTCGCCGGCGAGGCCCTGGTCAACGGCCTCATCGGCGGAGCGCTCGGCATCGGCCTCGGGCTCGGAGCCGCGTACGCCATCACCGCGATCAGCCCGCAGCTGACCGCGCAGCTCGCGGGCGGCGCCGGCCGGGGCCAGGGCCCGGGGGGCGGGGGCGGCGGGATGATGCGCAACGCTCAACAGGGCGCCGGCAAGGCCCTCGACATCGCGCTCACCGCACCCGTCTCGCTCTCCACCATCGGCCTGGCCGTCGCGCTCGCCGTCGCGGGCGGACTCATCGCAGGCGGCTTCGGCGGCTGGCGCGCCTCCCGGCTGAGGCCGGCGGACGCACTGCGTCGCGTCGAATAGCCCGCGCCCGCAGGTCCGTACGGCCGTTCGTGCGTCCGTGTGCGGCCGTGTGTCCGTACGTACGCCTCGTGTGCCTGCTCGCCCGTCTGCCACCCCGTCCCACCGCCCCGCAACCCGAGGGAACGAACCAGAGATGTACCAACTCACCGGTGTCACCAAGCGCTACCGGCGCGGCAAGGAAACCATCGACGCGCTCGCCGGCGTGGACCTGACCATCGAGGACGGCGGCCGGCTCGTCATCCAGGGCCCGACCGGCGGCGGCAAGTCCACCCTGCTCCAGATGCTCGGTGCCCTGGACCGCCCGACGGCGGGACAGATCGTCCTCGACGGACTCGACCTCGCCACCGTCTCCGAATCCCGGCTCACCCGGGTCCGCGCGGAGAACATCGGCTTCGTGTTCCAGTCCTTCAACCTGATCCCCACGCTCACCGCGCAGGAGAACGTGGAGACGGCCCTCGTCCCGCTCGGGCTCAAGGCCCGCGAGCGGCGCGACCGGGCCGCCGAGGCGCTGGATTCCGTAGGCCTCGGAGAGCGGATGGGGCACCTGCCCGGGGAGATGTCGGGCGGCCAGCAGCAGCGCGTGGCCATCGCCCGGGCGCTCGTGAAGCGGCCGAAGGTGCTGCTGGCCGACGAGCCGACCGGCAACCTCGACGAGTCCATGCGCGACGAGGTCATGGAACTGCTCGAAGGGCTGTGGAAGGAACACGGCCTGACCTTCGTCATGGTCACCCACGACAGCGCCCTCGCGAAGCGGGCCCCGCGGGTGGCGACGATCCGGCGGGGGAAGGTGACCGTCACCGAGAACGTCTGAGCGTTCCGGTCTAGGGTCCGGAACATGATGATCAACCGGCTCTCCGTGCCCCCGACCGACACCGAGGTCGACCACTGGTGGGCCGTCCTGGCCTCCGCCCGGACGGCCGACCTGCCGCGGTTGCCCCCGCCGTCCCGGACGGAGGTCGCCGGAGAGCTGCTGGTGACGTCGGTACGGGGCCGCACGGTGCACTGGGCCACGGAGGACGGCGTTGCCAGGCTGGTCCTGTTCACGGACGGCACCAACGACCGCACCGCGTTCCTGGACGAGCTGACGGTACGGCCGGACGCGCGGCGGCGCGGTACGGGAACGGCCCTGTGGGAGCTGGCGCGCGAGGAGCTGCTCGCGGACGGCCGGACCTCGGTCGCGGCCGAGGTGGAGCTGGGAGGTCCCGGTCAGGCGTTCGCCGAGGCCGTGGGCTTCGAGAACGTCCTGTCGATGGCCTGGTACGTGCAGGACGTACAGGAGGCGCGGTGGGTGCAGGGGGCGCAGGCCGCGAAGGAAGGGGCAGGGGCCGGGTCCCCCGCGCCCGGCTACGAGCTGCACTGCTGGCCCGGTCTGGTGCCCGACGCGTGGGCGCCGGCGGTGGCCGTCGCCCACGGGGCGATGGAGGACGCGCCGACGGGAGGGCTGGAGCAGCAGATCCAGACCTGGACCGCCGAGCGCCTGCACGCCGCCCACCGCAAGATCCTGGACCGGGGAGGCGCGCTGACCACGGTCGCCGCCGTGACCCCGGACGGCGAGGTGGCGGCCTATACGGAACTGGTCCTCCTCGACCCGGCGGGCCCGCGCGCGCTCCAGTACGACACCGTGGTCGTCCCCGCCCACCGGGGCCACGGCCTCGGCCGGGCGGTCAAGCTCCGCATGCTCGCGGAGGCGGCGACCCGCCACCCGGACCTGCGCACCATCGCCACCTCGGTGGCGGACGACAACACCCCGATGCTCGCGGTCAACGCGGCCCTCGGCTACCGGCGCGAGCGCGGGGTCGGGTACTTCCAGCTGACGCTGTAGCCGGGGGCTCGGCTGCTCTACGGGTTTACGGGGCGGATTCCTCGACGGTGCCCGGGGCGTGCTCCCGGTCCCGCTCCGGCGCGGCGGACGGCGCGGACCAGGAGGCGAGGAGGCTGAGGGCGTCGGCCGAGGGGGAGCCCGGGGCCGCGTGGTAGGTGACCAGGAACTGCGCCGGGTCGTCCGGGAAGGCCAGGGTCTCGAAGGAGAGCCGGAGCTCGCCGACCAGCGGGTGGCGCAGTCGCTTGACGCCGTGGATCTTGTTGTCGGCCACCGTGTGGGCGGCCCACAGCCGGCGGAACTCCTCGTTCTTGACGGACAGTTCGCCGACCAGCGCGGACAGCCGTTCGTCGTCCGGGAACTGCCCGGCGTACACGCGCAGATTGCTCACCACCTCGCACGCCCGGCATTCCCAGTCGGCGTACAGCTCCGCCGTCGCCGGGTCCAGGAACACCAGCCGCACCAGGTTGCGCTCCTGCGCCGGGAGGGCTCCGAAGTCGCCGAAGACGGCCGCCGCCAGCCGGTTCCAGCCGATGACGTCCTGGCGCCGCCCGACCAGGTACGCCGGTACGCCGTCCATCGCGTCCAGCAGCGTCCGCAGCTCCGGCCGGACCTGCTGGGGGCGCGGGGCCTGGCGGCGCTTGCGGGGCTTGGGGCCGGCCAGGTGGCTCAGGTGCGCACGCTCCGTGCCGTCCAGGCGCAGGGCCTGCGCGATGGCGTCGAGGATCTCCGCCGACACGTTCTGGCCGTGGCCCTGCTCCAGCCGCGTGTAGTACGCGACCGACACCCCGGCCAGCTGCGCCAGCTCCTCGCGGCGCAGGCCGGGGACCCGGCGGTGGCGCCCGTAGTCGGGCAGGCCCACGTCCTCGGGGCGCAGCCGGGCGCGCCGGGAGCGCAGGAACTCGCCGAGCTCGGCTCGCTGATCAAGGTGATCCATTACCCCAGTATCACCGCGCGGGGGTGCAGGCCGGGGGCGTGAGCCTGACCCCGCCAAGGGTAGGTTCGCCAGACCTAGGCAGGACAGGGGGATGGGTGTCCGCGGCGGGGGCGTGCAGGCTGTGAACACACAGCGGCCCCGCACTGCGGGACCGCGCCGCAGCACCGCAGGTCCCCGCACCGCAGTCTTCCGAGGAGCCCCACCGTGTCCGTCACCCAGGTCGCCGCCTACGCCGCTCCCGCGCCCAAGGCCCCGCTGGAGCGCACCACCGTCCCGCGCCGTCCGGTCGGCGCCCACGACGTACTCATCGACATCAAGTTCGCCGGCATCTGCCACTCCGACATCCACCAGGTCACCGACGGCTGGGGCGAGGGCATCTACCCCATGGTCCCGGGCCACGAGATCGCCGGTGTCGTCGCCGAGGTCGGCCCCGAGGTCACCAAGTTCGCCGTCGGCGACCGGGTGGGCGTCGGCTGCTTCGTCGACTCCTGCCGCGAGTGCGAGCAGTGCCTCGCGGGGCAGGAGCAGTACTGCGCCAAGGGCATGACCGGCACGTACAACGCCCTCGACAGGAACGGCGAGCCCACCTACGGCGGCTACTCCACGCACGTCGTCGTCGACGAGAACTACACCGTCCGCATCCCCGACGCCCTCCCCCTGGACATCGCCGCCCCGCTGCTGTGCGCCGGCATCACGCTCTACTCCCCGCTCAAGCACTGGCAGGCCGGCCCCGGCAAGCAGGTCGCGATCGTCGGCCTCGGCGGCCTCGGCCACATGGGCGTCAAGATCGCCCACGCGCTCGGCGCCGAGGTCACCGTCCTCTCGCAGACCCTGCGCAAGCAGGAGGACGGGCTCAAGCTGGGCGCCGACCACTTCTACGCCACCAGCGACGAGGCCACCTTCAAGGAGCTGGCCGGCCGCTTCGACCTGATCGTGTCCACCGTCTCCGCGCCCCTCGGCTTCGACGCCTACCTGGGCCTGCTCAAGGTGGACGGCGCCCTGGTGAACGTCGGCGCCCCGGAGGAGCCGGTCTCGCTGAACCTGTTCTCCGTCATCGGCGGCCGCAAGACCCTGGCCGGCTCGATGATCGGCGGGATCGCCGAGACGCAGGAGATGCTCGACTTCTGCGCCGAGCACGGGCTCGGATCGGAGATCGAACTGATCCGCGCCGAGGAGGTCAACGAGGCCTACGAGCGCGTCCAGGCGGGCGACGTCCGCTACCGCTTCGTCATCGACACCTCGACCATCTGACCCGACCACCGCCGCCTGACGGCGGTCCCCCGATGTCCGGCCCCCGCGTGCACGGCACCCGGGGGCCGCCGTCACACGCTTTTCATGCCCCGTGCATGGTCTCGGCGGCCCTCCGCGCGGACGATCTTCCCATCAGCCTTCAGCCACAGGGGAGTTCGAGATGTCCAGCCGCCGCCACTTCCTCGCGGGTTCCGCGGCCGCGGCCGCCGGCCTCGCGGCCCTCCCGCAGGCCGTCCAGCCCGCGCAGGCGGCCGCCGCCGGGGCGGAGGGGCCGCCGAACCTCGTGGTGATCCTGGCCGACGATCTGGGCTACGGCGACCTGGGCGCGTACGGCCAGAAGCTGATCACCACCCCGCGCATCGACCAACTGGCCGCAGAGGGACTCCGGTTCACCGACGCCTACGCGGCGGCCGCCGTCTGCGCGCCCTCCCGTGCCGCACTGCTGACCGGCCTGCACACCGGCCACGCCGCCGTCCGGGCCAACCCCTCCAGCGGCGGCCAGGGCAGCCTCGGCGCGGGCGACACCACCTTCGCGGAGGTGCTCCGGGCACGCGGCTACCGTACGGGCCTCTTCGGCAAGTGGGGCTTCGGACCGGAGGCCGGGGACCAGCCGAGCCACCCGTCCGCGCGGGGCTTCGAGGAGTTCTACGGGTACATCGACCACAGCCACGCCCACCAGTACTACCCGGCGTACCTCTGGAACGGCAACGCCAAGGAGACCGTCCCGACGGGCACCTTCGCCCCCGACGCCATCGCCGCGCGCGCCCTCGGCTTCATCGACGCCCACGCCGCCGGCCCCGCCCCCTTCCTGCTCTTCCTCACCCCGAACCTGCCGCACGCCCCGAGCGAGATCCCCGACGCGAGCGCCTACGCCGACCGGTCCTGGACGCAGGCCAACAAGTCGCACGCGGCGCAGATCAGCCTCCTCGACGCGCAGGTCGGTGCCGTCGTCGACCGGCTGAAGGCGCGGGGCGTCGCGGAGCGCACGGTCGTCCTGGTGGCCTCCGACAACGGCCCGCACGAGGAGGGCGGGGTCAACCCGGACCTCTTCGACGCCAACGGGCCGCTGCGCGGCTACAAGCGCAACCTGTACGAGGGCGGCGTACGCGTCCCCCTCGTCGCCTGGTCCCCGGGCCGGATCGCCCCCGGCACCACCAGCGCCCGCCCCACCCCGCTCTACGACCTCCTGCCCACCCTCGCCGACCTGGCGGGCGGCGCCCCGGCCCCCTCCGACATCGACGGGCTCTCGGCGGCCCCCGTCCTGAACGGCGCCCCCGCCCTGGCCCCCCTCCACAACCACCTGTACTGGTACCGCGACGAGCAGGGCGTCACCAGCCGTGCCAACACGCAGGACGGCGGCCGGGCGAAGCAGGTGGCGGAGGCCATCCGCAAGGACCGGTGGAAGGCCGTACGGTTCGCGCCCGCGCGGGACCGCACGGTGGCGGACTCCCAGTGGCAGTTCGAGCTCTACGACCTCGCGGTGGACCTCGGCGAGAAGAACGACGTGGCGGCCGCCAACCCGGCGGTGGTGGCCTCCCTCACGGCCCTGCTCCGATCCTCGTGGGCCGATGTGTACGCCCGTCGCCCCTGGGGCCTGGCCACGACCGCCTCCCCGTCCGCCGGCACGCTCACCACCACCCTGGCCAACGGAACGGCCCGCCCCTGGGCCGACGCCCGGGTCTCGCTGACCGTCCCGGCGGGCTGGACCGCGACCCCGGCGGGCCCCGTCGCGGCGGCCTCCCTCGCCGCGGGAGGGTCCCTGACGACGGTGTGGACCCTGACCGCCCCGCAGGGGGCCGCCGCCACCACCCTCACCGCGGCGGCCACGGCGGGCGGCTCCACCTTCACGGCGAAGACCCCGTACACGCCGCTGCCCGCCCCGCCCACCCAGGACAGCTACCTCAGCGACCTCCCCTGGGTCTCGGCGGCCAACGGCTGGGGCCCGGTCGAGATCGACCGCTCCAACGGCAAGCAGGCGGCGGGCGACGGCACCCCGATCGCCTTCGGCGGCGTCACGTACGCGAAGGGCCTGGGCGTGCACGCCCCGTCGGAGATCGTCTACCACCTGGGCGGCCGCGGGAACCGCTTCACGGCCCTGGTCGGCATCGACGACTTCTCGAAGAAGCAGTCGGCGTCCGGAGCCACCCGCGCGACCGTACGCGGCGACGGCCGGGTCCTCGCCACGACGGGAGTCCTGACCGGCGCCTCGGGACCGACCGCGCTGGACGTGGACGTGACGGGAATCCGGCTCCTGCACCTGGTGGTGGAGGACGCGAACGCGAACTCCGCCTTCGACCACACCTCGTGGGCGGCGGCGCGGGTGACAGTGGTCTGAGGGGCCCGGCCCGCCCCTCGGAGCGGGCCTTATGCACCAATGGCGGCGAATGATCAGGGGTGACGCCGACCTGCGCGGCGGTGGATGATGACCGGAGACTTCAGGGTTCGCGTGTGCCCGACCGTTGCAGGGGGGAAACGGCCGTGCAACCGTCGCGCGGCACCGCGTCCCCGGTCGATCCCCATCGCTTCTCCGCCGAAGGAACCCACCGCATGCGTCCTACCCGTGCGACGGTCCTGCTCACCGCGGGCCTCGTCACCCTGCTCGGCCTCCCGGCCACCGCGGCGGCCGCCGCGGACCCGGCCGACCTGTACGTGAACAACCAAGCGGGCTGCTCCGACACCGGACCCGGTTCGAAGACCGCCCCGTTCTGCCGCCTCTCCGTGGCAGCCAAGCTCGTCAAGCCGGGGCAGACGGTCCGCATCGGCACAGCCACGCCCCAGGAGGAGTCCGTCGTCATCGACCGCTCCGGGGAACCCGGTAAGCCGATCAGCTTCGTCGAGGACACGACGTCCTGGCTTTTGCATGCCGGCGTGGCGGGGGACCTGTCGATCAAGGGCGCCTCCCACGTCAGGGTGAGCGGACTGACGGTCGCCGGCAACATCCGTATCACCGACTCCACCGACATCGAGCTGGACACGGTGGACCACAGCAGCGGGCACGACACGGAACTCGTGGTCGGTGGCGCGAGCAAGGACGTACGCGTCCTGCGGGGCGCCCTGCACACCACGCGGATCGAAGGCGGGGCAGAGCGAACCCTGTTCAGCCGCAACCAGATCTTCGGATTCACCGACTCCGCGGCGGTGACGGTGCAGGACGCACCCGGCACGGTCGTCACCAACAACACGATCACCGGCCACTGCGGGACACCCCTCGCGGTCGGTGGCGGCTCGTCAGGCTCCGCGGTGTTCAACAACATCCTCGACGTGTCCTCCTACTTCGAGTGCCCGGAGCGGGTGCAGCGCACCGGTATGGAGATGGCGGCGGGCGCGGCGGTGGGCACCCGCGCCGACTACAACCTGATCGTCGGTGACGCCAAGATCACGCTGGTGGCCTACAAGTGGGCCGGCAAGAGCTACAAGGAGCCCGCACAGCTCCAGGCCGCGACCGGCCAGGGCGCCCGAGACATCCTCGTGCCCGTGCACTGGGGGGAAGGTACCCCCGAGGCGGAGTTCCCTTTCATCGATTCCGCCGACGCGACGGCGCCGGGCGCGCTGGTGCCCGACGTGATGGGCCAGCGCGCTCTTGACGACCCCTGGGTCGCGAACACCGGCAAGAACGGCGGCTTCCTCGACCGGGGCGCGTGGGAGTACCCGGACTACCTGAGCTCCGTCGGCGTGGAAGTCGACAAGCCCTGGGCTCCGGTCGGCACGAAGGTGGAGGTGCGCGCCCGCTCGGACAGCAAGTGGCCGAGCACGATGACCTACTCCGTCGACTTCGGTGACGGGACCGCCCCGGTCACCGTCAAGCAGGGAGACGGCGACCGCGCCATCACCACGCACGTGTACGGCTCACCGGGCGACTACACGGTCAAGGTGACGGCGATCAGTGTCACAGGAAAGAAGGTCACCACGGAGGAGCCCGTCAAGGTGACCACGGCCGCTCCGCTGACCGCGGCCTTCGGCGTCGACCAGCTCCTGCCCACCAGCACGCACCCGGACGCCATGGGGGTGGAACCGTTGACCGTCGTCCTCGACCCGACGAAGCTCACGGCGGCACCCTGGCCGGTGGTGAGAGCCGACGTGGAGTTCGGCGACGGCAACACGGCCCGCGCCGGCGAGCTGCGTTCCTTCGAGCACACCTACACCACGCCCGGCAGCTACGCGATGAAGCTGACCCTCGTGGACTCCAAGGGCGCGAAGTCCACGGTCGGCAGGACCGTGAAGGTCGACTACGCGCCGTCCGGGTACGTGGCCACGGAGCCGTTCCGCATCAAGGACTCGCGCACGGACGGCAAGCCCGTCGTGTCCGGCCTGCCGCTGGACGTGACCTTGCCTGCGCACCACCGGATACCGGGCCACCCCCTGTCGGGCAGCATGGCTTCGGCAGTCGTCAACGTGACCGTCACCGGAGCCACGGAGGACACCCACCTCACCGTGTGGCCCTCCGGCCAGCAGCGTCCGGCCACCTCGAACGTGAACGTCCGCGCGGGCGGCACCTCGTCGAACACGGTCACGGTTCCCGTCGGCGGGGGGTCGCTCGCGGCCCACTTGAACTCCGGCAAGGCCGACCTGATCGTGGACTTCGTCGGCTACTACCAGCCCAACGCCGGCGACCGCTTCTCCCCGCTGGCTCCGACCCGTGTCCTGGACACCCGTACGACGGGCGGTGCACTGTCCGCCGCCAAGACCCGCACGGTGAAGGTCGCGGGCGTCAACGGCATCCCGGCGGACGCCACGGCGGTCGCCCTGAACCTGACCGGTACGGGTGCCAAGGAGCAGGCGCACGTCATCGCCTACCCGGACCCGGCCAAGCGTCCGGCGACCTCGAACCTGAACGTGGAGCCGGGCAAGGACAAGTCGAACCAGGCCATCGTCCCGGTCGGCCCGAACGGCACGATCACCCTGTTCACCAACAGCGGCTCGACGCACGTGATCCTGGACGCGGTGGGCTACTACGGAAAGGACGGCAAGGCCCTCTTCACCCCGGTCGTGCCGAAGCGCCTGGCCGACACCCGCACCACGGGCAAGGTCGCCCCGGGCGCCACGACCACGGTCGCCGGCCTCCCGTCCAACGCGCTGGGCGCGGTCCTCAACGTCACCGCCACCGACACGACCGCTCCGGGCTTCCTCACCGCGTACGGCTCCGGCGGCACGCTGCCGGGCGCCAGCAGCCTGAACACGCTGCCCGGCCGCACGGTCCCGAACCACGTGACGACCCCGGTCGGCCCCGGCGGCAAGGTCAGCATCTTCAACAGCTACGGCGGCCCCAACCACGTGATCACCGACCTCCTCGGCTACTTCACGACCGGCTGACCCAGCCCCCCGGCACACGACAGAGCCCCGGTCCCCGCAACGCGCGGGGACCGGGGCTCCTTCGTCTGCGTCCTGCTCAGCCGTCGGCGCGGGCCACGCCGATCGGGCAGGAGACGCCCGTGCCGCCGATGCCGCAGTAGCCGCCCGGGTTCTTGTCGAGGTACTGCTGGTGGTACGCCTCGGCATTCCAGAAGGGGCGGTCCTCCGCCGGGAGGACGGCCGTGGTGATCGTGCCGTAGCCGGAGGCCGTCAGGACGCGCTGGTAGGCCTCGCGGGAGGCTTCGGCGGTGGCCTGGGCGGCGGGGGAGTGGGTGTAGACCGCCGAGCGGTACTGGGTGCCGACGTCGTTGCCCTGGCGGAAGCCCTGGGTGGGGTCGTGGGACTCCCAGAAGAGCTTCAGCAGGGCTTCGTAGGAGACCAGGGAGGGGTCGAAGACGACCCGGACGACCTCGGTGTGGCCGGTGCCGCCCGAGCAGACCTCTTCGTAGGTCGGGTTCTCGGTGAAGCCGCCCTGGTAGCCGGCCAGGGTGGTCCACACGCCCGGGGTCTGCCAGAACTTGCGCTCGGCGCCCCAGAAACAGCCGAGGCCGAAGTCCGCGACCTCGAGGTGGGCGGGGTACGGGCCCGCGAGGGGGTTGCCGAGCACGGTGTGCACGGCGGGCAGCCCGAAGAGCGGCTCCGCGCGGCCGGTCAGGGCTTCCTCGCGGGTGGGGAGCTCGGGCGTGCGGCGGTACGAGAACATGGATTCCCTCCTAGTGGTCTACCGATAACGGCAGAGGCGGGGCCGGGATTCCCGCCGAGGACGGCGACGAGGACGACGAGGCCGACGACGGCGTTCGCGTCAGTGCGGCAGGGTCGCCGGGGAGCCGCCGTTCGCTTCGTAGCCGGCCACCGCCAGGGCGCGGTAGATGGCGTACGAGGCGGCCGGGTCCGGGTCGGCGGACCAGGGGAGGGCGCCGACGTAGCCGTCGACGTGGCGGATCTGGTCCATCGCCTCCGCCCAGCGTTCGCCGCCGACCAGGAAGAGGATGAGCAGGTGGCGTACGTGCGCCAGCATCGGGTCGTCCGGGCGGGCGCTGTGGACCGCGTACAGGGCGCCCTCCACCGCGCGGGTCACGGACGCGCTCTGGTGGAAGCTGCGGATCAGGACGACGTCGGGGACGTGCTCGTACAGGGCGAAGAGCGGGAGCGCCGCCAGGAGCGAGCCCTGCGGGGCGCGGGCCGCCGCGTGGTGGGTGAAGGCGTCGGCCTTCTCGCGGGAGCCGTGCCACTTCTCGCACCAGTAGTTCAGCGCCGCCAGGTGCGCGCCCATGTGCTGGGGCGCCCGGTCGATGATCTTCACCCAGAGGGCGTCGTACTCGGGCTCGGAGTAGTGCAGCATGCGGGCCACGGACAGCTCGACGATGTACGGGATCGGGTCGCCGGGGGCCAGCAGCGCGGCCTTGTTGCAGGACTCCCTGGCCTCCTCCGCGACGATGCGGACATCCGCCTCGCTCATGCCCTCGGGCCGCCGCCACATCTGCTGCGCCAGCAGCTCGGCGTGCACCTGTGCACCGCCCGCGTCCTTCGGGGCCTCCAGCCGCCAGGCCTTCAGCCACGCCGCCCCGGCCCCGGGCTCCTGGGAGAGTTCCAGCGCCGCCGAGCCGGCGAAGGCCTGGACGCGCTGCCAGCGCACCTCGCCCTCCCGGGAGGTGCCGGCCAGCAGCTGGGAGGCGGCCTGCCACTGGCCGGTCCGCCGTACGTGGTCGAGGGCGTCCATCAGGTCCTGGTCGGGGCCGGGGACCCGGATGTCGAGCTCCTCCTGGAGGGCGAATCCGTAGTCCGCCGGGTCGGCGGCGTCCGGGCTCCCGGGTGCGACCAGGCGCAGTCCGCCGCGCCTGCGCCGCAGGATCGGTGAGAGGGCGGCGAAGAGCAGACCCATCGCGAGCAGGAACCACAGAATCTCCATCCCCCCAGCGAACCAGACGGACCGGCCCGAAAGCCAATAGGAGGCAAAGGAGGAGGCGAAGGAGGGGCGAAGGAGGGGGCGAAGGAGGGGGCGAAGGCGGAGCCCGGAGAGGGTGGCGGGATCGCGTTCATGCCGCGTTCACGCCCGGTCCGCGCCGGGCCCGGACGGGGCATAGCATCGGGCCATGAGCGACGACAGCCACGAGCACCAGAGCTTCGAGACCCGCGCCATCCACGCGGGCAATACGGCGGACCCGCTGACCGGCGCGGTCGTGCCCCCGATCTACCAGGTGTCCACGTACAAGCAGGACGGCGTCGGCGGACTGCGCGGCGGCTACGAGTACAGCCGCAGCGGCAACCCGACCCGTACCGCGCTGGAGGAGAACCTCGCGGCGCTGGAGGGCGGCCGGCGCGGCCTCGCCTTCGCGTCCGGGCTCGCCGCCGAGGACTGCCTGCTGCGTACGCTGCTCTCCCCGGGCGACCACGTGGTCATCCCGAACGACGCGTACGGCGGCACCTTCCGCCTCTTCGCCAAGGTCGTCTCCCGCTGGGGCGTCGAGTGGTCGGTCGCCGACACCTCCGACCCGGCGTCGGTGCGCGCGGCGATCACCCCGAAGACCAAGGTCATCTGGGTCGAGACCCCCTCCAACCCGCTGCTCGGCATCACGGACATCGCCGTCGTCGCCGACATCGCGCGGACCGCCGGCGCCAAGCTGGTCGTGGACAACACCTTCGCGTCCCCCTACCTGCAGCAGCCCCTCGCGCTCGGCGCGGACGTGGTCGTGCACTCGCTGACCAAGTACATGGGCGGCCACTCCGACGTCGTCGGCGGTGCGCTCGTCGCCGCGGACGCGGCGCTGGGCGAGGAGCTGGCCTACCACCAGAACGCCATGGGCGCGGTGGCCGGTCCCTTCGACTCGTGGCTGGTGCTGCGCGGCATCAAGACGCTGGCCGTCCGCATGGACCGGCACGCGGAGAACGCGGGCAAGATCGCCGAGATGCTGTCCCGCCACCCCAAGGTCCACACGGTCCTCTACCCGGGCCTGCCCGAACATCCGGGCCACGAGATCGCCGCCAAGCAGATGCGCAACTTCGGCGGCATGATCTCCTTCCGCGTCACCGGCGGCGAGGAGGAGGCCGTCGCGATCTGCGACCGGACCAAGATCTTCACCCTGGGCGAGTCCCTCGGCGGCGTCGAGTCCCTCATCGAGCACCCGGGCCGCATGACCCACGCCTCGGTGGCCGGCTCGGCCCTGGAGGTCCCGGGCGACCTGGTCCGCCTGTCGGTGGGCATCGAGAACGCCGACGACCTACTGGCCGACCTCGCGCAGGCGCTGGGTTAGCCGACCGGCAGGAGCAGGGTTTTCCACCGGGTCTCCCCGTCCCCGTTGTCACCAGGGCGGGGAGACCTCGCTCGACGGGGTCGACCAGGCGCCGGTGAGCGAGGCCCACACCACGAAGGCCACCACCGCCGCCCACACCAGGCTCCAGCCGATCCGCCGCAGGGCCCTGCGGCGGCGGAGCAGCCGGTCGCCGCGTGCCGCCGCGCCCGCCGCGAGATCGGGCGGCACCGCCGGGTACGGGCCCTCCAGTAGTCGCTTGACCCGGGCTTCCCGGGGATCGGGACTCATGCCGCCTCCTTGCGGCGGGCGTCCGGCCGGGCGCCGGGGGCGGCGCCGGGGCGGGAGCCCAGCTCGGCGACGGCCCGGTCGCACAGGGTCCGTACCCGCTCGGGCGTCAGCCCCAGCTGCGCGGCCGTGACCTCCTCCGCGACCCCTTCGTAGAGCCGCAGCACCACGACGAGCCGCTCCAGCGGTCCCAGCGGCCCCAGTACCCCGCTGCCCCCGTGGTGGCGGCGGCCGGTACGGGCGAAGGCGGCGCACAGCTCCTGGCGGGTGTGGTCGTACGGGTCGTCCCCGCGCAGCCTGCGCCAGTCCGCGTACGTACGGGCCAGCGCGCCGCCGAGCAGTCTGCGCGCGGCGGGGGCTTCGGCCGCGGCGGTGGCGTCGGAAGGGGCCGGGGTGTCGGACGGGGCCGGGGTGTCGGCCGCGGTCGTCGCGGGCTCCGCCGTCAGCAGGATCGCGACGCGCAGGAGCCGCCCCGCCGCGCCCGCGACGAAGGCTTCGAACTCCGCGTAGGGGCCCGGCCCGTGGTCCACAGTCCACATAGTGCGGCCGGAGGGACCGCCTCGGAAGGGGTCGGGCGTCAGTCGGACTTCAGCCGGGCCGGAGCAGGGCTTCGGCCGGGCTTCAGCCGGACCTCAGGAGGCGGGGCCGGCCTCGGATCCGGGCTCGGAGCCGGCCGACATCAGCTCGGACAGCGAGACGTTGAAACGGGTCAGCAGACCGGTGAACGCCTCGCGCTCCTCCTGGTCCCAGCCGTCCGTCACCCGGGCCATCAGCTCGCGCCGCGAGGAGCGGACTTCCTCCAGTCGCGCCAGCCCGCGCGGGGACAGCGCGAGCACCACGGCCCGGCCGTCCTCGGGGTGCGAGGTCCGCTTGACCAGGCCGCTGTCGACGAGCGGGGCGACCTGGCGGGTGACGGTGGAGGAGTCGATGCCCATGCCGCCGGCGAGCGCCTTGACGCCCATCGGGCCTTCGAGGTCGAGCCGGTTCAGCAGCAGGTACGCGGCCCGGTCCATGGAGTTGCGGGCCTGGCCGACCCCGCCCAGGCGGGTCTGCTCGGCGCGTCGGGCGAAGACCGCCACCTGGTGCTGGAGCGCGTCGAGGAGACCGGCTTCGGCGGGCGCGCCGGCCGGCGCGGGCAGGTCGGAACTGGCCGGGGTGGAGGGCATGGCCGTGGGCTCTCTTCGCATGGGGCCGACAAGGATGGGGGACAGAGTACGCGGCCGTGCGACGGCTCGTACTCCTCGTACAAGAACTGATACGGCAGCGGTGAAACGGCGACTACGAGCCGTCCCGCATGGCGAGATACCACCGATCCGGTGCGGGTCCCGTCCGGCGTCCGCCCCTCCCCGCTCACCCGTCCCGCCCAGCGCAGCGCAGCGCGCGACGGACCGGCTGCGAGACTGGCCGCATGAACTACCGCGTGCCGCAGCCCGTCCCGCAGGTCATCCTCGACGACATCCGGGGGGCCCAGAAGATGCTCTCCGGCGTCTCCCGGGTGACGGCGATGGAGGGCAGCCGGTACCTCTCCTCGCTCACCGGCTCCCCGGTCCACTTCAAGTGCGAGAACCTCCAGCGCACCGGCTCCTTCAAGCTGCGCGGGGCGTACGTGCGCATCGCGGGCCTGCGCCCCGAGCAGCGGGCGGCCGGGGTAGTCGCCGCGAGCGCGGGCAACCACGCCCAGGGCGTGGCTCTGGCCTCCTCCCTCCTCGGGGTCCGCTCGACCGTGTTCATGCCGGTCGGGGCGCCCCTGCCGAAGGTGGCCGCGACCCAGGACTACGGCGCCGAGGTGCGGATGCACGGGCAGGTCGTGGACGAGACGCTGGCCGCGGCCCAGGAGTACGCGGACCGGACGGGCGCGGTGTTCATCCACCCCTTCGACCACCGCGACATCATCGCGGGCCAGGGCACGGTCGGCCTGGAGATCCTGGAGCAGTGCCCCGAGGTGCGCACCATCCTGGTCGGCATCGGCGGCGGCGGGCTCGCCGCCGGGGTGGCGGTCGCGGTGAAGGCGCTGCGCCCCGACGTCCGGGTGATCGGAGTCCAGGCCGCGGGCGCGGCCGCGTACCCGCCCTCGCTGAAGGTCGGGCACCCGGTGTCCATCGACAACCCGAACACGATGGCGGACGGCATCAAGGTGGGCCGGCCCGGCGACGTCCCCTTCAAAATCATTGGCGAGCTGCTCGACGACGTCCGTACGGTGTCCGAAGACGCGCTCTCCAGCGCGCTGTTGCTCTGCCTGGAGCGGGCGAAGCTGGTGGTCGAGCCGGCCGGGTGCAGCCCGGTGGCCGCGCTGCTGAGCGAGCCCGAACTGTACGGCGACGGCCCGGTGGTGGCCGTGCTGTCCGGCGGCAACATCGACCCGCTGCTCCTGCAGCGGATCCTGCGCCACGGCATGGCGGCGGCCGGCCGCTACCTGTCGCTGCGGCTGCGGGTGACCGACCGGCCGGGGGCGCTGGCCGGTCTGCTGGGGGAGTTGTCAGTGGTGGATGCGAACGTGTTGGACGTGAGCCACGTCCGGACGGACCCGCGGCTGGGGCTCACGGAGGTGGAGGTGGAGCTGCACCTGGAGACGAAGGGGCCGAAGCACTGCGCGGAAGTCGCGCGGGCGCTGCACGGCGCGGGGTACAAGGTCATGGGTTAGCAAGGCGAAGAGCTGACGCGATACTCCCCGTCCCGGTGGCGAGACGCGATATGACGCGATACGGTGTCGCCCGTTCGGCCGAGCGAGGTCGGCTCGGCGCCCATAGGATTCGCGTAGGAATGTCACGATTCAGCCGGTTCGATTTGCACGGGGAGTATCCATATGCCAGGCGCCATCTACGCCGAAGGTCTGGTCAAGACCTTCGGCGACGTAAGGGCTCTGGACGGCGTTGACCTCGATGTACCCGAAGGCACGGTCCTCGGTCTGCTCGGCCCCAACGGCGCGGGCAAGACCACGACCGTCCGCGTCCTGACCACCCTCCTCCAGCCCGACAGCGGCAAGGCGGTCGTGGCCGGGATAGACGTCCTCAAGCACCCCAACGAAGTCCGGCGCTCGATCGGCCTCTCCGGCCAGTTCGCCGCCGTCGACGAATACCTCACCGGCCGAGAAAACCTCCAAATGGTCGGCCAGCTCTACCAGATGGGCGCCAAGGCGGCGAAGGCCCGGGCCGCCGAACTGCTGGAGCGCTTCAACCTCGGCGACGCCGCCGACCGCACCGCCAAGACGTACTCCGGCGGCATGCGCAGGCGCCTCGACCTCGCGGCGGCCCTCGTCGTCAGCCCGCCCGTGATGTTCATGGACGAGCCCACCACCGGCCTCGACCCGCGCAACCGCCAGGCCCTGTGGGCCATCATCCAGGAGCTCGTCGCCGGCGGCACCACCCTGCTGCTCACCACGCAGTACCTGGAGGAGGCCGACCACCTCGCGCACGACATCTGCGTGGTCGACCACGGCCGGGTCATCGCGCGCGGCACCTCCGACCAGCTCAAGGCCCAGACGGGCGGCGAGCGCGTCGAGGTTGTCGTGCACGAGCGCGAGCACATAGCCACCGCCCGCGAGGTGCTCACCGGCTTCGGCAAGGGCGAGACCACCGTCGAGGAGCACACCCGCAAGCTGACCGTTCCGGTCTCCGGCGGCGCCAAGCTGCTCGCCGAGGTCATCCGCGAACTCGACGGACGCGGCATCGAGATCGACGACATCGGCCTGCGCCGTCCCACCCTGGACGACGTGTTCATCTCCCTGACCGGCCACGCGGCTGAGCGGGGCGCCGAGGAGAACGGCGAGGCACCCGTCGACGGGAAGGCCGCGAAGGCCGCCAAGTCGAAGGCCGACCGCAAGGACCCCAAGGAGGTGGCGAAGTGACCCTCACCTCCACGACCCCGGAGCTGGCGGCGCCCCGCCCGCGCGGCGGCATCGTCCAGGGGATCAACGACTCCCTGGTCATGGCCAAGCGCAATCTGATCCGCATGTCCCGCATCCCCGAGATGGTCATCTTCGGGCTGATCCAGCCGATCATGTTCGTCGTGCTGTTCAGCTACGTCTTCGGCGGCTCGATGATGATCGACGGCTCGACCAGCGCCGCCGACTACCGGAACTTCCTGATGGCCGGCATCTTCGCGCAGACCGTCACCTTCGCCACCGCGGGAGCCGGCGCGGGCATCGCCGACGACATGCACAAGGGCCTGATCGACCGCTTCCGGTCGCTGCCGATGGCCCGCGGCGCGGTCCTCACCGGCCGCACCCTGGCCGACCTCGTGCAGACCGCCCTGACCATGGTCGTCCTGGCGATCGTGGCGCTCCTCGTGGGCTGGCGCATCCACGAGGGCGTGCCGAAGGCCCTGGCGGGCTTCCTCCTGCTCCTGCTCCTGGGCTACGCCTTCTCCTGGATCGGCGCCCTGATCGGGCTGTCGGTACGGACCCCGGAGGCGGCCACCTCGGGCGGACTGATCTGGCTGTTCCCGGTCACGTTCATCTCCAACGCGTTCGTGCCCACCGCGAACATGGCGAGCTGGCTCCAGCCCATCGCGGAGTGGAACCCGTTCAGCGCGACCGTCCAGGCCTGCCGCGAACTCTTCGGCAACCCGGGTGTGTCGCCGTCCGACGCCTGGCCGATGCAGCACCCGGTGTGGGCCTCGCTGCTCTGGTCCGTCGTGATCATCGTGGTGTTCCGGACCCTGGCCGTACGCAAGTACCGCTCGGCGACGGCGTAGGCATCGCCCCGCAGGACAACGCACGACGCACCACGCACGACGCACCACGCACGACGCCCCGCCGAGCTGCTGCTCGGCGGGGCGTCGCGCTGAAAAGAAGGGGGGTGATCAGCCGTTGAAGGGCTTGACGTCGAGGATCTTGACCGACGCCTGCTTGCCGTTCGGCAGCTCGTACTGGGCGTCCTCGCCGATCTTCTTGCCCAGCACGCCGGAGCCCAGCGGGGACTGCGGGGAGTAGGTCTCGAAGTCCGAGGACGCGTACTCGCGCGAGGCCAGCAGGAACTCCATGGTGTCGCTCTCGTCGCCGTCGAAGGCGATCTTGACCAGGGTGCCGGGGGCCACCTCGCCCTCGGAGGCGGGGGCCGTGCCGACCTTGGCCTTCTCGAGCAGCTGCGTGAGCTGGCGGATGCGCAGCTCCTGCTTGCCCTGCTCCTCCTTGGCCGCGTGGTAACCGCCGTTCTCACGGAGGTCACCCTCCTCGCGGGCCGCCGCGATCTTGATCGTGATCTCCGACCGTGCGGGACCAGAGAGGTACTCCAGCTCGGCCTTCAGCTGGTCGTACGCCGCCTGGGTCAGCCAGGTGACGCTCTCGCTCGTCTGGGTCACGGGTGCTCCTCGTCGGTACAGGGACTACAAAGCCGCCAGCGGCGGACGAAACCACGAGCCTAACAATTCGGGAAGAAAAGGGGGAGGACGCCAAGTGTGTGAACTGCGTCCGATCACACCTCGGGCATGCCCCGGGCACACCTCGGGCACACCTCGGGCCGAGCCTCGGATCAGCTCGCGGAACCGGCCGGACGGCAGCCGATGATTTCGATCATGGTGGCGCGGCCGGTGGTCTTCAGCGTGACCATCTCGTCCACGCGCCCGCTCTTCTGCGCGAAGGTGAAGTCGGCACGGCCCACCTCACCGTGCGCCTCGTCCTGCGAGCTCAGCGTGCACACCCCGGTGACCGAGGCCTCCTTGCGCACCTCCAGGTGCACCTCGACCGCGGAGTCGGAGACGACCTTGTACTTGATGAGCTCGGCGCTCACGCTCTGCCCGGCCACGTAGTCCCAGCCGATCCAGCCGACCACACCCAGCAGCGCGACCCCGAGGACGGAACCGACGACCTTGAGCCTGCGATCGGTACGCTCATCCGCCGACCGGCCGTAGCGGCCCTCGGGCAGCTCTTCGCGCACCGCGCTCATCGATCGTTCCCTTCGAGGTGGCCGAACACCGGGATCCCGGGGTGACCCCCCGGAATTTTTCCACCGTCCGATTCGGTCACTATAGGAGCGCCCGCCCTGACGACTCAAAGAGGATCCTGTCTTGACCGAGCAGCTTCGACTGATGGCCGTCCACGCCCACCCCGACGACGAGTCGAGCAAGGGCGCGGCCACCATGGCCAAGTACGTGTCCGAGGGGGTGTCCGTGCTGGTCGTGACCTGCACCGGCGGTGAGCGCGGCTCCGTCCTGAACCCCAAGCTCCAGGGTGACAAGTACATCGAGGAGCACATCCACGAGGTGCGCGCCAAGGAGATGGACGAGGCGCGCGAGATCCTCGGCGTCGACCAGGAGTGGCTGGGATACGTCGACTCCGGTCTGCCCGAGGGCGACCCGCTGCCGCCGCTGCCCGAGGGCTGCTTCGCGCTGGTGGACGTCGACGAGGCGGCCGGCCGCCTGGTGAAGAAGATCCGCGCCTTCCGGCCGCAGGCCGTCACCACGTACGACGAGAACGGGGGCTACCCGCACCCCGACCACATCATGACCCACAAGATCACGATGGTGGCCTTCGATCACGCGGCCGACACCGAGAAGTACCCCGAGGCCGAGTTCGGCCCGGCGTACCAGCCGCAGAAGCTCTACTACAACCAGGGCTTCAACAAGCCGCGCACCATCGCCCTGCACGAGGCGCTGCTCGCCCGCGGCCTGGAATCCCCGTACGGGGAGTGGCTGGAGCGGTGGAAGGAGTTCGAGCGCAAGGAGCGGACCCTGACCACCCACGTGCCCTGCGCCGACTTCTTCGAGATCCGTGACAAGGCGCTCATCGCCCACGCCACGCAGATCGACCCCGACGGCGGCTGGTTCCGCGTCCCGATGGAGATCCAGAAGGAGGTCTGGCCGACGGAGGAGTACGAGCTCGCGAAGTCCCTCGTGGACACTTCCCTCCCCGAGTCCGACCTCTTCGCGGGCATCCGGGAGAATGCGTAGCTATGAGCGCTACGCACGAAGCAATCGTCCAGCTCCTCCCGCTGGCCGGCGACACCTTCGACAAGAACAAGGTGACCCCGGGCCTCCTCGGATTCGTCGTGTTCGCGGCCCTCGCCCTCGGGGTGTGGGGCCTGATGAAGTCGATGAGCCGCCACATGGGCCGCGTCGACTTCAAGGAAGCCCCCGAGCCCGCCCCGACGGAGGGCACGCGCGCCCCGTAGGGGCCGTCCGCCCGCGGTGACCGCCGCCCCGCCGTTCACGGCCGGGGCGGCGGCTTCCCGCGCGCCCTACGCCGAAGGCAGCGGCACCGGGACGCCCATGATCTCCCGCGAGTGCAGGTTCGGTACGAGCGACAGCCGCCACGCCTGCCAGCCCTCCGCCGGGTCCACCCCGCGCGCCAGGATCACCGTGTACGACTCCAGGCAGTCCTCCAGCCGCCCGTCCCGCTTCGGATGCGGGGCCGCCGCCAGCCGTGCCAGCTCCGTCCGCGCCTCGTCCGGGGCCGCCGGGAGCGCGTACGGCAGGAGCGTGCAGCGCAGGAAGCGCGCCCAGTCCTCCCCGCGCCGGTCCCCGTAGGAGATGAACAGCCGCACCGCCTCCTCGCAGAGGTCCAGCGCCTGCGCGGTCCGCCCGTTGCCCGCGTCCACCACCGCCAGCTCCAGGCAGGTCCATGCCTCCCCGTGGGCCAGCCCGATGCGGCGGAAGTCGGCCCGGGCGTCGACCAGCAGCTGACGGGCGAAGCCGGAGTTCTTCAGGTTCCCCGTCTGCGCCGCCCGCTGGTCGCGCGTGACCCGGCCCGAGTGGTGGCGGGCGTGCGCCAGCCCGTACACGTCCCGCATCCGGGAGAACATCGTGCGGGCCCGCTCCAGCTCCCGCACCGCCCGGTCCCGCTCCCCGGCCTCCTCCAGCGCCTGCCCGAGGTAGTACAGGGTCCACGCCTCGCCGCGCGCGTCCTCCGCCTCCCGGTGCCGGGCCAGCGCGTCCCGCAGCCGGTCCAGCGCCGGCCCCGGATCCCCGTCGACCACCCGGGCCCGGCCCAGCTGGGTCAGCGCCCATGCCTGGCCCCGGTCGTCGCGCGTGCGCCCGTACAGCTCCAGCGCCAGGCGCAGCTCCGCCTCCGCACGCGGCACCTCGCCCAGGCGCAGGTACACCTGGCCGAGCTGGAGGTGGGCCCAGGCCTCGCCGTGCACGCTCTCGCTCTCCCGGTGCAGGACGAGGGATTCGCGCAGCAGCCGCAGCGCCTCCGCGAGGTGGGCGCGGTCGCGCTCCACCGCGCCGAGCGCGTGCAGGCCCCACGCCCGGTCGCCCGCCAGCTCGTCCGGAGCCTGGAGCACCAGCGCCTCGCGGATGCGCGCCGAGGCCTCCGGGAGGTTGCCCTGGTGGTGCAGGGTGATGCCGAGCGAGACCAGCGCCATGCCCGCGCCCGCCTCCTGCCGGGCCTCCATGTACTGGTCGACCAGCGAGGTCAGCGTGGTGCGGGACTTGTCCAGCTCGCCGAGCTGGCGGGCCGCGATGCCCGTGCGCCACTGCACCGAGCGGACCAGCAGGCCCTGGTCGACGGCCTGCGTGAGCTCGTTGATCTCACCGAGCCGGTACAGGTCGCCGCGCAGCAGGCAGAAGTCGCAGAGCGCGCCGAGGAGGTCCAGGACGGCCTGCTGGTCCACGCCCTCCGAGTGGCGCAGCGCCGCCGTGATGAAGCTGGACTCGTCGTCCAGCCAGCGCAGGGCCGCGTCCAGGGAGGCGAAGCCGTGCCCGCCGACCGTGCCCGCCTTGGACAGGACGCCCGCCCGCGTGGACATCTTCCCGTCGACCATCCGGATCACCGAGTCCGCGAGCTGCGCGTACGTACGGATCAGCCGCTCGTGCGCCGCCGCGGCGTCGGCCCGGTCCTCGTCCTGCGCCAGCCGCGCCGCCGCGTACGCACGCACCGCGTCGTGCATCCGGAACCGGTCCCCGCGTACGTGGTCCAGCAGCCCCGCCCGCGCCAGTTCGGCCAGCAGCCGCCCGGCCTCCACCTGGTCCGCGTCGATCAGCGCCGCGGCGGCCGCGGCCCCGAGCGAGGCCCGGCCCGCCAGGGTCAGCCGGCGCAGCAGCCGGCGCCGCTCCTCGGGCAGGGCCGCGTAGGCCAGGTCCAGGGCGGCGTCCAGCGAACCGCCCGCCTCCGGTGCCTCCCCGACGTCCCCGAGCGGGGCCAGCACGCGCAGCGCCAGCGGCAGCCCGGCGCCGAGCGCGAGCAGCTCCCGTACGGTGTCCTGCGGGTACGCGGCTGCGGGCGTGCCCGCCGTACGGACCAGCTCCGCGCCGGCTTCCTCCGCCAGCCGGGTCACCGGCAGCTGGTACACCCAGGCCGCCAGCTCGGCGGGCAGCTCCAGCGGCTCCCGGGCCGTGACCAGGACCAGGCTCTCGGAGCGCTCGGGCACGAGCATCCGTACCTGCGCGGCGTCCACGGCATCGTCCAGGACCACCGCCACCGGGGTGCCCTGCACATGCTGGTGGTACAACTCGCCGAGCCTGCGCACCTGTTGCTCCGCCGACGAGCCCTCGCGGAACAGCAGCTGCTCACGGGGCGCACCGAGCCGGTTCATCAGGTGCAGCAGTGCTTCACGCGTCGGCAGGGGAACCGCCGAGGGTGCGGAGGCGCCCCCGCCGCGCAGGTCCACCACGCAGGCGCCCCTGAACTGGTCCCGCAGCGCCTGCGCGGCGTGCAGGGCGAGGGTGGTGCGGCCCACCCCGGGCTCCCCGTGCAGCACCACGACCACCGGGCGGGTCTCGGTGCTCGCCCGGGCGCTGTGCACCCATTGTGCGATCCGGGCCAGCTCGGCCCGGCGGCCCACGAACGCGCCTTCCAGTGAAGGGAGTTGACCGAAGGACTGCTCCAGCATGGCCCGCCGGCGGGCCTCGGCGCTGCGATTGGCCCCGCGCAGCTGGAGGGCGGAGCCGGTGGTGCCGGCGGTCCCGTTCACCTTGGGCGGGGCGTGCAGCGCCGCTGCCACCTTGCGCTGCTGCTCCAGGAAAGGGCGTATCCCGCGCACCTCCAGCGCCGACAGCCACTGCAGCTTGAGCTGCTCGGCGCCACCCGGCCGGCCCAGCTCCCCGGCGCGCCGGTTCGCCGCGGGCAGGTGCAGGGCCGTCACCTTGGCCACGGTCGCCGTCGCCCCGGCCACGCCCACGACGGCACCGGTGGTCAGTGCGGTGCCGATCGCCACGCTGAAGGCCAGGTCGGCCACGATCGCGGCAGCCGCAGCAACTCCCGTGACCAGCAATGCAGTCGAGGTGTTCGCGCGCCGGAAGGCCTCGCCGAGCGACTCGTCGCCCGCCGCCGCCTCGTCCAGGGCGCGGGTGTACGCCTCGTACTCGGTGGCCGCGCTCGCCGCGAGCGAGTCCAGAGCCTGCCTGCCGCGCGCCAGCAGCGCCGCTTTGGCCTCCGGAGTCGCCGCCGCCCCGCCCGCTCCCCGCCGGGACTCCTCCTCCACGGCCCGCCCCAGCAGCCGCTCGGCCTCACCGCGATGACTGTCCCGCATCGGCATCCCCCTCAGAGAGCTCCGGCATGGAGCCTCAAGTGTCCGCCGTGACGGTCGAGAGCGCGAGAGAATCTGAGCTAGTTCAGAGGGAGTTGACCTCAGAGGGGAGAGCGCGACGTCCCGGCGAGCCGGTCACACCCAGCCCTCGCGGGTGGCGAGCACGCCGGCCTCGAACCGGCTGTGCGCATTGAGGCGGGTCATGAGATCGGCGGCGAGCCGGCGGACCGTGCGCACCGAGATGGCGAGGTGGCGTGCGGCGACCTCGTCGGTGGAGCCCGCGGCGAGCAGGCGCAGCAGTTCGCGCTCCTGGGGTCCGAGGCCGCGGTGGTCCTTCGGCAGCGGCACGCCCCAGGGGGTGCCGTTCCTCCACACCTCCTCGAAGAGCATCACGAGGGCCATGACGGCTCCCGGGCTGTGCAGGACCAGGGCGCCCTTGAGGGGGTTGCCCGGCTCCAGGGGGACGACGGCGACCTTCCGGTCCACGATGATCATGCGCATGGGCAGCACGGGAACGGTGCGGGTCTCACTGCCGAGTGCGGAGAGCCAGCGGACGTAGCCGGTGGTCGCCGCGTCGTTGCGCAGGCTGTCCTGGTAGATCGAGCGCACGGAGACACCGCGCTCCAGGGCCAATTGGTCGGGCCCCTTGGCGGCGGACATGTCCTCGGGGCGCTGGGCGCCGCCGATGACGAAGGACAGGCACTCTTCCTTGGTGCTGTCCGCCAGTTCCTCCAGGCGGTCGCGGACCGCGTCGATTCCGTCGAGGCATTCGGCGACCTCGGGGAGGAATTCCCGGCGGGCGCCGCCGTACTCGGCGGCCAGTGCGGCTATGGATTCCTTGGCCTCTTCCAGCTGCTTTTGATGTCGTGTCAGAGAGGCGCTCTGGCGGGCGTGCAGTGCGCTGAGACTTACCCCCGGATCGACCGGACGAAGGCCCTCCGAGCCTGGTCCGCTGGGGCGCAGCAGATGGAGATGGGCCAGTTGGTCCAAGGCGGTTCGCACCGCGTTCTCGGTAAGTCCCGAGCGGGCGCACAGTTCCTCGATCCCCAACTGGGGGGAGTCCAAGAGTGAGCGGTAAACTACTTCAGCGGCTGGTTCCAGGCCGAGTGCTTCGAGCAAGGCTGCACCTCTTTCGTGCTGGTACGGCGACGACAGGGGTCGGGGTACGCGACGTTCTGCGATTCCGAGTGGTCGTAGCCGTCCAGCGAGAGGCGAATGGGCGGTATTGGGGCATGCGGACGCCTGCGGATGGTCTGTCCGCAGTTGTCTCCCCTGATTTCCCGTACGCCAAGCACGCTGCTCTGCACTCCCCCGAGGTCAGTTGGACGCCGACGTTCCCCTGTCGGCGTCCGAGGGATCATAGCTCGTTTCGGTAACGGGCACACGATTCAATTGGCGCGATCTCGGCGTACTGCTTCTTGACGATATGAGTCCACGAAGCCTGTGAAGTGCGGCATGCGCCCTCCATGCCCTTTGGCCTCAAAAGGTTATGTCCGGAAAGCGCGCCTGCTGCGCGCCGGATCCGGACTGGCATCTCGCGGCCAGGCACGAGACTGCCACGGGGAAGAACAGCGTGGTCAACGCCCTGCCGGGGGGTGCTCGGGCTTGCACCATGGTGACAGCGCGGATCATGCCACCCTGAAGTCCTTACGGGGCGGGGTGGGGGCGGGCCAAGCTCTAGTCATCGCCAGCCGGTCGAGCCCAACGGCAGCCAGCTGAAGCGGAATTGACCTCCCCCACTTCTGAGGAGTATCACCATGCCTGGAAAGCTGCGTTTTAAGAACTTTGCCCTGGTTGCACTGCTCGCTCTGGTCGGAACTTTCACCGCTGCCGGCCCCGGTGCCGCAGACACGGAGCCCGCTGCGAACGTCGTAGTGTCGGCGTCCGGCCCGTCCGACACCTTCACCTGGGGCCCGTGATCCGAGGAGCAGTTCCATGCTCGCTGTACTCATCCGTATGATCCCGGCCCCCGGTGCCGATAAGGCAGGATCCGGCGTGGTCGAGGAGGTCGTCTGGGCGACGGCCGAACCGCAGGACGGCCTGGAACACCTCACGGTCATCGACGACGCGGAGGGCCGCTTCGGCCTCATGGCATTCATGTCCGCGGTCGACAAGGTGCGGGCAACCGCCCAGGCCCGGAAGCTCATTGACCGTGCTGTGAGACGGGCAGGCGCCTTACGGGGCTGGAGCGTCGTCGAATGCTCCGCCGTGGACCTGTCCCGGGAATCCGGTTCCGGTGTCGGACTGATCGTCCCTCAGGGAACCCGCATCTTCGACATGTAGCCGCAGCCGAGCCGGTTGAGCTGGGTGATCGCGGGAAGCGGACCCCGGGGCTGAAAATCGACCCCCTGTCCACAACATCACCACACCGCCACACCAGTAGCTCCTCGCTCGGGTTGCTGCAATGCCGTCGCCAAGGTCGTCTCCGACCGAGGCGACTGCTTGCGTTGTGTCCTCCGGACCGACGATTCGATGTCAGATCACCGCACCGCCGCCATCGGGCACACCGGCGTCGCGGCGCCGACCCGCCGGGTGCGGAACCGTTCGAGGATCTCCGCCGCGGGAACCTTGGAGCCGGGCGTGCGCAGACTCGATTCTCGATCGCCGCCGAACCTGGAGCAGACCGCGATGTGCGCGTCGTACGCCGTCGACATCGCGTCGAGCAGCTGCCTGTAGGACTTGTCCACCGCCGGGGCGGGCGTCGCGAGCAGCGGCTTGACCCGGTTGAGCAGCTTGAGCAGGATCCGGTGATCGCGCACTTGGAGACCGCTGAACTTGGCATTGATGAACGGCGGCATCATCGCGGGGCGCACCGAGTCCGCGTAGTGCGTGCCCGTGAAGTCGCCGGCGTACCGCATCGACGTGCCGGATCCGATCATCAGCACCGTGGCGTCCTCGATCAGCCGGCAGGCGCCGTCGACGTCGTCCGGATCGTCCTTGAGGTACTCGTGAAGGCAGCCCACCGAGACGATCAGGGCCTGGATGAGCGCGAAGAACACCTGGTGGCCGAGGCGCCAGCGGGTCAGGGGGTCGCTCGTGGTGTCGTCGAGCTCCGTGCCCGTGCCCTGCGTGCGGACGCGGGCCGCGTCCTCGAACGGGGTTCCCGCGACTCCCATCCGCCACAGCCCGTGGAAGGTGGTCCAGAACGACTCGCGCAGTTGGGCCCGTTCGCCGGTGCTGAGGCTGATCCCGGCCGCGATGGCGTCGCCGAGCTGGCTGCGGAGGGATTCGAGCATCGTGTAGGTGAACGTTTCCACCGGGTTCCCGGTGACCCGGACCGCGCCGAAGAACAGGTCGTGTTCCTCGTAGAGGTCCTCCGGAACGGACTTCCGCTCCGCGTCGGTGTACTGGGCGGAGGCGACCGGCGCGGCCAGGCAGGCCAGGGCGGCATCGACGGCGGCCCACGCGCGCCGGTCCGACTCGTGCGGGGGTATGTCGAGGACGGTCCGCAGGGCGTCCGCCGTGCGGAGGTTCATCAGGTCCGTGACGGCGCTGCGTGAGGTGGGAAGCTGTTCCGCCTTCAGTAGGTGGAGGGGCGGGACATTCGCATGATGAGCCTGGGTTTCAACCTCAATCACTTCACAAAATCCTTCGCGTTGAACGGGGTGTGCGCGATCCGGGACGGCAGGAGGAGCGGCCGGCTATTGGGCGGCTGACTCGCCGGTAACAAACGCGGCGGACTCGTCGGTAACAACGGACTCATCGGTAACAAAGGAGACCGGCAGGCTGCTGTATCCGCTGAGGAACGTCGAGAGGAGCGGCTTGGGGTCGCCCGCGAGCTCGATACGGTCCACCGTGGCGCAGAGGGTCTTCAGGACGGCGGTGATTTCGGCTCGCGCCAGGTAGGACCCGAAGCAGAAGTGGGATCCGGCGCCGAAGGAGAGGTGCTTGTTGGGCGTCCTCGCCAGGTCGAATACCTGCGGGTTCGGGAAGACGTCCTCGTCGCGGTTGGCGGAGCTGTTCCAGAGGATGACGTGGTCGCCCTCCCGGATCGTCCGGCCGCCGATGGTGACCTCGGCCTTCGCCGTGCGACCGGTGTGCATGGCCGGCGTCGTCCAGCGCAGGATCTCCTCGATCGCACTGGAGATCTGGACGCGGCCCTCCTTCAGCGCCCTCCACTGATCGGGGTACCGGGAAAAGGCGTGCACGGCGCCGATCATGGCCAGCCGGCTGGTGTGATCTCCCGCGAGGATGAACCCGTAGCAGTTGACGACCACTTCGTCGTCGGTCATCGGCACACCGTTGATCTCGGAGGT
The DNA here is from genome assembly GCF_042788835.1 of Streptomyces sp. NPDC056883. Lineage (NCBI taxonomy): Bacteria > Bacillati > Actinomycetota > Actinomycetes > Kitasatosporales > Streptomycetaceae > Streptomyces > Streptomyces sp. NPDC056883. Next base: position 236,179 of record NZ_JBHUBS010000013.1, on the reverse strand, counting down.
GGCCATCGCGCTGATCAGGTCGTCCTGGGGATTTTCGCGGCGGGCCTCGATGATCTCCTGGCAGTAGATGAGGAGTTCGTTGCGGGACAGCCAGATGTCCTCGGCGGTCAGCCCGTCCTCGTCCGTGCTGAGCGCCTTCTGGCTCAGGTCGAGGAGGTACTGGTGATCCTGCGACGGGAAGCCGAGGAGATCGCAGATCATCCCCATGGGGATGGCTTCCGCGACCTCCTTGGCGAAGTCGAAGGTCCCCTTGGCCATGGCGCTGCCGATGAGCTGGTCGACCCGCTGCTGCAGCTTGTCCGTCACGGCCTTGCGGGTCCGGGGGCTGAACGCCTTCAGCAGGATGCTCCGCATGGCGTTGTGGCGCGGTGCGTCGGTGAGCGCGAGGATCTTGCCGGCCGCCGGATCGCCGCCGGGCTTGTGCAGCGAGGACATCATGTTTCCGGGCTTCGAGCTGAAGTGCTCGGAATCCTGCAGCACGGCCATGACGTCCGCGTAGCGGGACACCACCCAGAAGGCGGTTCCGCGCTCCGTGGCCGGGTGCAGATATACGGGCTGCTCGGTCCGGGCGCGCCGCCAGAAATCTTCCATTCCGGGGTGCAGGAATGCGCTCGGGTCCGTGAGGTCCACGCGGGTGAGGTCCTCGGTCAGTGTGCCTCTATGTGACATGTGAAATCTCCTGACCCTCGGGACGAGGGGCTAGTGCATGGATGTTCGCGGGCCGGAAAGGTCGGCGATGAGCAAAGCCAATCGGTCCAGCGCTGCTTCGATCTGGTCCGGCGATACCGCGCTCAGGGAAAGGCGCAGCTTGTCCTCTCCACCGGGGCCGTCGTAGAAGTGGCTCATCGGTGTCCACAGCACGCCGTACTTTCCGGCGCCGTATTCCAGCGCGGCGTTGTCGGCGATGAAGGGAACGGTCACCACCACGAAGAATCCACCGCTGGGAGCATTCCAGGAGACCTGGTGGTTTCCGCCGGGCGGGAAACGCCGGCTCAGGCCGTCCAGCAGCAGCCGCAGATTCCCGCGGTAGAACCGGATTTCCCTGGTGTTGGCCTCGACCAGACTGCAGTCGTGCTCCAGCAGCTTCCCTCCCGCTATGGCCTGGGCCACGGGCGGGGTGTTGACGGTGAGCATGCTCTTTATCTTGGACAGTTCGTCCGCGAAGAGCGTGAATTCTCCCTCCGCCCCGGCGACGTGCTGATTCGCGACGACGAAGCCGATACGGGCTCCGGGGAAACAGGTCTTGGAGAGCGAGCCGAGATAGACGACCCGGCGCGCGGTGTCGAGTGCCTTGAGCGTGGGCAGGCGCTGTCCGTCCTCGGCCTGGAACAGGCTGTACGGATTGTCTTCCAGGATCAGCAGATCGTGCTCGGCCGCGATGGCGAGCAGTCTCCGGCGGGCCTCCAGGTCGAGGCTCGCGCCGGAGGGGTTGGCGAAGTCAGGGACGAGGTAGAAGGCCCGGGGCCGCTTGCCGGCGGCGCGGACCGCCTCGATCTGGTCGACCAGGTCGTCGAGGTCGATCCCGCGCTCGTCGTCCCGTACCGGCCATACGGGCATGTCCACCAGCCGTGCGGCACCCGTCAGTCCGACGTAGCCCGGCGACACCGACAGGACGACGTCGTGCTCGTCCCGGCGCAGTGCCCGGAGCACCAGGAACATCGCCTCCTGGCAGCCGACCGTGACGACGATCGACTCGGGGTCCACGTCGATGCCCTCGTCGCGGACGAGGTGCCGGGCGAGCAGGTCGTGGATGATGCCCTTGGTCCGGCCGTACTGGAAGAGGGTGCGGCGGACCGTCTCCGGGTCCGCCCCCTTCTCGGCCGCCAGGTGGTCGCAGAAGATCTGCAGGTACCGGGACAGGTCCTCCACGTCGTAGAAGTCCTCGCGGGGCCGGCCGGCGGCGAGCGAGATGGCCCCGGGGAACCGGCTGGACACCTCGTTCAAGAAGTTCATGGAGGCCAGCGCCGGGTCCTGGAGCGCTGCGTGCAGCCGATCCGTACTGAGGTCGGCGGCCAGGAGTTCCACTCCGCTGTCGTTCATGCGATCTCGCTTGCCTAGGGGGACCGGCGGTCCCGCGACTACTTCGAGGTGGACTACTTCGCCGACGCGCCGGCAGGCTCTTCCGCGGCTTCCGTCGTGTCGGCCGTGGTGTCGGCCTTCGGGTCGGCCGCCGGGTCGCCCAGTGCTTCCGTCGCCGCGCGAATCGCGCGGTTGCTGAGCGCGGGGTAGCTGGCCAGGGCCACCAGGACCATCAGGGCGCCGCCCCAGATGAAGGGCGTCCGCAGGGAGACCGTGCTCGCGAGGTAGCCGCCGAGCAGACCGCCGACGGGCGCGCCCACGAGGGAGATCAGCCGGCTGGCGGAGAGCACGCGGCCGCGGATGTTCGCCGGCGCGAGACGCTGGCGCAGCGAGCCGACGACGACGATCTGGACGCTCATCGAGAAGCCGATGACGGCCATCATCGCGCCGGCCACCCAGGCGCTGTCCGTCAGGCCCTGGCCGATGATCGCCAGTCCTTCGAGCGACATGCCGAGCACGCGCATGGTGCCGACCTGGAGCTTCTTGGAGATCGTGGTGGCCGCGAAGCTGCCGATGAAGGCACCGACGGCGGTCGAGCTGAGCAGCAGGCCGTAGCCGACCTCGCCGAGACCGAGCTCGTTCTTGGCCAGCAGGACCAGCAGCGACATCTGGGCGGTGAAGACGAGGTTGCCGACGGCGGCCGTGCCGGACAGCGTGCGCAGGACCCGGTGCTTCAGCAGCCAGGTCAGACCCTCCGAGACCTCGGCGCGCAGGTTCCTGCGGACCGGTTCGTCGGTGGGCGCGTTCCCGAAGTCACCCTTCAGGGAACCGACACAGATGGCGCTGACCAGGAAGGAGATCGCGTTCCCGATGAACGGCAGGGAGTGCGACACGGTGAAGAGCACACCGCCGAGCGTGGGGCCCACGAGCTGCTCACCGTTGATCTGGGCGGCGGAGATCCGGCTGTTGCCCCGGATGAGCTCCTTCTCCCCGGAGGTGACCACCGGCATGACGGTCTGTGCGGCGATGTCGAAGAAGATGTCTCCGCAGCCCAGCGCGAATCCCGCCACGATCAGCATGTAGATGTTGATGTTGCCGGTGAGGACGGCGACCGCGAGCAGGGCGAGGATGGCGAGCCGGACGAGGTCCGCCCGCAGCATCACCTTCTTGCGGTTCCACCGGTCCACCAGGGCTCCGGCCGGCAGACCGAACAGGAACCAGGGCAGCATCGCGACCGCGCCGGACGCACCGATGAGCATGGGGTCATCGGTCAGCTGGACCGCCAGCAGGGGCAGCGCGGCCATCTGGACGCCGTCGCCCAGGGACGAGGAGATCGTCGCCACCCACACCTTGTTGAAGCTGCTGCTCATGCGCGGCTGGGCTTCCTTCTCTTTACTGCTGAACATCACGTTTCTCCTGAGATATGCGTTCATGGATGGCTGTACCGAGACAGGGACAGCCCCTGAGGGACCGGGGGAGGGTCACGCCTTGTCCCGGCTCCCCGGGTTGTCGGCCGAGCGGGCCGCCAGTACCCGTCCTATGGCGGACAGATGGCGGGGTTGGGTCATGGCTCCGTGCACGCAGTCGATCTCGTGCACGTCGATCCGTCCGGTCGTATGCGGAGACCAGACGTCGGGAGTGAGGTCGCTGCCCGGCTTGTCGGCCGTGGCGGCGAAGAAGAGGATGTCGCCCATGAACGTCCCGACACTGATGTGATCGCTCAGGTTGGCGATGTCCACGAAGACCCCGACCAGCGCCGACAGCCCCTCCGCGCCGAGTCCGGCGAGAGGACTTGCCGGTGATGTCGGGTCGTGCCCGATGGACTCCGTGATGGCACCCAGCACCTCCGGGCTGTCGTACGACAGCTGCGCGCTCTCCCAGCCGTCGGTGGGCAGGTAGCTGTCCATCAGGGCGAGCAGTGCGACCTCCTCGCCCTCCGCCTGCAGGCGGACCGCAAGGCAGTGGGCCACGATGCCGCCGAAGGACCAGCCCAGGAGGGAGTACGGGCCGGAGGGCTGAACCGCCCGGATCTCCCGCAGGTAGTCCTCGACCATCTCCTCCAGCCCGGGTGCCGGGGCGTCCGGCTCGCTGAACCTGCGTGCCTGCAGCCCGTAGAGGGGCTGCCGGCGGTCCAGGTGGGGCAGGAGCCCGGAGTACGACCAGCTGAGCCCGATCGCCGGATGGACGCAGAACAGCGGGGCGAGGTCTCCTTCGGTGCGGAGCGGGAGCAGGACGCCCAACGAGTTCCCGTTTCCGGAAGAGGTCCCGGGCGCCCTGTCCAGCTGCTCGACGAGGGCGGCGATGGTGGGGGTCTCGAAGAGGCTGCGGACGGGAAGCTCGATGTCGAGGGTGGTGCGGATGCGGCTGATGAGGCCGGTGGCGAGGAGGGAATGGCCCCCGAGCTCGAAGAAGTTGTCGTCGATACCCACCTCTCGTACGCCCAGGATCTCGGTGAACAGTCCGCAGAGGACCTCCTCGCGCGGGGTACGGGGACCACGCCCGGCCGCCTTCGCCTCGTACGAGGGGGCGGGCAGGGCCCGGTGGTCCAGCTTGTTGTTGGTGGTCAGGGGGAGTTGGTCCAGGACCACGAACGCCGAGGGCACCATGTACTCCGGCAGGAGTTCGGCGGTGTGGGTGCGCAGGGCTTCGGTGTCCACGGTGTCGTGGTCTGTTTCGGCGACGACGTAGGCGACCAGGCGCTTGTCGCCGGGCTGGTCTTCGCGGGCTACGACGGCGACCTGGGCCAGTCCGGGGAAGCGGCCGAGTACGGCTTCGATCTCGCCGAGTTCGATGCGGAAGCCGCGGATCTTGACCTGGTCGTCGGCGCGGCCGACGAAGTCGAGGAGTCCCTCGCCCGCCCAGCGGGCCAGGTCTCCGGTCCGGTACATGCGGCTGCCGGCCGGGCCGAAGGGGTCGGCGACGAAGCGTTCCGCGGTCAGGTCGGAGCGGCCGTAATAGCCGCGGGCCAGACCTGTGCCCGCCAAGTAGAGCTCTCCGGCTACGCCTTGGGGGAGCAGGGAGAGGGTGTCGTCGAGGATGTAGGCGCGCATGCCGTCGAGCGGACGGCCGACCGGGACCGGTGCCGGTACTTCGTCGCCCGCGCGCCACAGGGCCTGGGTCGCGAACAGGGTCGTCTCCGTCGGCCCGTAGGCGCAGCGGACCAGGGTGTCGGGGCTGTGCTCCAGCACCCGGCGCACCGCGGTGGGGGAGATGAGGTCGCCGCCGGTGATGACTTCTCGTACACCCGCGAAGCAGTCGGGGGCTTCCTCGGCCATGACGCGGAACAGGCCCGCGGTGATGTCCAGTCCGGTGATCTCCTCCTCGACGATCAGTCGGGCGAGCTCGGCGACCGCGAGGTCGCCCTCGGGGGTGATGACGGTGCGCCCGCCGTGCAGGAGCGGTACCCAGAAGGCGTAGGTAGAGGGGTCGAAGGCATAGGAGGCCAGGAGCAGGACCCGCTCGTGCGCGCCGGGACGTTCGAACATGCCGTCCACGACCAGGTCGAGGATGTCGCGGTGGGTGACCGCGACTCCCTTCGGGCGGCCGGTGGAGCCGGACGTGTACATCACGTAGGCCAGCTGCTCGGGGTGGCATGCCACGCCCGGGTCGGTCAGGGGCAGGGAGGCCAGCTCGCTGTCCTGGTCGATGAGGACGAGTTGGGGGGTGTCGGGCAGACCGTTCGCGTGTGTCGCGGTGTCGGCCAGCAGGACGGGGGCGGAGGTCTGGTCGACGATCCACTGCATGCGCTCCAGCGGATACCCGCTGTGCAGCGGCAGGTAGAACGCGCCGGCCTTCAGGACCGCCAGAAGTGCGACCACGAGGTCCACGGAGCGTTCCATGAGCACCGCGACCGGTGCTTCCGGAGTCACGCCCAGGCCCACCAGCCGGTGGGCGAGCTGGTTCGACCGCTCGTCCAACTCCCGGTAGGACAGCTCGCGTCCGGCGCACCGCACCGCCACCGCGTCCGGGGACAGCAGTGCCTGCGCGGCGAAAGCCTCCTGCACGGAACCGGCATCGAGGCCCTGGCGGGGCTCCGCGCCCGCCCACGACTCCAGCAGCCGTACGCGCTCGGCCGGCGACAGGATCTGCGCCTCGCCGATCCGGCGGTCGGGAGCGGTGCTGAGCTGTGTCAGTACCGCCACCAGCTGGGTCACGATCCGTTCGGCAGTGGACTTCTCGAAGACGTCGGTGCTGTACTCCAGCATTCCGGCGAGTCCGGCCGGCCCGCTGTCGGCCTCGTGGCACTCGTTGAGGACGAAGCCGAGGTCGAACTTGGCCGTACGGGTGCTGAAGGCCTCCTCTGCTTCCACCACCAGGCCGGGCAGCGAGAACGCGTCTCCCACGGAGTTCTGCAGGACGACCATGACCTGGAAGAGCGGATGCCAGGCGGGCGAGCGCGTCGGATTCACGGCCTCGACCACGCGCTCGAACGGCACGTCCTGGTGCGCGTAGGCGGACAGGGCGGTCCCGCGGACCCGCGCCAGGAGTTCCCGGAACGTCGGGTTGCCCGAGGTGTCCGTCCGCAGCACGAGCGTGTTGAGGAAGACCCCGACCATGTCGTCGAGAGCATCGTCGGTACGTCCTGCGCTCGGGGTGCCGAGGGGGATGTCCGGTCCCGCGCCCAGTCGGTTCAGCAGGGTGGCCACGGCGGCCTGGAGCACCATGAACAGCGTGGTGTTGGTCTCCCGGGCCAGGTCGAGGAGCGCACGGTGCAGATCGGCGTCGAGGCGGACCGGAACCATGTCGCCCCGGTAGCTGGCCACCTTGGGCCGGGGACGGTCGAAGGGCAGCTCGAGGTGCTCCGGTGTGCCCGCCAAGGCTGCGGTCCAGTAAGCCAGTTGCTTGTTCGCCGCGGACTCGGGGTCCGTGTCCTCGCCGAGGATCCGGCGCTGCCACAGGGTGTAGTCGGCGTACTGCGCCGGGAGTGCGGACCACTGCGGTGCGCGGCCCTGGAGCCGGGCGTCGAACGCCGTTTCCAGGTCGCGGCCGAGGGGACCCATCGAGGCGCCGTCGCTCGCGATGTGGTGCATGAGCAGCAGCAGGACGTGCTCGGCGGGTGCGAGGGCGAACAGCGTGGCGCGGAACGGGGCTTCGGCCGACAGGTCGAAGACGTACTGCCCGGCCGCGTGCAGCGCCGCGTCCAGTCCGTCCGCGTCGCAGGTGACGTGATGGAGCTCCAGGGGTGCGGCGTCCGCGGCCAGCACGGTCTGTGCCGGCCGGCCGTCGATCTCCTCGAACACCGTGCGCAGGCTATCGTGGCGTACCGCCACGTCGTTCAGGGCCTGCTCCAGCGCGTGCGCGTCCAGGTCTCCGGTGAGCCGGAACGCCACCGGGACGTTGTAGGTGGCACTCGCCCCTTCCAGCTTGTTCAGGAACCACAGCCGGTTCTGCGCCGCCGACAGCGGCACCAGGTCCGGGCGCTCCACCGCTGTCAGTGCGGGCCTGGCCGTTTCCGCCTGTGCGACGAGGCCGGTCAGGGTGGCGACCGTAGGGGCTTCGAACAGGGCCCGTACCGGCAGTTCGACGCCCAGGACCGACCTGATCCGGCTGACGAGCTTGGCCGCCAGCAGGGAGTGCCCGCCCAGCGCGAAGAAGCTGTCGTCGATGCCCACCGCCGGCAGGTCCAGGATCTCCGCGAACAGCCCGCACAGGATCTCCTCCTGCGGACCGCGCGCCGTACGACCGCCGGTCTCGGCCTCGTACACGGGTGCGGGCAGGGCCCGCCGGTCCAGCTTGCCGTTGGCGGTCAGCGGCAGCCGGTCCAGCACCACGAATGCCGCGGGAACCATGAACTCGGGCAACGAGCCGCCCGCATGGGTGCGCAGGTCGTCCGTGCTCGCCCCGGCCCCGGCGGACTCGGCCGCCACCACGTACCCCACCAGGCGCTTGTCGCCCGGGCGGTCCTCCCGTACGACCACCGCGACCTGTGCCACCGCCGCGTGACGGCCCAGCACGGCTTCGATCTCGCCCAGCTCGATGCGGTATCCGCGGATCTTGACCTGGTCGTCGGCCCGGCCGACGAACTCCAGCTGGCCGTCCGCGCGCCACCGCACCAGGTCTCCGGTGCGGTACATCCGGCTGCCCGCCGGGTCGAAGGGGTCGGCCACGAACCGTTCCGCCGTCAGCCCGGGACGCCGCAGGTATCCGCGGGCCAGGCCCGCGCCCGCGATGTACAGCTCTCCGGGAACTCCTCGCGGTGTGAGCTGCAGGCGCTCGTCCAGGACGTACGCCCGGGTGCCGTGCACCGGCGCGCCGATGGGGATGGACGCGGCCGGGTCGGCGGCGGACAGCGGCAGGCTGGCCGTCGCCGAGATCGTGGACTCGGTGGGCCCGTAGAGGTTCAGCATCCGCCGTCCGTCCGCCCAGCGCGCGATCAACGCGGGCGGGCAGGCCTCGCCTCCGACGCTCAGGACGCGCAGGGCGGGGAAGTGCCGCTCCGGCAGCGTGGCGAGCACGCTGGGCGGCATGTCGGCGCAGGAGATCCGGCGCTGCTCCAGGAAGTCGCCGAGGGCGTCCCCGACCAGCGGGCCGGGGGCGGGGACGACGAGGGTCGCGCCGAACCAGAACGCCCGGAGGAAGTCCTCCAGCGCCATGTCGAAGCTGATCGAGGCCAGCTGCAGGACCCGGTCCCCGGGCTGGATCCGGTACTTCTCCGCCAGGGTGGCCGCCAGCGCGCAGAGGCCGCGGTGGGTGACGGCGACGCCCTTGGGCGTGCCGGTGGAGCCCGAGGTGTAGACGGTGTAGGCCAGGTCGTCCGGCCGGGGCCGGGCGGTGCGTCCGGCCTTCGTGGGATCGGCGCCGTCGAGTCCGGCCAGGGCGGCGGGATCGTCCAGCAGCAGGGCCCGCGGGCCGTCCTGGGGGAGCAGTCCGGCCGCCGCGCGGGTGGTGAGCACCCGGACCGGGGCGGCGTCGCGGAGCATGAACGCGATGCGGTCGGCCGGGTAGCCCGGATCGACGGGGAGGAAGGCGGCGCCGGCCTTCAGGACGCCCAGCAGCGCGGCCACCATCTCCACGGACCGGGGCACCGCCAGCGCCACCAGGTGCTCGGAGCCGACGCCCTCCCGGATGAGCCAGTGGGCGATCCGGTCGGCCCGCGTGTTCAGCTCGGCGTAGGTGAGTACGGCGCCCTCGTGCTCCAGCGCCGGCGCGCCGGGGTGCAGCGCCGCGTGCTCCTCGAACACGTCGGTGAGGAACCGGTGCGCGGGGGCGGGGGCTCCGGCCCCTTCGGCGAGCAGGGTGCTCCGCTCGGCGGGGGAGAGCAGCGCGGCGGCGCTGATCGGCAGGTCGGGGTGGTCGGCGAAGGCCGCCAGCAGCAGCCGCAGACCCTCGGTGAACCGCTCGGCGGTGGTCGTGTCGGACAGGTCGGTGCGGTACTCCAGGAAGCCTTCGAGCCCCGCGGGGTCGCCGGCGGCGTCCGTGGTCTCGTAGAAGTTGAACGTGAGGTCGAAGCCGGTCACGTCCTTGGTGAGGTCCTCGGTGACGGCCGTCAGCCCGGGCAGGTCGAACACGGGAGCCGCCTGGGTGTGCAGCGCCAGCATCACCTGGAACAGGGGATTGCGGGCCAGCGAGCGCTCCGGGTTGAGGATCTCCACCAGTCGTTCGAAGGGGACGTCCTGGTGGGAGTAGGCGGCGAGGTCGGTTTCCCGGGTACGGGCGAGGAGTTCGCGGAAGGTGGGGTTTCCGGAGGTGTCGTTGCGCAGGACCAGGGTGTTGACGAAGAACCCGACGAGGTCGTCGAGGGCTTCGTCGGTGCGGGCGGCGACGGGGGTTCCCAGGGGGATGTCGCTGCCCGCCCCGAGGCGGGTGAGCAGGGTCGCGAGGGCGGCCTGGAGGACCATGAACAGCGTGGTGTTGGTCTCCTGGGCCAGGTCGGCGAGCGCGCGGTGCAGGGCGGCGTCGATCCGGATCGGGACGGTGTCGCCGCGGTAGTCGGCGACCTTGGGCCGCTGACGGTCGTAGGGCAGCTCGAGCTGGTCGGGAATCCCGGCCAGGGCCTGCTTCCAGAAGGCGAGTTGCTCGCTCATCGCGGAGTGGGGATCGGCTTCCGTGCCGAGGAGTTCGCGCTGCCACAGGGTGTAGTCGGCGTACTGCACGGGCAGCGGTGACCAGGCCGGTGCCGTACCCGCGCAGCGGGCGGCGTAGGCGAGGCTGATGTCGCGGGCCATCGGGCCCAGCGACCAGCCGTCGTTTCCGATGTGGTGCAGCAGGAGGAGCAGGACGTGCCGGTCCGGGCCGGTCGTGAACAGCCGGGCCTGGAACGGGGGATCGACGGTGACGTCGAAGGTGGTGTTGCCGGCGGCTCGGAGCGCCTCCTCGAGGTCCGCCGCATCGACCTCCACCACGGGAAGCCCGGGGCGGACCTCGCCGGGCTCCAGGATGCGCTGCTGCGGCTCCCCGTCGACCTCCGGGAACACCGTCCGCAGGCTCTCGTGCCGACCGATCACCTCGCACATCGCCGCTTCCAGGGCCGCGCGGTCGAGGTGACCGGAAAGCCGCACCGCGAGCGGCAGGACGTACGTGGCGGTCGTCCTGTCCAGCTGGTTGAGGAACCAGAGGCGGTTCTGTGCCGGAGACAGCGGGATCCGCTCCGGGCGGGCCACCGCGGTCAGCGCGGTCCTGCCCGATCCGGCCCGCGTGATCTCGTCGGCCAGGCCGACGACGGTGGGGGTCTCGAAGAAGGTGCGGAAGGGGATCTCGATGTCGAGGGTGGTGCGGATGCGGCTGATGAGACGGGTGGCGAGGAGGGAGTGGCCGCCGAGCTCGAAGAAGCTGTCGTCGATGCCGACCTCGGCTACGCCCAGGATCTCGGCGAACAGTCCGCAGAGGATCTCCTCGCGCGGGGTGCGGGGCGCGCGCCGGGACGCGTCCGCCTCGTACGAGGGCGCGGGCAGGGCCTGGTAGTCGACCTTGCCGTTGCTGGTCAGCGGCAGCTGGTCCAGGACCACCATGACGGAGGGGACCATGAACTCCGGGAGCAGCGCGGACGCGTGGGTGTGCAGGTCTTCGGAGTCCACCGTGGGGTGGCCGGTCTCGACGACCACGTAGGCCACCAGGCGCTTGCCGCCGGGCTGGTCCTCCCGGGCCACGACCGCGACCTGGGAGAGTCCGGGGAACTGGCCGAGCACGGTTTCGATCTCGCCGAGTTCGATGCGGAAGCCGCGGATCTTGACCTGGTCGTCGGCGCGGCCGACGAAGTCGAGGAGTCCGTCGCCCGCCCAGCGTGCGAGGTCTCCGGTGCGGTACATGCGGCTGCCGGCCGGGCCGAAGGGGTCGGCGACGAACCGCTCCGCGGTCAGGTCGGAGCGGCCGTAGTAGCCGCGGGCCAGACCCGCACCCGCCAGGTAGAGCTCCCCGGTCCCGTCCTCGACGAGCCCCATGCGGTCGTCGAGGATGTAGGCGCGCATGCCGTCCAGCGGACGCCCGATCGGGATCGGCGCGGGCACGGTGTCGGTCGCGGTCCAGGGGGCCTGGGTCGCGAACAGGGTCGTCTCGGTGGGCCCGTACGTCGAGCGCACCACGGTGTCGGGGCAGTGCTCCAGCACCCGGCGCACCGCGGTCGGGGAGATGACGTCGCCGCCGGTGATGACTTCCCGTACGCCGGTGAAGCAGTGCGGGGCCTCGTCGGCCATGACGCGGAACAGGCCGGCCGTGAGCTGGAGCCCGGTGATCTCCTCTTCCGCGATCAGCCGGGACAGCGTGGCCACGCTCAGGTCGCCCTCCGGCGACACCACCGTCCGGCCGCCGTGCAGGAGCGGAACCCACATCTCGTACGTCGAGGGGTCGAAGGCGTACGGGGCCACCATCAGCACCCGCTCGTGGGCACCCGGCCGCTCGAACAGGCCGTCCACGACGAGTTCCAGGACGTCGCGGTGGGTGACCGCGACTCCCTTGGGGCGGCCCGTGGAGCCGGAGGTGTACATCACGTACGCCAGCTGGTCCGGCCGGCAGGCGACACCCGGGTCGGTCACCGGGAGCGAGGCCAGCTCGGTGTCCCGGTCGACGAGGACGATCTGCGGGGCGTCGGGCAGGCCCCGCTCACGCTTCGCGGCGTCGGCCAGCAGGACCGGGGCGCTCGTCTCGTCGACGATCCACTGCATGCGCTCCAGCGGGTACCCGCTGTGCAGCGGCAGGTAGAAGGCACCCGCCTTTAGCACCGCCAGCAGTGCGACCACCAGGTCCACCGAGCGCTCCATCAGCACCGCGACCGGAGCTTCCGGGCCGACGCCCAGGCCGATCAGCCGGTGTGCGAGCCGGTTCGCCTGCTCGTCCAGTTCCCGGTACGACAGCTCCCGTCCGGCGCACCGCACCGCCACCGCGCCCGGAGAACGCAGTGCCTGCGCCGCAAAAGCCGCCTGCACGGAATCACCGATCAACGCCGTATCCGACTCGAACGGCTGATCCTCAGCAAAATCAACAGCAGGTGCAGCACGCATTGCCAATAACTCTCTTTCGGGGTCGGGGTCGCGCGAATTCAGGTGGGCCGGCAACGCGGCTACACGGATGTCAGGGGGATCGTCGCGGTGCATTTCCGCTGCGCGATCAGCCTGATGAACGGCAGTCGTCGGGGCGGCGGCTCACCCGGTCATCCTTTGGCTCTCCAAGTCCTCGGATCGTTCGTACAACTCCTGCGCGAGCGCAGCCCAGGTCTGTGCGTACTGGCGGGCCAGATCCGCCACCAGGCCGCCGGCGTGTGCCGGTACCGCGGCGGCCAGGTCGGCCCACATGTGCTGGTCGACGGCGTTGTGCTGCAGCAGGCGCAGCAGGTGGCGGCCGGATTCCCGCTGGCGCAGTGCGGGATCGCGCACCAGCTTCTGCAGCACCGCCGCGGGGTCCACCCGGTGCGGCTGTACGCGCCGTCCCCCCGGGTCGGCCACCGCGGTGATCGGTGTGGTGATCGACGTGCTCGAGCGTCCCTGTTCCAAGCAGGAGTTGACATCGGCGCGAGCTTTGGCACCGCCGCCCGGAGTGCGGGGATCCCGGCCGGCTTCCAGGAGCTTGCGGACGTCGCTCACCGTCGTCGGCGAGATCCCGGCCATCCGTGCCACCTCGCGCAGGGATGCCTGCGGCTGCTCGGCCAGGATCTCGGCCGCGCGCTGCCGGCCCTCCACGCTGCTCAGCGGCCGGACCCGGCCGTCCCCGCCGACCCGGAGGTTGTCCGGGGTGCCCGCGCCGGAACTCCGGCGGAGCGCCGCCACCGTCTTGGCGCCGAGGCCAGAGGCCCGGGCGATGGAACGGTCGGACAGGTGCGGATGGGTCGCCACGATCCGTGCCGCGGCAGCGCGCCGATCGGCCTGGGACAGGGGAAGCCCGTGCGTGACGTTCGCTTCGACGCCGCGCAGGAACGCGTCGTCGGCGCAGCCGTCGAAGAACTTCACGGAAATGGTCTGCTGACCGCGCAGCCGGGCGGCGGCGAGGCGGTGCACCCCGTCTATGACGCGCATGGTCCGGCGGTCCACGAGGATGGGCGGAAGCTGCTCCTCGGTTTCGGCCAGCCGGGCGATGTGTTCCTCGTCGGCCCCCGTGGACCGGGGCGACTCGCCGACGGTCACCGCGGTGACGGGAACCTCGGCGCACTCGGCTCCGCTGCCGGCGGTCGCTGCGTACGTCGCTCTCACTGGGTCGGCCTCCGAAGGTGGGCAGTGATGAGGAGGGGGCCGGTTCGCAGGCCCTCAAGACGACGCGGGTCGATCCGGCCACGCGGGGCGCGAGGCATAGCGGTGCTCCTCCAAGAGAGAGATGTGGTCAATTCCCGGGCATCCGGCCTGTTCGGAGGCCGTTCCCGGTTGATGGAGAGAGCTTCTCCCTCCGCACACCCCGCTCGTAAGGGCTTGTGGCTGGCAGGACTAGCCCGGGCCGTTTGGTGCCAGTCGACGGCTCCTGCAAAAGCGGTCGACCAGCATGTTTTCGCATTGGCATTCACCGGCCAGTCCGCTAGCGGCCATTCCCCGAAAAGCCCCTGGTCGAGTCGTTCTCCGGTGTCCACTCGCCGCCTGGACCGGACTCGACGGCATGGACCATGCTGCGGGGACAGCCACGGCACCGGCGCAACAACGCAGGTCCGACGGCTGTGAATGTGAGTGAGGAGAGACCGGGGGCGTCCAACTGCGGCAGTGCCGCAGATGAACACCCCGCCGGACCAGGCCTTTGCGGGTGACGCCGCACGGTGAGCAGGGAGACCCCCCGATTACCGTGCGGCGCCTTACCGGTGAGGCCGCCGGCGTGTGAGGAATTCCTTGGGCGGCAGCGTATTCAACGCAAAAGCCGACGAGTTGAATTTCCCCCCGTGACCATGCAAATCTCGCTCCAGAAGGCCGCTGTGTCCGTGCCGGCGAGTTCTTTCATGCCTTCAGTTCGTCAAGGATGAATAACCAGAAGGAGTGAGGTCGTGACCAATCCTTTCGAAGACCCCGAGGCGGAATACCTCGTACTGATCAACGAGGAGAAGCAGTATTCGCTCTGGCCGAAGTTCGCCGAGGTGCCGGCAGGCTGGAACGCCGTTCACCGGAGCGACCGCGCCTCGTGCATCGAGTACATCAACTCGACCTGGACGGAAATGCGGCCGTACAGCCTGGTCCAGCAGATGAGCGCGACGGCGTGAGCGTTCTCCTCTCCGACGACCTCCAGTTCCTGCCCAGGCAGACGACCGGAACGGTGACGTGCATGACTCATTCGAACGCATCCATCTTCGACGGGCTCGCCATCGATCACGTCGAGTTCTACGTCCAGGACACGGCGGTGGCTGCGGAGCAGTTCATCGACGGCTACGGATTCGAGGTCTACGGAGCCTCCGGACCGGCGCAATCCGCCACGCCCGTACGGTCGGTGGCGCTCGGCCGGAACGAGATCCGGCTGGTGCTGACGTCGGCGCAGGGCGCCGACCATCCCGCCGCTGCCTACGTGGCGCAGCACGGTGACGGGGTGGCCAACATCGCCCTGACGACCCCCAATGCCCGGGGAATGTTCGCCGAGGCAGTGCGTCGCGGTGCCGTGGCGGTGGCGGAGCCGGAGGAGCGGGACGGGGTGCTGACGGCCTCGATCCGAGGCTTCGGGGACGTGTTCCACACCTTCGTGCAGCGTCCGGGCGGCAGCGATGTACGGGAGCTTCCGGGAATCTCCCCGGTTCCCGGGACGGGCCCCCGGTTCGACAGCGGCCTGAACACGATCGACCACTTCGCCATCTGCCTCGAAGCCGGGCAGCTGGCACCCACCGTGGAGTTCTACGAGCAGGTCCTGGACTTCCGGACGATCTTCGAAGAGCGCATCGTGGTGGGCCGCCAGGCCATGGATTCCAAGGTGGTCCAGAGCCCGTCCGGTGGCGTCACGCTCACGCTGATCGAACCCGACACCTCGCTGGAGCCGGGGCAGATCGACGGGTTCCTGAAGAACCACGACGGGGCCGGCGTCCAGCACATCGCCTTCACCGTGGACAGCATCGTGGAGTCGGTCGGCCTCATGAAGTCGAGGGGCGTGTCCTTCCTGAGCACCCCTGCCGCCTACTACCGGCTGCTGGGCCTGGATCTGACGAAGTACTCGGTTTCCGAACTCAAGGAACTGGACGTCCTGGTCGACGAGGACCACGACGGCCAGCTGTTCCAGATCTTCACCAAGTCGGTCCACCCGCGCCGGACGCTGTTCATGGAGGTCATCGAGCGCATGGGCGCCCGTACCTTCGGCAGCGGAAACATCAAGGCGCTCTACGAAGCGGTCGAACGCCAGCGGGCCGACGCAGAGGTCGGGACGTGACATGACCCATCAGCCCCTGTGCGTGGAGGACCTGCGACGGTCCGCCGCCGCACGCCTGGCGCCGGCGGTGTGGGACTTCATTTCCGGCGGCAGCGGAACCGAATCGACCCTGCAGGCCAACCGGGCCGCACTGGACGGCGTTTCGCTGGTGCCCCGGGTGCTGGCCGGCGTCAAGTCGGTGGACACCGGCGCGCAGTTGCCGGGCGGTCCGGCCGCGCTGCCCCTCGCGGTCGCACCGATGGCGTACCAGCGCCTGCTGCACCCGGAGGGGGAACTCGCCGCCGCGGAGGGTGCTCTGGCGGCGGGGGTGCCCTTCGTGGTCAGCACCATCAGCAGTCACTCGCTGGAGGAGATCGCCGCGGTCGGAGCGGACCTGTGGTTCCAGCTCTACTGGCTGCACGATCGCGGCCGGATGGCCGAGCTGATCCGCCGCGCCGAACAGGTCGGCTGCAAGGCCCTGATGGTGACCGTGGACGTCCCGATCATGGGCCGCCGGCTGCGCGACCTGCGCAACGAGTTCACGCTCCCCGACTGGATCCGCAGCGCCAACCTGGAGTCCGACGGGCCCTCCGCAGCCCATGCGCGCCGGCCGGGCGAGTCGGCCGTGGCCGCCCACACGAAGATGGCCTTCGACCCGACCTTCGGCTGGTCCGACCTGGAGTGGATCCGGGAGCAGACCCGGCTTCCCCTGGTGGTCAAGGGCATCCTCGATCCCCAGGATGCGCAACAGGCAGTACGGCTCGGGGCGGACGCCGTGGTGGTGTCCAACCACGGCGGCCGGCAGCTGGACGGCGCGCCGGCCAGCATCACCGCACTGCCCTGGGTCGCCGAAGCGGTGGACGGGCAGTGCCAGGTCCTCATGGACAGCGGTGTCCGCAGCGGCACCGACGTCCTGCGCGCCCTCGCGCTGGGCGCCGACGGGGTCCTGATCGGGCGCCCGGTGCTGTGGGGGCTGAGCGCAGCCGGGGCGCAGGGAGTCGCCCGGGTGTTCTCGATCCTGCGGACGGAACTCGAAGAGGCCCTCCTCCTAGCCGGCTGTGCCGATCTGGCCGCCGCACGCACCTTGCGCTCAATTATTTCCGGTTTGCGGGTCTGAGTACCGCTGTTTGCGGCCTGGACGCCCTCCGGTGCCATCGAAGGAGAAACGAAGTCATGTCTGAGAAGAACGACCATCAGTTCGATGTCGTCGTCGTAGGCGGTGGTCCGGGCGGTTCCACCGCGTCGACCCTGATGGCCATGCAGGGGCACCGTGTCCTGCTCCTGGAGAAGGAGGAGTTCCCCCGGTACCAGATCGGAGAGTCCCTGCTGCCCTCCACGGTGCACGGCATCTGCAAGCTCCTCGGTGTCTCGGAGGAGCTGGAGAAGGCCGCGTTCATGCCCAAGCGCGGCGGCACCTTCCGGTGGGGGAGCAGCCCCGAGCCCTGGACGTTCTCCTTCTCCGTCTCCGAGACCTTCTCGGGCCCGACCTCGCTGGCCTACCAGGTCGAGCGGATGAAGTTCGACCAGATCCTCCTGGACAACGCGCGCTCCAAGGGCGTCGAGGTCCGCGAGAAGAGCTCCGTGGTCGACGTCATCGAGGAGGACGGCGCCATCCGCGGTGTGCGGTACGCCGACGCCGACGGGGTGCGCCACGAGGTGCGCAGCCGCTTCGTCGTGGACGCCTCCGGCAACAAGAGCCGCATCCACACCAAGATCGGCGGCACCCGCCACTACTCGGAGTTCTTCCAGAACATCGCCCTCTTCGGCTACTTCGAAGGCGGCAAGCGCCTCCCGGCACCCAACTCCGGCAACATCCTCTGCGCCGCCTTCGACGACGGCTGGTTCTGGTACATCCCGCTCACCGACGAGCTCACCAGCGTCGGCGCGGTACTGCGGCGCGACGCGCTGGAGCGCGTGCAGGGCGACAAGGAGAAGGCTCTGATGAGCCTGATCGACGGGTGCCCGATCATCGCGGAGAAGCTGAACGAGGCGCGCCGGGTGGAGAGCGGCCCGTACGGCGAGATCCGGATCCGCAAGGACTACTCGTACATCCAGGAGAAGTTCTGGCGCCCCGGCATGGTGCTGGTGGGCGATGCGGCCTGCTTCATCGACCCGGTCTTCTCCTCCGGCGTGCACCTCGCCACCTACAGCGGTCTGCTGGCCGCGCGCTCCATCAACTCGGTCCTGGGCGGGGACTTCGAGGAGGAGAAGGTCTTCGAGGAGTACGAGGCGCGCTACCGGAACGAGTACGCGCTCTTCCACGACTTCCTGGTGGCGTTCTACGACATGCACCGGGACGAGGACTCGTACTTCTGGACCGCCAAGAAGGTCATGAACAGCTCCTCGTCCGGACTCGAGTCCTTCGTGGAACTGGTCGGCGGCGGCGCCTCGGGCGAAAGCGGGCTGGTCAACGCCGGCTCCTACGCCGAGCAGCACGAGTCCACCTTCCGCGAGTTCTCCGACCTCGTCGACGAGCCGGCGGGCGAGACCGGGGCGGATCGCGATCTCTTCGACTCGACGCTCGTGCAGTCCGTCCTGGAAGAGGGCGCCAAGATCCAGGTCCACGCCGCGCTGGGAGAGGTCCTCGACGACGAGGACCCGATCCGCGAGGGCGGGCTCGTGCCCTCCGCCGACGGAATGCGCTGGGCCCACCCCAGCTACTGACCTAGAGGCTGACGGGGGTAGCGGTGATACGAACCATGGCCGTGGTCGGCACGGGCCTGATCGGCACCTCGATCGGCCTGGCGGTGAGCCGGCACGGCGTACGCGTGCATTTGCTCGACAAGGACGAGGTGGCTGCCCGCACGGCGGCCGCCCTGGGAGCGGGCGTGCTGGGCGCGCCCGACGAGTCGGCCGACCTGGCGGTGATCGCCGTACCGCCGGGCGCGGTGGGCGCCGTGCTCGCCAGGATGCAGGCCCGAGGACTGGCCCGGACCTACACCGACGTGGCCAGCGTGAAGGCGCAGACGGCCCGGGACATCTGGAAGTCCGGTGGTACGTCGGCTAGTTACGTGGGCGGTCATCCACTGGCCGGCCGGGAGCGCGGCGGTCCGCTCGCCGCTCGCGCGGATCTGTTCGAGGACCGGCCCTGGGTCCTGACTCCGTCGGAGACCACGTCCCAGGACGCGGTGAACCGGGTGTTCGAGATGATCGCGCTGTGCGGGGCGATCCCCGCGATCATGGGCGACCGCGCACACGACGACGCGGTGGCCTTGGCCTCGCACGCTCCGCACGTGGTGGCCAGCCTGATGGCCGCGCGGCTGGAGCACGGCTCGCGGGCCTCGTTCCGGCTCGCGGGGCAGGCGCTGCGCGACGTGACGCGGATGGCCGTCCGGGACACCGAGCTGTGGAACGACATCCTGCAGGCCAACGCGCCGGCCGTCGCCGGAGTGCTGCGGGAGCTCAGGGACGACCTGACGACCCTGATGGCCACGCTCGACGACCTGTCGAGCGCACCGCTGGACGCCAGGGCCCAGACCCTGGAACCGATGGTCGACCTGCTGAACAGGGGTGCTGCCGGACTGGCGGCGATCCAGGAACGGCAGGCCGCGGACCGGCAGACGCACGTGGAGGTTCTGGTCCCGGAGGGACCCGGACAGCTGGTCCGCCTGCTGGACGTGCTGAGGACGCTCCACGTGGAGCAGGAGGACGCCGTACCGCGGTACTCCGCGGCGGAAGACGCCCTCTCCCTCGTGTTCGCGGTCCCGGCCGTGCGGGCCGGCCAGATCGTACGGGAGCTCGGCGGAGCCGGCTGGAACGCCGAATCCGTCAGCGCGGACCAGGTGTCCGTCGCACGGAACGCGGCAGGCCGCGCGGCTGATCAATCCCACGTGGCGTAGGCCCATTTCGGAACAGAGGAACTGAGGAAAAGGGGACAGGTGAATGAACACATACGACGACACCATTGCTAACCCTCTTCGCGTGGCCATCATCGGCACGGGAAACATCGGCTGCGACCTGCTGCTCAAGGTCATCGCCTCGCCCTATCTGCGCTGCGACATGTTCGCCGGGCGGCGCACCACCTCGCCGGGCATAGAGCTCGCCGAAAACCGCGGGGTTCCGACCTCCGCCGACGGAATCGACGCCATCGCCGCGATCGCGGACCGCATCGACCTGGTCTTCGACGCCACGTCGGCCGCGGACGCGATCCACAACTACAAGGTGCTCGAAGCCCTCGGCATTCCGGTCGTCGACCTCACGCCGGCCCACCTCGGCAGGTTCTGCGTCCCGGCACTGAACCTCGAGGAGTGCCTCACCGAGCCGAACGTGAGCATGGTGTCCTGCGGCGGACAGGCCGCGGTGCCCATCGCGCACTGCTTCAGCGAAGCCTCCGAGAACGGCCTGGGCTACCTCGAGATCGCCACGGCCAGCTCCTCGCAGAGCGTCGGCCCCGCTACGCGGGCCAACATCGACGAATACGCCTTCACCACCCAGAAGGCGACCCACGAATTCAGCCGGGTGGACACCGCAAGGACGATCCTCATCATCAATCCGGCAGAGCCGGGAATCGTCATGAGGAACACCATCGCGGTCCCGGCCTCCGAAAACATCGACATGGAGGCGCTGCGCGTCTCGGTCGACCTCATGGAGAAGCGGATCAATTCCTATGTACCTGGGTATCGCGTGGTCGTTCCGCCGATTGCGACGGGCGATCGCATCATGGTGACCATCGAAGTGGAAGGGCTCGGTGACTGGCTTCCCCGCTACGCCGGGAACCTGGACGTCATCACCTGCGCGGCCGTGGCCGTCGCCGAGGGCCGCGCGGAGGCACGTCGATGAAGACCCCCACCGAGCGTCGGCTCGAAATCTGTGACACGACCCTGCGCGACGGAAACCACGCCGTGGCACACCAGCTGGGCCGCTCGGACATCATCGCCTACGCCAAGGCCGCCGAACTCGCGGGCGCCGACCTCCTGGAGGTCGGGCACGGCAACGGACTCGGCGCCTCGTCCATCCAGGTCGGACGCGCCGCGCTGACCGACATCGAGATGCTCACGGCCGCCCGCGACCAGCTGACGAACACGCGCCTCGGCGTCCTGTCCATCCCCGGGTTCGCGACCGTCGAACGCGATCTGAAGCCCGCACTGGACTGCGGAGTCGACGAGGTCCGGGTCGGTGCGCACTGCTCGGAAGCGGACGTGACCCGCCAGCAGATCACCATGCTGAGTTCGATGGGCGTCACCGTCAAAGGCCTGCTGCTGATGAGCCACATGGCGTCGACCAAGACGCTCATCGAGCAGGCGCGGCTCATGCAGGGGTACGGAGCGAACGCGGTCGTCCTGATGGACTCGGCCGGTGCGTACACCCCGACCGCGGTCACCGAAAAGGTCGGTGCGCTCGTCGAGGCACTCGACATCGAGATCGGCTTCCACGGCCACAACAACCTCGGCCTCTCGGTGATGAACAGCATGGCCGCCATCAAGGCCGGCGCGACCATCGTGGACGTCACGGCACGCGGCTTCGGCGCCGGCGCCGGCAACGCACCGCTCGAACTGGTCGCCGCCAACCTGCACCTGGAGCAGATCGACACCAAGCTCCAGCTGTTCGCGGCCCTCGACGCGGGCGATCTCGCCGAATCCACCTTCGTCAAGCGCGTTCCGACGAACGACAGCGTGACCATCACCAGCGGAATCGCCGGTGTCTTCTCCGGATTCGCAGGCCCCACGCGCCGCGCCGCCGAGCAGTTCCAGGTGGACCCGCGGGACATCTTGATGGAGCTCGGCCGCAGGGGCGTCGTCGCCGGCCAGGAGGACTCGATCATCGAAGTCGCCATGGATCTCGCCGAAAAGAACTCTCTCTACGCCGTCATGTGACGGACCTTCCGAAATCTGAGGAGAAGAAATGACGTTGACGTTGGATTCCGCACGCGAAGTGGGAGCGGACTACGCGGCGGTCGCCGCACTGCTCCAGATCGGCGCCGAGATCGGCGTGGACCAGGTGCTGGACTCGGGCCGCACCTTCACCGTCGCCGACCTGGCCGAGGTGACGGGCCTTTCCGAGAAGCGCCTCGGGGAATTCGTCCACGCGCTGTCGTCCGCCGGACTGCTCGCGGCCGGGGATGGCGAAGGCCTGTACCGCGCCTCCGACGACTACGCGGACTGGAGGCACCAGGTCGGTTACCTGTCCTGGTCCCTGACCGCCAACAGCCCGTTCCTGCAGAACGCGCGCGCCTTCCTCTCCGAGGACGAGTCCGCCGCCGACACCCACCAGCGCGACGGGCGCCGCGTGGCGGTCAGCTCGCGCTGGATCGGGGACCGCACCTTCTACCCGGCCGTCGTCGAGCGGGTCGTGGCCGCCGGCGCCAAGCACGTCGTCGACCTCGGCGCGGGCGCGGCCGGCCTGCTCATCGGCCTCCTCGCCCAGGACGAGGGCCGGACCGGCGTCGCCCTGGACCTGAGCTCGGGGGCCTGCGCCGCCGCGCGGGAGGACGCGGTACGCGCCGGGGTCGACGGCCGGCTCCGGGTCGTGGAGCGCTCGGTCGAGTCCCTGATCGACGACCCCAGCCCGCTGGAGGGGGCCGACGTCATCCAGGCCTGCTTCGTGATGCACGACGTCCTGCAGGACGAGGCCGCCTTCGACGACGTGCTGCGCACCTGCCACAAGGCCCTGGCACCCGGCGGCATCCTGGCCGTGGTCGACGCGGTCTCCTACGGGCAGGAGGACCGCGAGCGCAAGTTCAGCGCCCTCTTCACCTACCTGCACTCGAACTTCATGGGCATCAACCTGCCCACCGAGGACCAGTGGGTGGAGAAGTTCCGCAGCGCCGGCTTCTCGGACGTCGAGGCCTCCTCCCAGGTCATGCCGGGCGGCCGGCTGTTCCTGGCGACCAAGTAGCCCGGTCGCGCACGATGCTTCAGGAACCCCGAGCCGTCCACCAGCGCATAGCCGCCGAACTGTGGAACGCCAAGAAGGAACTCAAGCCGATACCGCCCATCTCGGCCCGGTATCCCGACTTCACCGCACAGGACGCCTACGTCATCCAGCGCGCATTGCGCGCCCTGGAGCACGAGAGCGGAGCGGTGCACGCCGGATACAAGATCGGCGCGACGAGCCTGGCCATTCAGGAGATGTTCGGAGTCGACGAACCGGATTTCGGCTTCCTGACCGAAGCCATGATCCTCGCCGACGGCGCCCGCCTCGACCCGGGAGAGTTCATCTCGCCCAAGGTCGAGGGGGAGATCGCCTTCCGGATCGGCGCCGACCTCTCTGATCCCCGTACGACCGCTGCGGACGTACTGGACGCCACGGTCGAGGTCTTCCCGGCCCTCGAGGTGCTCGACAGCCGCATCGAGAACTGGGACATCGCCTGGGTGGACACCGTCGCGGACAACGCCTCGTCGGCCATGGTCGTCGTGGGCGAGCCCGTTCCCTTCGACGGACGCGATCTCGCCGCCGAGACCATGGTCTTCGAGTCGGGTGACCGCGTGCTCACGGCGACCGGAGCGGCCGTGATGGGGCATCCGGCGGAATCCGTGGCATGCCTCGTGCGCCTGCTGGCCTCCTTCGGCGCGGGGATCGGTGCCGGCGACGTGGTCCTGGCCGGATCGCTGGCCGCAGCGGTCGATCTCACGCCAGGTTCCACCGTCAGGGCGTCGTTCGGGTCCCTTGGATCCGTATCCCTTTCCGCATCCGAAAGAGGGTGATTGACACATGCTTATTTCAAGTTCTGTTCGTTTTGCCGAGGATCAGTCGTTCGAGTCGGATACGGCGTTGATCGGTGAATCGGTACAGGCGGCCTTTGCGGCGCAGGTACTGCGTTCTCCGGGCGCGGTGGCGGTACGGTGCGCCGGACGGGAGCTGTCCTACCGGGAGTTGGACGAGCGGTCGAACCGGCTGGCACACCGCCTGGTGGGTCTGGGCGTGGGTCCGGAGGCGCCGGTCGCGGTGCTGATGGAACGCTCCGTGGACCTGGTGGTGGCCCTGCTGGCGGTCCTCAAGTCCGGTGCGTTCTACCTGCCGCTGCACAGCGGCTATCCGCTGGAGCGCATGCAGTGGATCGTCGACGAGACCTCCGCTCCGGTGCTGCTGGCCGATGCCGCGATGCGGGGGCGGGGCCTGCCCGACGCCCCCCGGCTCGTGGTGGTGGACCAGGACGCCGAGCTGCTCGCGCTGCCGGTGACCGACCCGGGCGTGCAGTGCCGGCCGGACCAGCTGGCGTACGTGATGTACACGTCGGGCTCCACCGGCCGTCCCAAGGGGGTCGCGGTCACCCACCGCGATGTCCTCGAGCTGGTGGTGGACGGCATGTTCGAGCGTCCCGGCGCGCACGAGCGGGTGCTGATGGTGGCCCCGTACGCCTTCGACCCCTCGACGTACGAGATGTGGGTTCCGCTCCTGCACGGCGGGCGGACCGTGGTGTCGCCGGAGGGCGACCTGAGCGTGGCCACGCTGTCCCGGCTGATCGCGGAGGAGCAGATCACCGGCCTTCAGGTGACGGCGGGCCTGTTCCGCGTCATGGCCGAGGAGGACCCCGCCTGCTTCACCGGCGTACGGGAAGTCATCACCGGCGGCGACGTCATCTCCCCGACCGCCGTGCGCCGGGTGCTGGAACACAGCCCCGACACCCTGGTCCGCTGCGCCTACGGGCCCACGGAGACGACCCTGTTCGCGACCCAGGCCCCCTGGACCGCGGGCGACGACGTGCCGGCGCCGGTCCCGATCGGGCGGCCGCTGGACGGCATGCGCGCCTACATCCTGGACGATTCCCTCTCCCTGCTCCCCGAGGGCGTGGCGGGGGAGCTGTACCTGGCGGGTGCGGGTCTGGCCCGCGGCTACTACGGCCGCTCGGACCTGACGGCCGAGCGTTTCGTCGCCGACCCGTTCGGGCCGGCCGGCGGCCGCATGTACCGCACCGGTGACCTGGCCCGCTGGGCGGGCGAGGGACTCCTCGACTTCGTCGGCCGCGCCGACGACCAGGTCAAGATCCGCGGCTTCCGCATCGAACTCGGCGAGATCGAAGCCGTCCTGGCCGGCTTCCCGGGCCTGTCCCAGGTTGCCGTCGTGGCCCGTGAGGACCAGGACGGCGACAAGCGCCTGGTGGCCTACGTGGTCGCCCAGACCGGCCGGGACACGGTGTCCGCCGTGGATACCGCGGCCCTGCGCACCCACACGGTCGGGCTCCTGCCCGAGTACATGGTGCCCTCCGCCTTCCAGGTCCTGGACCGGCTGCCGCTGACCACCAACGGCAAGGTCGACTACCGGGCCCTGCCCGCCTCCGACCTGCCCGCACCCGCCCCCGGAACCGGGCGCGGCCCGCGGACCCCGCGCGAGGAGATCCTCTGCGGCCTGTACGCGGAGATCCTGGGTGTGCCCACCGTCGGCATCGACGACAACTTCTTCGAGCTCGGCGGCCACTCCCTCCTCGCCACCCGCCTCATCAGCCGCATCCGGGCGATCCTGGGCGTGCGGCTCTCGATCCGCAGCCTGCTCAACACCCCGACCGTGGCCGCCCTGTCGAACCTGGGCCAGGCGGACAGCGAGGCGCAGGACAGCGGGCTGGAGCACGTGCTGAACCTGCGGCCGGTCGGCAGCCGTACGCCGCTGTTCTGCGTGCACCCCGGCGGCGGCATGGCCTGGTGCTACGCGGGGCTGCTGCGCTACGTACCGAAGGACCACCCGGTGTACGGGCTCCAGGCCAGCGGACTGGCAGCGGACGAGCCGCTGCCCGCCGACATGGACGAGCTCATCGAGGACTACCTCGGCCGCATCCGGGCGATCCAGCCTTCGGGCCCGTACGCCCTCCTGGGCTGGTCCTTCGGCGGCAAGGTCGCCCACACCCTGGCCGCCCGCCTCCAGCAGGCGGGCGAGGAGGTGTCCCTGCTGGCCGTGCTCGACGCCGGCACCGGCGGGCACGCCAGCGAGGACGGCACGCGCACCCAGCGCGATCTCCTGGAGCTCGCCTTCGACGGAATCGGCGCCTTCCACGCCGAGCCGGGGGACGAGCCGATCGGGATGCCGCGCATCCTCGACATCCTCACGTCGCACGGCGGAACGCTCGCCAGCCTCGAAGAGCGGACCGTGGCCGCTCTCATCGACATCACGGCGAACAACCTGAGGATCAGCCGGGTGGCGGGCTCCGAGCAGTACGACGGTGACGTGCTCTTCTTCGAGGCAGCCGGACCGGACGGCGCTCCCACCGGACTCTCCGAGGTCTGGGAGCCGTACGTGAGCGGCCGGATCGAGAACCACGTCACGCCGTACACACACATGCAGCTGATGAGTGCCGACGCACTCGCCGACATCGCTCCGGTTCTGGCGCGAGCGCTGAAGACCACCGCAGATGGACCGGATGGAAAGAGGGGCCACTGATGTCCGACAATCCGAAGCCCAACAGGTCGGCGATGCACCGGGGACAGGTGCTGCGGGTCGAATGGCTGACCCCGCACATGGTCAGGGTCGTGCTCGGCGGCGAGGGCCTGCAAGGGTTCGACGCAGGTCAGTACACCGATCACTACGTCAAGCTCGTCTTCCCCCTGGAGGACGTGCAGTACCCCGAGCCGTTCGACCTCGCGGCCGTCCGCAAGGACCTCCCCAGGGACCAGTGGCCCCGGACCCGTACGTACACCGTGCGCAGCTGGGACCCGGACACCGTCGAGCTGGCCCTGGACTTCGCCTGTCACGGCGACAACGGTCTGGCCGCCCGCTGGGCAGTGAACGCCCGGCCCGGGGACGAGATCCACTTCGTCGGTCCCGGAGGCGGCTACTCGCCCGGCACGGAGGCCGACTGGCATCTGTTCGCCGGCGACGAGAGCGCCCTGCCCGCGATCGCGGCTTCCCTGGAGGCGCTGCCCCCGGGGGCGATCGCCAAGGCGTTCATCGAGGTGGCCGGTCCGGACGAGGAACAGAAGATCCACACGCCGGCCGATGCCGACATCGTCTGGCTGCACCGCGGTGACGCCCAGATCGGCACGGCGCTCCACGAGGCCGTCTCCACGGCGGACTTCCCGGCCGGCACGGTGCACGCCTTCGTCCACGGAGAGGCGCACTTCGTGAAGTCGCTGCGGCACCACCTCCGGGTGGAACGCGGCCTGGCACGCGAGCAGCTGTCCATTTCCGGCTACTGGCGACGCGGAGTGGACGAGGACGGCTGGCAGTCCACGAAGTCCGAGTGGAACCGCGACGTAGCGGACCCGACCCCGGCGTAACTCCCGGTCTCCTCCCGGGCATCCCCCCTCCCTGAAAGAGAGTAATTGGCCATGTGTGCTGCAACTGCTGTTGATTGTGCCGAGGACCGGTCGTTCGAGTCGGGCACGACGTTGATCGGTGATTCGGTGCACGCGGCTTTTGCGGCGCAGGTGCTGCGTACTCCGGGTGCGGTGGCGGTGCGGTGCGCCGGGCGGGAGCTGTCGTACCGGGAGCTGGACGAACGGGCGAACCGGCTGGCGCACCGGCTGCTGGGTCTCGGCGTGGGTCCGGAGGCGCCGGTCGCGGTGCTGATGGAGCGCTCGGTGGACCTGGTGGTCGCGCTGCTGGCGGTCATGAAGGCCGGGGCGTTCTACCTGCCGCTGCACCACGCGTATCCGATGGACCGGATGCAGTGGATCGTGGACGAGACGAGCGCCCCGGTGCTGCTGGCCGATGCCGCGATGGGTGAGCGGGGCCTGCCCGACGCCCCGCAGGTCGTCCTCGTCGACCGGGACGCCGAGCTGGCCTCGCTGCCGGTGACCGACCCGGGTGTCGCCTGCCGGCCGGACCAGCTGGCGTACGTGATGTACACCTCCGGCTCCACCGGCCGTCCCAAGGGAGTCGCGGTCACCCACCGCGACGTCCTCGAGCTGGTGGTGGACAGCATGTTCGACCGGCCGGGCGCCCACGACCGGGTGCTCATGGTCATTCCGTACGCCTTCGACCCCTCGATCTACGGCCTGTGGGTGCCGCTGCTGCACGGCGCGCGCACCGTCATCACGCCCGAGGGCGAGCCGAGCGTGGCGATGATCGCCCGCCTGATCGCGGAGGAGGAGATCACCGCCCTGGACGTCTCCGCCGGACTGTTCCAGGTGATGGCCGAGGAGGACCCGACCGTCTTCGCAGGGGTACGGGAGATCATCTCGGGCGGTGACGTGGTCTCCCCGACCGCGGTGCGCCGGGTGCTCGACCACTGCCCGGGCATCGTCGTGCGCAGCGCGTACGGTCCCACCGAGACCACCCTGTACGCGACGCAGTACCCGTGGTCCGGCGACGGCGAACTGCCGGCGCCGCTGCCGATCGGGCTCCCGCTGGACGGCATGCAGGCCCACGTCCTCGACGACGGCCTGTCTCCGGTGCCGGCCGGCACGACCGGTGAGCTGTACCTGGCGGGCACGGGCGTGGCCCGCGGCTACTTCGGCCGCCCGGACCTGACCGCGGAGCGGTTCGTCGCCGACCCCTTCGGCCCGGCCGGCACCCGCATGTACCGCACCGGAGACCTCGCCCGCTGGTCCGCCGAGGGACTCGTGGAGTTCCTGGGCCGGGCCGACGACCAGGTCAAGATCCGCGGGCACCGCATCGAGCTCGGCGAGATCGAGACGGTGCTGGCCCGCTTCCCGGGACTGTCCCAAGTGGTCGTCGTCGCCCGTGAGGACCAGCCGGGCGCCAAGCGCCTGGTGGCCTACGTGGTCGCCGAGCCGGGCCACGGCCACGGGACGCCGGACGCCGAGGCGCTGCGTGCGCACACCGCCGGCCTGCTGCCGGAGTACATGGTCCCCTCCGTCTTCGTGGTCCTCGACCAGCTCCCCCTGACCACCAACGGCAAGCTGGACCGGCGCGCCCTGCCCGCCCCCGAGCTGCCGTCGACCGGCGCCGGGCGTGCGCCCCGCACCCCCCACGAGGAGATCCTCTGCGGACTGGTCGCCGACACCCTCGGCCTCCCGGCCGTGGGCATCGACGACAACTTCTTCGAGCTCGGCGGTCACTCCCTGCTCGCCACCCGGCTGGCCAGCCGCATCCGTTCCGTCCTGGGCGTCGAGCTGGTGGTCCGGACCGTGTTCGAGGCGCCCACCGTCGCCACCCTCGCCGAGCGGGTCGCGCTGGCCGGGGCGGCCCGGCCCGCGCTGACCGCGGTGGCCCGCCCGGAGCGCATCCCGCTGTCTCCGGCGCAGAACCGCCTCTGGTTCCTCGACAAGCTCGAGGAGACCAGCGCCACCTACAACCTTCCCCTCACCGTGCGGCTGTCGGGTCCGCTGGACCGGGCCGCGCTGCGGGCCGCCCTCCTGGACGTGGTGGAGCGCCACGAGAGCCTGCGCACCGTCTTCCCCGAGGACGCCCAGGGCGTGCCGTTCCAGCAGATCCTGCCGGCGCACCGCGCACTGCAGGACTTCGAGGTCGTGCAGACCGACGAGGCCGCGCTGACCGCCCGCATCGCGGAGCTTTCCGCGGAGCGCTTCGACCTCGCCGTGAACCCGCCGGTCCGGGTCCGGCTCTTCTCCCTGTCGCAGACCGAGCAGGTCCTGTTCCTCCTCGTCCACCACATCGCGTCCGACGGCTGGTCACTGGCCCCGCTGACCCATGACATCAGCCGTGCCTACGCGGCGCGGTCCGCGGGGCAGGAACCGTCGTGGCCGGCGCTGCCGGTGCAGTACGCGGACTACACGCTGTGGCAGCGCGAGCTCCTCGGAACAGAAGACGACCCCGACTCCCTGGTGAGCGAGCAGCTCGGCTTCTGGACCAAGGCCCTGGAAGGGATCCCGGACCAGCTCGAACTGCCCTACGACCACGCCCGGCCGAAGACGGCCAGCCACCGCGGCGACACGGTCTCCTTCGCGCTGGACGCGGAGCTGCACCGACGCCTGACCGACCTGGGCCGCACCCACGAGGCCAGCCTGTTCATGGTGATGCAGGCCGCCTTCGCCGCGGTCCTCTCCCGGCTGGGCGCCGGGCACGACATCCCGGTCGGCACCCCCATCGCCAACCGGACGGACGAGGCGATGGGCGACCTGGTCGGCTTCTTCGTCAACACCCTGGTGATCCGGACCGACACCACCGGCGACCCCTCCTTCGACCACCTGCTGGCCCGGGTGCGCCAGGTGTCCCTGGAGGCCTTCGCCCACCAGGACGTCCCCTTCGAGCACGTGGTGAACGCCATCAACCCGGAGCGTTCCGCCGCCCAGCACCCGCTCTTCCAGGTCCTGCTCGCCATGCAGAACAACACGGCCGTACGCCTGGACCTGCCCGGCCTGACCACGGACGTGACCCTGGGCGACACCGACGTCGCCAAGTTCGACCTCACCCTGGAACTCTTCGAGCAGCACGCCGGAGACGGAGCTCCCGACGGAGTCACCGGCCGGCTGGGCTTCGCCCTCGACCTGTTCACCGAGGACACCGCGCAGCGGATCGCGGCGTCCCTCCAGCGACTGCTCGCCGCGGTCGCGGCGGACCCGGAACTGCCCCTGAGCCGGATCGGCCTCCTGTCCCCGGAGGAACACCACAAGCTCGTCGTCGAGTGGAACGACACGACCGTCCCGTACTCCGACGACACCACCGTGCACCAGCTGTTCCAGGACCAGGTCGCCAGGACTCCGGACGCGACGGCGGTGACCTGCGGCGAGGAGGCGGTGAGCTACCGCGAGCTGGACATGCGGGCGAACCGGCTCGCCCACCACCTGATCGACCTGGGAGTGCGTGCGGAGCAGCGGGTCCCGGTCTGCGTCGAGCGGGGAATCGACGCGGTCGTCGCCGTCCTGGGCGTACTGAAGGCGGGCGCCGCCTACGTGCCGCTCAACCACGACTACCCGTCCCACCAGCTGGAGTTCATGATCGCCGACGTGGAGGCGTCGCTGGTCATCACCCATGCACACCTCCGGGACCGGCTGGGGGCCGTGGACGCCGAGCTGCTCCTGATCGACCAGGAGTGGGACCAGATCGCCACCCGGCCCCACACGGACCCGTCCGTGCAGGTCGGCCCCGACAGCCTGTTCCACGTCATCTACACCTCCGGCTCCACCGGTACGCCCAAGGGCGTCATGATCGAGCACCGCTCGGTCTGCCGGCTCGTCGGCAGCGACGTGTTCGCCGGCATCGGGCCCGGCCACGTGGTCGCCCACCCCTCCAACTTCGCCTGGGACGCCTTCACCTTCGAATGCTGGCCCGCGCTGACGTCCGGCGCCGCCATGGTCGTCATGGACAAGGAGGTCCTCCTCGACGCCGTCGAGCTCAAGGCCGCCCTGCACCGTTCCGGCGTCACGATGATGTGGCTGACGGCCCCCCTGCTCCGCCAGCACCTGCTGGACTGCCCCGACCTCCTGGCCGGACTGCAGTACGTGTTCTTCGGCGGCGAGGCGATCGACCGGCCCGTGGTGGACCAGCTGGTGGCCGGCCCGTGGGCCCCCGAGCACCTGATCCACGGGTACGGCCCGACCGAGGCGACGGTGTTCACCACGTGCTACGAGGTGGACCGCACCACCCCCCTGACGGGACAGCTCCCCATCGGCCGGCCGATCACGAACACCGAGGTGTTCGTC
This sequence comes from Streptomyces sp. NPDC056883, assembly GCF_042788835.1. Taxonomy (NCBI): domain Bacteria; kingdom Bacillati; phylum Actinomycetota; class Actinomycetes; order Kitasatosporales; family Streptomycetaceae; genus Streptomyces; species Streptomyces sp. NPDC056883. The sequence goes on along the minus strand of NZ_JBHUBS010000013.1, from coordinate 205,004 downwards.
GTGGACGGGAACGGCGCCCTGCTTCCCCCCGGGATCCCCGGTGAGCTGTGGGTCGGCGGCCCCGGCCTCGCCCGGGGCTACTGGAACCGCCCGGAGCTGACCGCGGAGCGGTTCGTCAAGCACCCGTTCTCGGACGATCCCCAGGCGCGGGTGTACCGCACCGGTGACGTGGTGCGCTGGCAGGAGGACGGACTGCTGGAGTTCGTCGGCCGGGTCGACCACCAGGTCAAGATCCGCGGCTTCCGCATCGAACTCGGCGAGGTCGAGGCCGTACTGGCCGGCTTCCCGGGACTGTCGGAGGTGGCCGTCATAGCCCGTGAGGACCAGGACGGCGACAAGCGCCTGGTGGGCTACGTGGTCCCCGAGGCAGGCCAGGACGCCGCGTCTGACGTGGCTGCCGTGTCCGCCGTGTCCGCCGTGTCCGCCGTGGACACGGAGGCGCTGCGCGCCCACGCCGCCGGACTCCTCCCGGAGTACATGGTCCCCTCCGCCCTCGTGGTCCTGGACCGGCTGCCGCTGACCACCAACGGCAAGCTGGACCGGCGGGCCCTGCCCGCCCCCGAGCTGCCGTCGACCGGCGCCGGGCGTGCGCCCCGCACCCCGCGCGAGGAGGTCCTGTGCGGCCTGTTCGCCGACGTGCTGGGCGTGCCCGCGGTCGGTGTCGACGACAACTTCTTCGAGCTCGGCGGTCACTCCCTGCTCGCCACCCGGCTGGCCAGCCGCATCCGTTCCGTCCTGGGCGTCGAGCTGGTGGTCCGGACCGTGTTCGAGGCGCCCACCGTCGCCACCCTCGCCGAGCGGGTCGCGCTGGCCGGCGCGGCCCGGCCAGCGCTGACCGCGGTGGCCCGCCCGGAGCGCATCCCGCTGTCTCCGGCGCAGAACCGCCTCTGGTTCCTCGACAAGCTCGAGGAGACCAGCGCCACCTACAACGCCCCGGTGGCCTTCCGGCTGGCCGGGGAGCTGAACCCCGCCGTGCTCGAACGCGCCCTGGGCGACGTGGTGGCACGCCACGAGAGCCTGCGGACGGTGTTCCAGGAGGTCGACGGTGACCCGGTCCAGGTGATCCTCGACGAGGACGCCGCCGGCGTGCGGCTGCACCGGGTCGCCTGCGGTGCGGACGAGCTGGACGCGCTCCTCGGCGAGGCCGGTCAGTACGTCTTCGACCTGTCGGCCGAACTGCCGCTGCGGGCCACGCTGTTCACCGTCGCCCCCGCCGAGCACGTCCTGCTCCTGCTCCTGCACCACATCGCGAGCGACGGCGCCTCGCTGGGACCGCTGACGCGCGACCTGGAGGTCGCCTTCCGGGCCCGCGCCGAGGGGGCCGGGCCGTCGTGGCCGGCGCTGCCGGTGCAGTACGCGGACTACACGCTGTGGCAGCGCGAGCTCCTCGGAACAGAAGACGACCCCGACTCCCTGGTGAGCGAGCAGCTCACCTTCTGGACCAAGGCCCTGGAAGGGATCCCGGACCAGCTCGAACTGCCCTACGACCGCCCCCGCCCGAAGACCGCCGGCTACCGCGGCGACACGGTCTTCTTCGAGCTGGCCGCCGAAGCGCACCGCGGGATGGCCGACCTGGCCCGTTCCACGGGTGCCACCCCGTTCATGGTGGTGCGGGCGGCACTGGCGGTGGCGCTGACGAAGATGGGCGCGGGGACGGACATCCCGATCGGCACCCCGGTCGCGGGACGCGCCGACGAAGCGCTGGACGACCTGGTCGGCTTCTTCGTCAACACCCTGGTGCTGCGCACGGACACCTCGGGCAATCCGACGTTCCGCAGCCTGCTGGAGCAGGTCCGGGAGACCGACCTGGCCGCGTACTCCCACCAGGACGTGCCGTTCGAGCGCGTCGTCGAGGCCGTCAACCCCCAGCGGTCCCTGGCCCGGCACCCGCTGTTCCAGATCCTGCTCAACCTGCAGACCGGCGACGGCAGCACCCTGGACCTGCCCGGTCTGGCAGCCCGGGAGATCGTCGGAGAGCAGCAGACGGCGAAGTTCGACCTGTCGCTGAACTTCCTCATGAAGCACACCGATGACGGCCTTCCCGGGCCGGTGCGCGCCTACATCACCTACGCCACGGATCTCTTCGACCGGGAGACCGTCGAGCGTCTGTTCGCCACGCTCGTCCGTGTCCTGGAATCCGTTTCCGCCGATCCGGAGCAGGCGATCAACCGCATCGACGTGATCGATGCGGCCGAGCGTGTGCGGTTGCTGGAGTCGTGGGCGGGTGCGGAGCCCCGCCAGGGCCTCGATGCCGGTTCCGTGCAGGAGGCTTTCGCCGCGCAGGCACTGCTGTCCCCGGACGCGGTGGCGGTGCGGTGCGCCGGACGGGAGCTGTCCTACCGGGAGTTGGAGGAGCGGTCGAACCAGCTCGCCCACCGGCTGGTGGGCCTGGGCGTGACTCCGGAAGCGCCGGTCGCGGTGCTGATGGAACGCTCGGTGGACCTGGTGGTCGCACTCCTGGCGGTCCTGAAGGCCGGCGCGTTCTACCTGCCGCTGCACAGTGGCTATCCGCTGGAGCGCATGCAGTGGATCGTCGACGAGACCTCCGCTCCGGTCCTGCTGACCGACACCGCGACGCGTGAGCGCGGTCTGCCCGACACCCCGCAGCTCGTGGTGATCGACCAGGACGGCGAGCTGGCCTCGCTCCCCGTCGAGAACCCGGGTGTGGCATGCCACCCCGAGCAGCTTGCCTACGTGATGTACACGTCGGGCTCCACCGGCCGCCCGAAGGGAGTCGCGGTCACCCACCGCGACATCCTCGACCTGGTCGTGGACGGCATGTTCGAGCGTCCCGGCGCCCACGAGCGGGTCCTGCTCCTGGCCTCGTACGCCTTCGACCCCTCTACGTACGCCTTCTGGGTACCGCTCCTGCACGGCGGGCGCACCGTCATCACCCCCGAGGGTGACCTCGCGGTCGCCGAGCTCGCCCGACTGATCGTCGAGGAGGAGATCACCGGACTGGACATCACCGCGGGCCTGTTCCGCGTCATGGCCGAGGAAGCCCCCGACTGCTTCGCGGGTGTACGAGAAGTCATCACCGGCGGCGACCTCATCTCCCCCACCGCGGTCCGCCGGGTGCTGGAACACAGCCCCGACACCCTGGTCCGCTGCGCCTACGGGCCCACCGAAACCACCCTGTTCGCGACCCAGGCCCTGTGGCGCGCGGGCGACGACGTGCCGGCGCCGGTCCCGGTCGGCCGTCCGCTGGACGGCATGCGTGCCTACATCCTGGACGATTCCCTCTCCCTGCTCCCTGAGGGTGTGGCGGGGGAGCTGTACCTGGCGGGCACGGGTCTGGCCCGGGGTTACCACGGGCGTGCGGACCTGACGGCCGAGCGGTTCGTTGCCGACCCGTTCGGGCCGGCCGGCGGCCGCATGTACCGGACCGGTGATCTGGCCCGCTGGGCGGGCGAGGGACTCCTCGACTTCGTCGGCCGCGCCGACGACCAGGTCAAGATCCGCGGCTTCCGCATCGAACTCGGCGAGATCGAAGCCGTACTCGGCCGCTACCCGGGGCTGGCCCAGGTCGCCGTCGTAGCCCGCGAGGACCAGCCCGGCGACAAGCGCCTGGTCGCCTACGTCGTCGCCGAAACCGGCCACGACACCGTGGACATCGAAGCCCTGCGCACCCACACGGCCGGACTGCTGCCGGAGTACATGGTCCCGTCCGCCCTCGTGGTCCTGGACCAGCTGCCGCTGACCACCAACAACAAGCTGGACCACCGGGCCCTGCCCGCCCCCGACCTGCCCGCCCCCGGTACCGGACGCGGACCGCGCACCCCGCGCGAGGAGATCCTCTGCGGCCTGTTCGCCGACACCCTCGGTCTCCCGACCGTCGGGATCGACGACAGCTTCTTCGAGCTCGGCGGCCACTCGCTCCTCGCCACCCGTCTCATCAGCCGCATCCGCACCGCCCTCGGCATCGAGCTCCCCGTCCGCACCCTCTTCGAGACCCCCACCATCGCCGGACTGGCCGAGCAGATCACGCAGGCCGGATCGGCCAGGGCCGCGCTGACCGCTGTGGCCCGCCCGGAGCGGATTCCGCTGTCTCCGGCGCAGAACCGCCTCTGGTTCCTCAACAAGCTGGAGGGCGCCAACGCCACGTACAACGTCCCGGTGGCGTTCCGGATCACCGGTGACCTGGACGCGGGTGTTCTCGAACGGGCGCTGAACGACGTGGTGGTGCGCCACGAGAGCCTGCGGACCGTCTTCCGGGAGTTCGACGGAAGCTCGGCCCAGGTGGTGCTGGCGGCGGACGCCGTCGACCTGGAGCTGCACCACACCGCCTGCCGGGCCGACGAGCTGTCCACGGCGCTGAGCGACGCAGGTCAGTACGTGTTCGACCTGACGACCGAACTCCCGCTGCGGGCCACCCTGTTCACCGCCACCCCCGGCGAGCACACCCTCCTGCTGCTGATGCACCACATCGCGAGCGACGGCGCCTCGATGGGGCCCCTCGGCCGCGACCTGGAGACGGCGTTCCGTGCCCGGCTCGAGGGCCACGCACCGCAGTGGTCCGCGCTCCCGGTCCAGTACGCCGACTACACCCTGTGGCTGCACGAGCTCCTCGGCACGGAGGAGGACCCCGATTCCGTGGTGAGCGGGCAGCTGGACTTCTGGAAGAGCACCTTGGCCGGGATTCCCGACCAGCTCGCGCTGCCCTTCGACCGTCAGCGGCCGAAGGTGCCCGACTACCGCGGCGACACCGTCCCGATCCGGATCGACGCCGCGCTGCACCGCGCGCTCGCCGACCTGGCCCAGGAGACCAACACCACGCTGTTCATGGTGCTCCAGGCCGCCGTCGCCACCCTCCTCACCCGGCTGGGCGCGGGCTCCGACATCCCCCTGGGCACCCCCGTCGCCGGCCGTACCGACGAAGCCCTCGACGACCTCGTCGGGTTCTTCGTCAACACCCTGGTCCTGCGCAACGACATCTCGGGTAACCCGACCTTCCGGGAACTCCTCGCCCGCACCCGGGAAACCGACCTCGCCGCCTACTCCCACCAGGACGTCCCCTTCGAACGACTGGTGGAGGCGGTCAACCCCCAGCGGTCCCTGTCCCGTCACCCCCTGTTCCAGGTCATCTTCGGCCTGGACGCCGGGGGCGACGGTCCGGTGAGCCTGCCGGGCCTGACCGTGGCCCAGGAGGCGGTCCCGGTCGTCTTCAGCCGCTTCGACCTGGGCTTCACCTTCACCGAGCACCACGGCACCGACAGCGGTCCGGCCGGCATCGGGGGTCTGCTGCACTACAGCACGGACCTGTTCGACCAGGAGACCGTCGAAACCCTCGTGACCCGCATGGTGCGGGTGATGGAGGCGGCGGTCGCCGACCCGGACCGGCCGGTCGGCCGGATCGACATCCTCTCCGCGCCGGAGCAGCGCAAGGTGCTGGGCGACTGGAACGACACCGCGGTCGAGGTGCCCCGGGCCACGCTTCCCGAGCTCTTCCAGGCGCAGGTCGCCCTGACCCCCGAGCGCCCGGCCGTCCTGGCCCCGGACGCCGACCTGAGCTACGCCGAGCTGAACGAGCGGGCCAACCGCCTGGCCCACCAGCTGATCGCGCAGGGGGTGGGACCCGAGCAGTTCGTCGCTCTGGCTCTGCCGCGTACCGCGCAGACGATGGTGGCGCTGCTCGCCGTACTCAAGACGGGGGCCGCCTACATGCCCGTCGACCCCGCCTACCCGGCGGACCGGATCGCCTACCTGCTGGAGGACGCCGATCCCGCGCTCGTCCTCACGGTGGGGGAGACCGAGCAGATGCTCCCGGCCGGCTCGCGGACCCCGCGCCTGGTCCTGGACGCTCCCGAGGTCGTCGCCTCCCTGGAGGGCAGGCCCGCCACCGACCCGACCGACCGTGACCGCCGCACGCTGCTGCAGCCGCTGCACCCGGCGTACATCATCTACACCTCGGGATCGACCGGCCGCCCCAAGGGGGTCGTCGTCACCCATGCCAACGTGGCCAACCTGGCCGCGTGGGCCCGTGACGAGTTCGGTCCGGAGCGGCTGGCCCACGTCCTGTTCACCACGTCGCTCAACTTCGACGTCTCCGTGTTCGAGATGTTCGGCCCGCTGCTGACCGGCGGCTGCATCGAGGTGCTCCGTGACCTGCTGGCCCTGGGCGACCGGAAGGCCGATGGCCGTACGGCGTCCCTGGTGAGCGGAGTTCCGTCCGCACTCGCCCGGATCGTGTCCCAGGGCGACGTACGCACCACTGCGGGCACCCTGCTGTTCTGCGGCGAGGCCCTGCCCCTGCAGGCCGCCGCCGAGGTCAAGGCCGAAGTCCGGGCCGACCGCGTGTACAACATCTACGGCCCGACCGAGGCCACGGTGTACGCCACGGTGTGGTCCACGGACGGGCCCGTCACGCAGGCGCCGTCGATCGGCCGCCCCCTGCACAACATGCAGACGTACGTCCTGGACGCCAACCTGCAGCCGGTGCCGTCGGGCGTGGCCGGTGAGCTGTACCTGGCGGGTGCGGGTCTGGCCCGGGGTTACTTCGGGCGCCCCGACCTGACGGCGGACCGGTTCGTCGCCAATCCGTTCGGCCGGGCCGGCAGCCGCATGTACCGCACCGGAGACCTGGCCCGCTGGGCGGACGACGGGCAGCTGGAGTACCTGGGCCGCCTCGACGACCAGGTCAAGATCCGCGGCTTCCGCATCGAACTCGGCGAGATCGAGACGGTCTTGGCCCGCTTCCCGGGACTGTCCCAGGTGGCGGTGGTGGCCCGGGAGGACCAGCCGGGCGACAAGCGCCTGGTGGCCTACGTGGTCGCCGAGGCCGGCCAGGACACGGTGGACGCCGCGGGCGCCGCGGACGCGGTGTCCTCGGTGTCCACAGTGGACACCGAGGCGCTGCGCGCCCACGCCGCCGGACTCCTCCCGGAGTACATGGTCCCCTCCGCCGTGGTGGTGCTGGAGCGGCTGCCGCTGACCGCCAACGGCAAGCTGAACCGGCGGGCCCTGCCCGCGCCCGTGTACGAGGCGGCCGCGTCCGGGCGTGCTCCCCGGACCCCGCGCGAGGAGGTCCTGTGCGGCCTGTTCGCGGAGGTCCTGGGCGTGCCCGAGGCCGGGATCGACGACAACTTCTTCGAGCTCGGCGGCCACTCCCTGCTGGCGGTCCAGCTGATCAGCCGCATCCGGGACGTCCTCGGCGACACCCTCGCCCTGCGGGCCCTCTTCGCCGCGCCCACCCCTGCCACCCTCGCCGAACAGCTCGGCGACTCCCCGGCAGGAGAGGCGTTCGAGGTACTGCTGCCCATCAAGGACCAGGGAGGCAGCTCGGTCACCTTCTGCGTCCACCCCGTGAGCGGCATCGGCTGGTGCTACTCGCCGCTGGCGGGCATCGCCTCCCCGGAGCACTCCGTCCACGCCCTCCAGGCGCGGGGAATGGACGGAAGGGAAGCCCTCCCGGATTCGATCCGGGACATGGCGGCCGACTACGTCCGGCAGATTCAGGGCGTGCAGGAATCGGGTCCGTACCGGCTGATGGGGTGGTCCTTCGGAGGCGTCGTCGCCCACGAGATGGCCGTCCAGCTGAGGGCCCGGGGCGAGCAGGTGGAGATCCTGGCGCTGCTGGACTCCTACCCCGTGCAGCCGGCCGGGACGCCGCTCCCCCTCGCGGAGGAGGAAGTGGTGGCGGGGCTCGCCGAGTTCTTCGGCGTACGGGCCGGGGGCGGCGACGAGCCGCTCACGATGGCGGGGATCGTGGAGGGGCTGCGCCGGAGCCGGAGCATGTTCACCGAACTCGCCGAACGCCACCTCCCGGAAATCGCCGCGGTCTACCGGAACAACCACCGGATCATCACGGAGCACGTCCCCGGAGAGTTCGACGGCGACGTCCGGTTCTACGAGGCGGCCCATGACCGGCCCGCCGAAGCGCTCGACGCGACCGTCTGGAACGCCTTCGTATCGGGCCGCCTCGACATCGAGAGCCTGGCCTGCAGCCACGCGGAGATGGCCCGCCCGGACGTGCTCGCCGAGGTCTGGCAGGGCATGGCCGGGCCGCGTACCGACTGACTTCGCCGAATCAACCGCATCAATCGACCGACCGACACTTCACAGAACGGAGGCCACGCCGATGCCGACTGAGCTCGCACTCGATCTGCCCGCCGTATCTCCCATAGCCCACCTCTTCCTGATGATCGCCCTGATCATGGTCGCCTGCAGGGCGGCGGGCAGCCTCTGCAGGCGGCTGGGGCAGCCCCCGGTCATCGGCGAGATCATGACCGGTATCGCACTGGGCCCCTCCCTCCTCGGAGCCGTCTGGCCCGAGGGGCAGCGGTGGCTCTTCCCCGCGAACCTGCTGCCCGTGATCAACTCGCTGGCCCAGGTCGGCCTGGTCCTCTTCATGTTCCTCGTCGGATACGAGCTGAACGTGGCGCAGGTCCGCAGCCGCGGCAAGGTCGCCGCCCTGGTCAGCAACGTGAGCGTGGCCGTGCCCATGGCCGGCGGGATCCTCCTCGCGGTGGCGATGTACGGGCGCTTCGCCGACACCGGCATCGGGTTCCCGGCGTTCGCGCTCTTCATGGCCCTGTCGATGAGCATCACCGCCTTCCCGGTGCTCGCACGGATCCTCACGGACCGGAAGATGGACCGCACCCCCGTCGGGGCACTCGCCCTCACGTGCGCCGCCGTCGACGACATCACCGCCTGGTGCCTGCTCGCCCTGGCGACGGCCCTGGGCCACGACACCTCCCTGACCGGGGTGGCCGTCACCGTCGCCCTGACCGCCGTGTTCATCTTCGCGATGATGTACGGGCTGCGCCCCCTGCTGGCCCGGCTGGCCGAGCGTCACGCGGACCGGCTGGGCGAGGGAATCGCCGTCCTGCCCCTGCTCCTCACCGGGATCCTGCTGGCGTCGTTCGCCACGGACTGGATCGGCATCCACCCGATCTTCGGCGCCTTCCTGTTCGGCGCCGTCGTTCCCCGCGGTGCGGCCCAGGCCGCGGCCGTGGAGCTGATGCGCGGCTTCACCGTGGTGCTCCTCCTGCCGCTGTTCTTCACCTACTCCGGACTGAAGACCGACTTCCGGCTGATCGGCGCCGAGCCGGGCCTGTGGGGCTGGTGCGCCGCCATCGTCGCCGTGGCGACCGTCACCAAGTGGGCCGGCAGCACGGGTGCGGCCCGGGTGACCGGGCTCGGCTGGCAGGAGGCGCTCTCGCTCGGCGCGCTCATGAACTGCCGGGGTCTGACCGAGCTGGTGGTGCTCGGCGTCGGACTGGAACTGGGGATCATCACGCCCACCGTGTTCGCCATGCTGGTGGTGATGACGCTGGTCACCACGGTGCTGACGGCGCCCGCACTCACCGTGATCGAGCGCCTGGCCGCCCAGCGGCGCTCCCTTCCCCTGAAGCAGGGCCAGGCCGTGGCCCCCTGACCCCGGCCCGCGAAGGACACGACCGGCACGAAGCGCGGAGGGCAGAGCGGCCCGCGGAGATCCGTACGGGAGGATGGGCCCATGCCGAACCGCCTCGCGAACGAGACCTCGCCGTATCTGCTCCAGCACGCCGACAATCCCGTCGACTGGTGGCCCTGGTCCCCGGAGGCCTTCGCGGAGGCACGGGAGCGCGGGGTGCCGGTGATGCTCAGCGTCGGCTACTCGAGCTGCCACTGGTGTCACGTCATGGCCCACGAGTCCTTCGAGGACGAGCTGTCCGCGGCCTACATGAACGAGCACTTCGTCAACGTCAAGGTCGACCGCGAAGAGCGTCCCGACATCGACGCCGTCTACATGGAGGCCGTGCAGGCCGCCACCGGGCAGGGCGGGTGGCCCATGACCGTGTTCCTGACGGCCGACGCCGAGCCGTTCTACTTCGGGACCTACTTCCCGCCCGAGCCCCGGCACGGGATGCCCTCCTTCATGCAGGTGCTCGAAGGCGTGCGCACCGCGTGGGTCGGGCGGCCCGAGGAGGTGGCGGAGGTCGCGCAGCGGATCGTACGGGACCTCGCGGGACGGCAGCTCGACTACGGGAAGGCCGGCACCCCCGGGCCCGAGGAGCTCGCGCAGGCGCTGCTCGGGCTGGTGCGGGAGTACGACGCCACGCGCGGCGGGTTCGGCGGGGCGCCGAAGTTCCCGCCGTCCATGGTGCTGGAGTTCCTGCTGCGCCACCACGCCCGGACCGGGGCCGAGGGGGCGCTGCAGATGGCCGTCGAGACCTGCGAGGCCATGGCGCGGGGCGGGATCTACGACCAGCTCGGGGGCGGGTTCGCGCGGTACTCCGTGGACCGGGAGTGGGTCGTTCCGCACTTCGAGAAGATGCTCTACGACAATGCGCTGCTCTGCCGGGTCTACGCCCACCTCTGGCGCAGCACCGGGGACGAGCTCGCGCGCCGGGTGGCCCTGGAGACCGCCGACTTCATGGTGCGTGAACTGCGCACCCACGAGGGCGGCTTCGCCTCCGCGCTGGACGCCGACAGCGAGGACCCGCAGACCGGCAAGCACGTGGAGGGCGTCTACTACGCCTGGACTCCCGCCCAGTTGCGCGAGGTGCTGGGGGAGGAGGACGGGGACCTGGCCGCCGCCTGCTTCGGGGTGACCGAGGAGGGGACCTTCGAGCACGGGATGTCGGTCCTCCAACTGCCCGCGCAGGGGCCGGACATCGGGGACGAGCGGCTCGCCGGGTTCAAGGAGCGGCTGCTCGCCGCCCGGCAGGAGCGGCCCGCGCCCGGCCGGGACGACAAGATCGTCGCCGCCTGGAACGGGCTGGCCATCGCGGCCCTCGCCGAGTGCGGGGCCTTCTTCGACCGGCCCGACCTGGTCGAGCGGGCCACGGAGGCCGCCGATCTGCTCGTGCGGGTGCACTTCGACGCGGCAGCCGGCCGGGCCCGGCTCGCGCGGACGAGCCGGGACGGGGTCGTCGGGGTCAACGCCGGGGTGCTGGAGGACTACGGGGACGTCGCCGAGGGCTTCCTGGCACTGGGGGCCGTCACCGGCGAAGGGGTCTGGCTGGAATTCGCCGGGTTCCTCGTCGATCTGGTCCTGGACCGGTTCACCGCCGAGGACGGCTCGCTGTACGACACCGCGCACGACGCGGAGCAGCTGATCAGGCGCCCGCAGGACCCGACCGACACCGCGGCCCCCTCCGGCTGGACGGCCGCCGCCGGCGCGCTGCTCTCGTACGCCGCGCACACCGGATCGCAGGCGCACCGTACGGCGGCCGAGCGGGCTCTCGCCGTGGTGCACGCGCTCGGGCCGCGCGCTCCGCGGTTCATCGGGCACGGGCTGGCGGTCGCCGAAGCGCTGGTCGACGGGCCGCGCGAGGTCGCCGTGGTGGGTCATCCGGAGGATCCGGCACGGGCGGAGCTGCACCGGGTCGCGTTGCTGGGGACGGCTCCCGGGGCGGTCGTGGCGACGGGTCTGCCGGGGGCGGCGGACGGCAGTGGTGGGGAGTTCCCCCTTCTGGCTGAGCGCACGCTGGTGCACGACCTCCCGACGGCGTATGTCTGTCGACATTTCGTCTGCGCGCGGCCTACGACCGATCCGGTCGAGCTGGCGGACCAGTTGGGTACGATTCATCCCTGAAAACAACGGAGTAGCGTCAATTCCGTTTGTTTCAAGGTCAGTTCGGCAACGTGGTTTTTATCTCGAAAGCGCCTACGCGTCATGTTCGCCTCCTAGTCTCATGACTTCGGAGTCACTGATCGGTCACTCTCGGCGCCAGGGTGTGCCGGGGTAGCGCGCACCGGGGGTTGCGCACGCGGGGGGAATCGGGGACGGGGCGAGGGCGGCGGGCTGGGGAGCCTGCCGTACACGCCCGTCCCCGGGGGGTTTGGGGATCGCCGCCTGGGGTTGCGGCATGTCTGTGGGGGACGCTTTGTTCATATCGGTGTTCATTTGTGTGGTATCGCTCGCGCTCTTCTGGATGGCGGCGTTCACGCTCTGGTGGCAGATGCACGCCTGGCGGACGCCCGAGACGCTCGCCTCGACCCGCTTCGACCGCCCCGACGGCGGCGGCCGGCTGGCCTTCTCCCTGCTGCTGCCCGCCCGCCACGAGCAGGCGGTCCTGGAGCACACCATCGAACGGCTCCTGGAATCGAGCCACCGCGACTACGAGATCATCGTGATCGTCGGCCACGACGACCCCGGGACCGCCGAGGTGGCCGAGCGCGCCGCCGCCCGTGCGCCCGGTCTCGTACGCGTCGTCACCGACCACCACGAGGTCAAGAACAAGCCGAAGGCCCTCAACACCGCCCTCCCGCACTGCCGGGGCGACATCGTCGGGGTCTTCGACGCCGAGGACCAGGTCCATCCCGAGCTGCTGTCCCACGTGGACCACGCCTTCCGCTCCACCGACGCCGACGTGGTCCAGGGCGGGGTCCAGCTCATCAACTTCCACTCCAGCTGGTACAGCCTGCGCAACTGCCTGGAGTACTTCTTCTGGTTCCGCTCCCGGCTGCACCTGCACGCCGAGAAGGGCTTCATCCCGCTCGGCGGCAACACCGTCTTCGTGCGCACCGAGGTCCTGCGCGAGGCCGGCGGCTGGGACCCGCACTGCCTCGCCGAGGACTGCGACCTGGGCGTACGGCTGTCCTCCGTCGGCAAGAAGGTCGTCGTCGCCTACGACTCCGACATGGTCACCCGCGAGGAGACCCCGGGCTCCCTGGTCAGCCTGCTCAAGCAGCGCACCCGCTGGAACCAGGGCTTCCTCCAGGTCTACCGCAAGAAGGACTGGCAGCAGCTGCCCGGCCGCGGCCAGCGGTTGCTGGCCCGCTACACGCTCATGTCCCCGTTCATGCAGGCCACCTCCGGGGTCATCATCCCGGTGAACTTCGCCGTGGCGGTCTTCCTCGACGTGCCCGTCGGCGTCGCGATCGTCACCTTCCTGCCGATGATCACCGCGATCGCGACCTTCGTCTTCGAAGTGGTCGGCCTGCACGACTTCGGCCGCCAGTACGGGCTGCGGGTGCGTTTCCTGCACTACGTCAAGCTCGTGGTCGGCGGACCGTTCTACCAGGTGATGCTGGCCGGCGCCGCGATCCGCGCGGTCTGGCGCGAGCAGCGCGGACGCAACGAGTGGGAGCTCACGAGCCACACCGGAGCCCACCTCGCGTCCCCGTCCGGCGCCCTCCCCGGCAGTCCGAGCAGTCCGAGTAGCCCGAGCAGTCAGAGCAGCCCGAAGACCCTCACCCGAGAGGACAGCCCCCGGTGACCGCCACCCTGCCCACGGCCACTGAGCCCGCGCCCGGTTCGACAGCCACCGACTCCGCCGCCGCCGATGCCGCCCTCATCCCGCGCCAGCGGACCGGCGGCCTCGGGGTCCGCCCGCCCGCACCGGCCCGGCCGCTCGTCCGCTTCCGCTCCTCCCGCCCCGACCTGCTGCTCTGCGGTGCCCTGCTGCTGGCGATCCTCCTCGTGCAGGGCTGGAACATCACGAACTTCCCGACCCTCAGCGACGACGAGGGCACCTACCTCGCGCAGGCCTGGGCCGTCCAGCAGGGCAAGGGCCTGGCCCACTACACCTACTGGTACGACCATCCCCCGCTCGGCTGGATCCAGATAGCGGGCCTGACGTACCTGCCGTCCCTGTTCGTGCCCGACGCGATGACCGTCGCGCCGATGCGCTTCTCCATGCTCGCCGTGTCCGCCGCCAGTGCGGTCCTGCTCTACGTGCTCGCGCGCCGGCTCTGGCTGCCGCGCTGGGCGGCCGGCCTCGCCATGGGCCTGTTCGGGCTCTCCCCGCTCTCCGTCGTGCTCCAGCGGGAGATCTTCCTCGACAACATCGCCGTGATGTGGATGCTGCTGGCCTTCTGCCTCGCCGCGTCCCCCAGCCGGCACCTGTGGCACCACTTCGCCTCCGGCCTGGCGGCCGCCACCGCCGTGCTCACGAAGGAGACGATGCTGGTGGTGCTCCCGGCGCTGCTGGTGACCATGTGGCGCCACAGCCACCGGGACACCCGCAAGTTCGCCGTCACCGGCGCCGTCACCGCCTGCGTGCTCATCGGGATCACGTACCCCCTGTACGCGCTGCTCAACGCCGAGCTGCTGCCCGGCTCCGGCCACGTCTCCCTCATCGGCGGGATCGTCTACCAGATGGGCCGGGAAGGCTCCGGCTTCATCCTCGACCCCGGCTCCGGCTCGCACGGGGTCTTCGAGTCCTGGCTGTACTACGACACCGTGCTGCCGCTCGGCGGTCTGGCCGGCGCGGTGCTGCTCCTCGTCACCATCCGCTGGTCGGTCACGGCCCGGGCGCTCGCCGGACCGGCGCTGGCCGTGGTCATCCTCGGCCTCGTCGCGCTGCGGCCCTCCGGCTACCTCCCGGCGATGTACGTGATCCAGGCGCTGCCGTTCCTGGCGCTGGTCCTCGCCGGGGGCGCGGCCAGCGTCACCCACGCCGTGCTGCGCCGCCGCCGTGCGCCGGGGGAGCGGCGCGCCCTGGCCTACGGACGGTGGGCGCTGATCGGCGTCCTGGCCGCCTCGGCCGCCCTGTACCTCCTGCCGCGCTGGTACGACGGCAACCGCACGGCCCTCACCGTCGACGCGAACGCCCCGTACCGGCAGGCCGCGGCCTGGCTCGGGCGCGAGGTGCGCGAGCCCGCCACGACCCGGGTGCTGGTCGACGACGCGCTGTGGCTGGACGCCGTCCACCACGGGTTCGACCCGGGGCTCGGCGCCATCTGGTTCTACAAGGCCGACCTGGACCCGGCGGTCACCAAGACCCTGCCGGGCGGCTGGCGGGACATCGACTACGTGGTCTCCTCGCCCACCGTCCGGCGCGACGCGGCGCAACTGCCCAACGTGAAGGCCGCGCTGGAGCACTCGACACCGGTCGCCGTCTTCGGCGAGGGCGAGGACCGCATCGAGATCCGGCGCACGGACAGCAGCGATCCCACGGCCACGTCCCGCACCGTCAACGGGAGTTGATCCGGCATGAGCGAAGACCTGTGGGCCCCGCACGCCCTGCACGAACCGAGCGCCCCGCACCTGCCGGAGGCCGCCGACGAGGCGCCCGCCCCGGGCAGCGTCACCCTCATCATCCCGACCTTCAACGAGTCCGGAAACATCGACGAGTTGCTGAGCAGGCTGGCCGCCGCGCTCCCCGCCCACCTGCCCGTGTCGGTGCTGTTCGTCGACGACTCCACGGACGACACCCCGGCCGTCATCGAGAAGGCCGCCCTGGAATGCGCCTTCCCGGTGGAGGTCCTGCACCGCGAGAGCCCCGACGGCGGGCTCGGCGGGGCCGTCGTGGAAGGGATCGGCCGGGCGGACACCGACTGGATCGTCGTCATGGACGCCGACCTCCAGCACCCGCCCCACCTGGTCCCCGAGCTCGTCGGGGAGGGTGCCCGCACCGGCGCCGACCTCGTCGTGGCCTCCCGCTACATCGCCGGGGGCAGCCGGGCCGGGCTCGCCGGGAGCTACCGGATCGCCGTCTCGCGCGGAGCGACCTGGCTGACCAAGGGGCTCTTCCCGCGCGCCCTGCGCGGGATCAGCGACCCGATGAGCGGGTTCTTCGCGATGCGCCGCTCGGCGGCCACCAAGGAGGCGCTGAAGCCCCTGGGCTACAAGATCCTGCTGGAGCTGGCCGTGCGCTGCCGGCCGGCGCGGGTGGCCGAGGTGCCCTTCGTCTTCCAGGACCGCTTCTCGGGGGAGTCGAAGTCCACCGCCCGCGAGGGCCTGCGCTTCCTCACCCACCTGGCCTCGCTGCGCTCCGCGACCCCGCTGGCCCGCATGATCGGTTTCGGTCTGGTCGGGCTCTCCGGCTTCGTCCCGAACCTGGCCGCGCTGTGGATGCTCACGCACACCGGCATGAACTACCTGGTCGCCGAGGTGGTGGCGAACCAGGCCGGGGTGCTGTGGAACTTCCTCCTCATCGAGACCCTGCTCTTCCGCGACCGGCGCCGGCACCGGCACTGGGCCGATCGCCTCGGCCGCTTCACGCTGCTGGCCAATGCCGATCTGCTGCTGCGGATCCCGCTGATCGCGGTGTTCGTCGGCACGTGGGGCTTCGGGGTCCTGTCCGCGACCGCGCTCGCCCTGGTCACCACCTTCGTCCTGCGTTTCGCCGCGACGGAGGCACTCGTCTACCTTCCGCGCAAGGCGGGCCGCACGCACACGAGTTGAGTCGCACGAGTTGAACCGCACGCGTTGAGCCGCACGAAGGGATGCTCCCCATGCGAAGGAAGATCCGGGGCAGGGCACGGTGGCGGGCCGCCCTGCTGGCCGTCGGGGCGATGACCGCGGGCCTGCTGCTGACCGCGCCGCAGCAGGCCACGGCCGGACCGCCCAACCTGCTCACCAACCCCGGTTTCGAGACCGCCGGCCCGGCCGGCTCCGACATGCCGTCCTGCTGGTCGAAATCCGGCTGGGGCGACAACGACTTCACCTTCGCGACCGTCGCCGACGCGCACTCCGGCACCAAGGCGATGAAGGTCTCGCTCACCCGCCGGGTGGACGGCGACCGCAAGGCCCTGGTCACCGAGAACGGCACCTGCGCCCCGACGGTCGTGCCGGGCAAGCAGTACGACCTGTCGGCCTGGTACAAGTCGAACACCCCGGACGTGTCGGTGACGGTGTTCCGCCACGACACGGCGGCCGGCTGGCAGTACTGGACCGACCTGCAGAATCCCCCGGTCAGTGCCGCGTGGGCGCGCACCTCGGTCCGTACGCCGGCGGTCCCGCCCAACACCGACAAGATCGTGTGGGGCCTGTCCGTCTACGGGGTGGGCACGCTCACCACCGACGACTACGCGCTGGAGGAGGTGGGCGTCACCCCGCCGCAGCCCACCTGCACGGGCACGGCCACGGAGTGCGCGAAGGGCAAGTGGGAGGTGATCGCCGCCAAGAACCCGGTGCGCTCCATGCACGCCGTCGTGCTGAAGAACGGCAAGGTGCTGCTGATCGCCGGTTCGGGCAACGACATCGCCCAGTTCAACGCGGGCACCTTCACCTCCGCCGTCTACGACCCGGCGAACGGCTCGTTCAAGACGATCCCGACGCCCGTGGACATGTTCTGCTCCGGCCACGTCCAGCTGGCCGACGGCCGGGTGCTGGTGATGAGCGGCAACAAGGGCTACCCCTCGGCGGACGGCACGATCGGCTACCAGGGGCTGAAGGACTCGTACACCTTCGATCCGGCGACCGAGAAGTACACGAAGACGAACGACATGAACGGCGGGCACTGGTACCCGTCCGCGACGGTCCTCGGCAACGGTGACGTGATCTCCTTCGGCGGGCTGAAGGAGGACTCCACGGGCAACGTGACCGCGGAGAAGTTCTCGGCGGCGCAGAACAAGTGGCTGCCGATGAACGAGGTCAACCAGACCTGGTCGTACTGGGGCCTGTACCCGTCGATGATCCTCATGCAGGACGGGCGGCTCTTCTACTCGGGCAGCCACACCTTCGGCAACGGCACCCCGGGCACCGGCGCCTCCGTCTACGACTACGACGCCAACACCATCACCGACGTCCCCGGCCTGCGGAACAAGGACGAGCGCGACGAGTCGGCGAGCGTGCTGCTGCCCCCGGCACAGGACCAGCGGGTCCTGACCATCGGCGGCGGCAACAACGAGCGCAACCCGGCCGCGAACCGGCTCACGGACATCATCGACCTGAAGAAGCCGAGCCCCGCCTACACGGCCGGCCCGGACATCCCCCAGGGCCTGGTCGACCAGGGCCAGGGCAAGCGGCCGCAGACCGGCGCCGAGGGCAAGATGTTCGTGTCCGCGGTGCTGCTGCCGGACGGCAAGGTGCTGGAGACCGGCGGCGGGCTGCACGACCGGGCCGACCCGGTGTACGAGGCCTCGTTCTTCGACCCGACCACCAACACCTACCAGGCGGGCCTGGCCACCGACCCGATCCCGCGGACGTACCACTCGGCGTCGTTCCTGATGCCGGACGGCCGCGTCATGTCGGTCGGGGACAACCCGGGCAACGGCACGTACAACCACAACGTGTCGATCTACACCCCGCCGTACCTCTTCAAGGGGGCGCGCCCGCAGATCACCTCGGTGATCGACAACCAGTGGACGTACGGGGACACGCAGCGGATCACCGTCAACCGGGCGGTCGCCAAGGCGGAGCTGATCCGTCCGGCGGCGGTCACCCACTCCTCGGACCCGAACCAGCGGTTCGTGGACCTGCCGCTGACGGTCGTCAACGGCACCACCATCGACCTGAACGTCACCAGCAACCCGAACCTGGCTCCGCCCGGCTGGTACATGCTCTTCGCGGTCGACGCGAACGGCATCCCGTCGATCGCGAAGTGGGTGCACCTGGGCGGCCCGTCGGCCCTGGCGGCCACCGCCGAGCCCCCGTCCGCGCACGAGCACACCTTCGCCAGCGAGCTGGCGGCCCCGAAGCAGAACCCCGCGAAGCGGGACTCGGCCCCGGTGGCCCCGAACGTGGCCGGCTGCGACCGGCACTACGGCACGGCCAACGTGTGCGTGCCCACGCGGTTCCCGGCGGAGGTGAAGGCGACGACGAAGGCCCGCTGCGACTGGCTGGCCGCCCACAAGTACCCGGCGCGCCTGAAGGTCAACGGCAGCGATCCGCTCCGCCTGGACCCGGACGGTGACGGATACGCCTGCTGAGCACCCGGGCAGGGGCAGGGCAGAGGGTAGGAGCACCCGTTTGACAGCCCGTCAAAACCATCCGGAATAGGACGTTCCTTCTACCTTGGGCCCATGCCCGAGACCACCCTGCCCAGCCAGCGCCGCCACCGAGCTCCGGCCCGGTGGCGGCGCCTCGCCGTCCTGTTCGCCTGCACCCTGCTCAGCGTGCCCGGCCCGGCCTTCGCCGGGCAGCACGGGACGGGCGGGGCCGATGGATCCGATGCGAACCCTGTCGGAAGAATCGTCGAGTTCGCGGTGCCGACCGAGGGTGCCAACCCGGCGGGGATCACCGGCGGCCCCGACGGGAACGTCTGGTTCACCATCCAGGCACCGGTCAACAAGATCGGCCGGATCACGCCGCACGGCAAGATCAAGGAATTCCCGCTGCCCCACCCCGAGCGGTACGCGGACGACATCACCTCCGGCGCCGACGGCAATCTGTGGTTCACCGAGCCCTTGCACAACCACGTCGCGCGGATCACCCCGCAGGGCAAGATCACCGAGTTCCCGCTGCCGCAGGCCGACAGCTTCCCCTTCGGCATCACCAAGGGGCCGGACGGCAACGTGTGGTTCGTCGAGTCCGGAGCCAACAAGATCGGCCGCATCACGCCCCGCGGCAAGATCACGCAGTTCCCGCTCCCGACGCCCGACAGCCAGGCGTACCGGATCACCACCGGCCCGGATGGGAACCTGTGGGTCACCTTGCCCGGCATCAACAAGATCGGGCGGATCACGCCGCGCGGTGAGGTGAAGGAGTTCGCCCTGCCGAATCCCGACGGCGCCCCGTTCAACATCGCCGCCGGCCCGGACGGGAACCTCTGGTACACCGACGGTGGTGCCCCCGCCGCCGAGGTCGGCCGGATCACTCCGCGCGGCGACGTCCGGCGCTTCCCGCTGCCGGACGCCAACAGCGGCCCGATCGGCATCGCGGCGGGCCCGGACGGAAACATCTGGTTCACCGAGTCCAACCGCAACCGGATCGGCCGGATCACCCCGCGGGGCGAGCTCACCGAGTTCACGCTGCCCACCCCGAACCTGGACAACACGCCGTTCCACATCGCCAAGGGGCCCGACGGCAACATGTGGTTCACGGAGCTGGTCGGCAACAGGGTGGGACGCGTGACGGTCGGCCACGGTCACGGCCACGACAAGCCCTGAGTCCTCCCTTTCGGACCGTGCGGCGGCGGGGGCGCGGCCGCCCGTACGGTCCGGAGGAGTCGGCTCAGTGCTGGTAGGCGGCGATCGAGATGCCCACGTAGTGGGCGACGAAGGCGGCCAGGGTCAGCGAGTGGAAGACCTCGTGGAAGCCGAAGAAGCGCGGGGAGGGGTTCGGGCGCTTCATGCCGTAGATGACGCCGCCGACGCTGTAGAGCAGGCCGCCGACGATGACCAGCACCAGGACGGCGATGCCGCCGGTGCGCATGAAGTCGGGGAGGAAGAAGACCGCCGCCCAGCCCATGGCGATGTAGCAGGGGGTGTACAGCCAGCGCGGGGCGCCGACCCAGAAGACGCGGAAGGCGATGCCGGCCGCGGCCGCGATCCAGACCGCCCACAGCAGGGTCCGCCCGGTGGAGTCGGGCAGCAGCAGCACGGTCAGCGGGGTGTAGGTGCCCGCGATGATCAGGAAGATGTTGGCGTGGTCGAGCCGCCGCAGGATGGCCTCGCCGCGCGGGCCCCACGTACCGCGGTGGTAGACGGCGCTGACTCCGAAGAGCAGGCACGCGGTGAGGATGTACACCCCGCACGCGACCCGGGCCCGGGTCGAGTCCGTGAAGGCCATCAGGGCGAGGCCGGCGATCACCACGGCGGGGAACATGCCGGTGTGGAGCCAGCCGCGCATGAGCGGCTTGGTCTCCTGATCGGCGGTTTCGACCATCGGAGCGGCCACGGCAGCGGCGTCGGAAGTCATGCCCGCCATGCTACCTACGGTTGCGTAGGTTTCCGTTAGTGCGCTTTACGGAAGATTGACCGGAGTGGCGATGCTCACGTGAGAGGCCCCCTGGACATATGCGCACACGCACCGGATGATCAGATGAGTGCGGTCGACACCGGATGAGCGGAGCGCGAAGCGTCCGGGTCGCGGCCCCCACGGGGCAATCACAAATCAAACCCCTCAACAAGGAGCGATCGTGGCGCGCGACATCGCGGCTGGCACCACTTCCGACGTCCCCACCAAGCACCAGGAGCTCATTTCCTGGGTCGGTGACATCGCGGCCCTCACCCAGCCTGACCGCATCGTCTGGTGTGACGGCTCGGAGGCCGAGTACGAGGCCCTCTGCGAGGAGCTCGTCTCCAAGGGCACCTTCAAGAAGCTGGACCCGGCCAAGCGCCCGAACTCGTACTACGCCGCCTCCGACCCCTCCGACGTCGCGCGCGTCGAGGACCGGACCTTCATCTGCTCCGAGAAGGAGGAGGACGCGGGCCCGACCAACCACTGGAAGGCCCCTTCCGAGATGAAGGAGCTCTTCGCCGGCAAGGGCGAGGAGGGCGGGATCTTCCGCGGCTCCATGAAGGGCCGCACGATGTACGTCGTCCCCTTCTGCATGGGCCCCCTCGGCTCGGAGCTCTCCGCGATCGGCGTCGAGATCACCGACTCCGCCTACGTCGCGGTCGCCATGCGCACCATGACCCGGATGGGACAGGCCGTCCTCGACGAGCTCGGCACCGACGGGTTCTTCGTCAAGGCCGTCCACACCCTCGGCGCTCCGCTCGCCGAGGGCGAGGCCGACGTGCCGTGGCCGTGCAACACCACCAAGTACATCTCGCACTTCCCCGAGACCCGCGAGATCTGGTCCTACGGATCGGGCTACGGCGGCAACGCCCTGCTCGGCAAGAAGTGCTACGCCCTGCGCATCGCGTCCGTCATGGCCCGCGACGAGGGCTGGCTCGCCGAGCACATGCTCATCCTCAAGCTCACCCCGCCGGCCGGCGAGGCGAAGTACATCGCCGCCGCCTTCCCCTCCGCCTGCGGCAAGACGAACCTCGCCATGCTGGAGCCCACGATCCCCGGCTGGACCGTGGAGACCGTCGGCGACGACATCGCCTGGATGCGCTTCGGCGAGGACGGCCGCCTCTACGCGATCAACCCCGAGGCCGGCTTCTTCGGCGTCGCCCCCGGCACCGGCGAGCACACCAACGCCAACGCCATGAAGACCATGTACGCGAACACCGTCTTCACCAACGTCGCGCTCACCCCGGACGGCTCCGACGTCTGGTGGGAGGGCATGACCGAAGAGGCGCCCGCGCAGCTCATCGACTGGAAGGGCAACGCCTGGACCCCGGAGAGCGACACCCCGGCGGCCCACCCGAACGCCCGCTTCGCCGTCCCCGCCTCGCAGTGCCCGACGATCGCCGCCGAGTGGGAGGACCCCAAGGGCGTCCCGATCTCCGCGATCCTCTTCGGCGGCCGCCGCGCCTCCGCCGTGCCGCTGGTCACCGAGTCCTTCGACTGGAACCACGGCGTCTTCATCGGCTCGAACATCGCCTCCGAGAAGACCGCCGCCGCCGAGGGCAAGGTCGGCGAGCTGCGCCGAGACCCCTTCGCCATGCTGCCGTTCTGCGGCTACAACATGGGCGACTACATGGGTCACTGGGTCGACGTCGCCAAGGACAAGGACCAGTCCAAGCTCCCGAAGATCTACTACGTGAACTGGTTCCGCAAGAACGACGCGGGCAAGTTCGTGTGGCCCGGCTTCGGCGAGAACAGCCGCGTCCTGAAGTGGATCGTCGAGCGCCTCGACGGCACCGCCGAGGGCGTGGAGACCCCGATCGGCATCCTGCCGACCGTCGCCTCCCTGGACACCGACGGCCTGGACCTGCCCGCCGCCGACCTGGAGTTCCTGCTCACGGTCGACAAGGAGGTCTGGCGCGACGAGGCCTCGCTGGTCCCGGCGCACCTGAACACCTACGGCGACCACACGCCGAAGGAACTGTGGGACCAGTACGAAGCGCTCGTCGAGCGCCTGGGCTGATCCAGCCCCCACCGAACTCCTGCGGCCGGCTGTCCCCGGCCACGGGTTGACGCGGGATTCCCCGACTCAGGATTCCCTGCGGCCTTCCAAATAGGTCGTGTGCGTCTGCTGACGGCGGGCCTCCGTTTCACGGAGGTCCGCCGTCATGCGTTCCGCTTCCTCCCGCAGCAGCGTCAGCTGCCGCTCCAGGTGGCGCTCGGGCGATTCGCCGCCCGCCGTGAGCCGGGTCCACCAGCGGGTCCGGTTGTAGGTGTCCACGCACTCCGGCACGTCCGTGCGGATGGCCCGGGTCAGCGCGTGCACCGCCTCCGGGTCGGCGCCCAGGACCCCCGCCACCCAGCCCGGCTCCAGCATCGCCGCGTACAGCTCCAGCAGCCCGGTCAGCACCTCGGCGGGCTCCGCCGGCAGGTCCACCTCGCCGACGTACTCCTGCAGTCGCGCGAAGTCCTCCCGTACGAAGCCCAGTTGCTCGGCGGGCTCCGGCGGCACCGGCGGCGCCGCCACGTCCGGCGGGGCGACCAGCGCGCCCGCCCCGTACAGCCCGGCGACCACCACCGGCCAGTACGTGCCGGCCACCCCGGTGAGGGTCAGGCCCACCCCGACCAGCCCGCAGGCGCTGCCGGCCAGGTTCTTCTTCGACTCCAGGAATCCGAGGAGCCGCGCGCCGAGCGGCCTACTGATAGCCACGGATCTCCTCGAAGGCTCCGTCCAGCGAACCGTTGCCGTCGGTGGCGTCGAAGAGCCGCCCGCCGGTCAGTTCGGTGATGTGGGCGAGTTCCTTGCGGTCCGAGTCGCCGAACAGCACCGCGAAGACCGGGGTGTGCTTCTGCGCCTCGGGCAGCCCCGCGTAGAAGGCGTCGAACTGCTTGGCCCCGGCGCCCGCGGTGTTCTCGCCGTCCGTCATCAGCACGATCGAGGTGAAGGCGTCCGCGTTGCCCTTGCCCAGCTGCTGGTACGCCGCCTGCAGACTGCTGTAGATGGCCGTGCCCCCGTCGGGCTGCAGCGACTTCACGTCCCCCCGGATCGCGTCCAGGGCGGGTCCCGGATTGCCGGGCTCGACCGTGTGCGTCAGGACCTTCTTCACCTTGTCGCCGAAGGGCAGCAGCGTGACCTCCTCACGGTCCCGGAACCGCTCCCCGGTCCCCGAACTCCCCGTCCCCGTCAGGTCGGTGAGCGCCGCCTTCAGCCGGCCGATCCGGTCCTCCTCGGCCATCGAACCCGAGGTGTCCAGCACGTACACCGTCCGCGAGGGCCGGCGCAGTTCGTTCTCGTAGCTGGCCAGCAGCCCGTCCGCCACCGACCGGGTGCCGGGGAAGGGGAGCTCGCGCCGCTTGTCCGGGTTCAGCCCGGCCGCCGGGGTCACCCCGGCCGCGACGGGCCGCCGGAAGGTCTTCTCGGTGATCGCCTTCTGCGCCTCGGCGCCGCTCAGGTACTCGGTCAGCGCCCGCCCCGACTCGCGGGCCCCGGCCGGGGCCGAGGTCAGCAGGGTCAGCGGGTAGTGGGCGGTGACCACGCCGTCGAGCGGCCGGATCACCGTCAGGTTCGTCTTCGCGTCCCGGTTCATGGACAGCAGCACCGACTCGTAGTTCACCAGCGCGTCCACGTCCCCGCGCTGGGCGTACGCCGTGGCCAGCCACCCCGAGGAGCCCGAGGTCAGCTTCTGCCCGGTGAAGAACCCCTTCAGCATCGGCTGTGCCTTCGCCACGTCGGCGTCGGTCAGCGCTGCCTGTGCGCCGGAGAGTCCCGAGGCCACCGAAATCAGGGCGGAGAAGCCGGAGTTGGAGCGCACCGGGTCGGTCATCCCGTACGTCAGCTTCCCGCCGGCCACGGCCTCGTGGACCGCCGACCAGGTCACCGACTCGGGCTTCCAGCCCAGCCGGGCCAGTGCCTCGGGCTTCACGCCGAGGGCGACGGGCGAGGACATCACCGGGGTCTCGCTCGACAGCTTGCCCGCGGCCTCGGGCCGCAGCCGCAGGTAGTCGTTGGAGGAGAGCCAGACGGCGTCGTACCTGCCGTCCGCCTTGCCGGAGGCGATCTGCTCGACCGCGTCGAGGGTGCCCGACATGGTCAGCTCCACGCCGACCCCGGTGGCGGCCTTCGCCGCCTTCAGCACCTCGTCCATGTCGGACAGCTCGCTGGAGGCCAGGACCCGCAGCGTGCCCTCCTGGTACGCGGTCTGCTTCGGCTTCGGGTGGTCGGGGTCCTCCGAGCACGCGCTCGCCCCGAGCAGGGTGGCGGCGAGCGCCACCGCCGCGGCGAGCCGTCGGCGCAGCAGGGCGCTGCGGATGCTCATGCCGTTCATCGGGCGTCGCCGCCTTCCAGGGCGCCGGCGGTGCGGGTGCGCGCCAGGTAGGCGGAGGCCTGCTGCAGTTCGCCGGTCAGGGATTCCACGGTGGCGGCCATGTTCTCGGTGGCCTGCACCTTGAAGGTGTCGATGGTGTCGAGCGTCTTGTAGATCTGGGCGAAGGCCGTCCGCAGCGTCTCCGCGCCGACGGCCGGGTCGGCGGCGATCCGCTGGATCTCCCCGCTCTGCGTGGACAGCATCTCCGCGTTGCCGCGGATCAGGCCCTCCGTGGTGTCGCGCAGGGTGTCGATCTGCTTGATGACCTGGCCCTGCGTGGTCAGCGCCTGCGCCAGCATCACGGCGATCCGCAGCGCGGACACCGTCGTGGTCGCGGCCCGGTCGACGCCCTTGATCAGCTCTTCGTTGTTGCGCCGGACCACGTCCATCGCCAGGTAGCCCTGCGCGCAGACGGCCAGCTGGGTCAGCAGGTCCTGGTGCTTCTGCCGTACGGGGAACAGCACGTCCACGCGCAGTGC
Source organism: Streptomyces sp. NPDC056883 (assembly GCF_042788835.1). Lineage (NCBI taxonomy): Bacteria > Bacillati > Actinomycetota > Actinomycetes > Kitasatosporales > Streptomycetaceae > Streptomyces > Streptomyces sp. NPDC056883. Next base: position 179,664 of record NZ_JBHUBS010000013.1, on the reverse strand, counting down.
GTCGGCCTGCTGCGGGTCGGTCTGATCGGCGATCCGCTGCTCGACGGCCGCGTCCAGGGCTTCGGTGAGCACCGCGTACTCCTGGAGCTTGCCCATGGTCTCCCACAGGCGGGCGCGCTCGGTGTGCAGGGCGGCGTTGTCGCGGCGCAGCTCGTCCTGGCCGCCGCGCAGTGCGCCGACGATCCGGTTGAGGGTGGCCTGGGAGGAGGCGTACTTGGCCACGTGGTCGCGGAACTTGTTGCCGCCGGGCAGCTTGGAGAGCAGCTTGCGCACGCCCCTGCCCGAGCCGGCAGCGCTGTCGCTGGGGTCCAGGTCCTCCACGGTGCGGCGCAGCTCGACCAGCGAGCCCGCGACGCGGGCCTGGGCGTCGCCGCCGCCGTCCGCGCCGAGGGAGCGTACGGCCCGGTCCAGCATCCGGTTGGACTGCTGGGCGGCGCCGCGGATGTCGGCGGCGCCGAGGCCGGCGATCTCCCCGATGCGGTTCGCGAACTCGGGGGAGCGGCTGTCGATGCCGGCCAGCGAGCCGACGTACTCCCCGGCCCGGCGGGCCATCTCCTCGCGCACCCCGTCCTGGAGCGGTACCAGGCCGGAGGCCTGCTCCCGCCGTACGGGGGCCACGGGCTCGGGGGCGGTGAGGACGAGCGGGCTGTCTTCCGGCGGTGTCAATGTCATGGTGATCTTCCTCCCCCTATCCCTTGGCCCGCGCGGCCAGCGCCATCAGGACCTTGACGGTGGGTGCGCCGACCTGGCGGAGGCCGGCCAGCTCCGAGTTGAGGTACGCGGTGTGCGGCGCGGTGGCCGTGGTGAACTCGGCCACCCCCTCCGTCGGCCGGAACCCGTGGCGGACCACGAGCGAGCGCAGCTTCGGGTCGGTGGCCAGCAGGGAGCCGAGCTCCCTGGCCTTCTCGCTGATCGGCACGAAGGTGTGCGGGGAGTTGACGGTGGTGTCGGGGTACAGGACCACCATGTCGCCCGGAGCCTGCTTCTGCTGGAGGAGGCTCGCCACCTGGGACTCGTAGGCGAGGATGAGCGGTTCCCCGCTGCCGCTGATGAAGGCGCGGAAGGGGCCGTCCGTGCTCTGCTCCAGGGCGCCCTGGACGGAGATCAGCTTCTTCATCAGGGGGGCGGTCCGCTCGATGGCGGCGTCGTCGGAGACGACGGCCGTGCCGTTGGCGACGTTCGAGGTGGTGGCGAGGAAGAGGGCGCCCGAGTTGGAGGTGGTGGGGTCGGTGGTCTTGACGAACACCGTGCCGGCCAGCTCGGGGTAGGCGCTGGTCCCGCCCTGGAGCTCCTGCCACTTCTTGTCCTCGGCGGCGGCCTTCAGGAACGGGCCGAGGAGGAGGGTGCCGGTGTTCTTGCCGTTCATCTTCGCGAGGCCGTGCTCGCTGAGCACCTTGGCCGCGTTGGAGCGGGCGATCACGACGAGCGGGGAGAAGAACGGCTTGGTGTTCTGGGCGCCCTTCACGCCCGCCTTCTCCTCGATTCCGGCGGCCGGCTCCGCGCTGCTGGGGAAGGCGAAGTCGAAGTCCTTGAGGGCGAGTTGGTCCATCGCCCAGGATCCCGAGGTTTCGGTCTTCACGGTGTAGCCCTTGTCTGCAAGGGCCTTGACGACGTCGGGGTCGCGGAAGAACTCGGACTTCTCCGAACCGATGACGCCACGCACGGTCTTCGTTGCCGTGCCCTCCTGCTTCTGTCCTCCGAGGGCGATGACGGCTATCACGCCGCCGACCAGGAGGACCGCCAGGGCGATTCCTAGGATGCGTCTCACGGGTGCAGAGTGCTCGCGGAAACCCACATTCCGCGCGCAGTTGAGTGAACGAGAGGTGACCAGGCGGTCCCACTTCGAAATGCTGTGTGGGCCCGCGGGTGCTGGTGACCGGGGCGGGCGGCCGGGAGGATCGTGCCATGGGCGTGAGCGCGTTGAAGTGGCAGGGCTGGTTGGTCGCCCTGGTGTTCGTGGCGGGACTGCTGGTCTTCGCCCCGCTGGGGCTGTACGTATGGGCGGGCGGGCGGCCGGCGGTGCGGCCGGCGGGGGCCGCGCCGGACGACGTACGGATCACCGACTGCCGGATCGACCCGGCGAGCCGACGCGTGGTGGCCTCGGTCGAGGCGGTGAACGGCTTCCCGGAGCAGGGGGCTTACGTGGTCACGGTGGAGTTCCGCGAACAGCCGGTGCCGGGCCCCGCCGACCGGGGCCCGCAGGTCCTGGTGAAGATCCCGGGTGTCCGCCCGGCCGCGACGGAACGCGCGGAGGCGCTGGGCCCGGTCTGGCCCCCGGCCGCGACCCCGTGGTGCGGCGTCGCGGCGGCTGATTTCGCCCCGGACCCGCCCTTCGCCCGTTCCCTGGGGCTCCGCCCCAGACCCCGCGCCTCAAACGCCGGCGAGGCTGGATAGGGCAAACCCAGCCCCTCCGGCGTTTGAGGAGCGGGGGTCCGGGGGCTGGCCCCCGGGAACGGCGCCGCACGCGGCAACGGGGTCCGGGCAGCGCCCGGGGAACGGTGGAAGGGCGGGTAGGGGACTTCGCCCCGCAGGGCAGGGCCGCCCGCCGGGCAGCGGCGAAGGGGGTTGCGGGTTCAAGCCCCGCAGGGCATGGCGCCCGGTCCGGAGCCTCCGCGGCCCCGGACCGGGGCCGTCAGTGGGCGCCGACGAGGTCGAGCGCGGCCGCGTGCGCGTCCATGCGCTCGGCGGCGAGGATCGCGACCGTGGTGTCGGCGCGGGACGCGGCGACGAGCAGGGCGCGGGCGGCAAGATCGTGGGCACGCTGGTGCAGCACGGCGGCGGCCTCGGCGTCGGGCTCCCGGCCGGGCCGCCGCGGTGCGCGGGCGGGCTCGGCGCCGCGCAGCCGGGTCACCTGGGCCGCGACGACGGCGGCGGCCTCGTCGAGGCCGAGCTCGTCGGTCACGGTGAGCAGCGCGGCGAGGTGCCCGGCGAGCTGGATGTCCAGGGCTTCGGCGCGGCTGCTGCGGGGGTAGTCGCTGTGGTGGACGCCTATGCGGGGGTCGACCGCCTTGGCGCGAATCGGCTCGTACATGGAGTCCTCCTGCGTGGTCAGGGGACCATCCTACATTGGATCCGTTCTAAAGTTGAGCTGAATCTTGGTCCCGTGTGTCGGCTTGAATGTGTCTTGCAATGGCCGGGGGGCAACCCCGACTCTTCTCCTTTCGGTGCACGTATGTACGGAACGTGCGGGCCGACTGGTGTGATGCTCGGGGGACGGAATGGCAAGGGCCGCAGACGCGTCAGGCGCGTCGCACGCGCTGGACGCATCGGGTGCATCGGATATATCCGGCGTAGAGGCAGTGGTGCGGAGCGACGCGGCGCTCCTGGAGGACGACCTGGCGGCCTTCCTGGCCTCCTTGACCACCGCGCCCGCGCGGCAGGCCCCGTCCGCACCGGAATCGGTGTACGAGGCGGCGCTGGGGCGTTCCCTGTACGCCCCGGTCGCCGACGCCGTCGGCTCGAAGGTGGGCCAGCAGGCCCTGGCCCCCACCGCGGGAGCGCCCGCGGTCCGGGCCCCGCTGCGGCCCTCGATGGTGTTCTGGGCCTACCGCAACTACCGGGGCTTCCCCGGCCGGGCCGGCGAGGACGACTCCGCGGCGGACCTGGCCGCGGTCCGCCGCGCGGCCGTGGCGGTGCGCGTCCTGCTGAAGGCCGCGGTCGCCCTCGACGACATCCAGGACGGCAGCGGCATCCGCTACGGCGAGCCCGCCCTCCACGTCACCCACGGCATCCCGCTCGCCCTCAACACGGGCTCCCTGCTGATCACCGCGGCGCTGGAGCACGCGGCCGACCCGGCCGTCGTACGGAGCCTGCTGCGGTCGGTCGGCCGGGGCCTCACGGGCCAGGCCGTCGACGTCTCCACGCGCACCGCGCTCACCCGCGCCGAACTGGTGGCCGCGCCCCGCGGCGAGCGGGTCGCCTTCTGGGAGTCGATGGCCGCGCTCAAGACGGGCACGCTGTTCTGGATGCCGCTGGACGCGGCGGTGGCCGCCCTGGGCGTCGTGGAGGACGAGCGGCGGGTCCTGGACGAGGCCATGCGCCACCTCGGACTGGCCAGCCAGCTCTTCAACGACCTGACCGACTTCGTGCCCGAGTTCGGCGGCCGCGCCACCCACGAGGACTTCGGCCAGCTGAGCAACCGGGTCCTCCTCGAACTCCTCGACTCCGCGCCCGCCGACCTGCGCGCGTCGGGCGAGCTGGTGGGAGCGCGGCTGAAGGAGTTCGTGCTCGGTCATCCGGAGCTGCGCCGCACGCTCCTCCTCCTCGCGGCGGAGGCGGTGGAGCTGAAGCGCTCGGCGATGGAGGCGGTGCGCGGCGTGTGCCGTTCCGAGCAGAGCGCCCGCTACTTCGACGTGACGATCGAACGCAAGGGCCACCTCATCGACCGGCTGCACGCGACGCTCCTGAAGGGGGAAGGCGCATGAGCCCCACGGACTGCCACACCGTCGTCGACCGCATCCGGGCGGGCACCCGCGGACGGCACCAGGACCTGGAGGGCACGCCCTTCTCCCTCGCGATGCTCGCCGGGACGCTCCCGCTCGACCGGTACGTCACCCAGCTCGCCGCCTACCGCCGGGTCCTGGAGGCGCTGGAGGGCGAACTCTCCCGCGCCGCGGACCCGTGCGTCACCTCGGTGTGGTCGGCGGACCTGGTCAAGCTCCCCTGCATAGACCGCGACCTGATGTACTTCGCCGAGGACGGCGTGTTCCCGTCGTCCACCGCGGCCGCACCGGCGGACGCCCTTGTGCGGGAGATCCGCGCCGCCGCGGCCTCGGACCCGCCGGCCCTGCTCGGGTTCCTCTACGTACTGGAGGGCTCCACGCTCGGCGGCGCGATCCTGCGCCGGTACGTCGCCGAGGCCTACGGGCTGCGCGACACGGACGGCGTGGCGTACTACGCCAGCGGTGACCGCGAGCGCTGGGCCCGCTTCGCGGCGCGCTTGAACGCGGCGCTCCCCGGCCCTGGCGAGCAGGACCGGGTGCTCGCCGCAGCCGGGCGGGCCTACCAGCACGTCGCCGCGATCTCCGAGGCCCTGTCCACCGGACTGGTCGCCGCCCCGTAGCCACGGCCCGTGGCCACGGCTCGTGGTTACGGCTGGCTGTACCCGTCGAGGAAGTTGCCGATCCGGGTGACCGCGTCGGCGAGGTCCTTCGCGTTGGGCAGGGTCACGATCCGGAAGTGGTCGGGCTCGGGCCAGTTGAAGCCCGTACCGTGCACGACCATGATCTTCTCCTCGCGGAGCAGGTCGAGGACCATCTGCCGGTCGTCCTTGATCTTGTAGACGGACGGGTCCAGCTTCGGGAACAGGTACAGCGCGCCCTTGGGCTTCACGCAGGTGATGCCGGGGATCTGCGTCAGCAGCTCGTACGCCGTGTCGCGCTGCTCCAGGATCCGCCCGCCGGGCAGCACCAGGTCGTCGATCGACTGCCGTCCGCCGAGGGCGGTGGCGATGGCGTGCTGGGAGGGCATGTTGGCGCAGAGCCGCATGTTCGCCAGGATCGTCAGGCCCTCGATGTAGGACGAGGCGTGCTTCTTGGGCCCGCACACCGCCATCCACCCGGAGCGGTATCCGGCGACGCGGTAGTTCTTCGAGAGCCCGTTGAAGGTCAGGCACAGCAGGTCCGGCGCGATGGCGGCGGTGTTCGTGTGCGTGGCGCCGTCGTAGAGGATCCGGTCGTAGATCTCGTCCGAGCAGACGATCAGGTTGTGGCGGCGGGCGATGTCCGTCAGCCCGCGCAGCATCTCGTCGTCGTAGACGGCGCCGGTCGGGTTGTTCGGGTTGATGATCACGATCGCGCGGGTCCGGTCGGTGACCTTGCGCTCGATGTCGGCGAGGTCCGGCATCCAGTCGGACTGCTCGTCGCAGCGGTAGTGCACGGCGGTGCCGCCGGCCAGGCTGACGGATGCGGTCCACAGCGGGTAGTCCGGCGCCGGGACGAGCACCTCGTCGCCGTCGTCGAGCAGTGCCTGCATCGACATCTGGATCAGCTCGGAGACCCCGTTGCCGATGTAGATGTCCTCGACGTCCAGGTCGATGCCCTTGGTCTGGTAGTGCTGCATGACCGCACGGCGCGCCGAGAGCAGGCCCTTCGCGTCCCCGTAGCCGTGGGCGTTGCCCAGGTTGCGGAGCATGTCCTCAAGGATCTCCGGCGGGCACTCGAAGCCGAAGGCCGCGGGGTTGCCGGTGTTGAGCTTGAGGATGCGATGACCTGCTGCTTCGAGCCGCATCGCCTCTTCGAGGACGGGGCCGCGGATCTCGTAGCAGACATTGGCGAGTTTCGTTGACTGGATCACCTGCATGACGGGAGCTTACGGGTCCCGATGCGGGCGCGCTCCGCTATTCGACCCGGAGCGGAGGGGTGGGCGGCGGACCGATATGTCCCCTTTCGCGCAAAGCTTGGGTACGGGCGCCACGAGCCCTTGGAAACCGGGGCCGCGGCCCCGCTCCGGCCTGCGGAATGGGTGGGTCCGGCGGAGGGGGCCGGACCGGTGTTGCGCTCGTCACCCCGTCCGGTCCTAAGGTGTCCGCGGCGCGCGGCAGTGATCAAGGAGAGCGGGGGGCGGGGGAGATGGGCGATGCGAGGGTGGACGGCGGAGTCGGGCCGGGGGCGGCGCCGGGCGTAGGGGCGGGTGCGGGGCCGGGGGCGGACCTCCCCTCGGTGCTGCGCTTCGCGACCGAGTTGTGCGCCTGGGTGGCGGCCCCGTGGGCGCTGGCCGGCTGGTCGGTGACGGCGGCGGTGGCGAGCGTGGTGCTGCTGATCGGCCTGCCCACGGTGTTCTCGACCCCGGGGGACAAGGCCCAGGTGATCGTCGCGGTGCCGGGCGCCGTGACGATCGCGCTGGTGCTGCTCCAGCTCGTCGTGGCCGTGGCGGCGTCCTGGTCCGCCTGGCCCGTGTGGGCGGCGGTCCCGGTGACGGCCCTCGCGGTGGCCTGCCTGGTCGCGGAGCGCACCCGGTGGCGCGGGCTCCTGCGGCCGACGGCGCGGGCCTGAGGAACGCGAAAAGGGGCGGGGCGCCACCGGTCGGTCGGTGGTGCCCCGCCCCTGCTTTCGGGGTGGCGCTCAGGCGGTGGCGTCCGTGGCGGGCATCGCGGTCGTCGCCCCGGAGCGGATCCGGCGCACCCGGCCCTGGGCGTCCAGGTACTGGAGGTCCCGGTGGATGGTCATCCGGCTCACGCCCAGTTCCCGTACGAGATCGGCGACCCGTACGCGGCCGGTGGCCCGCACCGCTCCGGCGATCAGCTCGCGCCGCTCCTCGCAAGGCATTCCCCGTCCGGGGGTGCGCTGCGCCGCGGGCACGGTTACTTCGCCTCGGCCTTGAGGATCTCGGCGAGCTCCTCGTCGGACTCGCGGCCCGGGGTCGGCAGGTTCCACTTGGTGATCGCGAAGCGGAAGATGACGTAGTACAGCGCCGCGAAGCAGAGGCCGATGCCGGCCAGACCCCACGGGTTCGACGCGATGCCGAGGTTGAGGACGAAGTCGATCGCGCCGGCCGAGAAGCCGAAGCCGTCCTTCATTCCGAGCGCCCAGGTCAGCGCCATGGACACACCGGTCAGGACCGCGTGGATCGCGTACAGCACCGGGGCGATGAACATGAAGGTGAACTCGATCGGCTCGGTGATGCCCGTGATGAAGGCGGTGAGCGCGAGGGAGAACATCATGCCGCCGACGACCTTGCGGCGCTCGGGGCGCGCGCAGTGGACGATCGCGAGGCAGGCGGCCGGGAGGGCGAACATCATGATCGGGAAGAAGCCGGTCATGAACTGTCCGGCGCTCGGGTCACCGGCGAGGAAGCGGGCGATGTCACCGTGGACGGGACCGGTCGCGGTGTCGAAGGAGCCGGCCTGGAACCACGGGAAGGAGTTCAGCAGGTGGTGCATGCCGATGGGCAGGAGCGCGCGGTTGAAGACGCCGAAGATGCCCGCACCGACGGCGCCGGAGTTGACCAGCCACTCGCCGAGCCCGTGGATGCCCTTGCCGAGGACCGGCCAGATCAGGCCCATGACGATGCCGATGATCAGGCCCGCGAGGGAGGACAGGATCGGGACGAGGCGGCGGCCGCCGAAGAAGCCCGCCCAGTCCGGCAGCTTGGTCCGGTAGAACTTCTGGTACAGCAGGGCGACGACGATGCCCATCACGACACCGCCGAGGACACCGGCGTTGACGGGCGCGTCGACCAGGGCGACCTGGTGGTCGACGACCTTCTCCACCTGCGGCAGGCTGCCGTCGGTGAAGGTGCCGAGCACGTTCGAGAAGACGAGGTAACCCGCCACGGCCGCGAGGCCGGTGGAACCGTCGGCCTTCTTCGCGTAGCCGACCGCGATGCCCACGGCGAAGAGCAGCGCCAGGTTGTTGAAGATCGCGTTGCCGCCGGCCGCCATGTACGAGGCGATGTCGTTGCACCAGCCCGGCAGCGACTTGTCGCCCAGCATGTCCTCCTGGCCGAAGCGCATCAGCAGCGCGGCGGCCGGCAGCACGGCGATCGGCAGCATGAGGCTGCGGCCGAGGCGCTGCATGACCGCCATGGCGGCGGAGTTCTTCTTGGCAGACGGGGCCGTCTGCTCGGCTGTACTCACGGTTGCTTCCTCCAGAGGAAACGGGGTGTGTTGCCAAGGCAGGCAGCGCTTGTGTGGGCTGGGCAACAGCGAAGGAAAATGCGCCATTTGCAGCGCGATGTTCCAGTTGTAACACGGTTAAAACCGCATAAACCCATGGTCGTAAAGACTGTGGACCTACGACCCGCAGGCTGAGGCCCCAAGCCCCTCCGTTCCCCGTGCCTTCCGGCGCTGTCAGAGGGTCCGGGTACCTTCCGGGCAGGGGGAAAGGGGAATCGGCATGCATCAGCCGACGATCATCCGGGGGGACGCGACCAGTCCGCAGGCCCGGGGGCCGAAGATCATCGCGCACGTCTGCAACGACCTCGGGGGCTGGGGCAAGGGCTTCGTCCTCGCGCTCTCGAAGCGCTGGAGCGAGCCGGAGGCCGCGTACCGCGCCTGGCACAGGGGTCGCAGCGGGAACGACTTCGCGCTCGGCGCGGTACAGCTCGTCCAGGTCCGCCCGGACATCTGGGTCGCGAACATGGTCGGCCAGCACGGCATCCGCACCGGCAGCGGCGGCCCGCCCGTCCGCTACGAGGCGATCGAACGCTGCCTCGCCCGCCTGGCGGCTCACGCCACGGAACGGGGCGCCTCCGTCCACATGCCCCGCATCGGCTGCGGCCTGGCCGGCGGCACGTGGTCCCGGATCGACCCACTGATCCGGGACGAGCTGTGCGCGAAGGGGATACCCGTCACGGTGTACGACTTCGGCTAGGGCCTGTGACGCACCTCGGTGCGCAGTTCTACGGGGTCGTGAACAGCCACCACTGCTCGGTACCGTTCTGAGAGCAGAAGAACGACTGCCACTGGCCGGCCTGCTGCCCGTTGTTGCCCGCCACCCAGCAGGCTTCGTAGAAGGCATACGGGCCGTACATCTCTGCAGGGCGTGCCTGGGTCGACACGGCGGCCACCTGGGGGGCCGCCGCGATGGCTTGAGAAGCGCCCGTGGCCAGAATCCCGGCAACGGCGACCGCCGCGACAGCGGCGCTGCGAAGCATGTCCTTGGGCATGAGCAGGTGGCTCCCTAGGTGAGAGGAGTGTGCGGACTCGGCCGCCCGGGTCCCACACTCCTACCGGCCCCGGGTCACCCTGACCAGGTGATGCGGCAGCTCTTCACCCGCATGCTCCGTGCAGGAACGATCAATCTCCCTCCAGGGGCAATGAGGGTCGCGCGGGACCTGAGAGACACGCTCCAGGCGGTTTCGCCGGTACCCCGTCCGTGGAACCACAGAGGGGGTACTTCGGTAGGGGAGTCACGGGGGAGTGGTTTCGATGGCTGTGGGTTATGCGTTAACCGCTGTGCTGGCCGCGGTGATCGCGGTGTTCTGTCTGGTGTGCATCCGCGGGCCGAAGCCGGTCTTCTTCTTCAGCTACCGGCTCGGGCTGGTGTTCAACGAGATACCGCACGTCGCCCTCTACGCGCTGACGGCCTCCACGGCGCTGGCCTTCGTGGAGGGCGACATCGCCACGGTTGCCGACTGGGTGGCCGTGGCTCTGGCCGCCGTTGCGGCCGCCGGGCTCGTGGTGGTCGCCCTGCGCGGGATGCGGACGGCGCCGGTGGTCAGGCGCGCCCTGGACGAGGCGCTCGGCGCCGGAACCGCCACGCTCCGCAGGCCGCCCCTGGCGCGCATCCTGCTCAGGCCCGTGTTCCGCCGCCGCGGCGACGTCAAGCGGGTGGGCAACCTCGCGTACGGGGACGCGGGCCGCCGCAACCTCCTCGACGTCTACCATCACCGCTCGCGCCCCGAGGGCGGCCCCATACTGATCCACTTCCATGGCGGCCACTACGACCAAGGCCGCAAGAACACCCAGTCACTGCCCCTGCTCTACCGGCTCGCGAGCCAGGGCTGGGTCTGCATCAGCGCCAACTACCGTCTGCGGCCCGCCTTTTCCCACCCGGACCATCTGATCGACGCGAAGAAGGTCATCGCCTGGGCGCGCGAGCACGCCGAGACGTACGGCGCGGACCCCGCGGCGGGCGTGTTCGTGTCGGGAAGTTCCGCGGGCGCGCACATGGCCGCGCTCGCCGCGCTCACCCCCAACGAACCCCCCTATCAGCCCGGGTTCGAGGAGGCGGACACCTCGGTGACCGCCGCCATCGCCCTCAACGGCTACCTCGGGACGTACTTCGACGGGGATCCGGCGACCTCGCCGGTGAACCTCGCCCGGGCGGACGCGCCGCCGTTCCTCATCGCGCACGGCGACCTGGACGAGCTGGTGGAGACCGAGAACCCCAAGGCCCTCGTCACGGCCCTGCGCTCCGTCTCCACCTCGCCGGTCGTGTACGTCGAACTCCCCGGCGGGCACCACGCCTTCGACCTCTTCCACTCCTTCCGTTTCGAGGCGCTCATCGACGGCATCGAGGAGTTCGCCGCGTGGGTGCGGTCCCGGTCGTCACCGCACTAGGCGGCTCGGCGGCTTGAAGCCCTTGGTCAGCAGCCAGGTGGCCAGGGCCAGTTCCCAGGCGAAGACCGGGAGGGCGGCGGCTGCGCCTGCCGGGGAGAGCTGGTCGTAGGCGCCGAACATCACGGCTGCGGCCGAGGCGCAGATCAGGGGGCCGCCGATCAGGCCGAGTACGGCGATGGGGCGCGGGACGAGCCGTGCGCGGTAGGCCAGGTATGCGAGCAGGACGGTGTTCAGGCCCAGGGCGATGTTGGGGCCGAGCAGGAACGTCCAGTCGTGCACGGCCACCAGCGCGGCGTCGGCGCCGTCCGGCGCCCCGGCCTCCCGCCGCAGGGTGACGAGCGCCAGGACGGAGACGATGCCGACGGCGATGACGGCCGCCTCCAGCAGCCGCCCGAAGGCGTACCCGAGCGCGAGCCCCTCGCCGTGGCGCCGCAGGACGGGGAACAGGGCCGCCCCGGTGCCGGCCACGGCCGCCACCAGCACCACCTCGCAGAGCGCGCCGAGCAGGGCCTGCGTATCGGCGCCCTGCGCGAGCCGGCCGTCCGCCGCGCCCAGCAGGGGGCGGTAGAGGGCCGCCCCGGCTATCGCGGAGACCTCGGTCAGCAGGAACAGCAGCCCGGCGGCCACTGCGGTTCTCCGGTCCGGACTCATCTTCTCGGTACCCCTCGCTCGATGGAGGTGTACGCCGTACACCTTGCGGCGACCATAGGTGTACGGCGTACACTCGTCAAGGTGAGGACCAACCGGCAGGACGCCACCGGCACGCAACGGACCCCCCTGAGCAGGGACCGCGTCCTGCGCGCCGCCGTTGCGCTCGCCGACGCCATCGGCATCGACGCGCTCAGCATGCGCAGGCTCGCGCAGGAGCTGGACGTCGTACCGATGGCCCTCTACAAGCACGTGGCCAACAAGGAGGAGCTGCTCGACGGCATGGCCGCCGCCGTCGTCGGCGAGATCGACCCGCCGGTCGCGGGCACCGACTGGCAGCCCGTGGTGCGCGGGCGGATCCTCTCGGCCCGCCGGGTGCTGCTCCGCCACCCCTGGGCGGCCCGGGTCATCGAATCGCGGACCGGCCCCACCCCGGCCGTGCTGGCGTACCTGGACTCGATGGCCGGGATCTTCCGGGAGGGCGGCCTCTCCGCCGACCTCACGCATCACGTCATGCACGCGATGGGCAGCCGCCTGCTCGGCTTCAGCCAGGAGCTGTTCGACACCTCGGGCCCCTCCGGCCCGCCGGACCCGGCGCTGGCGGCGCGCTACCCGCACATCGCGGAACTGGCCGCGACGGCCGCGCACGACGACGCCTCCACGATCGGCACCGGCAGCGGCGGAGGCGGCTGCGACGACCAGTTCGAGTTCGAGTTCGCCCTGGACCTCCTCCTGGACGGCTTCGAAGCCCTCCGCCGCCGGGGCTGGACCTCCGCGCGCTAGGTAAGGCGAACTATGCGACCGCAGGCGCCGGTTCGCGCTCCGCGACCGCCGCCGGGTAGCCGCGCTGGGCCTCGCGGTCGCGCAGGCACCACCAGAGGATGCCGAGGACCACCGAGGCGGCGCCGGTGCAGACGCCGACGGTGCGGACGTCGCAGACGGTGAGGAGGCCGCCGAAGAGGGCCAGGGAGACGCGGGCCATCGCGCCGTACGTGGTCATGTGGAGGCTGGAGACCCGCCCGCGCACGGCGGCGGGGACGGTGGCCAGCAGCACGGTGGTGTCCAGGGCGATGATGACGCCACTGGCCAGCCGCATCACGCCCAGCAGCGCCACCGCCAGGACCGGATGCCCCGCGAGGAAGAAGGCCCCCCAGGCCAGCCCCTGGAACACGTAGGCCGCGGTGTACGCCGCCAGGTGCCGGCGTACCGCGAACCGCGCGGCCAGGACCGTGCCGAGGATGACGGCGACCCCGTCCGCCACGTACAGCGAGCCCAACACCGCGCCGCCACCGCCGAGATGACCCGTGGCGTAGGCGGCGAGCAGGATGTCGTACGCCCCGCCGATGCAGCCCCAGGCGATGCCGATCCAGACGACGGAGCGCGCCAGCGGCAGCTCGCGCAGCACCCGCAGACCCGCGGTCAGCTCCTTGCGCATCGGCGCCGGGTGTTCCGGGACCGCCGCGGGCTCCGCGTACGGCATCGGCCGCCGGGCCTGCGCCAGCAGCGGTACGACGGCCAGCACCTGCAGCGCGCACGCGACGGCCATCGCTCCGGCCGGGCTCCAGCCGGCCAGCGCACCGCCGAGCGAGGCGCCGACGACGGTCATGGTTCCCGAGACGGAGCCCAGCCGGGCGTTGGCGGCGGGCCGGGACTCCGGCGCCACCACCCCGTACAGCCACTGCTGACGGGCCGGCGGCCAGAGGGTGTTGCCGAGGCCCTGGAGCCCGTAGAACGCGGCGGTGATCCAGATGCCGTGGTCGAGGAAGAGCGCCATGCCGAGGACGCAGACGGCCTGCGCGACCATCGAGCCGACGGCCAGGCGCCGTACGTCGAACCGGTCCGCGAGGGTGCCGGCCACCATCATGAAGGCCAGCGCGGGCACGGTCCCGATGAGCTCCACGGCCGCCAGCGTGGCGGGGGAGGAGTCCTGCAGCACCTGGATGAACAGGCTGATCTGCATGACCCAGGTCGAGCCCGAGGACAGGGCGCTCGCCGTCCAGAGACGCGCGGTACCGCTGTGGCCCCGGTCGGGGCGGGTGATCATCCGGAGCATCCGGAGATTTGATCACACCGCGATGATCACGGTGCCGGATCCGGATCCCGTACAACCTTCGCGGCCGGTGGGCCGTCCCATCCGTGTAGTCGATCACAGGTGACGCACGGGGGATTCCGGTGAACAGTTTCAAGAGGACCATGACGGCCGTCGGTACGGCGGTCGTCATTGCGGCCGTGGGCGCGCTGGCGGCGCCCGCCGCGCACGCCGCGCCCGGGGTGGCGCCGGCGGCGGGGCAGGCGGCCCTGACGTCCGACCCGGAGGTGAAGTCCGTTCCGGTCGAGGTGGGGCGCGCCAGCATCGAGCGGCATGCGAACGGCCAGTTCATCGTCCACATCGACTACAGCGACAACAACATGAACCCGTCCGTGGCGCGGGTCGAGGTGCGCCGGGCGGGCACCGACAAGGTCGTCGCCGTGGTCGACCGCTTCACGGACTACTACGACAACATGGGCACCTCCGAGAGGTGGGACGACCGAGATTGGTACCAGGGCGACGACCAGCCGCTCGTCCTCGATGAGATGGGGGACTACGAACTCGACGTGTACGACAACGGTCCCGTCCGCCGCAACGCCGGACGGTCCACCTACGCGCTCGACGCCCGGGTCGAGGCGAAGTCCAGCCGGCAGGAGTTCACGCTGGACGCCCTCGACACCCAGCTCACCGGCTCGGTGACCGCGGTCCACCCGCGTACGGGAGAGCGGCTGCCGCTGACGGGCGCCAGGCTCCGTGCCCGCCTCGGAGGGGGCTGGGCCGACGGAGTGTCCGACGCGGAGGGGAGGTTCTCCCTCTCCGTCGCCGCCCTCGGCAACGAGTTCGCTCTGTCCCTCACCGTGAAACTGGTGAGCGGGGAAACCGAGGTGTCCGGGACGGCCCCGGCGACGATCCGGGCCCAGAAGTCCATGCTCACGCTGACCTCGACGGCTCCCCTGACCGCCCGCTACGGGACCGCCGTGCCCGTGCTCGGCAAGCTCAGCCGCCTCGCGGACGATGGCACGGTCAAGCCCGCCGCCGGCCGGCGCGTGACCGCCTCCACAACCGCACAGGTGGAAGCCACCACCGGCCCCGACGGCAGCTACACCCTCCTGCCTCGCATCGTCCAGACCGGTTCCGTGGACGTGAACGTCGCCACGAGCAGCTGGCTGCTGGGTGACGGGACGCGCACCGCGACCGTCGCGAAGGTCACCCACACGACCAAGGTCGTCGAGGAGAAGCTGGTCTCCACCGACAAGTACGGCGGGCTCACCTTCAGCGGCAAGGTCACCGTCGACGGCATCACCAGCCAGCAGGCGCCGATCCAGATCCAGTTCC
This sequence comes from Streptomyces sp. NPDC056883, assembly GCF_042788835.1. Classification (NCBI taxonomy): domain Bacteria; kingdom Bacillati; phylum Actinomycetota; class Actinomycetes; order Kitasatosporales; family Streptomycetaceae; genus Streptomyces; species Streptomyces sp. NPDC056883. The sequence goes on along the minus strand of NZ_JBHUBS010000013.1, from coordinate 164,650 downwards.
AGCTGCGCCCGGGCACGTGGGTCACCCGCCAGTCCTTCACCGTGCCCTACAACAAGACGTTCACCGTGAAGGTGACCCAACCGAGCAGCCAATACCCGTCCGACGGCTGGCGGGTGTACACGCCGGGCACCTCCAACATCGGCCCCAGCACGGGTACCCAGGTGCTCCGCCAGACCCGCGCCGCAACCCAGATCTCGGGCGCGCGCTTCGCACCGCTCCAGGTGGTCAAGGGGAAGCAGCTGTCCGTCTCCGGAGTCCTGCGGACATCCACCCCCGAGGGGCTCGTGCCGTACGCCGGCCAGAAGGTCCGCTACTACTTCCGGCCCGACGGCTCCACCGTGTGGAAGGAGATGGGCACCTCCGTCTCCGGGGCCTACGGAGCGGTGAACATGAAGTTCACCGCGCAGACCAGCGGCTACTGGCGCATCCGCTTCGTCGACGCCGACGCCACCCACCTCTCCTCCACCGGCCAGGAGGGCCGCATCGAAGTCAAGGGCTGACCCGGGAGCACCCCGCCCGCAGGTGCCGGTCAGCGCTCGATGATCACCAGGGGGATCTCGCGGGGTGCGGCCGCCGCCTGGTGGTCCTCGTAGGCGGGCCACAGGGCCGTCACGGCCTCCCAGTACGTCTCCCGCTCCGCCGGGGTCGCCGTCCGCGCGCGGGCCTGCGCGGTCAGGGCGCCGACCTGGAGGCGGACCTCGGGGTGGGCGGTGAGGTTGCGGTACCAGGAGGGGACGCCGGGCGTGCCGTCGGCCGCGGTGGCCAGGACGATGTGGCGGCCGTCGTCCTTCGCGTAGATCAGCGGCGTGCGGACGGGCCGGCCGGAGAACCGGTCGAGGGTGGTCAGGAGCAGCGTCGGCACCCCGTGCCACAGGTGCCCGTCGGCGCCGGACGTGTCCACGTACGCGCGCACGTGCGTGGAGAGCTGGCCCGTCGGCGGGTCGGCCGGGTGGTCCCAGTCGACGGTCGTGGGGGAGTCGATCGCCATCGTTGTCTTCCCTTCGGAATCGGCCCCCGCGCGGGCTAACGAGCATCCATCGATTCTGGATGCGCATCGGCCCGCCCGCACCTCGGGGCGGACCGGGGAGACCGGTCCGCCCCGCTCCGGGCCCACCTACGGGAGGTAGCGTTCGAGCGCCCTCGCGCCCTCCTTCTCGATCAGCTTGCGCGCCTTCTCGACCCGCTCCGGCGTCGGGTCCTGGCCGCGTGCCATGACGAGGTCCTCAGGGTCGAACGGGTGCTCCGACCCCGTGTAGAGGTGGGCGGGGCGCTGGGGCTGCTGGTCCGATTCACTGTCCATGGCTACCTCCTGCTGTGTCCCCCTGGCCCCCATCCTCCGGCCGCGCCCCCATGAACGCACCTCGGGACCGCGCCGGACCGCGGCTCAGGCGGTGACGGCCGCGAGTGCGGCCGTCAGGGCGACGACCGCCCCGCAGATGCCGAGGTTCACGATCTTGTGCTCCCAGAACACCGCCACGAACTCCCGGATCGTCGCGCTCGGCCAGAAGTACGTCGCCGTCGGCGATCCCAGCACCTGGCCGTTCACCCCGGCCTTGCGGGCCATCATCGCGGCGCGGAAGGCGTGGAAGTTGTTGGTGACCACCACGCAGCGGTAGGCGGGATCCTCCGCCTCCATGATCGTCCGGCTGTAGAGGAGGTTCTCCTCCGTCGTGCGGGACCGGTCCTCCAGCCGCACGTGTTCCCGGGGCACGCCCTCGGCGATCAGCCAGTCGGCCATCGCCCGCGCCTCCGCGAGCTTCTCGTCCGATCCCTTGCCGCCCGAGGTCAGCAGCAGCGGCACCCGCCCGCCGCGGGCGATCTGCGCGTCGTGGATCTCCCGGCCCTTGCGCAGCCGCGAGGCCAGCAGCGGCGGGACCCGGTCGCCGCCGATGAGGCCGGAGCCGAGCATCACCACGAAGTCGACGTCCCCGTGCACCGTGATCCGGCCGTAGAGGAAGGCGTAGGCGAGGAAGCAGAGGAAGAGGAAGGAGACGTACCCGGCCAGCAGGACCACGCCCACCACCACCGCGTCCCAGGCCTGTGAGCCCCGGTTGCCCAGGGTCAGGACGAACCCGATCAGGGCGAAGATCCCCACCCCGGCCGCGAAGGAGAGGAGGGCCGGGCGGCGGCCCTCCTTGCGGATCACCGTCACGGCGTTGCCGATCAGGAAGAACCCGAGCGCGATCGTGCCCAGCGCCGGGACCAGGAAGACCAGCGCGACGACGGCCGTGTCGAGACCGGCGGGCAGGTACGGGACCAGGGTGAGCAGGCCGACGGACAGGAATATGAGGGTGAGGCCCAGATAGACCGCGTTGCGGAAGCGCCGGCGGTCCTCCCGGACGCTCACGCCGAAGAGGACGAGGAAGAGAGCGGCAGGAACAAAGGCGTACATGCTGCTCATCGTATGTGCGGCATCCGTTCGATCGGCGGCCGATCGGACGCCCGTCAGCGGCCGCCGTGCGGCGTTCGACGCACGGACCGCCCGGCCAGGACGTCCGTCCTGCGCCCGTCCCGTACGACGAAACGCCCGTCGATCAGGACGTACGGGATCCCGGACGGCAGCGTGCGCGGCCGCTCGTACGTCGATCCGGCCGCGACCGTCAGCGGATCGAAGAGGACGAGGTCCGCCCGGTGCCCGACCCGCACCAGCCCCCGGTCCGGCAGTCGCAGCCGCGCGGCGGGACGGCCGGAGAGGTGGGCGACGCACTCCTCCAGGGACAGGACTCCCAGCTCGCGCACGTAGTGCCCGAGGTAGTGCGGGAAGGTGCCGTAGGCCCGCGGATGCGGTTTCGCGCCCTGCAGGATGCCGTCCGAGCCGCCCGTGTGGACCGGGTGGCGCATGATCGCCCGTACGTTCTCCTCGTGCCCGACGTGCTGGAGGATGCTCGGTCCGAGCCGGTCGCCCAGCAGCAGCGCCCGGGCCGTCTCCCAGTCGGGGACGCGGGTGCCGACGTACGCCCCGTAGGCCGGGTCCGTGGTCCCGGCGATCTCGATCGTCGACCAGTCGACCGGGACCCCGTGGCAGCCGTCGGCGCCCTCCACCTCCAGCGCGTACCGGATCCGCTCGGCCTCCGCGTCGTCGCGCAGTCGGGCGAGGACCGCCTCGGGTCCGCCCTCGTTCGCCCAACTGGGCAGCAGGGCGACCAGGGTGGTGCAGCCGGGGGTGTACGGATAGCTGTCGAGGGTGATGTCGGCGCCGCCGGCCAGTGCTCCGTCGAGCAGGGCGAGCAGCTCGCCCGCCCGGCCCTCGTTCTCCCCGAAGTTCATCGTGGCGTGCGCCAGGTGCAGGGCGCAGCCGGCCTCGCGGGTCAGCTCGACCATCTCGGCGTAGGCGGCCAGGGCGCCGCGGCCGTACGAGCGGTGGTGCGGGCAGTAGTAGCCGCCGTACCGGGCCACCACCCGGCACAGCTCGCTCAGTTCGGCGCCGGAGGCGTACATGCCCGGGGTGTAGGTGAGCCCGGAGGACATGCCGACGGCGCCCTGCGCGAGCCCCTCCGCGACCAGGGCCCGCATCCGGTCGAGCTCCGCGGGGGTGGCGGGGCGGTCGCCCCAGCCGACGACGCGGGCGCGGACGGTGCCCTGGGGCACCAGGTAGGCGGCGTTGACGGCGATGCCCTGCCCGCCGTGGGCCCGGTCGAGCCGGTCCAGGTACCCGCCGACCGTGCGCCAGTCGAAGTCGATGTCCTCGCCCGTGCCGTTCCAGCCGGCGATGGCGGCCCGCACCTCGGTCAGCGTGCGGTCGTCGACGGGGGCGTACGACAGGCCGTCCTGGCCGAGGACTTCGAGGGTCACGCCCTGGGCGGCCTTCGCGCCGTGGTCCGGATCGCGCAGCAGGGCCAGGTCGCTGTGGGCGTGCATGTCGATGAAACCGGGGGCCAGGGCGAGGCCGCGGGCGTCGAGCGTGCGCCGCCCGCCGCCCGCGATCCGGCCGCCCACTTCGGCGATGCGGCCCTCGTGGATCCCGATGTCGGCGGTGTACGAGGGCCCGCCCGTGCCGTCGACGACGCGGGCCCCGCGGATGACCAGGTCCATGGTGGTGGGAACGCTCCTCCGGAGCTCGGAAGCCGGGGCTTAGAAGAACGTCCGGACGTACTCGGTGACCGTGCCGTCGGCCTCCACCACCGGGATCAGCGGCCACTTCTCGAAGATCGTGCACGGGTGGGACATGCCCAGTGCCACCCAGTCGCCGACCTGCACGTCCTCGGCGGAGTCCGTTTCCAGCCAGGCGTGCTGGTCGGAGAGCTTGAGGACGCGGACCCCGGTGGCCGGGCGCTCGGCGCCGGTCAGGGGATCGCGGACCAGCTCGGCCTCGGGCAGCCCCAGGTCGTAGGCGATGTCCCGCTTGCCGGCGTTGACGAACGCCTGGGTGGGGGAGGGACGGGAGACCACCTGCGCCCAGAGCCGGAAGGCGGGGCGCAGGCCGCCCTCCTCGGGGACCCGGTTGAAGGGGGTGAGGCGGGTGTACCAGCCGTGGTCGTGGGAGACGTACGCACCGGAGCGCAGCAGCTTCAGGACCGGCCGCGAGAGCTCCGGCAGCTCGGCGAACACGTCGGCGACGGCGTCGAACCAGGCGGAGCCGCCCGCGCTGACGACGATCTCCGCGACCCCCTCGAACCGTCCCGCCTTGTCGAACTCGGCCGCCAGAGCGGTGAGCCGGCGCAGGTAGGCGTGCACGGAGTCCGGGTCGGCGCCGGGCACCTCCGCCTCGTACCCGGCGATGCCGATCAGGCGCAGGGTGTCCGTACCCGCCACCGCGTCGGCGACGGCCCGGCAGTCCTCGTCGGTACGGGCCCCCGTGCGGGCGCCCTCCCCGGCGCCGAGCTCGACGACCACGTCGACCTGCTGGGGCTGCCCCTGGAGGGCCCGGTCCATGAGCTGGACCCCGCGCACGGAGTCCACGTAGCAGACGAACCGGAAATCGGGGTCCGCGGCGAGTTCGGCGGCCACCCAGCGCAGGGCGGCGGCGTCGACGAGCTCGTTGGCGAGGAAGATCCGCTGGATGCCGAACGCCCGGTAGACGCGCGCCTGGTGGGGGACGGCGGCGGTGATGCCCCAGGCCCCGTGCTCCAGCTGACGCCGGAACAGCTGTGGGGCCATGCAGGTCTTGCCGTGCGGGGCGAAGGCCAGGCCGTGGCGCTCGGCGTAGGTGCCCAGGGCGGCGAGGTTGTGGGCCAGCGCCTCGGCGTCGAGGGTGAGCACGGGCGTCGTGAACCCGCCGGTGTAGAGGCTCCGCCGCTGGGCGGTCAGCTCTCCCACGGTGAGGCCCGCCTGTCCGGCGTCCGGGGGGAGCCCCTTGAACCGGTGGTCCACCGGCTCCTGGGCGAGTGCCTGGACGGGGTCGCTGGACATGTGCGTGTGCCTCCCGGGTATTGCGGTTGTTGCGTACAGTGCAACAGTCGTTGCATGCACCGCTGCATGCTGTCTAACATCCCGGGTGACGACGGGTCAACGGGGCCGGGCCCCGGTTCTGTACGGAGGCACGCTGAGTGAGCCAGTCGGTGGAGCGGGCGCTCCGGATCCTGCCTGCCCTGGCCAAGGGCCCCGCCGGGCTCGGCGAGGTCGCCGAGGTGCTCGACGTGCACAAGAGCACGGCCCTGCGGCTGCTGCGCACCCTCCAGGAGCACGGCTTCGTCTACCGGCAGGGCGACGGGCGCTACCGGCTCGGGGCTTCCCTCTTCGCGCTGGCCGCCGAATCCATCGAGAACCTCGACGTCCGCGACATCGCGCACCCGCACCTGCTGGAACTGAACCGGATCACCGGCCACACCGTGCACCTCGCCCTCCACCAGGACGACGAGGTCGTCTACGTGGACAAGGTCGACAGCCGTTATGCGGTCCGGATGTACTCGCGCATCGGCCGGCCCGTCCCCCTCACCGTCGCCGCCGTGGCCAAGCTGCTCATCGCCGACCTGCCCGAGGCCGAGCGCCGGGCCCTGGCCGCGCGCATCGAGTACCCGGCCTACACCTCCCGCTCCACCCCCGACGCCGCCGCGTACCTGCGCGAGCTGGACCTCGTACGCGCCCAGGGGTGGGCCACGGACATCGGCGGCCACGAGGAGTCCCTGAACTGCCTAGCCGCCCCCGTCCGCGGACCCGACGGCCGCGTGGTCGCCGCGATGTCCGTCTCCGCCCCCGGCGTGGTCCTCTCCGTCGTGGGGCTGCTCGAACTCCTCCCGCTCGTACGGCAGACCGCCGACGCCATCGGCCGCGAGTACTCAGGCTCGGGCCCCGTACAGGAACAGGAAGAACACAGGTCATGACCGACAAGATCGCGATCACCCCCGCCACCCACACCGACCCGCCCGCGAAGTTCTCGCACGGCGTCCGCAAGGGCAACATCCTCCAGGTCGCCGGCCAGGTCGGATTCCTCCCGCACGTGGACGGGCAGGAGCCCACGCCCGCCGGCCCCACCCTGCGCGAGCAGACCCTCCAGACGCTGGAGAACGTCCGCTCCGTGCTGGAGGCGGGCGGCGCAGGCTGGGACGACGTGATGATGCTGCGCGTCTACCTCACCGACACCACGCACTTCGAAGAGATGAACGAGATCTACAACGCCTACTTCGAGGAGCAGAACCTCAAGGAGGTCCCCTCCGCCCGCACCACGGTGTACGTGGGCCTCCCCGGCGACCTCCTGATCGAGATCGACGCCCTCGCGGTGCTCGGCTAAGGAGCTTGCCCGGCGGGGGATTTGGGGTCCGTCTCACGGTATGTGCGGACCTGCGGGAACCTTCCACATGGTGTGTATCTTGATCGCCGTTCAAGTACACACATGTGGGGGGAACTCTCTTGCGCAAGCTCTCTGTCATAGCCGCGGCCATCGCCACGGGCACGCTCGCGGCCCTCGCCGTCACCCCGGCGCAGGCCGCCGAGTCCGGCTCGGCCCTGAAGGTCCGCGGAGTCCAGTACGACGCCCCCGGCTCGGACTCCAACAGCTGCACCACGGGCAACACCCGTGACGAGTACCTGACGATCAAGAACTACTCCACGACGGCCACGGTCAACCTCAAGGGCTACGTCGTCAGGGACGCCACCGGCAACAGCTTCACCTTCACCGCCAACCACTACCTCCAGCCCGGTGACTTCGTGAAGCTCCGCGGTGGCAAGGGCACCGAGTCCGACGCGTCCAACGTGGCCTACCGCGGCAGCTGCAACTTCATCTGGAACAACGACCGCGACACGATCTACCTGAAGACGCCGTCCGGCGCGACCGCGGACTCCCACTCGTACACCAAGAGCGGGTCCGACGCCGACGGCAACGGGTACGTCACCTTCCACGGCTGACGGGCGCAGCCCGGAGGCGGGAGTCGGCAGAACCTGCCGCCAACTCCCGCCTCCGGTCTCGTGGTCCGAGGCCGGACGCCGAGCGCCCATTGGGTACCCTCACGGATGACTTCGGGGCGCCGGCGGGGGCCGGGACGCCGCTAGCAGGGATGGGTCCTCAATGAGCAGCGCACCTTCGGCAGGAATCTTCCAACCGCTCAAGGCCGACGACCCGGAGGTCGTGGGCGGCTACCGGCTCGCAGCGGTGCTCGGCGCGGGCGGCATGGGCAAGGTGTACCTCTCGTACACGCCGGGCGGCCGCCCCATCGCCATCAAGGTGATCCGGTCCGAGTTCGGCGAGGACCCCGAGTTCCGGCGGCGCTTCCAGCAGGAAGTGCGGTCCGCGGAGCGGGTCCAGGGGCTCTACACCGCCCCCGTCATCGACTCGGACACCGAGGGCGCCCAGCCCTGGCTGGCCACGGCCTACGTGCCCGGCCCCTCCCTCGCGCACGCCGTGGCCCACCACGGCGCACTGCCGCCGCGCAGCGTGCTGCTGCTGGCCGTCGGGGTCGCCGAGGCCCTGACCGTCATCCACGGCGCGGGCATCGTGCACCGCGACCTGAAGCCCGCCAACGTCCTCCTCGCCTCCGACGGCCCGCGCGTCATCGACTTCGGCATCGCCCGCGCGGCCGACACCACCGCCCTGACCAGCACGGGCGTCAGCATCGGAACCCCGGCGTTCATGGCGCCCGAACAGGCCTCGGCCGGCACGATCACCCCGGCCACCGACGTCTTCGCCCTCGGCCAGATGGCCGCCTTCGCGGCCATCGGGTCCTCCGTCTACGGCGACGGGCCCTCGCACGCGGTGCTCTACCGGATCGTGCACGAGGACCCCGACCTCGGCGGGCTGCCCGAGGAACTGCGGCCCCTGGTGACCCGTTGCCTCAGCCGCGACCCGGCCGACCGGCCGGCGCTGACCGACATCATCGCGTTGTGCAACGAGGCCGCGGGCGCCGAGCCGCTGCGCCAGGGGGAGGACTGGCTGCCGCGCGCGGTCGCCGGTTCCATCACGGAGCGGGTGCACCTGCTGCCCGCCCCGGCGCCCACCCCGCCGCCGCGGCCGGCCACGCCGGTTCCGACCGAGGTCTCCGCGCAGCCCCCGGCCGCGAGCGCGCCTGCGGCACCCGCCGCCGCGCCCGGCTACACGCCCACCGGCCTGGCCGCCGCCCCGACGCAGGCCGCTGCGGCGCAGCCCGCTCCGGCGCCGACCGGACCGCCGACGGCGCCGACCGGCTACGGGACACCGCCCGCGTACGGGCGGCCGACGCACCCGCAGCCTCCGTACGGTCAGCCTGCGTACGCCCAGCCCCAGCCCCCGCGCCCGCAGCCCACGTACGCCCAGCCCACCTACGCGCAGCCCGGGTGGGGGCAGCCCACGTACCCGCCCGCCCCGGCCAAGCCCAAGCGGACCGGGCTGATCGTCACCCTGTCCGTCGTGGGCGCGGTCATCGGGCTGGCCGTCCTCGGGTCCCTGCTGCCGGACGGCGACAAGGGCGGTACGGACGGGGCGTCGGGCAGCAAGGGCAGCGGGGGGAGCGCGAGCGCCTCCCCGGGCGGGGCCCAGAAGCCCGTGGACCCGCAGCCGGTCTCGTACAAGGGCATCGACATGCCCGGGTCCCACCAGCTGCTGCTCGCCGACAATCCGCCGCGTCCGGCGGAGGAGTCGACCGGCGCGGGCGTGCACTACGGAAAGGGAGACCTCTTCTACTACCGGGACACGACCTTCGGGAAGGACGAGTTCGGCACCGCGAACGGGAAGCTGGTCCTGCTGAACAACTCGGAGAAGGGCTCGCTGGAGACCTGCCGCAAGGTGACCCGCTTCACCGAGAGGATCACCCTCGACCAGCTCACGGCCGGATCCGAGGTCTGCGTCCTGAGCGACGCCGGACACATCGCGGTGGCGACCTACCGCGGCAAGTCGGGGGCGAAGGAGTCGAGCCAGTACATCACCGTCGACCTCACGATCTGGCGCAACGCCGAGCGGGCGAAGAAGGACTAGCCGGGACGGCACGTGCGAAGGGGCGCCCCCCTGGCGGTGGGGCGCCCCGGTTCACATGACGACGGGCTCAACGGGTACGACAGGCACTACGGGCAGTACTGCGCCTGCTTGCCGATCGACCGGTACATGCAGTCCGCGTTCTCCAGCAGCTGCAGCACCGCGTCCTTGTTGCGCGCCGTCTCGCGGTCGATGACCTCGTCCGGCGGGTAGAAGCCGCCGCCGCCCGAGCCGGTCGGGTACATCTCGAAGGTGTAGGCGAAGATCTTCTGGTTGCCCCACAGCCAGTCGTCGATCGTCCCGTCCGTGATGTACAGGTCGCTCGACTGCTCCGGCGTGTAGCCGTTGCTGGCCGCCATGCTGGTGCCGATCTTCTTGTACACGGCCAGGTCGTCGGCGGTCAGTCCGGGCGCCGTGTCGTTGTACGTCCACCCGTACGGCCACAGCACGAGCTCGCTGTACGTGTGGAAGTCGATGGCGGCCGTGATCTGCTGCTTGCCGCCGATCACGCGGCTGCGCACGAAGTCCGAGACGACCTTGACCTCGGGCGCCGACTCGGCGGCCGGGCCCCGGTAGGTCTCGGAGCTCTTGCTGCCGCTGGAGCCGCCGCAGCAGCCCCACTTGTAGTCCCAGTTGCGGTTCTCGTCCGTGCCGACGTAGGAGGAGCCGGCGTTCGGCTGCCGGTTCTTGCGCCAGGAGCGGTACGAGCCGGAGGCGATGTCGTACTCGCCGCCGTCGGGGTTGAGGTCGGGGATGATCCAGATCTCGCGGCCGTTGACCGCGTTGGTGACCCTGGAGTCCGTCCCGTACTTGGAGCCGAACTCCTTGAGCAGGTAGAGGGCCATCTCGACCGTCAGGTGCTCGCGGGCGTGCTGGTGCGCGGTGAAGAGCACCTCGGGCTCGGCCTCGTCGGTCGCGACGTTGTCGCTGATCTTGATCGCGATGAGGTCCCGGCCCTGGTACGACTTTCCGATGACCCGCTTGCTCATGAGCGTGGGGTACTGGGCGATGCGCTGGTCGATCTCCGCATTCGCCTCGGCGTAGTTGTGGTAGAGCGCGTCCTTCGACGGGAAGTCGTTGATCCCGGCGGCGATGTCGCGCCCGTCGGAGCGGTCCGGCGGTCCGGGCAGCGCGGTCAGCTCGTAGCCGAGGGCGCGCAGCTTCTTGGCCTGCATCGTGTCGGCGCTGACGACGACCGAGCGGGCGTCCACCTCGTCGATCGAGATGCCGGTACGGAGCAGGGCGGTGCGTTCCGTCGCCGTGGACGGGCCCTGGATCTCGTACTGGACGATCGACTCGTCCTGGGTGGCGGTCGACGGGGCGGGCGGCGGTGCTGCCGTCGCGCTCAGGCCGTAGGCGGGTGCGCCGAGCGCGAGCGCGAGAAGGGCCGCCGTGACGGCGGCCCTTCGGCGGTGGTGGAGCCGCATGCGTTTCTCCTGGGTGGGAGTGTGGGGGTAGCCGTGCGGACGCGCACAGCGTGCTCTCGTGGCATGTCCGGGTCAAGAACCCGAATCGGCCACCCCCACACACCTACCTGCTACGGCAGGCCGTGGACCTTGGGACCCACCGCGTTGGACCAAGCGCTACCCGCTTTGGCGTCCCAGTTGGTCGACCAGGTCATCGCGCCGCGCAGCCCCGGGTAGGTCTTCGAGGGCTTGAAGCTGCCGCAGCTCGTACCCCTGGCCAGGCAGTCCAGCGCGTTGTTCACGATGGTCGGCGAGACGTAGCCGCTGCCCGCGCCGCTGGGGGAGGCCGGGACGCCGATGCCCACCTGCGAGGGGTCGAGCCCGCCCTCCAGCTGGATGCAGGCCAGCGCGGTGAGGAAGTCCACCGAGCCCTGGGAGTAGACCTTGCCGTCGCAGCCGAGCATCGCGCCGCTGTTGTAGTACTGCATGTTGACGACGGTGAGGATGTCCTTCACGGCGAGAGCCGTCTTGAAGTAGCCGCCCGCCGTCGACTGCATGTCGATGGTCTGCGGGGCCATGGTGAGGACGAGCGAGGGGCCGGCCTTCGCCGCCAGTGCCTTCAGCGCCTGGGTCATGTAGGTCGGGTTCAGGCCGTTCTCCAGGTCGATGTCGATCCCGGTGAAGCCGTACTCCTGCATCAGCGCGTACGCGGAGTTCGCGAGGTTGGTCGCGGACGCCGAGTCGTTGACCGAGATGGTGCCCTCCTCGCCGCCGATGGACAGGATGACGGACTTGCCGGCCGCCTTCTTCGCGGCGATGTCCGCCTTGAACTGGGGGACCGTGTAGCCGCCGAGGCCGGCCGAGTCGAGGTTGAAGGTGATGCCGCCCGGCGTGCTCGTGGCGTCGCCGAAGGAGACGGCGATGATGTCGTACTGCGCGGAGACGTCGGAGATCTTCTGGACGGTCGCGCCGTTGTTGAAGTTCTGCCAGTAGCCGGTCACCGCGTGCTTGGGCACCGACGGGTTCGGGTTGCCGCCCCCGCCGCTCGTGGTGGTGCCGGGGACGGCCGCACCCTTCACGCCCTCGCCGGCCGCGTTGTACGCACTCACCTGGAAGGAGTACGTGGTCGACGCGGCGAGCCCGGTGATCTGCGCGGAGGTGCCCGAGGTCACGGTCTGGACGCGGACGCCGTCCTGATACACGTAATACCCGGCGGCCCCGCTGACCGTGTTCCACGAAAGGGTGAGCCCGCTGGAGCTCTGGCCGGAAACGGCGCTGCCGGACGGCGCGCCGGGGATGGACGGACCGGGGTCGGTGCCGCCTCCGCCGTCGGGGCCGAAGACGCTGAACTCGTCGACCACGAAACCGGGCTGGCCGTACCAGCCGTGGGTGTAGACGGTGACCTGGGTGGTGCTCGGGCCGGTGGTGAAGGTGGTGGACAGCTTCTGGAAGCCGCCGCCGGTGCCGGGGGTCCAGGTGGAGACGTCCTGGGTGCCGGTCCCGGTCGCGCCGAGGTACACGTACGAGCCGTTGACCTGCTCGCTGAGCGTGTAGGTCGAGTTCGGCTTGACGGTGACGACCTGGCTGCACTGGGCCTTGTCCTGGCCCGCCGGGGTGGCCTTGAGGGCGCCGGCCCCCGCGAAGACGGGGGAGGAGACGACGGCGCCGCTGCCGGAGGTGCAGGTCCAGTTGGCGAGGCCGGACTCGAAGCCGCCGTTGCGGACGACGTTGACGTCGGCGGCCTGGGCGGTGCCGGTGGCCACGGCGGTGAGGCCGGCGGCGGCGAGGGTGACGGCGAGCGGTATGGCGAGGGAGCGTATGCGGTTCACGTGGGCTCCGTGGGGGGAGTGGGGAGGTGATGGACGCATGACCGGGGCATGTGGGGTGCCCCGCAGCCAAGTTGGTCTAGTCCAATGTCCATGTCAAGAGTGTTTGCGATATGGCTTGATCTGATCGGCGTTCCCGTCGTCTTCCGGCGCCTTCCGATCCTTGTTGTCCGGATTTACCCGCCCCCGCCGACACGTGCCGGTGGCACGGGAATTCGCAAGGCCCTGCCCTGTCAGGAAGGACGTGGATATGGTGCTGGGGCAAGGGGGGAAGGGTGTTGATCGTTTGCGGTCGCGCAGCTGCGCGCACCCGCCGCGGTCAGGGGAACGCCCGTGGATGACCGGGTGAACGGGGGGATGCGCGTGCCGATCGCCATTGCTGTCACCAGCGCCGATCTGGTGCTGCCGGCCCCGGACCGGCACACCCCGGCCGCCGCCGTACTGCCGCCGCCCGAGGAGCTCGACCTCGACGGCGCGCTCGCCCAGACGGCCGGCCTGCTGGAGCGCCACGGCCACCTGGTGGTCCTCGTGCCCTCCTGGCTCCGCGCCTCCGCCGTCCGCCGCCTGCACACCGTCCGGGCCATCCTGGAAACCGACCGGATCGCCCTCGTCGACGTAGATCTCCCGCCGCTGGCAACCGCCCTGCTGGTACGTCAGCTGCGCCAGCTCAGCGTCTGCGACTTCAGCCCCGGCGTCCTCGCCTCCGCCGCCCGTTTACTCGCGCACTACATCTACGCGGGTGCGCTGCTCGGCTCGGTGGCCAAGCTGGACCGGGTGCCGGTCGGGCTGAAGGCGCACGCCAAGTCCTGGTCCCCGAACGCCCAGTTCGCCGTACTGGCCCACCCGACCCCGCACCTGGTCAAACTGGGCTCGGGCTCCGGCGGAACCCACGGCGGCGGCGCCACGCTCCCCCCGGGCCCCGACTTCGCCACCCACCTCACCTTCGCCCGCGGCCAGCTCACCTCCGACTGGGTGGCCTCCGACCTGGCCCCCGCCTGGCGGGTCCAGGGCGTCATGGAGAACCCGCTGCCCGCCGACTCGCCCGCCTGGTGGGCCACACCGAAGCTGGTGGAGTTCGCGGCCGCCATCCCGGACCCCTCCGTGCTCTACCAGCTCGTCGCCTCGGTCCGCCGCGAGGAATGCCGCTGGTGCGGCTTCGAACTCATCGGCGACCGCTGCAGCTTCTGCGCCGCCCCGCTCCTCGCACCGGCCCCGCCGCCCTCCGCGGCACCCGGGGGATCCGCGGGAACCTCCGCGGACCGGCTCCGCCCCAGATCCAGATCCAGACACTGACCGGCCCGAACGAATGAAGAACGGCGAGGTAAGACGGCCATGAACTCACGCCAGCGCCGCGGCGTCATCCTGCTGATCCTGTCGGTCCTGTGCGCACTCGCCGCCTTCGGCGGAGTCCTCGTGGTGATGGGAGACGTCAATTCCAAGGTCGGCAACGAGGTCGTCGCCTACCGGGTGAAGGGCGACATAGCCCCGTACACCCCCCTGGCGGCGGGCCAGTTCGAGGAGGTCACGGTCCCCAAGCGGTGGCTGTCCGATACCGCCGTCACCGACCTGGGCGTGCTCAAGGACAAGCTGGCGCTCACCTCCCTGAAGAAGGGCTCGCTGCTCCAGAACGACATGTTCGTCGACAAGCCGAAGCTCCAGGCCGGGGAGCAGGAGATCGCGATCATGATCGACGCCTCCACGGGCGTGGCCGGCAAGGTCACCCCCGGCGCCAAGGTCAACATCATCGGCACCTACAAGGGCAAGAAGCCGACCGACCCCGACCTGTCCGTGCTCATGGTGGCCAACGCCCGCGTCATCAACGTCGGCAAGCTCACCCCCATAGACAGCAAGGACGCCGACAAGAAGAGCCCCGTCGACGCCGTCCCGATCACCTTCGCCCTGTCCACCAAGGACACCCAGCGCGTCGCCTACGCCGAGTCCTTCGCGGTGCACGTACGGCTGGCCCTGGTGGCACCCGGCACCGACTCGGCGCCCAACCCGGGCGACCACTTCTACACCCTCGAAGGGGACCGGTGAGGCGCCGATGACCACCCGAATCCTCCCCGCGGTCGGCGACCCTGAGTCCGCCCGCGCCATCGCCACCCTGCTCAGCCAGCTCCCGGGCGCCGAACCGGCCGCCCCCGTACCCGACTCCACCTCGCTCCTCGACACCCTCGCCCGGCTCGCGAGCGATTCGATCGACGAGCTGCCCGAGGTGGTCCTCGTCCACGAGCGGATCGGTCCGCTCCCCGCCCTGGAGCTGATCCGCGAGGTCGCCCTGCGCTTCCCCGCGGTCGGCGTCGTCCTCCTCACCTCCGACGCGAGTCCCGCCCTCTTCTCCGCCGCCATGGACTCCGGCGCCCGCGGCCTGATCGGCCTGCCCCTCGCCTACGAGGAGCTCGCCGCCCGCGTCCAGGCCGCCTCCCAGTGGTCCGTGGGCGTACGCCGCCACCTGGGCCGGGGCCCGGAACTGCCCAGCGGTCCGGGCGGCAAGGTGGTCACGGTCACCGGGGCCAAGGGCGGGGTCGGCACCACCTTCGCGGCCGTGCAGTTCGCGCTGGCGGCGGTCGCGGCCGGGCGGCGCACGGCCCTGGTCGACCTGGACCTCCAGGCCGGCGATGTCGGCTCGTACCTCGACGTGCAGTTCCGCCGCTCCATCGCCGACCTCGCCGGCATCCAGGACATCTCCCCGCGCGTCCTCCAGGACGCGGTCTACGACGACCGCACCGGCCTCGCGCTCCTCCTGGCCCCGGCCGACGGAGAACGGGGCGAGGAGGTCGACGACCGGGCCGCCCGGCACGTGGTCGCCGCCCTGCGCGCTCGCTACGACCTGGTGGTCATCGACTGCGGCACCCAGGTGACCGGCGCCAACGCGGCCGCCGTGGAGCTCGCGGACGTGGCCGTCCTGATCACCACCCCCGACGTGGTCGCGGTACGGGCGGCCAAGCGGATGGTCCGGATGTGGGAACGGCTCCAGGTCAGGAAGGCGGAGGAGACCACCATGGTCGTCAACCGCTGGTCCAAGCAGACCGAGATCCAGCCCGCCCTGATCGAGAAGATCACCAAGACCCGGTCGGTACGCACCCCCGTGCCGGCCAACTTCAAGGAACTCCAGGCCGTCGTGGACGCGGGCCGCGTACAGGACCTCGACAACCGCTCGACGGTCAAGCAGGCCCTGTGGGCGGTGGCGGGGGAGCTGGGGCTGCTGACCGCCCCGGAGGCGCAGGACGCCCCGGGCGCCCCGGCGGCCGAGCCCGGTGCGGCCCTGGCCGTACGGGGCTCCGGGCCGGTGGCGCGGCTGCGCGGAGACCGGGGGGCCCTCGGGTCCTGGACGCGGCGCGGGCGGGAGGGCTGAGGGGTGGCGGGTCGGAGACGGTTCCGGTGGGCGCGCCGGGGTGACCGGGGTCAGGTCGCGATCGAGTTCGTCGGCATGCTGCCCTACATCCTGCTGGCCGTGGTGGCGGTCTGGGAGATGGTGCTGGTCGGCTACGCCTTCTCCCTGGCCGGCAACGCGGCGGACGAGGCGGCACGGGCCGGGGCGGTGCACGGAGACGGCGCGTGCCAGGAGGCCGCGGGCGAGCACATCGGTGGCGCCTGGGCCATGACCGCGACCTGTGGGGTGTCCGGGAACCTCTACAAGGCCAGGGTCACGCTCAACCTCCCGGTCCTGTTCCCGGGCCTCAACATCGACTTCCCCATCGAAGGCCACGGCGGCTCCCGCAACGAGGAGGAGGACTGAGATGAACCGATTGATCCGCAAGGCCCGCGAAGCTCGCGGCGACCGGGGCCAAGTCGCCCTGGAATACATCGGGTTCCTGCCCTTCCTCCTCCTGGTCGGGCTCGGCGGAATCCAGCTCGGCTGGTCCGCTTACGTGGTCCAGCAGGCCGAGACGGCCGCCCGTACGGCCGCACGCGTCGAGGCGCGCGAGCCGGACGCGGGCGTGCGCGCGGGGCTCGCGGCGATCAGGCCGAGCATCGCGCGGCGAGCGGACATCAGCCCATACGTCACGCAGGACGTGGTCAGGATGCGGGTGACCATCACGATCGAGTCGATCGTGCCCGGAGTCGGCCCGCAGACCGTCACCCGGACCGCCGTCATGCCCAACGACGATCCGAGGTGACCGGACCATGAGCCTTCGTTCCAGGGTGAACACCCCCGACGACCGCCACAACCCGCGCGAGGACGGCCGCCTGGTTTCCGCGTACCGCGCGAAGCTGCTGGAGGAGATCGACCTCGCCGAGATGTCCGCGCTCGCGCCCGCGGAGCGCCGCGCGCGCCTGGAGCGGGTACTCGGCCACATCATCAGCCGCGAGGGCCCGGTCCTCTCCACCGTCGAGCGCGCCCAGCTCATCCGCCGCGTCGTGGACGAGGCCCTCGGCCTCGGCGTGCTCGAACCGCTCCTCGAAGACCCCACCATCTCCGAGATCATGGTCAACGGCCCCGACCAGATCTTCGTGGAGCGTGCCGGCCGCGTGGAGCAGCTCCCGCTCCGCTTCGCCTCGCACGAGCAGCTGATGCAGACCATCGAGCGCATCGTCTCCACGGTCAACCGCCGGGTGGACGAGGCCAATCCGATGGTCGACGCCCGCCTGCCCAGCGGCGAGCGCGTCAACGTGATCATCCCGCCGCTCTCCCTGACCGGCGCCACCCTCACGATCCGCCGCTTCCCCCGGGCCTTCACCCTGCACGAGATGATCGGTGTGGGATCCCTGGACGAGCAGATGGTCCTGCTGCTGTCGGGCCTCGTGGCCGCGAAGCTGAACGTGATCGTCTCCGGGGCCACCGGCACCGGCAAGACCACCCTCCTCAATGCCCTCTCCGGCCTGATCCCGGAGGGCGAGCGCATCATCACCATCGAGGACTCCGCCGAGCTCCAGCTCCAGCAGTCGCACGTCATCCGCCTCGAATCGCGCCCGTCGAACGTGGAGGGCAAGGGCGAGATCACCATCCGCGACCTCGTCCGCAACTCCCTTCGCATGCGCCCCGACCGCATCATCGTCGGCGAGGTCCGCGGCGGCGAGACGCTCGACATGCTCCAGGCGATGTCCACCGGCCACGACGGTTCGCTGGCCACCGTGCACGCGAACAGTTCCGTCGACGCCCTGATGCGCCTGCAGACGCTCGCCTCGATGTCCGAGGTGGAGATCCCCTTCGAGGCGCTCCAGGACCAGATCAACAGCGCCGTCCACGTCATCCTCCAGCTCACCCGCTTCGGCGACGGCACGCGCCGCATCACCGAGATCTCCCTCCTCGACTCACACGGACGCGAGCCCTTCCGCATCACGACGGTCTGCCGCTTCGCGGCGATGCCCATGGGCCCGGACGGCCGCGTCCACGGCCGCTTCGAGTACTACCCACTGCCCCGCTGGCTCGCCGACCGCCTCTACATGAACAACCAGCCGATCCCGCAGGCCTTCGGGGTCGCCCCGGCGGACGTACCCCTCCACGACCCGCGCCAGGCCCCCTTCCACGACCCGCTCACGGGCCCGCTCCCCGCCCGCATCAACCGGACCGCCCTGTGAACCCACTGATCTCCCTCACCCTCGGCGCCACGCTGCTGACCTGCGTGCTGGCGGTCCTCGGCATCCACGCGTACTCCACGGGCCGTGCCCAGCGCGCCGCGCTCATCGAGCGCCTCTCGGCGACCGGCCTCCCGGCGCCCCTCGGCCGCAGGCGCCGCTTCCCGGGCGTGGACCGGCGCCTGCGGAACACCAGACTGGGCCTCGGCATCGAGAGCAAGCTCGCGGTGACCGGCCTGGACCTCAGCGTCGGCGAGTACTTCGTCTACATGCTGGCCACGGTCGCCGGGATCTGGCTGGTGGCCGGCTCCTTCCTGGCACCGTTCTTCGGCCCGGTGGCCGGCCTGATCGCCCTGTGGGGGGCCAACGCCTTCCTGAACTGGCAGCGCGCCCGCCGCACCGAGCGCTTCATCAACCAGCTCCCCGACCTGGCCCGGATCCTCGCCAACGCCACCCAGGCCGGCCTGGCCCTGCGGACGGCCATCGGCATGGCCGCCGAGGAACTGGAGGCACCGGCCGGCGAGGAACTGGCGCGCGTGGCCTCCCGGCTCGCGGTCGGGCACTCGATCGAGGAGGCCCTCAGCGAGATCGAGCAGCGTCTGCCCTCGCGGGAGTTGGTCGTCCTGGTCTCCACCCTCGTCCTCTCCGCCCGCGCGGGCGGAGCCATCGTGGGGAGCCTGCGCAACCTGACGGTGACGCTGGAGCAGCGCAAGGAGACCCGTCGAGAGGTCCGTACGCAGCTGTCCCAGGTCACGGCCACTGCCTACCTGGTGCCGGTGATGGGCGTCGGCTCGCTGCTCCTGGTGGACGCGATGATGCCGGGCGCGCTGGACCGGATGACCGGATCCGTCCTCGGGCAGACCCTCGTACTGGTCGCCCTGGGGCTCTTCGCGCTCGGATTCGTCGCCATCCGCCGCCTGTCCAAGATCGACGTATGAGGAGGCCGGCATGATCGCGCTGCTCCTGGCCCTGGCCGTCGGCCTGTCGGTCTTCGGCATCTTCCACGGCATCCGCCTCTACCGCGCCGACACCCAACTCCCGTCCGACCTGATGCTGGCCCTGGAGGTCGGCGCCACCCGCACGACGGCCGTCGGCTCCCTCATCGACCGCATCGGCATCCGCTACGCGCCGCTGATACTGCGCCTGATGGGCCCCGACCGGGTGGCGCGCAAACGCCGTCAGATCGACACCGCGGGCAACCCGTCCGGCCTGACCATCGACCGCTACGCAGCCCGCCGGGCCGTCTACGCCTTCCTTGGCGGCATCGGGGCCTTCGCCATGCTGATCAACGGCCAGCTGATCCTGGCCCTGCTGATGGTCGCCTTCGGCCTGTTCTGGATCGAGGCGGGCCTCTGGTCGGCGATCCGGATCCGCCGCGACCACATCGACCGGACCCTGCCGGATTTCCTGGATGTCCTCGCCGTGGTCGTCAGCGCCGGGCTCGGCTTCCGGCCCGCGCTGGAGCGGGTCGCGGACAAGTACGAGGGCCCGTGGTCCGACGAGATCCGGATCACCCTCCAGCAGATGACCATGGGCGTCAGCCGCCGCCAGGCCTTCGACGAGCTGCGCCGACGGAACGACTCCGAGCAGGTCGCGCAGTTCGTCACCGCCCTCCAGCAGGGCGAGGAACTGGGTTCTCCGATCGTGGACACCCTGATCGCCATCGCCGAGGACATGCGGCGCACGGACGCTCAGAACGCCCGCCGCAGGGCCGCCAAGGCCGTCCCGAAGGCCACCTTCGTCGTCACGATGTTCATGCTCCCCGGGACCATGATCCTGCTGATCGGCGGGTTCGTGTACGGAGCCGACGTCGACTTCGGCGCCCTGTTCGGGGGCGGCTGAGCCATGCCCGCCTCGCTGGACGACATCACGGATTTCGCCGCCGCACGGGACCGGCCCTCCGCCCGAGCCGCGGTGAAGCTGCCGATCGCCCTCCAGGCCAACGCCCTGCAGGCGCTGTGCCGTCAGGTCTTCGCGTTCCGCCTCGTGATGATCGCCCTCGGAACGCCGGTGGTACTGAGTCGCACGGCACCCGGGACGCCGACGCACCTGGCCGGCGGCGCGGTCCTGCTCACCTTCCTGCTGTCCTACGTCCTGTTCCGCGACTGGGAGCGCTTCGGACCGCTGCTCCTGCGCCACCGCTGGCCCCTGGCGCTCGACTGGGCCCTCTTCGGCGGACTCCTCTTCCTGACGGCCACCCCCGGCTCCCCGCTCCTCCTCGCCTCGGTGTGCACTCCGCTGCTCGCCGGGATCGTCTACGGCCGGCCCGGCGCGGCGGTCTACGCGGTGGTCCAGGCGGCCGTGGTGGCGTTCGTCGCCGAGGCCCTGACGCTGGCGGTGCTCTGCGTCCTGGCGGGCGCGGCCGGGGCCTCCCTGCGCAGCCTGCTCCTCCGCTTCGGCACGGCCGGCCAAGCCCTGCTGGAGACCCGTGCCCGCCTGGCGGTGGCGGAGGCGGTTCAAGCCGAACGCGACGCCCTGGCACGCGAGTTGCACGACTCCGTCGCGAAGACCCTGCACGGCCTCGCCCTGGCCGCCGACTCCATGACCCGTACGACCGACCCGGCCACCCTCCGCCGCCAGGCGGCCTTGGTGTCCGGCGCGGCCCGCCGCGCGGTGGCAGAGTCCCGGGACGTACTGGCCGACCTGCGCCGGGACCCGGACGCACCGGGAGTCTCCCTGGCCTCGGAGCTCCGGGCGCGGATCGGCCCCTTCGCTGCTGAGCTGCGCGTGACCGGCACCCTCCCGGTGGTGCCCTCCCCGGTGGCCCGGCACTTGCTGGCGGTGACGGGGGAGGCCCTGGAGAACGCCCGCCGCCATGCGGGAGCCGGGCGGATCACGGTCGAGGCGGCCGTCGCCGCCTCCGAACTGGTGCTGGTGATCGAGGACGACGGCCGCGGCCTCCCGGACGGAGTCGACCTCGCATCGCTGCACGGCGCGGGCCGTTTCGGCCTGCTCGGCATGGCGGAACGCGCGGCCGCGATCGGCGCCCGCCTCTACATAGGAGCCCGCCCGGGCGGGCGGGCGGGGACACAGGTCCGCCTGGCCCTTCCGCTGTCGGCCCTCGCCGCGGGGAGGGGTGCGTGATGGCGCCGCTGCGCGTGCTCATCACCGACGACAACCCGGTCGTACGGGCCGGCCTGGCGGCCCTCCTGGGCACCGCGGAGGGCATCGAGGTGGCCGCGGAGGCGGCGGACGGGCGGGAAGCCCTCCGCCTGACGCGCCTCCACACCCCGGATGTCATCCTGCTGGACGTCCGGATGCCCGGCGTGGACGGCATCTCGGCGCTGCCCCACCTCGTGCGGCTGGCACCGGTGCTGATGCTGACGTACAGCCAGGAGTCGGAGATCGTCCGCGAGGCGCTGCTGCTGGGTGCGGGCGGCTACTTGGTGCACGGCGAATTCACGCCGGATCACCTCGTCGAAGCCGTCCGCGACGTCCGCGCGGGCCGCGCACACTTCAGCCCGACGGCGGCGAGCGCGGTGCTCACGGAACTCCGGGCCTCTTCGCATCCGCAACGAACTGTGGGACAGTCTTCGGAGCGTCTTCCCAACCATGCAGTGTTCGGGCTGAGTTCGCGTGAGGAGGAGGTCATGGGTCTCATCGCTTCCGGCATGAGTAACCAGCAGATCGCTGCCAGTTGCTTTATCAGCGAGAAGACGGTCAAGAACCACATCAACCGGATCTTCGCGAAGCTCCAGACCGCCACCAGGAGCGAGGCGATAGCCCGTTGGCTGGGAACCGCCCGTCCGGGGGTGGCTGGCCATGGGTAGACGGAGTGCGCAGTGGGTCCGTAATTGGGTCCCGGGACCCTTTGCAACTGCTGGTGCGTCGAAGTACCGTCCGCGAACCGATAACGGCGCCGGCTCTGGAGAGGACTCCCATGCAGAACCTCAAGCTGCTCAAGGCGATCGTCGAACGGAAGAACCGCCTGCGGCGGGGGGCGGACGAGGGGCAGACGGTCTTCGAGTACCTGGGGATCATCGTGATCATTGCGCTGATCATCGCGGCGATCATCGGGTCGGGACTGGCGGCCAACATCGCGAACGCCATCTCAGAGGTCTTGACCGACATCACGAGCTAATCGACGTGGCGGGCTCGCGTGATCGGGGTCAGGTTCTCCCCTTCTATGCCGCGATGATGGCATGCCTACTCTTTGCTGCGTTGGCCTTCGTCGCCGTCGGGATGGCGGGGGCCACGCGCAGCGATGCGCAGGGTGCCGCCGACGCGGCGGCGCTCGCGGCTGCCCGAGAGGTCAGGGACAACGTGTTCAGGGGCAGGGATCTCCTCATCCTCACACCGGAGGACTGGGAGGAGATCATCAGGGGGCGCCGCTTCGATACCGCGGGGGCCTGCGCCCAGGCGAATGCCTTCGCCGGCACGAACGATGCCACTGCGGAATGCGCTTTTGACGTCCCGGAGTTCACCGTCTCGGTGATGACCAACGGCACGGTCGGGGACTCGGTCATCCCGGGGACCGAGGACATGCATGCCCGCGCCAGGGCAACGGCCTTGATCGAACCACGGTGCTTCCTGCAGCCCGCGACCACCCCGCCACCACCCGGGGGTGGCGGGCCTGTCGACATTGAGTGCCGGGACGGAACGGTGATCATCGTGAATCCGTCGGATCCCGGGCCTTTGTACAAGCTGGCGAGGAAACTCTTCGTTGTGCGACTGACCGACTGACATCGAACGAGAGACAAGGAAACGGCGTACATGAGCATGCGGCAGAAGGCGAAGGTCCGCGGGGGAGCGGCCGTTGCGGTTGCGGCGGCCTTGGCCCTCACGTTGGCCGGGTGCGGCGGAGGAGACGACAAGGCAAAGGATCCGCAGAAGTCCGCTACTCCTCAGAGTCAGGAGAGCAAGGCTGCGCAGCCTGCGCCCACTGATGCAAAGGGATCGGCGCCTGTTGAGGTCATCGCCACATCGCAAGGGCCAGCGGGGATCGTCTTGGAGATCAATTCGGCTGTGCGCAACCAAGACGGATACCTCACCATCAGTGGGCGGATCAAGAACACGGGATCCTCGACGTTCTCCCAGATGGCTACTTGGCGCGGTGACGAGAAGACCGCCAGTCCAGCATCGATCGCAGGGGCCACTGTGGTCGATACTGCAGGCAAGAAGCGGTATTACGTGCTGCGTGACACCGAGGGAAGGTGTGCATGCACCACCGGCCTCACGCCTATCAAGGCCGGGGAAAGCGTCTCCATCTTCGCCCAGTACCCTGCGCCGCCGACAAGTACGACCGAGGTCACGTTCGGCCTGCCGAGCTTCGCCGCGGCCACCGTCAAAATCTCCGGGTGACTCCATGACTAAACGCCATCGCACCACCGCGGCCACGGCCGTCGCCGGTCTCGTCATCGCCGGTGCACACTTCATCGGAGCGACCAGCGCGTATGCGGATGATGTAACGCCGTCCGTACCTCCCGGGACGGAGGCCTCGGCCTCAGCTCCGGTGCCCGTCAAGGCCGACTCTCCAGGTCTGAAGCTCCCCCAGGGCGGTGTCCTCGCAGCCCCCAAGGTGCTGGACATGGTGGAGGTAGTCGAAGACCTCGGGGGCGAGGAGCGGCGCCAGGAGACGAACCAGACCGTCATGATGGCGCTGCAGTCCGAGGTGATGTTCCCCGAGGACAGTGCCATCTTCAACGCCCAGGCCGCCGCCCGTATCCAGGCCATCGCGCAGGAGATCAACTCCCAGAAGGCCACCACCGTCCGGGTCTTCGGTTTCACCGACGACCAGGGCAGCTACGAGCACGGCAAGGAACTCTCGAAGAAGCGCGCCGACGCGGTCCAGGCCGAGCTGGCGAAGACCGTGACGAATCCCGGCGTCACCTTCGACGTACGCGGCTACAGCGAGGACTACCCGATCGCCGACAACGGCACCGAGGAAGGCCGCAAGAAGAACCGCCGCGTGGAGATCACCTTCCCGCGCAGCAGCAAGTAGGTAGCGACCGGGCCCCGTCGCCGCTTCGGCGGGGGCGGGGTCAGTCCGTCAGCAGGTGGTCTGCCTTGCCGGCCTTGATGTCCCGGATGAGCTGTTGCAGTGCCTCGCGGGTGTCCGTGAGGTAGGTGTCCTCCTGGCCGGACAGGGCTATGTAGCTGTTGCCGTCCCCGTCCACGCCGATCCGGTAGCAGGAGTTCCCCTCACCGCAGAAGGGGTCCTCCCAGGTCACGTCGGTCACGGTGTCCCTCTCACAGTTCGCTCGCGATGGCGCGGATGAAGTCCCGGGAGGGCCCCGGTGGTAGCGCCAGCCGCTCCATCAGCTCGAAATGGCCTCGGTACTTCGCGAGTTGGGTCTCGGCGTGGAGGAAATCGGGCCCGTGCGAGTTGTCGATCTGCACGGTGTCGAGCTGCGCCGTCGGCCCCTCCGCGTAGAGCACCGTCTGTCCCGCTCCAGGAAATCCGCCCGCCTCGAACGGGAGGACGAGCAACGTCACGTTCTCCTGTTCGGAGCGCTGGATCAAGTGGTTCAGCTGCTCCCGCAGGACATCCGCACTGCCGAACCGCATCCGTAGGGCGGCCTCGTGCACGACGGCCACGAACGTGGGGGCGTTCTCGCCGTCCAGGACCTTCTGGCGCTCGATGCGCAGTGCCAGCCGCAGTGCGACCTCGTGCTCGGGGAGCGCGGGGATGACCATGCGGAACACGGCGAGAGCGTGGTCCGAGGTCTGGAGCAGCCCCGGCATGTGGAGCGGGTAGGCAACCCGCATGCGGATGCTGCGGGACTCCAACTCGGCGATGTCCAGGAAGCCCTGCGGTACCTGACCCCGGTAGCGGTCCCACCAGCGTGGGCCGGTGGGCAGGGCCATGTCCGTGAGCCCGGCGATGTAGCGCTCGTCGTCCACTTGGCAGTTGGCCGCCAGCGTTCGGATCCGTTCGGTCGAGATGGCACGTGTGCCCGACTCCATCGCGGAGATCGCGCCCCGGTCCACAGCGAGGAGGCTCGCCGCGAACTCGGCCGACATGCCTGCTGACGTGCGCATTCGGCGCAGTTCGTAACCCAGTCGCTTCTGGCGCTCGGTGGGAGCTGTCCTCGCGGTCATGGGGTGCAGTCTTACGCGTCGGCGGGCCCTCGTGCACGAACGGCTGACTTCTGCCGGACGGCGGGCCAAAAAAGGCCCGCTCGCGCTACATTCGGTAATGCACCGCTCACGCAAGGGAGTTGGAAGTGCATCGCCGCGGCATGCCTCGGCCTCGGCGACGAGCCACTGCCCCCACCACCGCGCGAGCTACCCGCTCATGACAGGGAGTCCGTCATGCTCAGCCCCTTCATGCCCCCCAGTCCCGGCTGCTTCGATGCCTGCCCGCCCGCGGACGAGCCACCCTCTCCCGACGGGCTCTCGTGCAGCCTGACCGTGCCCGGGGAGCCGTACAGCGCCCAGATCGCACGCAGCACCGTACGGTCCGTGCTCCACGCGCACCGGCTGGACCGGATCGTTCCCGCTGCCGTGCAGGTGGTCGGGGAACTCGTCGCCGCGGCTTGGTATTTGGACCCCGGCCGGAGCCTGTACCTCGCCCTCCGCCACCGCGAAGACGCGCTCCGCCTCACGGTCTACGACGGGCACACCCCCCACACCCACCCCCGCCTCGCCGCCCACTGCGAGGCCCGCCGCCGGACCGCGCTGCGCGTCATGGCCGCCGTCGTGCGGGACTGCGGCGGAGCCTGGGGCTTCGGGGAGTCCCGGGAGCCCGGCGGCGGGACGCGGACCTGGGCCAGCCTGCCGGTGGCGGGGGCCGCCGGGTACCTGGCCCCCACCTGCTCGGGGTGAGGTGAGTAGGCGTACTCATGTGGCCGGTGAACCGGTCATCGGAAGATGCGGGCATGCGATCACACTCCCTCCAGAAGTTCCTGCTGCTGGCGGTACTTGGCTGCGCCGTTCTCGCCGGCTGCGGCACCCGGGGCACCACCGACCAGGCCCTCGCGGGCAGCAGCGTCTCGGCGGCAGCCGTACCGGATGCTGCGGGGAGCGACGAGGACCAGGAGCTGCGGCTCATGGAGCTGATGGTCCGGGACGTGCCGCGCTGCAATCAGTACATCGCGAACGACAAGGGCGTGCTCCCCAAGGACCTGCCGTCCGGGGGAGTCCCGCCCAAGCCCGAGGATCTGCCGGGCTGGGAGCCCGGTGCTCCGAGCGCGGGCGGACGTACGCCGGTCCCCCTGCCGGAGGCTCCCGCGCCGCCGGAGCCGGACCCCGACTCCACTCCGCCCAACCCGGAAGAGGAGGTGCCCCTGAACGCCTATGAGGAATGCTTCGGCGTCGAGGAGGCCCAGCGCGTCAGCGAGGCGTTCAAGGACACGAAGACCGCCGGCTACGAGGCGATGCAGAAGAGGCTGACGGAGCTCGCATACCCGGCGGCCCGCATCCACCGGATGCCGGACCACGCGGGCGCGCCCCGGGCGCGGGTCGATCTGCGCTTCATGGGAGGCCGGCTCGCTCTCGAGGTCACGGGAACCGGCACCGGCACCGGGGTCACCGTCGAAGCGTTCGGTGCCTCCGAGGAGGAGGGCGTGAACCTGGCCGAGGTGAAGCGGAAGCCGAAGCCGTAGTCAGTGGCCTCGTCGGAGCGAGACCCGCAGGATCTTGTTCTCGTCGCGGGCGAGGAAGAGGCCGCTGCCGCCCACGTCGGTCAGGAGCGGGATGTCGACGCCCGCGCCCAGTACCTTCGCGTCACCGGACGCGGAGTTCAGGTCGAGCTGGGCGACCACCGCTTCGGAGGCCGGGGCCTCGGCGTTGTCGACCGCTCCGTAGGCCGTGCCGTCGTTGCGGATCGAGGCGAGTGTGATCGTCTTGCGGTTGCCGTCGCCCTCCAGACAGATGCCCTGCTTCCGCTCCAGGTCGAAGGCGACCGGGCCGGCCGCGAGGTAGCGGCCCGAGGGGGAGGCGATGGTCGGGTACTCGGGGGACTGGTCGAGGATGGTGGGGGTCTCCTTGTACGCGCACTCCATGCGGGCCAGCAGCGCGCCGGTCCGGACGTCGTGGACCGACCAGGTGGGGGGACGCTCCGGCGCTCCGTCCTTCCCTCCGTTGACCCACGAGGCGAGGAGGCGGCCGTTCGTCACCCCGTACGCCCTGCCGTTCCAGTTTTCGAGGACGGGTTCCTTCGGCTGGACCCCGTCGGGGCGGACCGTGTCGCTGAACCAGTGGCCGGGTACGCCGAAGCCGTGCCCGAGGCCCATCGAGACCAGGGGGCCGTCGGGGCTCACCGCCATCACGCGGCTGTGCTGGCAGAGGGTGGCCTGCGCGCACTGGGGGAGGAGCTTGTTCGGGTCCTTGTACGGGGAGACGGACCCGGTGGTCACGTCCACGGCGACCCCCGAGCTCGGGTACATCCCGCGGCTCCCGTACGCGACCAGCAACCGCCCGCCGTCCGCGCTGACCCGGACCTGGTGCGGGGACGCCTTGACCGGGACGTCCACCTCGCGCAGGGGCTTGACCCCCGTGCCCGAGGCGTCGGCGGGGAACACCGCCAGCCGCACCACCTCGGTGCCCTCGTGCAGGGCGTCCTTGCCGCTCATGCCGTGGGCGTACGCGACGACGTAGCCGCGACCGTCCAGCTCGACGTCCGTCAGGTCGGGGATCTCCGCGGCCTCGTCGGAGGAGGTGCCGCCCTCGTCGGCGTTGACGGGGATCGGGGCCTTCCACGGAGCAGAGCTCCAACCGTCCTTCCCGTCGGCGGACTTGGTCCGCACGGTGTACCCCTCGGGGGTCCCGTACAGCAGCGCGACCAGACCGGTGCGGGGTACGGAGGACACCGGCAGGGATCCGACCGATTCGGGTACCCAGCCGAGGATTTCGTCCCAGCCCTTGGACCCGTCGTACTGCGGCGGCACGCTCAGCTTGACCGTCGGCTTGGCCGCTTCGAGCTGCTCACCGAAGGCGCCGGTCTTGCCTTTGCCGTGTGAGGTGTCCGTGCCGCCCGAGCCGCTGCAACCGGCTGCCAAGGCGACCGACAGGACGACGCCTGCCATTGCTTTCCCCGTACGCATGCTTCCCGCTTCCCCGTTTTCGATCAATGCCCGGCGAGGCTAACAGCGGCCCACGGAACGAGGGTTGCTCGGGGTGGGTGGGGTGAGCAGGGGGAACCCTGGCTTCAGCCCGCGGCGTCCGTCTACATGGGTTCGACCAAAGCCGCCCGCCACTCCGGGCTCGGGTCGGCGCCCAGGCTCGTCCAGTACTCCGTCCCGCGGACGATCCGTCCGTCGCGGACGGTCCAGAACGACGCCGCACGGAACACCCCGAGATCTTCGTGCGGGACCTCCACCTCGGAGACGACCTCGTCACCGGCGGCGACGATCCGCAGTACGCGGATCGTCCAGCCCTCCGGATACTCACGGTTCACCGCGACGTAGTTCTCGCGGCCCACGATGCGTTCGGCGCTGACCGGCCACTCGACGACCGCGTCCTCCGCGACCAGCAGGGCGACGCCCTCCCAGTCCCGGGCCTGGATCCGGTCCCACAGCGCCTCTACGACTCTCAACGGCTCCATGGGGCACACCCTGCCACGCCGGGGGTCAGACCAGGAGGCCGATGGCGGTCGCCACCATGACCGCCGCCGTCGCGGCGTGGACGCCGTAGGCGGTGGCCTTCGGCCCGCCGCTGCGCAGCACGATCACTGGGGTGGTGAGCATCGGCTGTCCTGTCCTGTCCTGTTCGTTGACGTGGTCGTTGGTGGAGTCAGGGGAGTTGGTGGAGTCGGAGGGGGTGTCAGGGGACGAGGATGATCCGGCCGCGGACGCCGCCCTTGGCCATCGCCTCGTAGGCATCGGCCGCTTCGGCGAGCGGGGTGACGGCGTGGACGCGGGCCGGGAGTTCGCCCGTCGCCGCGCG
Source organism: Streptomyces sp. NPDC056883 (assembly GCF_042788835.1). NCBI lineage: Bacteria > Bacillati > Actinomycetota > Actinomycetes > Kitasatosporales > Streptomycetaceae > Streptomyces > Streptomyces sp. NPDC056883. The sequence continues at coordinate 135,755 of NZ_JBHUBS010000013.1, read as the reverse complement.
TTCGAGCAGTCGGGCGAGGAGCGGACCGTCGGGACGGGCGAAGAGGGCCTCGACGGTGATGCCGCGCTCCTCGGGGAGTCGGGACGCGGGCTGCACGCCCACGAAGCGGCCGCCGTCGCGCACTGCCCGCAGGGCGTCCTCCTGGAGGGCTCCGGCGTCGGCGACGGCGTCCCAGCCCTGCCCGACCCCGGTGGCGAAGTCGGCGCCGAGGCTCCGTACGAACGGCTCGTCGGCCGCGCGGGCCGTCCCGGTCACCTGCCAGCCGCGGTCCTGGGCGAGTACGGCGACGTACGCGCCCACCGCGCCGGCCGCGCCCGTCACCAGCAGGCGCCCGGCCCCCGCCGGTGCCTCGCCGAGGAGGTCGACGAGCTGGGCCGCGGCGGTGGCGTTGAGCGGCACCACGGCCGCCCCGAACAGGTCCAGGGTGTCCGGTACGACGGCGACCTTGGCGGCGGAGACCAGGAGGTGTTCGGCATGGGATCCGTGGTCCCGGTCGAAGCCGTCGAGGAACCCGGCGACCCGCGTACCGACCCGGAGCTCGACGCCCGGTCCGGCGGCATCGACCGCGCCGGCGAAGTCCCAGCCGAGCCCGGTGTGCTGGGGCTGGTCGACCAGGCCGAGCCGGTGGAAGACACCCCCGGCCACCCCCAGGTCCACCGGGTTGATCGCCGCGGCGGCGACCTTGACCCGGATCTGCCCCGGCCCCGGCTCGGTCAGCGGAACGGTGACGGTCTCGACCGACCGGGGCCCGGACGGGACGCGGACCACGGCGCGGCGGGAAGTGGTGTGCGGCGTGGGGTGCTGCATCGTCAACTGCTCCTTCGTGGAAGCCTGGTGAGGTGGACGGCCTTGCCATCGTTCGGGCGTGTCACCACCATGGAGGCACCTGCTGACCGGCGGGAAGGAGGCACTTCAAGGTGCCTAAGCGACCCAGCGGGGAGTTGAGTGACGCCGACCACGACCGCATCCCAGCGGCGGGCCGGCCTCGGCCGCTCGCTCCAGGGGCTCATGAAGGGGATCAAGGCCTGGGCGGAGGGCCACATGACGGAGGTCCTCACCCACCGCGGCGGCGACGACCAGGAGAAGTGCGACGCCAACGACCGAGCCGCCGACTGATCGCCGGTTGGCGGCGGGTCAGTCGCGGCGGGCGGAGTTCAGGCGGGCCGCCTGACGGGTCAGGTGGTCGCGTTCCGCGAGGTTGGGGGCCTGGTGGGCGGCCTCGGCGTACAGGCGGGCCGCCGTGGCCGGGTCGCCGTCGCGCTCGTGGAGGTAGGCCGCGACCGCGGTGTGGCGGGGCAGCGCGGGGTCGAGCTGCGCCAGCGCCGCGAGGCCGGCGCGCGGGCCGTCGGCCTCGCCGACCGCCACGGCGCGGTTGAGGCGGGCGATCGGGCTGTCGGTCAGGCGGACGAGCTCGTCGTACCACTCCACGATCTGCACCCAGTCGGTCTCCTCGGTGGTCTGCGCGTCGGCATGGAGGGCGGCGATGGCGGCCTGCGCCTGGAACTCCCCCAGCCGGTCGCGGGCCAGGGCGGGATGCAGGATGCCGATGCCCTCGGCGATCAGCGCCGTGTCCCAGCGGGTGCGGTCCTGCTCGGCGAGCGGGACCAGCGTGCCGTCGGGGGTGGTGCGGGTGGCGCGCCGGGCGTGGTGGATCAGCATCAGGGCGAGGAGCCCCGACACCTCGGGGTGGTCGATCGAGGCCGCCAGTCCGCGGGTGAGGCGGATGGCTTCGGCGGCGAGGTCCACGTCGCCGGAGTAGCCCTCGTTGAAGACCAGGTAGAGGACGCGCAGGACGGTGCCGACGTCACCGGGGCGGTCGAAGCGGATGTCGGCGACGGTGCGCTTGGCGCGGCTGATGCGCTGCGCCATCGTCGCCTCGGGGACGAGGTAGGCCGCGGCGATCTGGCGCGTCGTGAGTCCGCCGACCGCGCGCAGGGTGAGCGCGACGGCGGAGGAGGGGGTCAGGGAGGGGTGGGCGCACAGGAAGTAGAGCTGGAGCGTGTCGTCCACCGCGGGTGCGGGGCCCGGCGCCGGTTCCTCCTCCACCCGGTCCTCGCGCCGGCGGCGGGCGGTGTCCGCCCGCGTCGCGTCGAGGAACCGGCGCCAGGCCACGGTGACCAGCCAGGCCTTCGGATCCCGGGGAGGATCCTCGGTCCAGACGCGCACCGCTTCGAGCAGCGCCTCCTGGACGGCGTCCTCGGCCGCCGCGAAGTCTGCTCCGCGGCGGACGAGGATTCCGAGGACCTGCGGGGTGAGGCTCCTGAGCAGGGCCTCGTCCACGACCGGATCCACGTCAGTGGCACTCGGGGACGGTCGGCGGCGCGGCCAGGAAGGGGCGCAGCTCCAGCCACTCGTGGATCGGCTTGCCGCCCGCACCGGGGGCCGCCGACAGCTCCCCGGCCAGTTCGACGGCGCGCTCGTAGCTGTCCACGTCGATCACCATCCAGCCGGCGATCAGGTCCTTGGTCTCGGCGAAGGGGCCGTCGGTGACCGGCGGGCGGCCCTCGCCGTCGTAGCGGACCCAGGTCCCCTCGGGGGCGAGCGCCTGACCGTCGACGAACTCGCCGGTGCCCTCCAGCCGGTCCGCGAAGTCGCGCATGTACTGGATGTGGGCCGTGATCTCCTCCGGCGTCCACTCGCTCATGGGGACGTCGTTGGCGCAAGCCGGGGCGCCGCGGTAGTGCTTGAGAAGCAGGTACTTGGCCATGATGGTCTCCTCCGTGCCGTGCGGCCCATTCTGGCCGCTTCCACTGAGGAGACGGAGCAGGGCACGGGTTCTCGACATCCCCGGACGAGAACTTTCAAGATTCTTTGTGCCGCTGCTCCTACCGCTGCTCCGACAGGGCCTGCGCCTTGTCCCGCCAGCGGACGAAGAGGCTCTCCGGGTCGCCGCTGTACGACCACGGGACCCGTGTGGCCCGGTTGTCCAGCAGGGCGAAGACGCCCTGCGCCCGGTCCTCCATGCCCGCGTGGACCAGACCGTGGGCGAGGTAGTTGAGGTCGGCGACGTCCTGGGCGTACGCGACCGTGCGGTGGGCGACCCAGTCGTCGAGGGCGTTGCGCAGGTCCCAGCGCGCCCGGTCCCCGCTCCAGTGGTAGGCCAGGCCGATCGCCGTGCGGCCCTCCGCCTCCATCTGGTGCCGGTACTGCTCCGCCCGCGCCACCTGCGGCAGCACCACGAGCGGCGAGCCGGGCGGGGCGTAGACGGCCACGTCCCAGGCGAAGTTGTTGGCCTCGCCGTTCGATCCGTGCCAGCGCGGGGACAGGTAGCGCAGCGCCTGGTGGTGGCCTTCCCGGTGGTGGGGGTCGCGGGCGCGGAGCTCCTTCCACCAGTGGCCCATGTTCGGGTCGCCGCGGTCGTACAGCCTGGCGAGCGTCACGAGGGAGACGTACGGGTACGGGTCCGCGGGTGCCAGATCGGCGGCCCGCAGACAGAGACCGGCCACCTGGTCCAGGCTGTCGTTCGCGGGCATCGCCCCGCTGCGCGCCGCGGCGAACGTCCGCATCACCTCGGTCTCCGCACGCAGGACCGCCGCGTTCGGATCGGTGGGGTCGGCGGCGTACCAGACGTCCACGGTGCGCCGGCTCGCCGCCGCGTCCGCGAGCAGCCGGATGCGGTGCGCGCGCCGGTCCCAGTCGGTGCGGGGGTGCTCGGCCAGGAGGTCGCGGGCCCCTTCCCAGCGGCCCATCACCATGTCCTGGCGGCACTGCTCCAGGCTTCGGTCGCCGAACGTCAGGTCGTAGACCGGTGCTCCTGCTCCTGCTCCGGAACGGCGGCGGCGCGGCCAGGGTGCCATGGACTGTCCTGTCCTCGGATCGGTGGGGGTGGACGACGCGGCGTCAGAAGTCGGTGAGCACGTCGTCCCGTCGTTCGGCCGCCGCGAGGCCCGGTCCGGGAACCGGTCCCGAGCCCTGCTCCTCGTAGAAGGCGTCCTGTTGGGGATCCAGCGGCCTGGGCCGGAAGTACGAGACCCCCTGCAGCCGGGAGGTGGTCATCGGGATCAGCCCCAGCGCGAGCGCCCCGAGGCCGATGGCGAGGGCGCTGCCGGTCAGTTCCGGAATCGACATGGCGAAGATCCAGATCATGAACAGGGCTCCGCCGAGCGGCCACAGGCCGACGAAGACGAAGGTACCCACGGACCGGAACAGCACCTTGCGATGGGCGACCACGGCCGCCAGGCCGGCGAGGGCGTAGTAGAAGGCGATGTGCAGGCCGACGCCGCTGAGGGCGTCCCGGACGAACTGCGTGCCGGAGCCGGCCGTGGCGGAGACGACGAAGAGGAGGAGCGCCACGCCCGCCACGGTGGCGGTGGCGACGGAGGGCGTCTGCCAGTCCCGGTGGATGCGGCCGAACGCCGCGGGCACGGTGCGGTCACGGCCCATGGCGAAGAGCGTGCGGGTCGCCTGCAGGAGGGCCGTCTCCAGGGTGGCGACCATGGACAGCACGACGGCCAGGACGAGCAGCCGCCCGCCCCAGCCCGGCCAGACGGCGTCGCCGAGCACGGAGAGGAAGCCGTCGGGGTTCTCCCGTACCGCGTCCGTGCCGATGAGGATGATGGTGGCGAGGGTGAAGACGGCGAAGACCGCGAACGACAGTACGACTCCGATCAGGCCGCCGAGGCCGAAGGAACGGCGACTGGTGCGGGTCTCCTCGTTGAGATTGCTGGCGACGTCCCAGCCCCAGTAGCTGAAGACCACGATCAGCGCACCGGCGACGAAGCTGTGCGATGCGTCGAAGTGGCCGAGGCCGAACCAGGAGAGCGAGAACTCCGCCGCGTTCCCGTCCTTGGCCAGGGCGGCGAGGGCGAAGGCCAGGAGCAGCACGAGCTGCACGCCGGTGAGGACGCGGCGGGTGTACGGGCTGATCCGGGCGCCCAGCGCCACCACGCCCGCCATGAGCAGGAACCAGCCGGCGCCGACGGCCGTGGCCAGGCCGGTGCGCGCGGCCAGGTCCGGGCTGACGAGGGCGAGCGTGGCACTGCCGGCCGGAAGGGTGGCCGACACGAGGAAGGCCGTAGCGGCGACGACCAGGGCCCAGCCGCTGAGGAAACCGAGGAAGGGATGCAGGGTGCGCGCCACCCAGGCGTAGCTGGCCCCGGCGTTGACGTCGAGACGTCCCAGATGACGGAAGGCGAGGGCGATGCCGATCATCGGTATCGCGCAGTAGAGGAGCACGGCGGGACTGGCGACGCCGACGGTGGCGATGAGCGCCGGGATCGTCGCGGCGACGGTGTACGCCGGCCCGCAGCCCGCGACCGCCATGACGATGGAGTCGAACGTCCCCAGAGTGCCGGCGCGCAGGCCGCTTCCGTCGGTGCCGGGCCTTCTGCTCACCACTGGCTGCGCCCTTCTGAGCCGCGTACAAGGGCTAGATCTTGCCCGCGGTGGCGGTGGGGCACAAGGGTTACTCTTCGGTTTCTTTTGTTCAACTAGCTGTTGAAGGTGGGGATTGACGGTCCGTGTGGATGGGTCGTGCGGATTTCGTTGTCCGTACGGGTGCTTTCCGCGGAGCGGAAAACACCTCCGGTGCGCACCGGGGCTCGGGGGCCTCGATGCGCACCGAAGGGCGGGTGGTGCTGGGTGGTGCTGGGTCAGCAGGTGGGGATGCGGTTCAGGTTCGCGGCGTAGCGGGCGGCGATCCAGCCGCTGCCGTCGGCGAGCTTGTACCAAATGGCGTTGCCGTCGACCTCGGTGCCGTTGGTCTTGCACTGCACCTGGACCTCGGCGCCGTACTTGAGCACGCCGGTCTTCTTGTAGTGGGTGCCGGGGCCGGTGCGGACGTGCAGCTTGTCGCTGACGATGCGGGCGTTCGTCTTGCCGGGCTTGTCGCCCTTGCCGCCGTGGTCCTTACCGCCGTGGTCCTTGCCACCGTGGTCGTCCTTGCCGCACTTGCACGTTCCGGGCTTGCCCTGGTCGCCCTTCGGGCCCTTGGGTCCCTGGTCGCCCTTGGGGCCGGGGTGGCCCGGCTTGCCCTTCGGGCCTTGCTCGCCCTTGTGGCCCGGCTTGCCCTTCGGGCCCTGGTCGCCCTTGGGTCCCTGGTCGCCCTTCGGTCCGCCCGGTCCGCCCGGTCCGCGCGCTCCCGTCGGTCCGGCCGGGCCGGTGTCCCCGCGGTCACCGCGGTCGCCCTTGTCACCCTTGTCGCCCTTGGGTCCGCCGGCCGGGCCGGTGTCGCCCTTGGGGCCCTGGGGTCCGCCCGGTCCGGGTACGCCGGCCGGTCCCGTCGGGCCCTCGTTGCCCTGGTCGCCCTTCGGTCCCGCGGGGCCGGTGTCGCCCTTCGGGCCGCCCGCCGGGCCCGTGTCGCCCTTCGGGCCGGGTGCGCCGGTGTCGCCCTTCGGGCCCTGGGGGCCTCCGGCCGGTCCCTGGTCGCCCTTCGGACCCGCGGGGCCGGTGTCGCCCTTCGGACCCTGAGGGCCCTTGTGGCCCTGCGGGCCCTTCTTCCCCTGGTCGCCCTTCTCGCCGCGGTCCCCCTTCTCACCGCGGTCGCCGCGGTCCCCGCGCTCGCCCTTCTCGCCGCGCTCGCCTTGGTCTCCCTTGTCGCCCTTGGGTCCGGGACGGCCGTGGTGACCGGGCTTTCCGTCGTGGCCCGGCTTCCCGTCGTGCCCGTCGTGCCCGTCGTCGCCCTTGGGCCCCGTCACCGGGGTGGACACCGCGTAGAGACCGGGCGAGGCGCCGGCCGCAGCCCACTCGCCGCCGTCGAGCGTCGTTCCCTCGGGAGCGTCCGCGTCCACCCGTACGAGTACGCCCAGCCGGGTGTCGCTCTGCGCCGGGAAGGCGAAGCCCGCCCGGGTCCCGGCGTCACAGGTCAGCTGGCGGGCGTTGCCCGACAGGGTGCAGGGCGCGCCCGCACGGTCGCCGTTCCAGTAGAAGCGGGCCTCGGGGAAGGTCGTCCGCTCCGGCGCGGTGATGCGGAAGCTGCTGCTGTGGGCCGCATCGCCGCTGGTCTCCGCCACGATCACCACACGGCCGGTCTTTCCGGCGGCGATCGAGGGGACGTACGGCTGGGAGAACCGGATGTGCGGCGAGCCGGCGGCGAAAGCCGGCATCGCCGGCATCAGGCAGGTCGCGGTGACGGCCGCGACGACCAGGGCGGCCGACGTGCAGCGGGAAGCAGACAAGGGTGTTTCCTCCGCGAGGAAAAGCGACGGAACCGGAGGGCGACCGCCGAATGCGGTCTTCCGGTGGACAAAAGTCCCAACACCAGTTAAAAGCTGACAATGCGACGTGCTTGTGTACGACGCGTAACCGCTCACTCGGCAGCCGCGTAAATCCCTCCGTCGGCCCCCAGCCGGCCCCTCAGTCGGCCCCTCAGTCGGCCCCTCAGTCAGTCCCTCCGTCAGTCCCTCCGTCAGTCCTTCCGTCCTCCGCCCCGACCAGGACGTACGCCGCCTCGCGCGCCCGCACCGCCGCCCCCGGGCCCGGCTCCAGGGCCGCGACCACCGTCGCCCCCTCGACCAACAGCAACAGCTGCTCCGCCAGGCCCTCCCGGCCCGGACCGGCGATGCCGGCCAGCAGCGCCCGTAGCTCCGCCTTGTGGCGGCGTACGACGTCCAGCACCCCGGCGGGACCCGCGCCCAGCTCCCCGTACGCGTTCAGGAACGCGCAGCCGCGGAAGTCCGGCTCCGAGAACCACTGCGCGAGCCACTCGAAGACCGCCCCGACGGGGTCTGCCCGCCCTGCCTCGACTGCTGCGCCCAGGCTCGCCATCCAGCGGCGGTCGCGGCGCTCCAGATAGGCGGTGACCAGGGATTCCTTGGCCGGGTAGAGCCGGTAGAGCCGCTTGAGCGGGATGCCCGACTCCGTGCGGATGCGGTCCATGCCCACGGCCTGGATGCCTTCGGCGTAGAACAGCGCCTCCGCGGCGTCCAGCAGGCGCGTACGGGCGGTTTCGTCGTCCATCGGGTTCATCGGGTTCATCGGAGCGGCGGGCATGAAAGCAGCGTAAACCAGAATCCCTTGCGCAGAGAACGCCCGTTCTCTACTCTCGAAGCAGCGCGAGAACGACCGTTCTCCACCCGCCCTCCCCCTCCCAGCCGAGAGGTGTCCCACCGTGACTGCCACTCCTTCGTCTCCTCCCTCTCCCTCCGTGCGACCGCCGCTGCCGCCCTTCACCGAGGATTCCGCCCGCGCCAAGGTGCAGGCCGCCGAGGACGCCTGGAACAGCCGCGACCCCGAACGCGTCGCCCTCGCCTACACCGAGGACTCCGCCTGGCGGAACCGCGACCGCTTCCTGAACGGGCGCGCCGAGATCCGCGCCTTCCTCGCCGACAAGTGGGAGCGCGAGCTGGAGTACCGGCTGCGCAAGGAGCTGTGGGCGTACACCGACAACCGCATCTCCGTGCGCTTCGAGTACGAGTGGCACGACGCGAGCGGCCAGTGGTGGCGCAGCCACGGCAACGAGCAGTGGGAGTTCGACGCCGCGGGCCTGATGCGCCGCCGCGAGGCCAGCATCAACGACATCCCGATCAAGGAGTCGGACCGCCGCCTCTGAGGCCGTCGTCATGCCGGAGTTATGCTGGCGGGGACCCTTGGGAGGCAACGTGACCGAGCGCAAACCACCTGGTGTCAGCTTCGAATCCTTCGTGGACCGCCAGATCAGACAGGCCGGTGAACGCGGGGACTTCGCGGACCTGCCCGGCTTCGGCAAGCCGCTGGCCTCGCTCGACGCCCCGTACGACGAGCTGTGGTGGATCAAGGGCAAACTGCACCGCGAGGGCTTCGCGGTCCTCCCGCCGGCGCTCGCGCTGCGCAAGGAGGCGGAGGACGCCCGGGAGGCGCTCAAGGCCGCCCGCACCGAACGTCAGGCCCGCGCCCTCCTCACGGAGATCAACGCCAAGATCCGCACGGCCCTCCGCCGCCCCCCGCCCGGCCCCCCGCTGAACCTCAAGGAATTCGACGTGGAAGCCGAACTCACCCGCTGGCGCGAGTCCCGGGGGTCCCAGGGGTCCCGCTAGTTCCGCACCGGCACGAACGGCGGCGCGGTCACCCGGCCTTGCCGATGACGTTGCGGGCCGCGAGGCGGAAATCCTTGACCGCTTGGTAGAGGGCTCGCTCGCGTTCGGCGGCAAGGGCGGCGTCTTCGGCCCGGTGGGCGGTGATTCCGGCGTGGGCGTTCTCGGCCATGCGTCGCATGACGTGTGAGAGATCGCCGGAGGCCTTGGCGACGCGGTCTGCGACGTCCGCGACAGGCGCCGGCCCTTCGAGGATGACGACCTCGCCGGCCCGATGGACCTCGCGGGCCAGAGTGATGAAGCGGCCTGTCTTCTCGTCGACATCGGCAAGGTCCGGTCGGTCCGCACGCAGCGCGTCGAGGATGGCGTCCATGGCGATGTCGCGGTCATGGAGAGCGCCGAGGTAGCCCGCGTACGCGTCGCGGCGATGCTGGCGGCGCCATTGGGCGTGCTGGGACCGTGCCTGAGCACGGCCGTTGACGAATGCGGCCCCGAGGGTGGTGACGGAACCGACGGCAGCGCCCAACAGTGCGGCAAGTCCTGAGTCCATGGGTGCAGTCCGCCCGTCAGGGTGTGTGCGCGGCGGCGGCGCGGTCGGACTCGCTGCGCAGAACGCAGAACTCGTTCCCCTCGGGGTCGGCGAGGACCGCCCACCCCGAACCGTCCGGGTTCCGGTGATCACCGACGAAGGTGGCTCCGAGGCCCAGGAGCCGGTCCACTTCCCGGTCCCGCGAGGTCTCGGGGCGCAGGCACAGGTGGATCCGGTTCTTGACCGTCTTGGCCTCGGGAACCTGGTTGAAGTACAGCACCGGCCCCTCCGCCAACAGCACCTGAGTCTCCCGGGCCCCCGGCCCGTCCTCCGGAGAGAGCGGGGAGCCGGTGACCCGGCTCCAGAACAGGGCCAACTCATAGGCGTCCGCACAGTCGATCGCCACGTTCTGCACCACCGAAACCATGCCCCGAGTCTTACGGATCTTCGAGCGCGGAGCAGCGTACGTGACGGAGGCCACAGGAGGCGTTCGCAAGATTCTTTGCCGATTGGGCGGGCGCCCGCGCCCAGGGGTAGAGAACCTCGAGACCCTCACCCTGAAGGAAGGCCCATGATCACCCTGGAGTCCGTCAGCGTCTGCCCGGCGTGCGTTATCGAACCCGGGTTCCTGAGTGCAGGGGGCGAAGACGAACATGCGGCCGCTGCCCAAGAGAGGGTGCGCGCCCGTTACCACCATCGGCTGCGCGACGCTGCTGAAGCGGCGGTGGCGGTCCTCCACGCCGTGGCAGTCGCCTCGCGTTGGCCGCACGGCGAATATCGGCGCGAGATCCTGACCTACCTGTACAGCGCGACCTCCTCCCTGCTGCTGGCTCTGGCTACTCCGGGTCCGTGGCAACTGACCAGCTCCGACCGGCTGTTGCTGCAGAACGCGCTGGTCGCCCGCAACGCGGCCATCGAGGGCGACCACGCCACGGTCGACGCGTTCAGCCGTACCTGGCTGGGGCTGGAGCATCCCGCGCGGTGGCGGGCGGCCGTCGAGATGGCCCTGCTGGGCGACTGGGTGGACCGGCTCCGCGACCGCGCAGCCGACGACCCGGCACTCAGACACCTGCTGCGCCGGGAGGCCGACGAAGCGCACCACCAGATGCTGCCGCTGTGGGAACACCGCACCCGCGGCCAACGCGTGACCCTGCTGAGCCGACCCGTCGGCGACGGCCTCACGCTCGCCGACGTGGTGACCGACCGGCGCTGCCCCGAGTCGATGCTGGTGGACGACGAGTTCCAGGACCGGCGGGTCGGCGCCGTTCTGCGGCAGCTCGCCGAGCCGGAGGAGAAGGTGGCCCGCACCTGGGCCGCCGGCGCCGACTCCTGGGCGGTGGCCGCCGTCGACAGCGCGCAGCACGCGGCGTACGGCGAGCGGGTACGCCGCAAGCTCCACCGCCTGGGCGCCCGCCAGACAGAGCGTGCCGCCGCGGCGGTGAAGCGGTGAACGACCTCCTGCACGCCGCCCTGCCCGAACTGCTCGGAGGCCTCGGCACCGCCGTCGTCCTGCTCATCGGCTCAGCCGCCCAGCGCACACTCCGCGACCGGTTCAAGAAGCCGCCCGCAGCGGAGTGACCGAACGCCGATTCGGGCCTGCCGCCTCAGGCGCCGGTCGCTCGGGCGGAGCGGGGCCGAGCGCGCAGGTCCGGCAGCCGGGCGGACTCCTCCGCCCCGGCCAGGCTCTCGCCCAGAGCCAGGAGCGAGAGGAGCCGCACCGGCCTGCCGGCTGCTGCGGCGGCCTCCAGTTTGTGGTGGCCGTCGAGGAGGAAGTGGGTCAGGCCCCAGTGCGCGGCAGGATCATCTGCGAGGCCGAGAGCGGACTGGCACACGTCCAGCGTGGAGATCGCCACCGCCGTGGGGACCGTCCCCTGCTCCATGAGCGCGACGTACTCCTCGACGCGCTCCCTGTCGTTCAACGTCAGGGGGACCATGGGCACGACGAACTCGTAGAGGTGGGCGTCCGCGTCGACGGCGGTCTCGAAGGTCCGGTAGTACGGGGTGTGCGGGTACTCGGGGAGGCCCCAGAACTGATTGATCCCCCACGCCGCGACCTGTTCGCCGCTGAAGTAGTCACCTTCCCTGCCGGGGATGACCAGCCGGGGTTCCAGACTCAGGAGCAGCGGAAGGTACTCGCCCTCCGGCAGCAGCGCGCCGAACGCATCGATCACGCCGCCGTCGTCCGGATCCTCCAGCGCGCCGGTGAGCTGTTCCTGCACGCCCTCAAGGGACAACTTCTCGCCCGCGGTCTCCAGCCGTCGGAACAGGAACGGGCACGTTCCGCAATAGAAGCTGAGCTCGAAGGCGGGCTCGTCGTCGACCATCAGCAAGCGGCGCCTCGGTGCACCGCCGAGCTTCTGGAACTCGGTCCCGAAACGCAATCGCGCTTCGGAGGCAGGGACGCCGAGGCCGCGCGGTTCGCCCGCTTTGATCATCACGGGCCGACCGTACGGGGCACTGCTGGATCGGCTCCACCGACTTCTGGACGCATCCGGCCGGTCGGACCTCCGGACACCGGGGACCGGCTGCCGGCCCGCCGTCACCCCGTAGCCTTCGGCGGGTGACGCACTTCCACGACGACCTGACCCGGCACGCGCTCTGCATCTACGGGGACGAGTACGGGCCGACGCCGCCGTGCGATCGGGAGCACGCCGAGTTCTTCTTCGTCGAGCAGCTCACCTTCGCCGACGCGGACGAGATCATCGGCATGCTGCGCGCACTGTGCCCGCACCTGGTGGACGGGCTGCTGCCGGTCTGGGTACGCAACCTCGCCTACCGGCTCATCACCCTCCAGCGGCCCGAAGACGTGGCCCTGTTGAGGGAAGCGGCCAGCAGCCTCTACGCGTTCGGCCCGACCTGGGACGCCGATGCCGACGCACTGACGGGCCGGGCGGACGAGCTGGAAGTACGGGCGGCCGCAGCCGCGGCTGGCTCCTGAGCTCGACGGTGTGCGCGAGCAGGGCGGCGACAGGTCAGGATCTGGTCGCCCCCAGCGCGGTCAGGGCTTCCGTGACGCGGTCCGCCTGGTGGGTGGCGCCGCGGAGGTTCGGGTGGAGCACGGTGCAGGCTTCGCCCCGGGCCGGGATGGAGCGGCAGAGCTCGGAGGGCGGGTCGCTCTGCTCGCCCGGCCCGGTCAGGCTGTCCTTGATCCCGTACATCCAGCGCTGCCCGGCGGCCGCGCACACCCCGTGCCCGGTGCTGGAGGAGTACGTGTCCACGTACACCGCGCCGCTCCGGCGGGCCTGCTCCCGCAGGAGGGTGTTGAGCCGGCGTTCGAGGGAGTCGAGCCAGGGCATGTCGCCTTTTGCTACGGTTCCGAACTGGCGCCAGGAACCCCAGGTGCAGCCCGCGGAACTGTCCACGACGGCCGGATAGCCGACGACCGCCACCCCGGCGCGCGGTGCGCGCGTGCGGATCTCCTTCAACAGGGTCGCGAAATCGGCTTCCAGCGCGGTGAACCGGGCGGCGAGCCCCGCGGCGCCCCTGCCCCGCGCGTAGTGATCGGTGCACGGGGAGCCCGTACCGAACGAGGCCATGCCCCGCTTCACGCAGGCCTCGACGATCTCGGCGAAGCCCACGGAGTTGCCGCCGGCGCCGACCGTGACGAGATCGGCGGCTGCCGTCACGGCCTTGATCTGGGCCGGTTTGGCGGCCCATCCGCCCGGTGGGGGCACGGAGGGTGGCCCCTTCATCTCGGACTGCGGGCCCAGCAGCCCCGCTCTGACCTCCGCGGCGGAGCAGGTGACATCGGTGAGCTTCGCCTTCAGCCGCCGCGCGGCCTGGTGCGGATAGTCCTGCTCGGAGCGCCCGCATCCATCGGTGTTCCAGGGACGCACGAAGGAGGCGGCGCTGTACGAGTCCCCTAGGGCGACGTAGGAGAGAGGGCCGGCCGGGGCGGGCGCCTGCGGCGCGAGCGCGGTGGCGAGGACGGCTGCCGCGGCAGCGACGGTGGTGAGGGCGAGACGCATCATGACGGCGGTGCCTTTGGTTCGGGCGGCGCCGCAGCCTTTCCGCAGCGCGCACATCACCAAAAGTAGCCGTCTTGGCTACGGAGAGTAATTGTTTGGGGTCTTGTTCGTTCGATCGAGTGAACGACGAGAGCTCTATGCCTGCCCGTGGGCCTGGGTGATCAGGTCCGTCGCGACCTGTAGGGCGGCCTGGCGGGTCTCCTCCGGGTCGCCCTCCACGTGCTGGAGGAACATCATTCCCGCGTGCAGGGTGAACAGGGCGCTCACGCACCGCACTTGATCGGCCAGCGGGGCGTCCTCCTGGCCCGTCCGGAGCAGGTCCACCAGGGCGAAGAGCCGCTTCTTCACCGTCTCGCCGATGGTCAGTTCCCGCAGCGAGGCCTGGTTCTCCTGCATGAAGCGGTACAGCGAGGCGCCGCCCGCCATCGCCTCGCTGTAGCGGCGCAGGACCTCCCGCTTCATCTCCAGCGTGCGCGGCTGCTCCTCCGCCCACCGGATCAGCTCGTCGATGGGCCGCGTCAGGTCCTCGAACAGGCTGATGATGATGTCTTCCTTGGTCTTGAAGTGGTAGTACAGCGCCGCCTTCGTGACCCCCAGCCGCTCCGCGATCTCCCGCAGCGACGTCTTCTCGTACCCCTGCTCGGCGAAGAGTTCCAGTGCGACGTCCTGGATGCGCTGCCGCGTATCGCCACGGCGCTGCTGCGGACTGCTGCTGGACATGACTCTCCCCTGACTACCTGCTCGACTACTTACTTGACGACCGGCTAGTTGCGGGTCTACCTTCCCCAGTGTAGTCAACTAGCCGGTCGGCAAGTAAGTCCCAGGGGCCGGTGCGTATGCGCCAGGGGAGTGGAACATGGTGGAGAACAAGATCAAGGCGGACACCTCGGAGGAGGTGAGGCCGCGCAGCGTGCGGGTCGTCCTGATGGCGCTCATGATCGCGATGCTGCTGGCCATGCTGGACAACATGATCATCGGTACGGCCATGCCCACGATCGTCGGCGAGCTCGGCGGCCTGGAACACCTCTCGTGGGTCGTCACCGCCTACACCCTGGCCACCGCCGCCTCCACTCCCATCTGGGGCAAGATCGGCGACATGTACGGGCGGAAGGGTTCCTTCCTCACCTCGATCGTCATCTTCCTGGTCGGCTCCGCGCTCAGCGGCATGGCCCAGGACATGGGCCAGCTCATCGGCTTCCGCGCGATCCAGGGCCTCGGCGCCGGTGGTCTGATGGTCGGCGTCATGGCGATCATCGGCGACCTGATCCCGCCCCGCGAGCGCGGCAAGTACCAGGGCATGATGGCCGGCGTGATGGCCCTCGCCATGATCGGCGGACCGCTGGTCGGCGGCACCATCACCGACCACATGGGCTGGCGCTGGTCCTTCTACATCAACCTTCCGCTCGGCGCCGTGGCCCTGGCCATGGTCACCGCGGTGCTGCACCTGCCGAAGAAGGCGCACGGGGCGGAGCGCCCCAAGATCGACTACCTCGGCGCGGCCCTGCTGACCATCGCCATCACCTCCACCGTGCTGGTCACCACCTGGGGCGGCACCGAGTACGCCTGGGGCTCCGCCGAGATCATCGGCCTGATCGCCGTCGGCATCGCCTCCATCGCCGGCTTCCTCTACGCCGAAACCAAGGCCGCCGACCCGGTCATGCCGCTGCATATCTTCCGCAGCCGCAACTTCACCCTCATGTCCGTGATCGGCTTCCTGGTCGGCTTCGCGATGTTCGGCGGCGTGCTGTACCTGCCGCTCTTCCAGCAGTCGGTCCAGGGCGCCTCGGCCACCAACTCCGGCCTGCTGCTCCTCCCGATGCTGCTCTCGATGATGGTCGTCTCGCTGATCGCGGGCCGGATCACCACCAGCAGCGGCAAGTACAAGATCTTCCCGATCGTCGGCGGCGGGCTCATGGTCGTCGGGCTCTTCCTGCTCGCCACCATGGACACCGGGACGACCCGCCTGATGTCCGGCGTGTACATGGCCGTCCTCGGCGCCGGTCTCGGCTTCCTGATGCAGATCACGATGCTGGTCGCCCAGAACAGCGTCGAGATGAAGGACATGGGCGTCGCGTCCTCCTCGGCGACCCTGTTCCGTACGCTCGGCGGCTCCTTCGGCGTGGCCCTGATGGG
The DNA here is from genome assembly GCF_042788835.1 of Streptomyces sp. NPDC056883. Classification (NCBI taxonomy): domain Bacteria; kingdom Bacillati; phylum Actinomycetota; class Actinomycetes; order Kitasatosporales; family Streptomycetaceae; genus Streptomyces; species Streptomyces sp. NPDC056883. Next base: position 120,177 of record NZ_JBHUBS010000013.1, on the reverse strand, counting down.
CTCCCTGTTCACCAGTCAGGTCACCAGCACCATGACCGACCGGCTCGGTCCGGAGGCGGCGGTCAAGGCGGGCTCCGCGCAGTTGGACGCGGCGAGTCTGGCGAAGCTTCCGGAGGTCGTCCGGGACGCTTACCAGCACGCGGTGGCCGCCGGTACGCACTCGGCGTTCCTGCTGGGTGCGGGGATCGCGGTACTGGGCTTCGCGGCCGCCTGGTTCGTCAAGGAGGTCCCCCTCCGGGGGGCCGGGCCGGCGGGTGCGTCCGGTGGCGGTGGCTCGGCGAAGTCGGAGGTGGCGCCGGCGGCGGCCGCCATGCACTGAGGTGCTCGCGCGTGGGTGCGGGACGGGCCCGGCCCGGTGGATCTACGGATCCTCCGGGCCGGGCCCGCCGGCGTCCCCGGGCCGAGGCCCGTGCATCCCGTACCCCGGGCCGGTCGGGTGGCGCGGTCGGGTGGCTGCGGTCGGCTGCGGCCGGGTGGGGGGCCGCTGCGCGGGGCCTTCCCCCACCCCGCCCCTTCCCGAAACCGGGCTCCGCCCGGACCCGTCGGGGGCTCCGCCCCCGGACCCCCGCGCCTCAAACGCCGGCGAGGCTGGAAAGCCTCAAACGCCGGCGGGGCTGGATTAGGTGAGTCTGGATTAGGCGAGGCTGGACAGCTTCTGCCAGTTTTCCCACGGCAGGTTCCACTCGCCGAAGCCGTTGCCGGCGGCCACCGTTTCCTTGCCGCCCGTGACCTCGAAGACGTCGCCGACCTGGGCCTGCTCGTAGAACCACGTGGCGTCCGCCGTCTTCATGCCGATGCAGCCGTGGCTCCTGTTCGCCGAGCCGATGTAGCTCTCCGCCCATTCCGCCTGGTGCGCGAACGTGCCCGAGACCGTCATGCGCATCGACTTGTCGACCCACTGGTCGTAGCCGGTCAGGCCGACCGAACCGGCCGTCATCTTGATCCGCCCCTCCTTCGCCATCAGGGGCATCTTCCCGCTCCATGTCGGCGTCTTCGCCGGATCTCCCGCCGTGATCGGGATCGACTTCACCGTCCGGCCGTCGCGCTCCAGGGTCAGCCGGTGGCCGGCGATGTCGACCTTGGCCAGCTGGCTCCTGCCGATGGTGGCGGAGGTCGCGTACGACTTCGTCAGGTAGCGGCCGGTCCCCGTGTCGACCCCCGACAGGGGGGCTTCCAGCGTCACCCGGGTGCCCGGCTTCCAGTACTCCTTCGGCCGCCAGTCCACGCGGTCCTTGCCGGTGAGGGTCTCCGTCAGCCAGCCCCACGAGCCCTCGGTGCCGTTGTCCGTGGTCACCTTCAGCCGCCGCTCGATCTCGGCCTTGTTCGTTATCTTGTGGTCGAAGGTGAGGGAGAGGGGCTGGCCCACGCCGACCGTCGTCCCGCCCGCGGGCAGTACGGTCACCGTTTCCGTCTGCTCCTTCGACGGTGCGAGGGTGCGGAAGGTCGACTCGGACGCCGTCTCCCTGCCGTCCTCCGAGGCGGCCGTCGCCCTCACCTTGTACTCCGTGTCCACCGCCAGACCGTCCTTCGGCGTGAACGCCCCGTCCTTGAGCGTGCCCTCGGCCGGCTTCCCGTCCGGTCCGGTCAGGGTCAGCGCCGTCAGGGTGCCGTGGTTCACCCGCGCCGTGAGCGGCTCGTTCGGCTTGACGTCCTTCGCCCCGTCAGCCGGTACGACGCTCAGCTCGGCGGCGGGCGGCCGCGAAGCCCCCGCGAGGCCTCCGCCCCCGTCCCCGCCGCCCCCGCATGCCGTCACCGACAGCGCGATCAGGGTGAGCAGCGTGAAGGAGGACGTGATGGCTGCCTTGCGCATGGGTGGGTGAACCTCCGGCTAGAGCCCGGGTCTTGGACCGGGATGCCCGGTAGGAGGCCGGTCCGGTCGTCCTCGGTTTCAGCCGGGACGGAATTCAGGACGATCAAGGACCAAAGTCCTACAACCCGGAATTTATGGGCCATTCGGCTGGAACCCCGTATCCCCGGCCGACGTCCTGACCAGTGCGAGGTCACACGGCGGACGTGAAATATGGGGAGTTGAGACAGCAGATGGGGTTCATGACGCGCACGCAGATGCGGGGTACGAAGGCACGGATCGCCGTCGCCGGAGCGGTGGCGGCGGTGGCCGCGACCGCGTGGGGGGTGACGGCGCTCGTCGACCAGGGCCACGACACCAACCACCAGAACGTCTCGCGGCAGACCGAGGACCCCGCGCAGGGCGGCGGCGACCCGCAGGCGCCCGGGAAGCCGGGCGGGCAGGTCCCCGACGGCATAGCCCACGCGTCGGAGAGCGGCGGCAACACGGTCAACATCACCATCGATGACGGGCCCGACCCCAAGTGGACCCCGAAGGTGCTGGAGGTCCTGAAGAAGTACGACGTGAAGGCGGTCTTCTGCATGATCGGACCGCAGGCCAAGGACCACCCCGACCTGGTCAAGAAGGTCGTCGCCGGCGGCCACCGGCTCTGCGACCACACCATGGACCACAACACCGGGATGGACAAGAAGCCCCTGGCCTACCAGCAGCAGCAGATCCTCGACGCGAAGAAGCAGATCGAGGACGCCGCGGGCGGCGGGGCCAAGGTGGAGTACTACCGGGCGCCCGGCGGCGCGTTCACCCCCGAGAGCCGGGCCCTGGCCGCCGCCAACGGCATGCGCCCGCTCGGCTGGAACATCGACACCAAGGACTTCAGCAAGCCCGGCGTGCCCGCGATCGTGGGCACGGTCAAGGCCGAGATCGGCAACGGCCCGACCATCCTCTTCCACGACGGCGGCGGCGACCGCACCCAGAGCGTCGAAGCCCTCGACCAGGTCCTCGCCTGGCTGAAGGAACAGGGCCGGCCCACCGGCTTCCCGGTGGTCACCGGCCCCAGCGCCTGACACGCCGTCCGGTGGCGAACGGGTGAGGGTCGACGCCCCGCCACCGCCCGGGGTGTTCCCTGGTCGCGCACGCAAGCCCGTACGTCAGACCAGGAGGTCTCCGTGGCCATCGCCCCCGGGAAGCTGTCCGACCCCGTCGTCGGCGCCCTCGTCAGCGCGGTCAACGCGCACGACAAGGACGCCTTCCTCGCGCTCCTGACCGCCGACGCGACCATGTCCGACGACGGAACGGAGCGCGACCTCCACGACTGGATCGACCGGGAGATCTTCGACTCCGGCGGCCACATGGACGTCCAGTCCGAGTCCGACGGCGGCCGCACCCTGACCGTCGGCTACCGCAACGACACCTGGGGAGAGATGCGCACCTCCTGGCGGTTCGTCATCGCCCCCGGCGGCGGCCGCATCAGCCGCTTCGAGACCGGTCAGGCCTAGGGGCCGTACGGCGCCCGTCCACCACCGCCCGGCCGGATCCCGTACGGGTGAAAGGGCGCGCGGCGTCGTTCCGGCCCGCCGGAGGGTCCCGTTGGTCCGGGCATGAACCGCACCCGCACCGCCGTCATCGTCCTCGCCGCCGCCGCGGCGGCCCTCGCCCCGGTCCTCTCGGGCGCGGCCACCGCCGCGGACGGTACGGCGTACCTCCAGGATCCGAGCGGAGGGGAGAAGTCGATGAAGTCGATGTGGACCAAGGACGACATGCACAAGGTGGAGGCGCAGTTCCGCTTCCACCCCTCGATCCAGTACAAGACGATCACCCGCCCCGGCCCCAAGGGCGCCGAGGAGTACGAGCGCAAGGTCGGCGACCCCAAGACGCTGGCCTGGCAGCCCGGGTACGAGTTCGCGTGGTCGGTGGCGGACTCGCAGGGGGTCAAGAAGGTGCTGACGACGAAGGACGGCAAGCAGGCGCTCGTCCTGCACGCCGTCCTGCGCGATGCCCGGCGCGCCGAGGTGGCGCGGGTGCACCAGGAGCTCGAGAACCGGCCCGCGACCGGGCGTACGAAGGTCCCGGGCGGCAAGCGCATCAAGTGTGACACCGGGATGTACACGGTGGAATGGTCCGTCACCCGCACCGGCTACGGCACCCTCACCGGGTCCCTGCCGTGGGACTCCAGCTGCGAGCAGTACCGCACGGCCTTCACGCCGAAGAACCAGGGCGCCGGCTAGGGCGGAGGAGTGGCGCGGGGAGGGGTGGGCCGGCCGCCCCGCGCGCCTTGTGGGCGCTTGCGGGCGGCTGGGCCTCGGCCTTGGATCAAAGCCGTACCAGCCATCATGCCGCCCGGGGTGGGGTGCGGCAGGGGGCGAAGGTCCCTTTCGACAGGGGCGTTCGGGGGTTCTTCCTCGACAGCGGGAGAGGTGTCGGCAGGGCGCCGGGTCAGCGGCCCTTCCTGGCGTCGTTCGCCTTGGAGGCGATCTCCTCCAGGACGGCCTTCGGGTCGCCGGAAGGATCCACGGCGCGGCCGATGTTGCGCTTGATGGTGTCGCTGATCACCACCCAGGACGGGTCGTTGACCGGGTACAGCTGCGCGCCGCGCAGCGCGTTCAGGAACTGCTGGTCGTTCTTGTCCATGCCCGAGGACCCGGCCAGCGTGCGGGAAGCCGAGACGGTGGACGGCAGCAGGTGGTAGCGGCCGGCGAAGTCCGCCAGGTTCTTGTCCCGGTAGACGAACTCCAGGAACTTGCCGATCTCGTCGCGGTGGCCGTTCTGCTTGAAGGCCATCATCCAGTCGGCCACGCCCACGTTCGGCGGGACCTCCCCGGAGCCCAGCATGTCCGAGACGGGCATCGCGACGGCGCCGACCGTGATCCCCTTGGCGCGCGCTTCGTGCGCGAGCTGGGGGTAGCCGTTGAGCATGCCGACCTCGCCGCGCGTGAAGGCGGCGAAGGCGTCGGCGCGGTTGAGCTGCGACGGGGGAGTGGGACCGAGCAGACCGGTGTCGACCAGGTGCTGCTTGATCCACTTGAAGGTCGCGATGTTCTGGTCGGAGGCCAGGCTGTAGTTGCCGCTGCTGTCGGCGTACCCGCCGCCGTTGCTGAGCTCCCAGATCATCGCCTCGGCGTGCGCCTCCTCCGGGCCCAGGGGCATGGCGAGCGGGGTCTTCACGCCCTTGGCCTTGAGCGCCGTGGCCGCGGCCTTCAGATCCAGCCAGGTCTTGGGCTGCCAGCCGTTCTTGGAGTCCTTCGGGATGACCCCGGCGTCGGTGAGCAGCTTCTCGTTGTAGAAGAGGAGGCGGCTGCTCGCCACGAAGGGCAGGCCGTAGAGGGTGTTGCGGACGGAACCGGCGTCGGAGAGGGGCTGGAGGAAGTTCGCCTCGGCGGTGACCGAGAGGAGCTCGGGCGCGGAATAGAGCTTGCCCTGCGCCGCGAAGTCCGAGTAACCGCCCATGAGCGCCATGTCCGGGGCGTTGCCGGCCTTGACCATGCGGGAGACTTCGCGGTCGATGTCGGCCCACGGCAGGAGCTCGACGTGCACCTTGATGCCGGGGTTCGAGGCGGTGAAATCAGCCGTCACCTTGTCCCAGAAAGCCTTGGAACTGGTGGCCGGGTTGTCCCCGTATTCGGCGGCGACGAGGCGGAGGGTACCGCTGTCATCAGCGCTTCCGCCGGAGCTGCCGCAGCCGGCCAGCGGTATCAGCAGACCGAGCACGACCGTGGTGGCGGCCGCGCTGAAGATTCTTCGTCGCACGGTTGGATTCCCCTGATTTTCTTTTGAGTCCCGTTATTACTTATGAGTTACTCCGGGCTGTGGTGTCCCTCAGTGGCCCGTTGGCCGGAATTCTCTCCTGAGGGAGGGCGGTTGGTTCCATTGGGGCGGCACTTGTGTTCAATGCTCCAACTGCGGCATTTCAGAATGGTGTTTTCCGATATGTGATCAACAATTCGGACGCGCGTAGACATGCCGAAACGCCCGTTTCCGGCCACGGAGCGCGGCAGAACGGGTGGGAGGGAGGGGTGGAGGGGGAGAGCGGGACGGTCTCAGTCCGCGAAGTCGCCCGCGTACGGATCGGGCTCGCCCGTTTCGGGGTTGCGCCCCTCCTGCCAGCGGCGCTGGGCCTTCTGCCAGTGCACGAAGCTGAGGTGGCCGCCGTCCCAGAAGGTGATGCCGACCGGGCTCACGTCGAACTCGTCGTTGCACAGCAGGTAGAGGAACTCGGCCATGCCGTACGGGTACACCGCGAAGGAGTCGGCGGTGTGCCGGCCGACCACCAGGACGGGCCAGCGGTCGGGGTCGGGGTCGGTCGTCAGCCAGCAGAGGATGTCGGAGCCGCCGGTGACGCCCCAGGCGAGGATCGACTCCGGGTCCACGTCGAAGGCGGCCCGGCCGCCCTCCGCCTCCCAGACCTGGCGGGCGTTGGCCGTCTCCTCGGCCATCTGGGCCGGGTCCCACTGGAGCCCGGGCTTGGGCAGCGGCAGCAGCACGCTCGCCTCGCCGTTGATCGAGCCCGCGCCGTAGCGGCCCATGAAGGCGATGAAATCGGCGGGGAAGCGGCTGCCCCAGACGGCCTCGGCCGCCTGCCAGTCGATGTCCTCGTCGGCTCCGTGGGTCGCCGGCATGATCTGCTCCAGCGCTTTGATGCGCGCGTTCTCGGTCATGCCGCTCCCCTGCCACACCCCAGCTCAACCGCCCCAACCTACCGCCGGTGGGTAGCGGCGCCTAGCGCGCGGTGAGACGGACCCGGAGCGGGGTGCCGACGCGCAGGCCCCAGGCGGCCATGGCTCCGGCCTCGGCCTCCAGGACGTGGCGGGCGCGCAGCCGGGGGAGGCCCAGCCGGCCCGGGAGCATGGTGGTCATCGCGATGACGGTGAGCCGGCGGTCGAGATGGGCCACGTCGATGGCGAAGCGCATCCGGAAGGTGTGCACGCTCGAAGCCGGGGTCAGGAGCATCGCCCCCTCGATCCCGTCCCGCCCGAGCAGGCCCCGCGTGCGGGCCCGGTAGGAGGCGGCCACCTCCAGGGGCACCTCCATCTCCGGATGCGCCCCCAAGGCCCCCTCCGGAGGCGCCGGCCACCGCTCGACGCAGAGCGTGGCCGCGCCGTCCTGCCACCGTTCCCTGTTCCCCATGCGGCCCACCCTAGGGTCCGGCCGGCCCCCGGGTCCGGGCTTCGGCGTCAAGTCGGCGCACCCGGCGGGGTCCCCCTGGGGAGGGACGGCGGAAGGTTGGTCCGTACGGGCTTCCGCCGGGCCCCGCAAGGGTTGTGGGGCCGTTTCGGCTCTGCTCAGTGCTCCCGGCCGGCTCCGGAGCGTAATCGTGTCGCGGTGATGCGCGCAGCGGGCTTTACGAAGGGTTATGGTGGAACCCCCCCCTCGGGCCGGTCCGTATCCCCCCCACGGACCGGCCCGTTTTTCGTTCCCGGGCAGTGTCGCGGCACTGCCGGGCAAAGGCGCAGGTCAGCCCCGCTGGGCCCAGATGTTGGCGCCGGGGGTGGACACCGCGAAGGAGTCGATCTCCTTCAACTCCTGTTCCGACAGCGGCGCGCCGGTCAGGGAAGCCACGTTTTCCTCGAGCTGCTTCACGCTCGACGCGCCGATCAGCGCCGAGGTCATCCGCTCGTCCCGCAGCACCCAGTTCAGCGCGAGCTGGGCCAGCGTCTGCCCGCGCCGCGCGGCGATCTCGTTCAGCCCGTTCAGCCGGCGCACGACCTCGTCCGACAGCAGGTCCGGGTTGAGGGACTTGCCCTGGGTGGCCCGTGAGCCCTCCGGGATGCCCTTGAGGTACTTCCCGGTCAGCAGCCCCTGCGCGAGCGGCACGAAGGAGATGCAGCCCATGCCGGCCTCCTCCAGGGTGTCGAGCAGGCCGTCGTCCTCCGTCCAGCGGTTGATCATGGAGTACGAGGGCTGGTGGATGAGGGGGCGCACGCCCATCTCCCGCAGCAGCCGGGCCGCCTCGGCCGTCTGCTCGGCGGTGTACGAGGACACGCCGACGTAGAGCGCCTTGCCCTGCTGGACCGCGGACGCCAGCGCGCCCATGGTCTCCTCCAGCGGGGTGTCCGGGTCGAAGCGGTGCGAGTAGAAGATGTCGACGTAGTCGACGCCCATCCGCTTCAGCGAGGCGTCCAGCGAGCCGAGCAGGTACTTGCGGCTGCCCCACTCGCCGTACGGCCCCGCGTGCATGAGGTAGCCGGCCTTGGTGGAGAGGACCAGCTCCTCGCGGTGGGACGCGAAGTCCTGCGCGAAGATCTTGCCGAAGTTCAGCTCGGCCGAGCCGGGGGGCGGGCCGTAGTTGTTCGCCAGGTCGAAGTGGGTGACGCCGAGGTCGAAGGCCCGGCGAAGGATCGCCCGCTGGGACTCCAGGGAGGCGTCGTCGCCGAAGTTGTGCCAGAGGCCGAGGGAGATCGCGGGGAGCTTGAGTCCGCTGCGGCCGGTGCGCCGGTACTCCATGGAGTCGTAGCGCGAGGGCTCTGCCCGATAGGGATTGTTTTCAGTCACGTTGTCCTCCCTATCACGGACTTGTGACAGGACCGAGTTGGATGCAGGATCCCGTCGCGCAGTAATGTGGCGGTCTGTGGCGGACGAGGGGGGACGACCGCATTCCGCACGGGGGTATCGCTCGGAGGGGCTGGAAGATCGTGAAGCTGCGCGACCTGGTACGCCGTCCTGTGTACAGGCTCTACGCACGCCGGGTGGAAGGCCGCATCGACCATGACGAGACGCCCAAGCACATCGGTGTGATCCTCGACGGGAACCGGCGCTGGGCCAAGGCCTCCGGAGGCACGACGGTGCAGGGCCACCAGGCCGGCGCCGACAAGATCTCCGAGATGCTGGGCTGGTGCACCGAGACGGACGTCGAGGTCGTCACCCTGTGGATGCTCTCCACGGACAACCTGGACCGGCCCGAGGTCGAGCTCCGCCCGCTCCTCAACATCATCGAGAACACGGTCCGGGGCCTCGCCGCCGACGGCCGCTGGCGCGTCCACCACGTCGGCAACCTCGACATCCTGCCCGCCGGGACCCAGAGCGTCCTGAAGGAGGCCATGGAGGCCACCCGCGACGTCGACGGAATACTCGTCAACGTCGCCGTCGGCTACGGCGGCCGCCAGGAGATCGCCGACGCGGTCCGCTCGCTCCTGCTGGAGCACGCCTCGAAGGGCACCTCCTTCGAGGAGCTCGCCGAGATCCTCGACATCGAGCACATCGCGGAGCACCTCTACACGCGCGGCCAGCCCGACCCGGACCTGGTGATCCGCACCAGCGGGGAGCAGCGGCTGTCCGGATTCATGCTGTGGCAGAGCGCGCACTCCGAGTACTACTTCTGCGAGGTCTTCTGGCCGGCCTTCCGCAAGGTCGACTTCCTGCGCGCCCTGCGCGACTACGCCGCCCGCCACCGGCGCTACGGCAGCTGACTCCGCCCGGCAGGCCCCCTTACGGCGCCTGACCTGCGGTTGTCTGACGCCCCCTCGGCACCTCACGGCGCGCCCGGACCCCTCCGTGGCGCGCCGTACCCGTGTTCCCGTACGCCCTGATCGTCCCTCGGGACCCTTCGCGCGAGGCCTTCACCAGGGATTCACCGAGCGTCCGTCATATGCCATGGCATGGCTGGACCCATTCGGGGAATATCCCTTGCAGGTCGACGCCCGATCCACGGGTGTCGAGTCTCAGCGGACGGCATGGGGTCGTCCGCCCGGGAGGCCCTTTGCACCAGGACGCGCGTGCGGTTCGCACGGACGGACGGGAGGGCCGGAAGTCGGCCCGCGCAGGGGTGCCGATGACCGGTCCGGTCTTCATGGCCCGACCTCTTCCGAGGGGGTACGTCCTTCCGTGGTGACCAGCACAAAGAGCCGCCTGCCCGACAGGCGGACCTACGTCCTCGACACCAGCGTCCTGCTGGCAGACCCCAACGCGATCTCCCGATTCGACGAGCACGAGGTCGTGCTCCCGATCGTGGTGATCACCGAGCTGGAGGCAAAGAGGCACCATCCCGAACTCGGCTACTTCGCCCGTCAGGCCCTCCGCCTGCTCGACGACTTCCGGGTTCGCTACGGACGCCTCGACGCACCCATCCCGCTGGGCGATCTGGGCGGCACCCTGCGCGTCGAGCTCAACCACTCCGACCAGAGCGTCCTGCCCGCGGGCTTCCGGCTGGGGGACAACGATTCGCGGATCCTCGCGGTCGCGCGCAACCTCCAGGCCGAGGGCTACGACGTCACGGTCGTCTCGAAGGATCTCCCACTGCGCATCAAAGCCTCCTCCGTGGGGCTGATCGCCGAGGAGTACCGCGCCGAGCTCGCCATCACCGATGCCGGCTGGACCGGCATGACGGAGCTGGCGCTCTCCGGGGAACAGGTGGACCTCCTCTTCTCCGAGGAGCGGCTCTACGTACCGGAGGCCGCGGAACTTCCCGTGCACACCGGTCTGGTCCTCCAGTCGGAGCGCGGCAAGGCACTCGGCCGGGTCACGGCCGACGGCAACGTGAAGCTCGTACGGGGCGACCGCGAGGCCTTCGGGCTGCACGGCCGCAGCGCCGAGCAGCGGATCGCGCTCGACCTCCTGCTCGACCCCGAGATCGGGATCATCTCGATGGGCGGCCGGGCCGGCACCGGAAAGTCGGCGCTGGCGCTGTGCGCGGGGCTGGAGGCCGTACTGGAGCGGAGGCAGCATCAGAAGGTGATGGTCTTCCGCCCGCTGTACGCGGTCGGCGGCCAGGACCTCGGCTACCTCCCCGGGGACGCCAACGAGAAGATGAGCCCCTGGGCCCAGGCGGTGTTCGACACCCTCTCGGCGGTCGCCGGGCGGGCGGTCATCGAGGAGGTGCTCAACCGCGGGATGCTGGAGGTCCTGCCGCTCACGCACATCCGCGGCCGCTCGCTGCACGACGCGTTCGTGATCGTGGACGAGGCACAGTCGCTGGAGCGCAATGTCCTGCTGACCGTTCTGTCCCGTATCGGGGCCAATTCGCGGGTGGTTCTCACCCACGACGTGGCCCAGCGCGACAACCTGCGGGTCGGCCGGTACGACGGAGTCGTCGCCGTGGTCGAGAAGCTGAAGGGCCATCCGCTCTTCGCCCACATCACGCTGACCCGTTCCGAGCGCTCCCCGATCGCCGCGCTGGTCACCGAGATGCTGGAGAACCTGTAGGGCCCGGCCGACGGTCCGTACGGGCCGTAAAACCGGTAAAACGCGCATAGCGGGAAGGCGAGTTGGCGCCGCCCGGCAAAGGCCAGAGAGCCTAGCCGGGCGGCGCCCTCACGCACAGGGGTTTGCCGGAAGCAGTGGCGACATGCCAGGTGTGACCTTTCCCACGCAACGGAGAATTGCCCTGCGGCGTCGAGGTCCGGCAGAGTCTGTTTTCCGTCAGGCCCCGCATACGGCACACCTGTATCTCCCGTGAGATGCGCGCAGTACCGCTAACTCCACAATCGATCGCCGTATGCCGCCCGGAGCATCACGCGGCACTTCCGCAAGGGAGTTGCCCACGGGCCCGCGCCTCCAGTGACCGCATCATCATGGAGGCCAGCGTCAAGGGCACTATTGCGCCCGCGCAGTCACTGCGGACGCTGCTGGAAGGAAACCGTGTGAGCCGGATCTCGGTTCGGGGATTCGCAGTGGCTTCGGCCACCGCTGTCACCACCGTCGGCGCCGTCGTGGGTGTTGCCACTGGCGACCCCGCCTCGAACGATCTCGAGACGACCGCGTCCGGGATGACGCTCCTTGCGGACATCCCGGTCGGCCAGCAGGCGGAGGTCCAGAACGCGTCCCTGACGCAGCAGGCCGACTCCATCGCGCACGCCGCCGACACCGACGCCAAGCGCTCGGCGGAGGAAGCGGCCCGCATCCAGGCCGCCCAGGACGCCAAGTCGAAGAAGGCCGAAGCGCAGAAGGCCGCCGACGACAAGGCGAAGCAGGAGCGCGAGGAGAAGGACCAGGCCGCCAGCCGTTCCGCCTCCCGCGACGGATCCTCCTTCGCTCCCCAGGCCTCCTACACGGTGGCCCAGGTCAAGGCGATCGCCCAGCAGATGGTCCCGGCGGGGCAGTTCCAGTGCTTCTCCAAGATCATCAACCAGGAATCCACCTGGAACTACCAGGCCGTGAACAAGTCCTCGGGCGCCTACGGCCTCGTCCAGGCCCTGCCCGGTTCGAAGATGGCCTCGGCGGGCGCCGACTGGCGCACCAACCCCGCCACCCAGATCGAGTGGGGTCTGAACTACATGAACGTCCGCTACGGCAGCCCGTGCGGAGCCTGGAACTTCCACCAGGCCAACGGCTGGTACTAGCCCCTCCCGGACCCCGGGACGAGAGCGCGCCCGCGCGCCTCAACCCCGAAGAGCCCCGCACCGTCCTACGGTGCGGGGCTCCTCGCGTGTACGGTCTTTCGAGGCGTGCCCCGGCGCGGGGTCCAGGGCGGGGGGAAGGGAACGACATGGCGAAGACAGGCTGGCTCGGCCGGCTCGGCAAGAGCCTCAGCGACGTGGAGGCCCGGCTCGCGGAGCGCCGTGCCGAGGTCGAGGCCGAGACCTCCGGCGACCGGCCGACCGCCCCCGGGCCCGCCGCCGCGTCCCCGGCAGCCCCGGCTTCCGCCTCCCCGGCGCCCGCCACCGTCCCCGCTGCGCCCCCGGCTCATCCGGCCGCCGAACACGCCTTCTTCGCAGCCCCCCTGCGCCCCGACCCGGTGTCCGTCATCCCGTGGGGCGTCCGCGTCGCCGCCGAGGCGAGCTGGCGGCTGCTGCTGCTCGCCGGGATGCTCTGGGTCCTGATGCGGGTGATCAGCGAAGTCCGCCTGGTCGTCCTCGCCTTCGCCGCCGCCCTCCTGGTGACCGCACTGCTCCAGCCCTTCGTGGTCCGGCTGCGCCGGCTCGGCATGCCCCGGGGCCTGGCCACGGCCGTCACCGCGATCCTCGGCTTCGTGGTCATCGGCCTGGTCGGCTGGTTCGTGGTCTGGCAGGTCATGGACAACCTCGACGACCTCTCCGCCCGGCTCCGCGAAGCCATCAACGACCTGAAACTCCGCGCGCTGGACAGCCCGTTCCACGTGACCGAGAAGCAGATCAACGAGATCGCCAAGAACCTCAGCGAGACCATCGGCACCAACACCGAGCAGATCACCTCCGCCGGCCTGCAAGGCGTCACGGTCCTCGTCGAGGCCCTGACGGGCATGCTGCTCGCGATGTTCTCCACGCTCTTCCTGCTCTACGACGGCAAGCGCATCTGGACCTGGACCACGAGCCTGCTCCCGGCCGCCGCCCGCCCCGGCGTGGCGGGCGCCGGACCGCGCGCCTGGCGCACCCTGACCGCGTACGTGCGAGGCACGGTCCTGGTGGCCCTCATCGACGCCGTGTTCATCGGCCTCGGCCTCTACTTCCTCGACGTGACGATGGCCGTGCCGCTCGCCGTCTTCATCTTCCTGTTCGCCTTCATCCCGCTCGTCGGCGCGGTCATGAGCGGAGCCCTCGCCGTGGTCGTGGCCCTGGTGACCCAGGGGCCGTTCACCGCGCTGATGGTGCTGCTGGTGGTGCTGGCCGTGCAGCAGATCGAGGGCCACGTGCTCCAGCCCTTCATCCTGGGCCGGGCGGTACGGGTCCACCCGCTCGCGGTGGTGCTGTCGGTGGCGGCCGGCGGCCTCGTCGCCGGCATCGGCGGAGCGGTGGTGGCCGTTCCGCTGGTCGCCGTCACCAACACCGTGGTCGGCTACCTGCGGGCCTACTCGCGCGAACAGCTCCACCACGGGCTCTCCCCGGTCGGCCCCGGGCCGCACGGTGCGACGGCCGTGGGTCAGACGGCAGCCGAGGCGGAGGAGACACGTACGGGTGATAACGGAGCCTGAGTTCGACGGCGGCTCGTCCATTCTGCCGGGGCCGGAGAGCCCGGAGGCGTTGGAGGGGCCGGAGGGGCGGCAGGAACGGCAGGGCTACGGCGGGTCCCCGCCGGCCGCCCGCAGGCCCTGGCGGTGGGCGCTCGGCGGGGCCCTCCTCGCCTCCGCGCTGTGGGCGGGCGCCTGGTGGACCGCGACCCCGCAGGACCACAGCCCGCCGCTGCGGTACGCGCTGCCCGTGAGCCTGTGCGACTCGGCGAAGCTGCCGGGGATCGCCCGGCTGGCGGAGAACAGCGGGTGGGACTACACCCCGCGGCTGTGGGAGCACCCGGGCATGGACCGGGCGATGTGCATGCTGCGCACCCCGCCGGTCGAGTCGGAGGCGCCCACGCGCTGGCTCGCGTACGAGGCCCAGGTCTCGATGGAGCTGCACAAGCGCACCGACCCCGCGCCGGAGTTCGGGGCGGATCCCGGAGCGGTGGGCTGGATCGGCCTCGGTAAGCCGGACTTCCGCTCCGTACCGGGACTCGGGGAGCGGGCGCTGATCTCCGAGACGGAGTACGGGAGCGGGTGGCGGCTGACCGTGCTCGACGGGGGCACGGTGTTCACCATGGACGTGTCGGTGTGGCCGGGGGGCGACGGCGAGCCGAGCCCCGACAAGCCTGCGCCGGAAGAACCGCCGATGCCCGACTCCGACGCGGTCCAGGCTGCGATGATCGACGACATGCACGGCCTGATGAAGGCGCTGCGCAGGTAGGCACGGTGGCACGGGGGACGGGGAACACGGGGATGATCGGCGAGCCCGAGATCGACGGGGACTGGCACACGGCGAGCGGGGCGGAGGGGGTCGCGGAGGCCCTTCCGGGCGAGCCCGGGCGGGAGCGCGTACGCGGCGTCGCGCGGAGACCGTGGCTGTGGGCGCTGGGCGGGGTGGTGGCGGCCTCGGCGGTGTGGGCGGGCACGCTGGTGGTGCAGGACCGCTTCCCGGACCTGCCGCGCCTCGACTACGTGCACTCGCCCGACCTGTGCAAGGAGTTCGAGCTCAAGACGGTCGGCCAGGCCGCCGGCCGGGAGTTCGAGGGACGCCAGAGCGGCGAGGGCGTGTACCTCGCGCAGGACTGGTCGTACTGCACGGTCTCCACGCCGTACCAGGAAGGGACCGTGATGTACGGGGCCCAGCTGCTGGTCGAGCTGCACAAGAAGCAGGACCCGGCGGGGGAGTTCGCCACCGGCCCGGGGACGGACCCGGCGACCCGGCTGGACACCGGCGAGCGCTACGAGGTGGTGGGCCTGGGCGAACGAGCCGTGCTCGACCCGTACTACGCGAACGGCGGAGCGCGGCTCATGGTGCTCGACGGAGGGGCGGTCTTCACCCTCACCGTGCAGTGGTTCCGTTTGAACGACGACAAGGCCGCCGGCGTCGACGGGAGTGCGATGCAAGCGGCGATGGTCGAGGACATGCGCACGCTGATGGCCAAGCTGAAGCGGTAGCCGCGGACGCGCGCAGGGGCCCCGAGACCGGAGTCGCGGGGCCCCTGGGGCCGGTACGGCAGGGTGTCACTCGCCCGCGAGCACGGCCTCGGAGTCGAGGGTGACGGCGACGGCCTGGATCACCGAGGCGATCTTGAAGGCCTCCTGGACCGTCTCGCGGTCCACGCCGGCCTTGCGCAGGACCTGCTCGTGCGAGTCCAGGCACTGGCCGCAGCCGTTGACCGCGGAGACGGCGAGCGACCACAGCTCGAAGTCGACCTTCTCCACGCCGGGGTTGCCGATGACGTTCATCCGCAGGCCCGCGCGCAGGGTGCCGTACTCCGGGTCGGAGAGCAGGTGGCGGGTGCGGTAGAAGACGTTGTTCATCGCCATGATCGCGGCGGCCGCCTTGGCGGCGGTGTACGCCTCCGGCGACAGGGCGGCCTTGGCCTCCGGCTCCAGCTCGCGCAGGACGCGGGGGGAACGGGCGGCGATGGCGCAGGACAGGACGGTGCCCCACAGCTGCTGCTGCGTCAGGGTGTCCTGATTGCCGATGACCGAGCCGAGGTTCAGCTTCAGGTCCTTGGCGAAGTCCGGTACGGCGGACTTGAGGGAGTCGAGGGACATCCGTCACTCACCGGCCAGCAGCGCGCCGGCGTCGATGGTGCTGTCGCCCTTGTTCCAGTTGCAGGGGCACAGCTCGTCGGTCTGCAGGGCGTCGAGCACCCGCAGGACCTCCTTGGGGTTCCGGCCGACGGAACCGGCGGTCACCATGGAGAACTGGATCTCGTTGTTCGGGTCCACGATGAAGACGGCGCGCATCGGGAGACCGTCCGAACCGAGGATTCCGAGGTCGGCGCAGAGCTCGCGCTTGATGTCGGACATCATCGGGAAGGGCAGGTCGCGCAGGTCGGCGTGGTCCTTGCGCCAGGCGTGGTGCACGTACTCGGAGTCGAGCGAGAAGCCGAGGATCTGGGCGTCGCGGTCGGCGAACTCCTCGTTGAGCTTGCCGAAGGCGGCGATCTCGGTCGGGCACACGAAGGTGAAGTCGAGCGGCCAGGAGAACATGATCTTCCACTTGCCCTCGTAGGTCTTGTGGTCGATCTGCGCGAACTCGGCTCCGGCCTCCAGCGAGACGCAAGCGGTCAGGTCGTAGGTGGGGAACTGGTCGCCGACAGTGAGCACGTGCTCTCCTTGCGCAGAGGAAAGTGACCCTTTTGGGGGCTTTCCGGGGGGTTGGACGTATCTCACATGCTGACACAGCCCCATTGATTGCAGAAATAGCTAGCCTGGTGGCCAGTGATCGGAGGTACCTATCAGTGGCTGTGGGGCAGATGGTTCAGGTGGGTCATACGGGCCATCCGGGTCCCAGGGGACCGAAGCAGGCGACGCTCGCGCAGCTGCGGGCCTTCGCCGCCGTCGCCGAGCAGCTGCACTTCCGGGACGCGGCCGCCGCGATCGGGATGAGCCAGCCCGCGCTCTCCGGATCCGTGTCCGCGCTGGAAGAGGCGCTCGGGGTACGGCTGCTGGAGCGGACCACGCGCAAGGTGCTGCTCACGCCCGCCGGCGAGCGGATCGCCGGCCGCGCGCGGGCCGTGCTCGACGCGATGGACGGACTGCTGGAGGAGGCCGAGGCGGTACGGGCCCCCTTCACCGGGGCGCTGCGCTTCGGGGTGATCCCCACCGTGGCCCCGTACCTGCTGCCGACCGTCCTCGGACTCTTCCACCGGCGCTACCCCCGGCTCGACCTCCAGGTGCACGAGGAACAGACGGCCTCGCTGCTGGAAGGGCTGGCCGGCGGCCGGCTCGACCTGCTGCTGCTCGCCGTACCGCTCGGAGTGCCCGGGGTCACCGAACTGCCGCTCTTCGATGAGGACTTCGTCCTGCTCGCGCCGCGCGATCACCCGCTCGCCGGCCGCAAGGACATCCCGCGCGAGGAACTGCGCGGGCTGCGGCTGCTCCTGCTCGACGAGGGGCACTGCCTGCGCGACCAGGCCCTCGACATCTGCCACGACGCGGGACGCTCGGCCGGGGCGGACGTCACCACGACCGCCGCCGGCCTGTCCACCCTCGTCCAACTGGTCGCCGGCGGGCTCGGCGTGACGCTGCTGCCGCGCACCGCGCTGCGCCTGGAGACCGCCCGCAACGAGCACCTGGCCACCGGCTACTTCGCCGAACCGGCGCCCTCGCGGCGGATCGCACTGGCCATGCGGACGGGAACGGCCCGCGAGGAGGAGTTCCGCGCCGTCGCCGACGCACTGCGCGAAGCCGTACGCCCGCTCCCCGTCTGGCTGACGGACTAGGGGCGGGCGTACGGGGCTGCGTGCGTAGGGCGGCTACTCGGTGCGCAGCCCGTCCGGGCGCATCAGGCGCAGCAGCGGCGGCAGGCTGAGCAGGGTCACCAGGACGGCCACGCCCGCCCCGATGCCGACCATCCCCAGGACCGCGGTCACGTTGATCGTGATCGTGGAGCCCGTCATCTGCAGCAGCACGATGCCGAGCGCGAGCCCGACCACCGTGGCCAGGGCCAGGCCCAGGGCGATCGGGATGGCGGTCTGCCACAGCACGGAGAGGCTGAGCGTGGAGCGCTTGGTGCCGAAGGCGACCAGCGCCGACAGCAGCTTCTTGCGCTCGCGCAGCTGCTCCAGCTGGGAGACCAGCAGGCTGGCGCCGATCAGCATCAGCACGAGGGCGGCGCCCACGAACAGGCCGGTCCGGATGGAGGCGAAGCGGTCGTTGACCTCGGTGGCCTGGATCGTCATGGGGACCGACAGCGGGTCGGCCTTGAAGGCGGCGTTGCGGGCCAGCTCCATCGCGTCGGGCACGTTCGGGTCGAGCTTCACGTAGACCTGGGAGGACTGGTAGTTGCCCATGCCCTTCGGGGCGGCGGCCGGGGTGACCAGCAGTCCGCTCAGCATGTTGCCCATGGGCCCCTTGCGGGCCCGCACGGTGCGGGCGTCTGCGGGCACGGTCCAGGCGACAGCCTTCGTACCGTCGTCTTCGTTCTCCTTGAAGATGTTCCCCACGAACAGCTTCTCGCCGGGCTTCGCGGTGTCGCCGGTCATGCCGCGCGGTTCGCCGCCGCCGGTGATGACGAAGGCGTCGCCGTCCTTGCAGGAGGGCAGCTCCGCGAACTCCTTGAGGGCGGCGCAGGTGCCGGTCGTCACCGAGATCGCCGTGTCCTCGTAGCTCATGTCCGGGCTGCGCCCGGCATTGGCCGAGGACTCCGCGACGGCCTGGGTGACGCCCTTGGTCCCGGCCAGGGCCTGGGCGACGGCCTCGCCGCCGGCACGGGTGCGCTGCATGACCGAGATCGAGGCCCGCGTGGGGTCGTGACCCGTGTCCTTGGTGTACGAGTCCGCGGTGGAGGCGAAGAGCATCTGCAGGGCGATGGCTCCGGCGACCGCGACGGCGATGCCGTTGACCAGCCGCGCGGAGCTGCCGCTGGTGAGCTGGAGCCGGCGGGCGGCGAGCTGCCAGGAGACCGGGCCCGCGCCGCCGATCCGGCCGACGACCCGTTCCAGCACCCAGGGGAGCAGGACGGTGATGCCGACGAGGAGCAGGACCACGCCGCCCGAGACCTGCCACTGGTTGAACTGCCCGCTGTCGTTGCCCTTGCCGATCAGCGGGGCCAGCAGGCCCAGTCCGGCCAGGGGGAGCAGCAGCCGCCACCAGATCCGGCGCTTGGCCGGGGTCGTCGTACGGACCACGCCGAGCGGCTCGATGACCACGCCGCGCAGGGCGAACAGGGTCACGGCGACGGCGGCGGCCGGCACGGCGACGGCGATGAGCACGGCCAGCCAGGGCGTCGGGTTGAGGTCGGAGGGGAAGACGCTGCGCTGGTAGAGGTCCATGGCCGGGGCCAGTTGGCGGGCGGCCAGGAAGAAGCCGGTGCCCAGGGCCAGACCGATCAGCGATCCGGCGGCGGCCTCGCCGGCGGCGATCCGGCGGACCATCCGGCCGTCGGCGCCCACCAGGCGCAGTGCGGCGAGCCGCCGGTCGCGGCGGTCGCCGCCGAAGCGGACGGCGGCGCCGATGAACACGGCGACCGGCATGAGCAGCGCGACGAAGGTGAGGACGACGAGGAGGGTGAGGACCGGGTCGAGGCCCTCCTTCTCCTGGGTGTTCTCGAAGGCGGTGACCCGCTGGATGTAGTTGGGCGCTTCCTTCTGGAGCGCGGGGAGCCGGTCGCTGCCCGCGTAGAAGTAGAGGTCGCCGGGGCCCACCAGGCCCGCGTCGCCGATGGTCCCGACGATCTTCCCGTCGAGGCGGTCGCGCAGCAGCTTGCCCTCGTCGGTCTTCATCAGCTTGTCGAGGGCGGGGGAGACGACCAGTTCGCCGGCGCCGGGGAACTTCTTGACGCCCGGGGGCAGCGGGGCGTCCGGGCCCTCGGGCTGCACGAGCCGGCCATCGACCCCGTAGGCGCGGTACGTCTGGTTCACGTCGGTGATCAGCAGCGTGTCGCGGCCGGGCTGTTCGGCGGTGGGCGAGGTGTAGGTCTGGCGGGCGGCGCCGCGCGCGTCGCGGGCGGCCAGGGCGCTGGGGACCGCGCTGGTGATGAGCAGCAGGGCGACGCCGAGGCCGACGCCCAGCCCGGTGAGGAGGGTGCGGGTCCAGCCCTGGCGGCCGCCGCCGAAGGCGAAGCGGGCACCGAGGCCGAGGTCGCGGAGCCAGACGGCGAGCGCGCCCTGATGGCCGGGGCCACCGGGGCCACCGGGGCTACCGGGGCTGCGGGGTCCGGCGGGACTGCTGTGTTTGCTGTGGTTTCCGTGACTCATACCGCGCGCTCCATGTCGCGGGACTTGCCGTCGCGCACGACGATCTCGCGGTCGGAGTACGCGGCCACGCGGGTCTCGTGCGTGACGAGGACGACGGCGGCGTTCGTGGACCGGGCGGCCTCGGTGAGGAGCTGCATGACGAGCTCGCCGTTGAGGGAGTCGAGGGCACCGGTGGGCTCGTCGGCGAAGATCAGCCGGGGGTTGGTGACGAGGGAGCGGGCGACGGCGACGCGCTGGCCCTGGCCGCCGGAGACCTCGCCGGGGCGCTTGTCGCCGAGGTCGTCGACCTGGAGCCGCTCCATCCATTCCAGGGCGGTCCGTTCGGCCTGCTTGCGCTTCACGCCGGTCAGGCGGAGCGGCAGGGCGACGTTCTCGACGCAGGTGAGCTCGGGGACGAGCTGGCCGAACTGGAAGACGAAGCCGAACTCGCCGCGGCGCAGGGCGCTGCGCTCTCCGTCGTTCATGGCGGAGAGCTCGCGGCCGGCGTAGGTGATGGTGCCGGAGTCGGGGGTGACGATGCCGGCGAGGCAGTGCAGCAGGGTCGACTTGCCGGACCCGGAGGGGCCCATGATCGCGACGACCTCACCGGCGTGGATGGAGAATTCGGCGCCGTCGAGGGCGTGGGTGGTGCCGTAGGTCTTGCGGAGGTCCGTGGCGCTGAGGAGCGTACCGGCCGGGGTCATCGCTGTATCTCCTGGGCGAGCTGGTCGAGGCGGGCGGCGGTGAGTTCGAGCCACCGCAGGTCCGCTTCGAGGTGGAACAGGGCGTGGTCGCAGACCAGCTGGTCGGCGAGGTCCCCCTTGCGCTTGCGCTGCGTGAGGATGCGCATCAGGCGCAGGTGCTCGGCGCGCTGGGTGTCCAGCAGCTCCTGGGCGCTGCGGCCCGTCAGGAGGGCGAGCACGACCTTCGTGTAGAGGGTCGACTGGAGGTACGGCTCGGGCTTCTCGGGCTGGGCGAGCCAGCCCTCGACATCGGTTATCCCGGCGTCGGTGATCGCGTAGCGCTTCCGCTCGGGGCCGCCGCCGCTCTCCACCCCGTCGACCTCGACCAGGCCGTTCTTCAGCAGCCGGGACATGGTCGAGTAGACCTGGCCGTAGGCGAGGGGCTTGTCGTGGCCGAATCTCTCGTCGAAGGTCCGCTTGAGGTCGTAACCGTGACGGGGGCCGGCCTCGAGGAGGCCGAGGAGTGCGTGGCTGATGGACATGCGGACGACTATACACGCGGTGTATACGCTCGATGTATACGTCGGGTGCATAGCCGGCGGAGTCCGCCATTCGAAGGGAATCCACCCGGGGAGGAGGCGGCTCCGGGCCTGGTCGGGACGTTGCTGGCATCTTGAAGGTTCATGCGAGCACCCACCGGCAATACCGCCGCACTCCCACCGCAGCAGACGGGCACCGAGGAGCAGACGGGCACCGAGGAGCGCGAGGCGCCGACGCCGTCCGCGCAAAGCCGCCCCGAAGCCGACTGGTGGATCTGGGTCATGGCGGGGGCGCTGTTCTTCGCCTACATGGCCCTGTCCCTGCGGATCCACGAACGCCTGCTCTCCCGCAGCTTCGATCTGGGGATCTTCGTCCAGGTCGTGCGTTCCTACGCGTCGGGGCACCTGCCCGTCTCCGAGGTCAAGGGGCCCGACTTCCCGGTCCTGGGGGACCACTTCTCCCCGATCCTGGCCCTGCTGGCGCCGCTGTACTGGCTGTGGCCGTCGGTGAAGGTGCTGCTCGTGGCGCAGGCCGCGCTGGTCGCCGGGAGCGTGCTGCCGCTGGCCTTCTGGGCCCGCCGGACGCTGGGATCCGCGGCCGCCGCGGTCATCGGCACCTGCTACGGGGTCTCGTGGGGCATCGCGAGCGGGGTCTCCTCCGACTTCCACGAGTGGGCCTTCGCCCTTCCGCTGCTCACCCTCTCCCTGACGGCCCTCGGCGGCGGCCGGCTGCGCGCCGCCGCCTACTGGGCGCTGCCGCTCCTGCTGGTGAAGGAGGACCTAGGCCTCACGGTGGCCGCGATCGGCCTGGTCATCGCCTGGCGCGGCGGGCGCGGCGGGCGCAGGCTGGGGCTCCTCACGGCAGCGGCCGGTGTGGCCGGGACCGGGCTGGCCCTGTTGGTGCTGGCCTCCTTCCATCCGGGCGGGTTCGACGGCTATCTCGTCTCCCACAACCCCGGTGGCGGCGCGGGCGGCTCGGGCGGCGCGCTGGTGGGGGAAACGCAGGGCGGGCTGCTGGAACTCCTCCACCAGCTGACGCTCGGTCTGATCACCCCGCAGGAGAAGGTCACCACCCTCATCCTCATCCTGGCCCCCACCCTCTTCCTGGCCCTGCGCTCGCCGCTCGCACTGATCGCGCTGCCCTCCGTGCTGTGGCGCCTGGCCTCGAACTACCCGCCCCACTGGGGCACCGGATACCACTACTCGCTGCTGGTCATGCCGATCGTCTTCGTGGCCTTCGTCGACACCCTCCAGCGGCGGGGGACGAGCGGCCGCAGCCTGTACCGCCACCTGGCGGGCTCCGCGGCGGTCACCTTGCTGCTGCTGCCGCACTATCCGCTCTGGCAGCTGACGCAGCCGGAGACCTGGGTGAAGGATCCCCGCATCGCGGTGGCCCACAGCGTGATGGACGAGATCCCGGACGACGCCACGGTCCAGGCCTCGCACTACCTCGTGCCCCACCTCGCCGACCGCACCAGCGTCAGCCTCTACGGATGGGGGGACAGCCGCCCCAATCCCGAGTGGATCATGGTTGACACCCAGGTGCAGCCGCATCTGCGGTGGCCGATGTCGGTCGTCCAGGAGCAGATCTCCCTGGACGAGGCCCGGGCCCGGGGGTACCACACGGTGGACGACAGGGACGGCTTCGTCCTGCTGAGCCGCACGGGATAGCCGTCGGCGCATGACACGGGTGTGGGGGGGGGGGGGGGGGGGGGGGCCCCCCCCCCCCCCCTCCTTTTTTTTTTTTTCTCCTCCCTCTTTCTGTTTTTTTCCCCTCCCCCACCTT
>NZ_JBHUBS010000013.1:0-97322 GCF_042788835.1 Streptomyces sp. NPDC056883 | reverse complement strand
GGGGGGGGGGGGGTCGGGGGGGGGGGGGGGGGTTGGGGCCACCCCCCCCCCTCCCCCCCCCCACACCCGTGTCCGCGGTACTCGGTGGCCCGCCGTCACTTGGCCGGGCGCTGCACCGTCACCGACTTGATGACGACGGGCTCCTTGGGCTTTCCGTCGGTCGATCCGTCCGCCGTTCCCTTGGCGGCGATCTTCGCCACCGCGTCCAGCCCGCCGACGACCTTCCCGAAGGGGGTCCAGCTGGGCGGCATGCGGAAGGTGGGATCGGCGTAACTGATGAAGAACTGGCTGCCGTTCTTGCCCGGCAGGGCCTTGGACATGGCGACGGTGCCCGCGGGATAGGAGGCTCCGGCCAGATTTTCGTCCTTGAACCAGTACCCGGGGTCGGAATTACCCTCGCCGGCGGGGTCGCCGCATTCCAATACGAAAATCCCTCGAGTGGTGACCCGGTGGCATTTGCTGCCGTCGAAGTATTTCTTTCCGGCCAGGAAGGAGAACGAGTTGGTGGTGCACGGCGCGTCCTTGGTGAGGGCCTCGATGGTGACGGGCCCCTCCTCGGTGTCGATCCTCACCGTGTACGGCCGGGCCGCCGCCGCGGCGTCGAAGCCCGGGGCGGCGGCCTTGCTTCCGCCGTCGGAGGGTGTGTAGGTGCAGGTGACGGGCGGTTTGGAATCCGTGACGCCACCGGTGAGGGAGAGCGCCGTCCACGTGAGTCCGGAACACACGGCGACCGCCGCGACCGCGACGGCCGCTTTCCGGGCCGCCGGTCGTCCGCCGGATTTCGTCCCACTGGTCAGATTCATACGAGCCTCGAATTCGGTGAGCGGCCGTATATGACGCGGTGAGCGTATCCATTCGTACGGATGCGGGCGGGCGGCACACGCCGTGCAATTCGGGCGGAAGCCCCTCAGGAATCCGGTGCGTTGCGGGGGCGGCCCCGGGGCGGGATGGGGCCCGCCCCGCCGGGAAGGCGGCCGGCTTCGGACAGGGCGCGGCGGAGCAGGAACTCGATCTGAGCGTTGGCGCTGCGGAGTTCCTCCCCGGCCCACCGCGCGAGCGCGTCGTGCACCTGCGGGTCGAGCCGCAGCAGCACCTGCTTGCGGGCCTGCCGGGCGGCCTTGGGGGCCGCCGCCCGGCCCTCGGCCGGGTCGGCGGGGGAGTCCGCGCCTTCGTCGGGGCTCACTGGTAGAGGGTGCCCGTGTTGACGACGGGCTGGGCCGCGCGGTCGCCGCACAGGACCACCATCAGGTTGGACACCATCGCCGCCTTCCGTTCCGGGTCGAGGTCCACGATGTCCTGCTCCGCGAGGCGGGTCAGGGCGAGCTCGACCATACCGACCGCGCCCTCGACGATCTGCTTGCGCGCCGCGACGATCGCACCCGCCTGCTGGCGCTGGAGCATCGCGGAGGCGATTTCCGGGGCGTACGCGAGGTGGGTGAAGCGGGACTCGATGATGTGGACGCCGGCCGCTTCGACACGGGCGGACAGTTCGACGGCGAGCTTCTCGGTGATCTCCTCGGCGTTGCCGCGCAGCGACAGGCCGCCGTCCTCGTGGGCGTCGTAGGGGTACTCGATCGCGATGTGCCGGACGGCCGCCTCGGTCTGGGTCTCGACGAACTCGGTGAAGTCCTCGACCTCGAAGACGGCGCGGGCGGTGTCCTCGACCCGCCACACCACGACGGCCGCCAGCTCGATCGGGTTGCCGTAGGCGTCGTTGACCTTCATGACGGGCGTCTCGTGGTTCCGGACCCGGGTGGACAGGCGGCGGCGGGAGGTCAGCGGGTTGACCCAGCGCAGTCCGTCGGTGCGGACGGTGCCGCGGTAGCGGCCGAACAGCTGGACCACGCGGGCCTCGCCCGGCGAGACCGTGTTCAGGCCGCTCATGGCGATGACGGCGACGATGGTCAGGAGGACCCCGGCCGCGATCAGGCCCGCCTTGGCTCCGTCGTTCCCGGACACCGCGCCGAGCGCGATCAGGCCCGCCCCGGCCGCCACTCCCGCCAGGCCGAGCAGCAGCGCGAGCCCGCCGCCCACGCTGCGCGCGGGGAACTCCCGTACGCCGGCCTCGGTACCACCCGTGGTGTTCGTCATGATGTGCCCCGTTTCATCCAGTGGCGGCCGGTCGGGCCGCTTAGCAAAGTGATATCACTTTTTTGGACGGAGCGGGAGCCCGGCAACCTCCGGGGTCCCTAGTGCGTCGGTTCCTGTGGGATGGGTGCTCATTGTCACGTCCGAATTGCCCGGTATGAGAGCCCGTTGGCCGGTTTTTGTCACAGCCTGCGGTGTTAGCTTTCTGAGCTGACGTCGGGGGGTTATCGAGCGGAGCGGGAGCGATGGGCCGAGCAGAAGCGCGAAAGGCGCAGCAGCAACGCGGTGCGCGACGCACGCCGCGCGGGCGCGTCAAGGGCAAGGGCGGGACCTCGGGCGGCAAGCCGACCGGCATACGCCGCTTCTTCACCTGGAGGAAGGTGCTCGGCACCTTCTTCGGGGCGATGCTGCTCGGCATGGCGGCCCTGATCGGCCTCTACTTCTACGTGGAACCGCCGGACCCCAACGCCGAGGCGCTGACGCAGAACAACGTCTACAAGCTCTCCGACGGCACGGTCATGGCCCGCGTCGGCACCACGAACCGCCAGATCGTGTCGATCGACAAGATCCCGCAGGACGTGCAGACGGCCTTCATCGCCATCGAGAACAAGTCCTTCTACAGCGACCGGGGCGTCGACCTCAAGGGCATCGCCCGAGGCGTGTTCAACACCGTCACCGGCAAGGGCAAGGCCGGCGGTTCGACGATCACCCAGCAGTACGTCAAGAACTTCTACCTGACGCAGGACCAGACGGCGACCCGCAAGCTGAAGGAGCTGATCATCTCCCTCAAGGTCGACCAGGAGATGGAGAAGCCCCAGATCCTCGCGGGCTACCTGAACACCAACTTCTACGGCCGCAACGCCTACGGCATCCAGGCCGCGGCCCAGGCCTACTACGGGGTCGACGCCGAAAAGCTGACCCTGGAGCAGGGCGCGTACCTCGCCGCCGTCCTCCAGGCCCCCAGCCAGTACGACTGGGCGACCGCCGGCCCGAACGGCAAGAACCTGGTCATGATCCGCTTCAACGGCGTCCTCGACAACATGGTCGAGATGGGCAAGCTGGACCTGGCCAAGCGCAAGGAAATGAAGTTCCAGGAGCCGATCAAGCCCAAGGCGCCCAGCGGCATGGAAGGCCAGAAGGGCTACCTGATCCAGGCCGCCGACGAGGAGCTCAAGCGCCAGACCGGCATGACCGACGGCCAGCTCAAGGCCGGCGGCTGGGAGATCACCCTCTCCATCGACCCGAAGAAGCAGGCGGCGCTGGAGAAGGCCGTCCAGGACGAGCTGGAATCCAAGCTCGACCGCAAGGGCCGCCCCGTCGACGCCGCCGTGCAGGCGGGTGCCACCTCCGTGGACCCGAAGACCGGCGCGATCGTCGCGATGTACGGCGGCACCGGGCAGAGCGAGCAGTGGGCCAGCAACGCCCTGCGCAAGGACTTCCAGCCGGGCTCGACCTTCAAGCCGATCGTGCTCGCCTCCGCCATGGAGGGCAAGGCGAGCACGCAGGACGGGAAGCCGATCACGCCCAACACCCTCTACGACGGCACGAGCAAGCGCCCCGTGGTCGGCAGCGACATCCCGTTCAACCCGCAGAACCAGGACGACCGCGACTACGGCGACCCGATGATGACGGTGCAGTCCGCCACCAACTCCTCGGTGAACTCCGTGTACGCCCAGATGATCGTGGACGTCGGGCCGAAGAACGCGAAGAAGACCGCCCTGCAGCTCGGCATGGTCGACCGCGACGGCTGGCCCGAGGACAAGCCCGCCATGTCGCTCGGCACCATGAGCGCCGACACCCTGGAGATGGCCGGCGTCTACGCCACCTTCGACAACCACGGCAAGAAGGTCACGCCGAGCATCATCAAGTCCGCCAAGCACGCGGACCGCGAGTACAAGCCGGTCCGCGCCGTCGGCGACACGGCCATCAGCCGCAGGACCGCCGACACCGTCACCAAGGTGCTCACCGGCGTCGTCGAGGACGGATCCGGCAAGGCGGTGAAGAGCTCGGCCTACGAGGCCGCGGGCAAGACCGGCACCACCGAGAAGAACGTGGCCGCCTGGTTCACCGGGTTCACCCCGGAACTGGTCACCGTCGTCGCGATGTTCGGTGACGAGCCCGGCACCCACACCCAGACCAGCCTGACCGGTACGGCCGGCGGCGGACGCGCGGGCGGCTCCAGCTTCCCGGCCGCGATCTGGAAGCAGTACACCCTCGACGCGCTCAAGGGCGGCAGGACGGGCTCCTTCGACCTGGACGAGGCCGACATGGGCAAGGTCCAGTCGTCGAGCCCCAGCGGCACCCCGTCGACCACGCCGAGCTCGACGCCGAGTACGACGCCGAGCAGCACCCCGAGCCGGACGCCGAGCCAGACGCCCAGCCGGACGCCGAGCTCGACGCCGAGTTCGACCCCGAGCACGACGCCGACCCCGACGCCCACGCCGACGAAGTCGGGCTCGGGGAAGCCCTCGCCGCCGAACCGGGAGCCCGAACCGTAGGCACCGCAGGACCCGGACGCACCACTGCCCCGCAGGCACGAAGCCGCGGGGCAGTGGTGCGTCCGGGTGGCGGCCCGGTCAGCGGCGCTCCGGGCCCCCAGGGGCGGCCGGCAGCGCGAGCTCGAACCAGACGACCTTGCCGCTGCTCAGCCGGGTGGCACCCCAGCGGCGGGCCATCCGGTTGACCAGGAACAGGCCGCGGCCGCCCTCGTCGTCGTCCCGGGCCCGGCGCTGGCGCGGCAGCTGCGGGGAGTCGTCGCCGACCTCGCAGCGCAGTACGTCCGTCCGCAGGAGGCGTAGGGTCACGGGCCGCTCGGCGTACCGCACGGCATTCGTGACGACCTCGCTGACCAGCAGCTCCAGCGAGTCCTCCAGCTCCTCCAGCCCCCAGCGCGCGAGCGCGCGGCGGGCGAACCGGCGGGCCCGGCCCGGAGCGGTCTCCTCCGGGTCCAGGAACCAGTACGCCACGTCGCTGGGCGCGATCCCGTCGAACCGGGCCGCGAGCAGGGCGATGTCGTCGTCCCGGTCACCGGGGCCGAGCATGTCCAGGATGTCGTCGCACAGGGCCTCCAGCGGCGGCGGGTGGTCCAGGCCCGTCAGCTGCGCGGTGGTGGCGAGGCGCTCGCGGAGCTGCTCGATGCCGGTCCAGACGTCGCGCAGCCGGGACTCGACGAGGCCGTCGGTGTACAGCACGAGCGTGGCCCCGGCCGGGGCGTCCAGCTCCACGGCCTCGAAGTCCACGCCGCCGACGCCGATGGGGGCGCCGGGGGGTACGCGCAGCACCTCGGCGCGGCCGCCCAGGTGGAGCAGGACCGGCGGCGGGTGGCCGGCGTTGGCGATGGTGATCCGGTGCGAGACCGGGTCGTAGACGGCGTACAGGCAGGTGGCCATCCGGTCGGAGCCCAGCCGCTGCGCCTGCTCGTCCAGGTGGTGCAGGACCTCGGCGGGCGGCAGGTCGAGCTGCGCCAGCGTCTGGGCCGTCGTACGGAGCTGTCCCATGATCGCGGCGGAGGTCATGGAGTGGCCCATGACGTCGCCGACGACGAGTGCGACCCGGCTGCCGGGCAGGGGTATGGCGTCGTACCAGTCGCCGCCGACCCGGGCCGTCTCGGCGGCGGGCAGGTAGCGGCTGGCGAGGCGGACCCCGGTGGGCTGGGGGAGGCTGTCGGGCAGCATCGTGCGCTGGAGCTCGTCGGCGATGTAGGCCTCGCGGCCGTAGAGCACGGCCTTGTCGATGCCCAGCGCGGTGTGGGTGGCCAGCTGTGCGGCGACGAGCAGGTCGTTCGTCTCGAAGGCGGGCCGCTCGGGGGTGCGCAGGAACACCGCCGCGCCGATGACGCGGCGGCGGCCCCGCAGCGGCGCGAGGATGGCCCGCTGGCCGCGCGGGACCGGGTGGTCGGCGCCCAGCAGCTCCGGCAGGGCGGCGCGGGCGGCGGCGGAGGACCCGAAGACGGGCCGTACGCCGCGCAGCACCTCGGCGAGCGCCCCGCCGGGGCGGATCTCGCACAGCTCGGCCGCGGGCAGGTCACCCTGCGGGCCGACCAGGGCGAGCTGGCTGAAGTCGAGCTCGCCGTCGGGGGTCATCGCACCGGCGAGGCCGGCGAGACCGGAGGCGGTCCCGGATCCGGCTCCTGCACCGGCACCGGCACCTGCTCCCGCTCCTGCTCCGGTGAACTCGTCGATCGGCCGGAGCCGGTCGGTTCGGCGCAGCCTTAAAACGACCGGTCCGACGGGCCGCTCGTCACCGACCGGCAGCGGATCGCGCAGGTAGACGAGGATGGCGTCGGAGAAGGTCGGCACGGTGGCCCGGCACAGGCCGAGCACGATCTCGTCGAGGTCGATCCCGCGCGCGATCCGCCGGGTGGCGGCTCCGACGAAGCGCAGCCGGTCGCCCTCCCGGCGGGCGATGGTCGCGTCGACTCCGATGCCGCTGACCTGCGCGGGGGTGGCGGTCTGCCCGGCGCCGGTGTGTCCTGCGCCGGCCTGCCCGGACGCGCCGGGCCGTCCCGCCGCCCCGCGGGCGGCTTCGCCGTCGCGGGTGCGTGCGCTGCCGGCCTGCGCGGCCGCGGCCTCGTCACGGCCGGCCCGGACCCGGGCGTCGCCCTGGCCGGGCGCGGCGGGGGAGTCCGTGCCTTCGTCGGGGCCCGCGGCCCCGTCGGAGGCGGACGGTGCACCCGCCGTGGCGCGGGGACGGGGCAGGTCCGCCGCCTGGGGCTGCGCATGCGTGCGCACGGCCTCGGCCGCCGGGAGCGGGGCCTTGCCGTGGCCCAGTTCCTCCGTGCCGTGGCCGGGCTCGTCCGTCCGACCGCCGGAGGCAACCGGCTGGGGGCCCTCCTGAGAGGTGGGGTACTCCGTCACGCGTGGCATTCCGTCCGTTTGCGCTCGATGTGCGCTGCACTCAACTCGGTCAGTCGCGGTATACCCGCTCAGCGGCGGGGACACCATCGCCCCGCGTTTCCGCGTCCCGCTCGTTACCTCTCGTTATCGCGTCGGCCTAGGTCAAATGCTGTGCTGCTGGCGACATTTGACCGCCGACGCCCCGGCGGAGGACGATCCTACGATTGCCCCCCGGGGGCGCATCAAGGGTCTCATGAGGTCATATGCGCCGGAGTGCGGTCCCAGTCCTCCGGCAGGGCCGGTACGCCCCAGGCCGGGTCCGGTCGCCAATCCTGCCAGCCTTCGGAGAACGGCGGGCCCCAGGCCCGGATCAGGTCCACCGCCGCACTGCCGGCGGCGCGCACCCGCCGGGCCTGTTCCGGGTCCATCAGACCGGACCGCTGGGCCTGTGCGAACTCGTCCTCGTCCCGCCACTTCCAGCTGCGGTCCGGGTAGACGGAGATGTCCAGGAAGTGGTCCTCGGAGTCGATGCCGCCGGACCAGCGGGTCCGCGGCTCCTCCAGATTCACGTACCAGCTCTTGAACTCCCAGCCGTGGTCCCAGAACAGCCACACCGACCAGGGGTCTCCGGGCCGTGCCAGCTTCAGCACCCCCGCCCCGAACCAGCGGGACCGTACGGTGGTCCGCGGCGCGGTGTACCGGGTGGCGAGCGGCTCCTCGTGGACCGGGGTCCCGTCGGCGAGCACCGGCTTGACGCACTCGGTCCCGGGGGCCATCCACACCGCGAGCAGCTCGTCGGTGTCGGTCACCACGGTCACGGGCCGGCAGATGTGGACGGCGCCCTTCGCGTCGGGCGCGTGGTCCCGGTAGCGCCAGAGGATCTGCTCGCCGGGCGCCCAGCGGACGCCCTCCGCGGCGCCCCGCTCCGCACGTCGGGCCGAGCCCCGTGCCGAGCCCCGTGCCGAGCTCTGCGCACTGCCGCCCCCGCGGCCTCCGGTACCTGTCATGGGCAGATCTTAGGGCGGGGGTCCGGAGGATCGCTGCGCTGCAGGTCACCGAGGTGTCCGAGGGCGGGAAACGACCGGATCCGGACCCCGGGAGGGGGCGGCCCGGCCGGGGTCAGGGGTGGGTCATCCGCAGCACGTCCAGTGCTTCGTCGAGCTGCTCCAGGGTGAGGTCGCCGCGGTCCACGTAGCCCGACTCCAGGACGACCTCGCGGATCGTCTTGCGTTCCGCGAGGGACTTCTTGGCGACCTTGGCGGCCTCCTCGTAGCCGATGTACCGGTTCAGCGGGGTCACCACGGAGGGCGAGGACTCGGCGTACTCCCTGGCCCGGGCCGTGTTGGCGGTGATTCCGTCCACGGTGCGGTCGGCCAGCAGGCGGCTCACGGAGCCCAGCAGCCGGATGGACTCCAGGAGGTTGCGGGCCATCACGGGGAGCATCACGTTGAGCTCGAAGTTGCCCGCGGCGCCGGCCACGGCGACCGCCGCGTCGTTGCCCATCACCTGGGCGGCGACCATCAGCGCGGCCTCCGGGACGACCGGATTGACCTTTCCGGGCATGATCGAGGACCCCGGCTGGAGATCCGGGAGGTTGATTTCGGCCAATCCGGTGCGCGGGCCCGAGGCCATCCAGCGCAGGTCGTTGCAGATCTTGGTGAGCGAGACGGCGACCGTACGGAGCATTCCGGACGTCTCGACGAGGGCGTCCCGCGCCCCCTGGGCCTCGAAGTGGTCCCGTGCCTCGGTCAGCGGCAGCCCGGTCGCTGCCGCCACCTCGGCGATCACGGCCGCGGAGAACCCGGGCGGGGTGTTGATCCCGGTGCCCACGGCGGTCCCGCCCAGCGGCAGCTCGGCCAGCCGGGGCAGCGCCGCGCGCAGCCGCTCGACGCCGTAGCGCAGCTGTACGGCGTACCCGCCGAACTCCTGGCCCAGGGTGACCGGGGTGGCGTCCATCAGGTGCGTCCGGCCGGCCTTGACCACCTGCGCGAACTCGGCGGACTTGCGCTCCATCGCGCCGGCCAGGTGCTCCAGGGCGGGGATGAGCGCGCCGGTGACGGCGGCGGTGGCGGCGATGTGGATGGAGGACGGGAAGACGTCGTTGGAGCTCTGCGAGGCGTTGACGTGGTCGTTGGGGTGGACCGCGCGGCCGAGGCGCTCGGTGGCCAGGGTGGCGATCACCTCGTTGGCGTTCATGTTGGACGAGGTGCCGGAACCCGTCTGAAACACGTCGACGGGGAAGTGGTCGTCCCAGCGGCCCTCGGCCACCTCGGCCGCCGCCGAGACGATGGCGTCGGCGATGTCCGCGTCGATCACGCCGAGCCGGGCGTTGACGGTGGCGGCGGCGGCCTTGATCCGGGCCAGCGCCTCGATGTGGGCGCGCTCCAGGCGCTGTCCGGAGACGGGGAAGTTCTCCACGGCGCGCTGGGTCTGAGCTCGCCATTTGGCGTGCGCGGGGACGCGTACGTCGCCCATGGAGTCGTGCTCGATGCGGAACTGTTCATTCGTCATCTGTGGTGCCTCCTCAAAAAGTTGAGCAATTGTCTTGTTCGGACTGTTCCCAACTCGCCTACCGGCCAGTAAATACCGGGGGTAACACCGAGATCGGGGAGGCGTTCATGGCACGTGCCCGTACACAATCAAGGATCAGGCTCAGATCTACCTTCGCCGCCGTCGCGGCGGCGGCGGCCGCCCTCGGGGGTGTCACCGCCATCACCCCCATGGCCCACGCGGCGACCGCTGCGGCCACCCCCCTCACGCCCGAACTGGAGGCCATCCGGGCCGCCGAGGCCGTCAAGATCTACGGCGACTCCGCGATCCGCCCGCTCGCGGACCGCAAGACCGGCCTGATCTCGCTCGGCGACAGCGAGATCTCGGGCGAGGGCATCGGCAACTACGACCCCGCGACCAACACGTCGTCCAACCAGTGCCACCGCTCGCCGGACACGGCGATCCACCGCACCGGCATCGCGGCCGACTACACCTTCAACGTGGCCTGCTCCGGCGGCTACACGGGCAACATCAAGATCGGCGGCAGCAAGCAGTACGCCGACGAGCTGGTGCAGAGCGACAGCCTCGCCATCAAGGCCCGCAACACCAAGATCAAGATGGTGCTGCTGGTCGCCGGGGCCAACGACGACCTGCAGTTCGGCCCGGTCATGACCGACTGCGTCACCCGCTGGGTGCTCAGCCAGGGCACCTGCGAGCCGAAGTACGGTCCGGGCTGGCAGGCGCGGGTCGACGGCCTGAAGCCCAAGGTCGAGGCGACGATCGGCGACCTCAAGACGGTCATGCGCGACGCCGGTTACGCCGACTCCGACTACAAGCTGGTCGTGATGGGCTACCCCAGCCCCATCGGCCCCGACTTCAACGACAACCCGAACTTCCCCGGCAAGCTCCCCGGAGGCTGCGCCGGCTACGACTCCGACGCCTCCTGGGGCCGCAACTACGCGGTGCCCACCTTCGAGAAGGGCATGCGCGCGGCCGCCCTCGCCGCGGGCGCGACCTACCTCGACAACTCGCGGCTCTTCCAGGGCCACGAGGTCTGCATGGAGGACACCTGGGCCCGCGGCCTCTACCTCGATCTCGGGGACCACTTCCCGTGGGACGAGAACACCGCCCGCCAGTCCTTCCACCCCAACTACCGCGGCCACGGCGCCTTCGCGTCCTGTCTGACCCAGCTCTACGCCTCCGGCCTGCGCGAGGCCTCCTGCGCCGACCCGGCGAGCACCGGCACCCCCGTCCTGCAGGCCGGGGCCTGGGACGACCTGTACAAGCCGCTGAAGAACGAGGCGACGGGCAACTGCGTCGACTCCAACGGCGGCTCCAGCGCCAACAACACCAAGGTCCTCGGCTGGGACTGCCACGGCGGCCGCAACCAGGGCTGGTGGTACGACTCCGCGAAGAAGTCCCTCCACGTCGAACTCACCCACGACCGCTGCCTGGACGCGCCCGGCGCCAACTACGGCAACGGCACCGGGCTCATCATCTGGAACTGCCACGGCGGCGCCAACCAGCAGTTCGTCCGCGACGGAGCCACCTTCCGGCCCGCCGCCGCCCCGGGCCAGTGCCTGACGGTGGCCGCGGCCCACGAGCCGCTGCGCCTCCAGCCCTGCAACGGCTCGGCGAACCAGCGCTTCGCGTAACACCCCCGCCAGACCCCGTACCGCCAGACCTGTACCCCCGTCAGGTCGAACCCCCCACACCCGGTCGGCGCACCCCGGCCGGGTGTTCACATGTCCAGGAGCAGTTTCCGTACGTCCCGGGGCCGGTTGGTGATGAGCGTGTCCACGCCCAGCCGGACGCAGAGCTCCACGTCCTCGGGCTCGTCCACGGTCCACACGCGGACCCGCAGCCCCTTCGCCTTCAGCCGGCCCACCAGACCCGGGTCCTTGCGGACCAGATCGATGCCGGGGCCCGCGTGGGTGGCGAACGGGGGGCGCGGCGGCCGGACCGCGTGCTCGATCAGGTAGACCGCGGGCAGTCCCGGTGCGAGCCGGTGCATCCGGGTCAGGGCGTTGCGGGAGAAGCTCATCACCTCGACGCGGCCGGATCCGCCGTCGGCGAGCCCGTACTCCCCGAGCACGCGCACGAGCTCGGCCTCCAGCCGGCCGCCCGCGCGGGTGGGGTGCTTGGTCTCCACGGCCAGCCCGACGGGGTAGGGCGCGGCCAGCGCCTCCTTGACCAGGTCCTCGAACAGCAGCACCCGTGCTCCGGCGTGCGCTTCCCCCTTCCACGCCCCGAAGTCGAGGGCGCGCAGCTCCTCGTACGTCATCTCGGAGACGACCCCGCGCCCGTCGGAGGTCCGCTCGACGCGCCGGTCGTGCACACAGACCAGCCGGTGGTCGGCGGTGAGCCGCACATCGCACTCGAGCGCGTCGGCCCCGTCGGCGATGGCCTGCCGGTAGGCCTCGATGGTGTGCTCGGGGTGCTCGTGGGAGGCCCCGCGATGCGCGATGACCCGCGTACCGCGGGCCGGGGAGAGGTCGGTCGTCGCTGCCATACGGAAATCCTTGCAAACCGGGGTGAACGCGCTGGTGCGGGGTCGTGTCCCCGACGTTAACCGGATGCGGTGGCCCTACCGGGCAGGGCAGGGTGACGCCATGCCGGAGCTGATGATGCCGATCTCGCCCTGTGAGCCGTGCTCGCGGTGTGTCTTCCACGCCTGGCAGCTGATCGAGCAGGGCCGGCTGCTGTGGAGGTCCGAGTGGGAGTGCGAAACCTGCGGGTTCGGATCGCCGGAGACGTGCAACCGCGACGAAGGGTGGGGCCGGCCCCCGGAGTGGGTTCGCGCAGCCGTGGTGGCGGCCGAGGGCACGGTCCCGCTCCGCGCGGGCGGCGCCGGCGGCGCGGGCCTGAAGGCTTTCCGTGACGCGCTCGGCCTGACGATGCAGGAGCTCCTGGCCGCCGTCCGCGACGGCTACCAGGCCACGCCGGTGGAGGCCCGGTACCTCGCGGATTTCCTGCGCGAGGCGGATCCGGCGGCCGGGCGGAGCTAGCGCCCGACCGGCCGCCGGGCCGGGCCTACAGGCCCGGGCCGCGGACCGGGATGTGGGTGAAGGTGGGTTCCGGGGCCGGGTTCTGGAAGAAGTCGTTGCCCTTGTCGTCGACCACGATGAAGGCCGGGAAGTCTTCGACCTCGATCTTCCAGACGGCTTCCATGCCGAGCTCCTCGTACTCCAGGACCTCGACCTTCTTGATGCAGTCCTGCGCGAGGCGGGCCGCCGGGCCGCCGATGGAGCCCAGGTAGAAGCCGCCGTGCTTGCCGCACGCGTCGGTGACCTGCTGGGAGCGGTTGCCCTTGGCGAGCATGACCTTGGAGCCGCCCGCCGCCTGGAACTGCTCGACGTAGGAGTCCATGCGGCCGGCCGTGGTCGGGCCGAAGGAGCCGGACGCGTAGCCCTCGGGGGTCTTGGCCGGGCCGGCGTAGTAGACCGGGTGGTCCTTCAGGTACTGCGGCATCGGAGCGCCCGAGTCGAGGAGTTCCTTGATCTTGGCGTGGGCGATGTCGCGGGCCACGACCAGCGGGCCGGTCAGGGAGAGGCGGGTCTTGACCGGGTGCTGGGTGAGGGTCGCCAGGATCTCGTCCATCGGCTGGTTCAGGTCGATGGAGACCACGTCCGCCGTGGCGTCGGAGAGGTGCTCATCCGTCGTTTCCGGGAGGAAGCGCGCCGGGTCCCGCTCCAGCTGCTCCAGGAAGACGCCCTCGGCGGTGATCTTCGCGGTGGCCTGGCGGTCCGCGGAGCAGGAGACGGCGATCGCGATCGGGAGGGACGCGCCGTGGCGGGGGAGGCGGACCACGCGGACGTCGTGGCAGAAGTACTTGCCGCCGAACTGCGCGCCGATGCCGATCTTCTGGGTGAGCTCGAAGACCTGCTGCTCCAGCGCTTCGTCGCGGAAGCCGTGGCCCAGGGGGGAGCCCTCGGTGGGGAGCTCGTCCAGGTAGTGGGCGGAGGCGTACTTCGCGGTCTTCAGGGCGTGCTCCGCCGAGGTGCCGCCGACCACGATCGCCAGGTGGTACGGCGGGCAGGCCGCCGTGCCGAGCGAGCGGATCTTCTCTTCCAGGAACTTCATCATGGAGGCCTCGTTGAGGACCGCCTTGGTCTCCTGGTAGAGGAAGGACTTGTTGGCGGAGCCGCCGCCCTTGGCCATGAAGAGGAACTTGTACGCGCCGCCGTCGGTCGCGTACAGCTCGATCTGCGCGGGCAGGTTCGAGCCGGTGTTCTTCTCCTCCCACATGGTGACCGGGGCCATCTGCGAGTAGCGCAGGTTCAGGCGGGTGTAGGCGTCGTAGATGCCGCGGGAGAGGGCTTCCTCGTCGCCGCCGGAGGTCAGGACGTTCTGGCCGCGCTTGCCCATCACGATCGCGGTGCCCGTGTCCTGGCACATCGGCAGGACGCCGGCCGCGGCGATGTTCGCGTTCTTCAGGAGGTCGAGGGCGACGAACTTGTCGTTCGCCGAGGCCTCGGGGTCGTCGATGATGCGGCGCAGCTGCGCGAGGTGCGCGGGGCGCAGGAAGTGCTGGATGTCGTGGATGGCCTCTTCGGCGAGCTTGCGCAGCGCCTCCGGCTCGACCTTGAGGAACGTACGGCCGTCGGCCTCGAAGGTCGAGACGCCTTCGGAGGTCACCAGCCGGTACGGGGTGGAGTCCTCGCCCAGGGGCAGCAGGTCGGTGTACGCAAACTCTGGCATGACGGCAGTCATTCCCTCACTCGGCAGACGGCGCTGACGACCGTTTGGCAGCGCGGTATCCAGCGTAGGACCTCTTCCGGCGGCTTTTGTTGTGAGGTAAGGCTCACTGCCCAGTATCGCGATCTATCGTGTCTGGCTATGCTGGGGCCGTGGACCTGGAAAAGCAGCCCTCGCAGCCCTCATCCGCGCCGGCCCCCGCACCGGCCCCCGCGCCCGCCCCCGGGCTGCGCGCCTCCGACGCGGACCGGGACCGGATCGCGCAGATCCTCGCCGACGCCGTCGCCGAGGGCCGGCTGACCGCCGAGGAGCACTCCGACCGGCTCGACTCGCTGTACGCGGTGAAGACGGTCGCCGAGCTGGACGTGCTCGTACGGGACCTGCCCGCGCCCGGCACCCGTCAGGAGGCGGTGTACCGGGCCGTGGGCGCCCCGGCGGGAGCCCCGGTCGAAACGGTCGTGGCCGTGTGCAGCAGCTCCTCCCGCAAGGGCCGCTGGCGGCCGGGCGCGCACACCCGCGCGGTCTCCGTCCTGGGCGACATCAGCATCGACCTGACCCAGGCCGTCTTCGAGCAGCAGGTCACCGAGATCAACGTGACCAGCGTCCTCGGCAACGTCGAGATCCTGGTCCCGGAGAACGTCACCCTGCGCGGCTACGGCAGCGGCGTCCTCGGCAACTTCGAGGTGCGGGGCGAGGGGCGCGGCGAGACCGACCCGCAGGCCCCGGTCGTGATCGTCCGCGGCTTCGCGCTGCTGGGCAACATCGAGGCGCGCCCCAAGCTCGGAGCCCGCCTGGTGGACCTGGCGAACCGGCTCCGCAAGGGCCGGGAGGGCGCACTCTAAGATCGACACGGCGACAACTGGCGCTGAAATCAGCCCCTTTGGCCGGTAGGAGTCCGTAGGGTCGGCCCATGACCGCATCCAAGTGGGACCTTCTCGACCAGGCGTACGACGCGCTGCGCTCCGTCGCCGCCGCCATACCGGCCGACGCCCTCGGCGCACCGACGCCGTGCGACCAGTGGAATGTCGGCCAAGTGCTCCAGCACGCGGCCGGCGACCAGCTCGCCTACGCGGGCCGCCTCACCGGCGGGCCGGGACCGGCCGAGGACCCCTTCGCGCCCACCGGAACCCTGGCCGGCAGCCCTGCGGAACTGCTGGAGCCCGCCCTCGCCGCCGGCGCCGAGGCCTTCGCCGGGGTCCTGCCGGGCACCGCCGAGGTGGCCGTGCCGCTGCCCCCGTTCACCCTCCCCGCCGAGACCGCGGTCGCCGCGGCCGCCCTCGACGCCGCCGTCCACGCCTGGGACCTCGCGGTCGCCACCGGCCAGGCCTCCCCGCTCACCCCCGCCCTCGCGGCGGCGCTGAGCCCGGCCGCCCGGCTGCTCGCCGAGCCGCTGCGCGGGTTCGCGTACGCCCCGGCGCTCGCTCCCGCGCCCGATCCGGACGCCGATCCGGTCGGTGCGCTGCTCGCCTTCCTGGGCCGCCGCAGCGACTGGACGCCGCCCGGCGCGTGACGTCCGGGTGACGGGCGCGGGGCCGGGAGGGGGCGCACCGGGCGGACCGGGAACGGTCCGGGAGCGAGTCCGGGGGCGGCCGGAGCGGGAGCACCTTTCGGTCGAACCGGCCGGATCGGCGGCACTCGGTGCATAGGGGAGCGCACAGCGGGTAGGGACAGGTGCGTCGCCTCTCTCGCTCGCGTATACGTCGTCAGGAGTAGACCGTGCCGCATCCGCCGCGCCAGTCCCTGCAGGTAGCCGCCGTCCAGAGTCTTCAGGGGCGCCCGGCGGCTGTCGTGCCGAAGCCGCGGGTGCCGGCCAGGGAAGAGGACGGCCCATGGCACGCGGACGCGGTGTGCCGGCGCGACGAGGCCGGACTGTTCTTCGCCCCGTCCAAGGAGCCGACCGCCGCCCGGCTGTCCCGCGAGGACGCCGCCAAGCGGGTCTGCGCCCGCTGTCCCGTCATGGTCGCCTGTCGGGAGCACGCGCTGATCCAGCCCGAGCCCTACGGAGTCTGGGGCGGGCTGACGGCCGCCGAGCGCCGGGTGGTGCTGGCCCGCCGGCGGCGCCGGGCGGGGGAGCTGCGCGAAGCCTCGTAGGGCCGGAGCCTCGTAGCGAGCCGTCCTGTCAGAGGGCATGCCGAAGGGGCGCCCCCGCCGCACGCGGGAGCGCCCCTTCGGTGTTGCCGTGCCGCCCGTGGCCTACTTGGCGCGGTCGAAGTCGATCGCGCTGTACGCGCGGAGCTTCGAGAGGCGGTGGGTCGAGTCGATCTGCCGGATCGTGCCCGACTTGGAGCGCATGACCAGCGAGGAGGTCGTCGCGGTCT
This sequence comes from Streptomyces sp. NPDC056883, assembly GCF_042788835.1. Classification (NCBI taxonomy): domain Bacteria; kingdom Bacillati; phylum Actinomycetota; class Actinomycetes; order Kitasatosporales; family Streptomycetaceae; genus Streptomyces; species Streptomyces sp. NPDC056883. The sequence goes on along the minus strand of NZ_JBHUBS010000013.1, from coordinate 80,893 downwards.
CCGAGCGGTAGTGGACGCCGCGCAGCAGCTCGCCGTCCGTGATGCCGGTGGCGACGAAGAACACGTTGTCGCCGGAGACCAGGTCGTCCGTGTACAGGACGCGGTCCAGGTCGTGGCCCGCGTCGATCGCCTTCTGGCGCTCGGCCTCGTCCTTGGGCCACAGCTTGCCCTGGATGGTGCCGCCCATGCACTTGATCGCGCAGGCCGAGATGATGCCCTCGGGGGTGCCGCCGATGCCGAGCAGCAGGTCGATGCCGCTGTCCTCCGTGACGGCCAGGACCGAGCCGGCGACGTCTCCGTCGGAGATGAACTTGATGCGCGCGCCGGTCTCGCGGATCTCCTTGACGATGCCCTCGTGGCGGGGGCGGTCCAGGATGATCACCGTGACGTCTTCCACGGCCATGTTCTTGGCCTTGGCGACGCGGCGGATGTTGACGGAGACCGGGGCGTTGATGTCGACGAAGTCGGCGGCCTCGGGACCGGTGACCAGCTTCTCCATGTAGAACACCGCGGACGGGTCGAACATGGTGCCGCGGTCGGCGGCGGCCAGCACGGCGATGGCGTTCGGCATGCCCTTGGCGTTCAGGGTGGTGCCGTCGATGGGGTCCACGGCGATGTCGACCTCGGCACCGGTGCCGTCGCCGACCTGCTCGCCGTTGAAGAGCATCGGGGCTTCGTCCTTCTCGCCCTCGCCGATGACGACGACGCCGTTCATCGAAACGGTGGAGATCAGGGTCCGCATCGCGTTGACGGCGGCGCCGTCGGCGCCGAGCTTGTCACCGCGTCCGACCCAGCGGCCCGCGGCCATGGCGGCGGCCTCGGTCACCCGTACGAGTTCCAGGGCGAGGTTGCGGTCGGGTGCCTCCGGAGAGACTTCGAGCTGGGGCGGCAGGTTGTGCTCGGTCATCGGAGCGCACCTTTCTGTACGGCGACGGCCGGGAGTGAGGGTCCCTGGACTCTATCGGTACGTCGACATATTGAGCAGACCGGGTCACGTATGAGCGCCATATCGGTCAGTCGATTGTCCTGAGCGGACATCTTGCGCCGCCCGTGGCGCGCCTTTCCGACCCCGGCGGTGATCGCCCGGAGGCATGCGGGACGATGGTGTCGTGGCAGGTATGAAGGGCAAGCAGACGGTCGTGGACATGATCCGGTCCCTCGCGGTGATCGGGCTCGTGGTCGGGGGGATCTATTTGGTCATCCCACATGACGAGAAGGCCGATCCGACGAAGGTGGTCGACTACCGCGTCGAAACCCTCACGGCCCGGCGCGCGGCCCCCTACCCCGTGGCGGTGCCCGTCGGGCTGCCGCCGGAGTGGCGGGCGACCTCGGTGGCATACACGCGCAAGGAGGCCAGCGCCTGGCACCTGGGCTTCCTGGACCCGGCGCAGCAGTACGTGGCGGTGGAGCAGTCCGCGGACGTCACGGACAAGTACATCGCGAAGGTCACCCGGAAGGCGACGGCCACCGGGGAGACCCAGAAGGTCGGCGACCAGGTCTGGGAGCGCTGGGACGGCGAGAAGTACGACGCCCTCGTGCGGCACGAGCAGGGCTACGTCACGGTGGTGACCGGGACGGCCTCCTTCGAGCAGCTCGGTGCGATGGCGGCGGTGCTGGAGTTCAAGCAGGGCTCGTAGGGCGAAGGCCTACGCGGTACGAAGCGAAAAGGCCGCGCTCCCCGGGATTCGGGGGGCGCGGCCTTTTGCGTTCACTGCCTGTGGGGCTGGGCTCAGACGGTCGTGATGACCTGGTCGAACTCCAGGCGCGGGGAGCGCGGGAACCAGGCGTCCTCGCCCGGCTTGCCGATGTTGATGACCATCAGCGGGGTGTGGTCGCCGTCCAGGAACTCCTTCTGGAGGCCGGCGAAGTCCAGACCGGTCATCGGGCCGGCGGCCAGGCCGGCGGCGCGGACGCCGATGATGAAGTACGCGGCCTGCAGCGCGGAGTTGACCAGCGCGGACTGCTCGCGGACCGGGCGCTGGGAGAAGAAGGCGTCCTTGGCCTGCGGGAAGTGCGGGAGCAGCTGCGGGAGGTCCTCGTGGAACTCGTTGTCCGCGGACAGGATCGCGACCAGCGGGGCGGCGGCGGTCTTGGCCTGGTTGCCCTCGGCCATGTGCTTGACGAGGCGCTCGCGGGCCTCGGGCGAGCGGACCAGGGTGATGCGCAGCGGCGTCTGGTTGAAGGCGGTCGGGCCGAACTTCACCAGGTCGTAGATCGCCTGGACCTGCTCCTCGGTCACCGGCTCGTCGGAGAAGGTGTTGGCGGTGCGGGCCTCACGGAAGAGGAGGTCCTGAGCGGCGGCGTCGAGAACGAGAGACATCGAAAAGCCTTCTTCTGTGAGGGACTGCTGAAGCGATGTCCTGAGACTACGACGGAAATAGGTGAAAATTCAACTAAATGTCCGGGCGGGTGAGCGACGTCACTCCCCGCCGGCCCCCTCCGCCGCCTCGCGCGCCGCCAGCGCCGAGTCCAGCCGGGCGCGGGCCCCCTCCAGCCAGTGGCGGCACACCTTCGCGAGCTCCTCGCCGCGCTCCCAGAGCGCGAGGGAGTCCTCCAGCGAGGTGCCGCCGGCCTCCAGCTTGCGGACGACCTCGATCAGCTCGTCCCGGGCCTGCTCGTATCCCAGCGCCGTATCGGTCTCGGCCATTCCCTCTCCCACCTTAACTGTGAAGATCAACAAATTGTTGCGACAGTGTGTCGCTTTCCAGGCCTCTACGCGGCCCTGCGCGTCCCTATGCGGCCCTGCGCGGCCCTGCCCGGCCCTACGCGGGGTCCCCCGCGACCTCCACCGGGAACTCCCCCTCCGCCACGCGCGCCCGCAGCACGTCGCCCGCCGACACGTCCCCGGGCGAGCGCACCACGTGCCCGTCGGCCCGCTGGAGCACCGCGTACCCGCGCTCGAGGGTGGCGGCCGGGGACAGCGCCACCACGCGCGCGAGGGTGTGCGCCAGCTCCGAATCGGCCCGGTCCAGCAAGTGCCCCAGGGTCCGGCGGCTGCGCGCCAGCAGCGCGTCCACCTCCGCCTCCCGGGTCTCGACCATCCGCTGGGGGTGGACGAAGACCGGCCGCGCGAGCGCGTGGGCGAGCCCCCGCTCCTCCCGGTCGAGCAGCCCGCGCACGGCGCGCAGCCCCCGGCCCTGTAGCTGGCGCACCCGCTCCAGCTCCTCGCCGACGTCCGGGACCACCTTCTTCGCCGCGTCCGTGGGCGTGGACGCCCGCAGGTCCGCGACCAGGTCCAGCAGCGGGGAGTCCGGCTCGTGCCCGATCGCCGAGACCACGGGGGTGCGGGCCGCCGCGACGGCCCGTACGACCTCCTCGTCGGAGAAGGGCAGCAGGTCCTCCACGCTGCCGCCGCCGCGGGCCACGATGATCACGTCGACCTCGGGCATGGAGTCCAGCTCCTTGACCGCCTGGATCACCTGGGGCACCGCGTGCACCCCCTGGACGGCGACGTTGCGGACCTCGAAGCGGACCGCGGGCCACCTGCGCCGGGCGTTCTCCAGCACGTCGCGCTCGGCCGCCGAGGCGCGCCCGACCACCAGCCCGATGAGCTGCGGCAGGAACGGCAGCGGCTTCTTGCGGTCCAGTGCGAAGAGCCCCTCGGAGGCGAGGGAGCGCTTGAGCCGCTCCAGCCGGGCGAGGAGCTCGCCGATGCCCACGGGCCGTATCTCGGTGGCCCGCAGGGACAGCTGCCCGCGCGGGGCGTACCACTCGGGCTTGGCCAGGACGACGACGCGCGCGCCCTCCGTCACGGAGTCCGCGACCTCGTCGAAGACCTGCCGGAAGCAGGTCACGCTGAGGGAGATGTCGTGCGAGGGATCGCGCAGCGTCAGGAAGACCACCCCCGCTCCCGGCCGCCGGGAGAGCTGCGTGATCTGCCCTTCCACCCACACCTGGCCGAGCTTGTCGATCCAGCCCCCGATGAGCCGGGACACCTGACCGACCGGCAGCGGCGCGTCAGCCGACGAATTCAGACCCATGCACGCAGGCTAACCGCCCGCACCGACACCGGCGTCGGGCCGGGAGCGTTCATCCGGCCCGCGTCGCCCGCGCTGGGCCACCAGGACGCCCAGCCCCACCAGCAGCCACACCGCCCCCACCAGTTGCGCCGTCCACGAGGCCTCGACGATCACCGCGATGGTCACGGCGGCGCCGAGGACCGGGATCACCAGGTGCTTGAACCAGTTCGGAGCCCCCTCGCGGCGCTTGACCACGAACCAGCCGACCACCGAGGCGTGCAGCAGCGTGAACGCCACCAGCGCCCCGATGTCGACCACCGACACCAGGTGGTCCAGCCCGTCGTCGCGCCGGGCCGCCCAGACGGCCGCGATCAGCGTGACCGTCGCCGCCACCAGCAGGGCCGGGCGCGGGGTCCCGTGCGAGGTGTGCGCCAGGGCGCGGGGCAGCCGCCGCTCGCGGGCCATCGCGAAGAGCAGCCGGCCCGCCGCGGCCTGCCCGGCCAGGGCCGCGAAGGCCGCCCCGATGGCCTTGCTGACGGCGACCAGGTCGTGCAGCCACATCCCTACGGAGGCCTCGACCGTGGTGTAGAAGGCCGAGCCCTGCTTCCCCGGCTCGGCCGCCAGCTCCGCCGCCGAGAGCGGGGAGAGCAGCGCCGCCAGGTACGTCTGGGCGATGAACAGCACCCCGGTCAGCGCCAGGCAGAACAGCACCGCCCGCGCCACCTTGGCGCTGCCTCCGGTGACCTCCTCGGCGAAGGAGGCGATGGCGTCGAAGCCCAGGTAGGACAGGACCGCCACCGAGACCGCGCCGAGCACGGCGGCCATGGAGAAGGCGCCGAGCGAGCCGTCCCCGGTGAAGGGGGAGAGCCAGCCGCGGTGCTCCGCGCCCCGGGCCAGTACGGTCACCGCCGAGACCAGGAACACCAGCAGCACCGCGATCTCCATGGCCAGCACGGCGAAGCCCACCCGCGCGGCGGCCCGTACGCCCCACAGGTTCAGCAGGGTGGTCACGACCACCGCCAGGGCCGTCCACACCCACCGGGAGACCTCCGGGACCAGGGCGTTCATGGCGATCCCGGAGAAGAGGTACGCGACCGCCGGGATCAGCAGGTAGTCGAGCATCGCCATCCAGCCGGCGATCAGCCCGGGGCCCTCGCCGAGGCCCTTGCGGGCGTAGGTGAAGACGGAGCCGGCCTGCGGGGCCACCCGCACCATCTGCGCGTAGGAGAAGGCGGTGAAGGCCATCGCGACGGTCGCGAAGAGGTAGACGAGGGCGACGGCGCCGTGCGACTTCGCATCGAGGGTGCCGAAGACCCCGACCGGGGCCATGGGGGCGATGAAGAGCAGCCCGTAGACCACCAGGTCCCGGAAGCCGAGACTGCGGCGCAGCGAGGTGCCGGGCGCGGGGGACGGGCCTCCGGGCGGGCCGGGCGGGCCGGGCGGCGTACTGGGATCCGTCGCGGACGCCATCGTTCCTCCGGGGTGCGGCCTGTGTGGATGTTCGACCCAGTTTCTGCCGAACGGGCGATCCCCGGCCTGCTGGACACCCCCGTACGATGGAGCCCATGACTGCTGACGCCCCCGCTCCCGCATCCCGCCGCGTTCTGCTCGCCGCCCCGCGCGGCTACTGCGCGGGCGTGGACCGAGCCGTGATCGCCGTCGAGAAGGCTCTCGAACAGTACGGCGCACCGGTCTACGTGCGGCACGAGATCGTGCACAACAAGTACGTCGTGAAGACGCTGGAGAACAAGGGCGCCATCTTCGTCGAGCGGACGGAGGAGGTCCCCGAGGGCTCCATCGTGATGTTCTCCGCGCACGGCGTGGCCCCGGTGGTGCACGAGGAGGCGGCCCGCGGCAAGCTCGCGACGATCGACGCCACCTGCCCGCTGGTCACCAAGGTGCACAAGGAAGCGATCCGCTACGCGAACGAGGACTTCGACATCCTCCTCATCGGCCACGAGGGCCACGAGGAGGTCATCGGCACCTCGGGCGAGGCCCCGGACCACATCACCATCGTGGACGGCCCGCACGACGTGGAGAAGGTCACCGTCCGCGACGAGTCGAAGGTCGTCTGGCTGTCCCAGACCACCCTGTCCGTCGACGAGACGATGGAGACGGTCGACGCCCTGAAGACCAAGTTCCCGCTGCTCGTCTCGCCGCCGAGCGACGACATCTGCTACGCCACCTCGAACCGCCAGGAGGCGGTCAAGGTGATGGGCAAGGACTGCGACCTGGTCATCGTCGTCGGCTCCAAGAACTCCTCGAACTCCATCCGCCTCGTCGAGGTCGCCCTCGACGCGGGCGCGAAGGCCTCGTACCTGGTGGACTTCGCGAGCGAGATCGACGAGGCCTGGCTCCAGGGCGTCACCACCGTCGGTCTGACCTCGGGGGCCTCGGTGCCGGAGGTGCTCGTCGACGAGGTGCTGGAATGGCTCGCCGCGCGCGGGTACGGGGACGTGGAGATCGTCAAGACGGCCGAAGAGTCCATCGTCTTCTCCCTGCCCAAGGAACTGCGCCGCGACCTGCGCGCGGAGGCGGCGGAGCTCGTCGCCGCGCCGGGCTCGGCTGCGGGCGCACAGAAGTAGCACCGTCCACGGCAGGGCGCTCCGGCGGGTCCTTATCTACGGTGGGTCCATGGAGATCTTCGGCGTGGACATCGGCGGTTCCGGGATCAAGGGCGCTCCCGTGGACCTGAACCGTGGCGACCTGGCGCAGGAGCGCCGCAAGGTACTGACACCGCAGCCGGCCACCCCCGACGGGGTGGCCGGCTGTGTCGTCGAGGTGGTGCGCCACTTCGACTGGGACGGCCCGGTGGGGGTGACCTTCCCCGGGGTGGTCACGGGCGGGGTGACCCGGTCGGCGGCGAACATGGACAAGTCCTGGGTCGGCGTGGACACGGCGGCGCTGCTCTCCTCGCGCCTGGACGGCCGTCCGGTGACGGTGCTGAACGACGCGGACGCGGCCGGGGTCGCGGAGATGGCCTACGGGGCGGGGCGCGGGGTCGACGGCACCGTCATCCTGCTCACGCTGGGCACCGGGATCGGCAGCGCGCTCTTCACGGACGGGCACCTGGTGCCCAACAGCGAGCTGGGCCACCTGGAGCTGAAGGGCCACGACGCGGAGACGCGGGCCTCGGTGAAGGCGAAGGACGACGGTGACCTGACCTGGGAGCACTGGGCGCGCCGGGTCGGGAAGTACCTGGCGCACGTGGAGATGCTGTTCTCCCCGGACCTCTTCATCATCGGCGGGGGCGTGAGCCGCAAGCCGGAGAAGTTCCTGCCGCTGATCGAGGGGGTCCGGGCACGGATCGTGCCGGCGGAGCTGCAGAACAACGCGGGCATCGTGGGCGCGGCGATGGCGGCGCGCTCGGCGTCGGCGTAGTCGCCGCTGTCCTTGTCCCTGTCCTCGCCGTTCAGGCCACGCGGCGGGGCATCCGCCGGCGGCCGATGAGGACGGCCTTGCGCACCACCGCGATCAGCGCGGCCACGAGCGTGCCGGCGTACAGCCAGCCGGCGTGCAGGGACAGCGCGGACACCAGCCCCATCACCTCGCCCGCGAAGCCGCCGGAGCCGCCCGACACGGGCCACACTCCGGCGGCGAAGGCGATCGGCGCGGTGATCGGGGCGGTGATCAGGTCGGCGGGCCGCACCCACAGGGCGGTGGCGGCCGCCACGGGCAGGAACAGCAGGCCGTAGACGAACAGCGAGGCGTCGAACAGCAGCCAGTCGAGGCCGCCGATCAGGAACATCGCGGCGCAGGCGAAGAGCCCGCCGCCGAGCCCCGTCAGCCGGGGCCGGGGCAGCCGGCGTACCGGGGACCGCCCGGGGCCGGGGGTCCGCTCCGCTGGGTGACGTACCGTACGCGCCTTGTATCGCTCCACCCCCCAAAACTAGGCCGGGAGGCCGTCGATCGCGTGCCCGGACACGCGTACATCGGGGCTCCCTCATCGGAAAGTAAACTGTCCGGTGGCCCACTCCGGGCCGCCGCCCCCTCCAGCTACGGGAAGTCGCCAACGTGTCGCTCACGATCGGAATCGTCGGCCTGCCGAATGTCGGCAAGTCGACCCTGTTCAACGCCCTGACCAAGAACGACGTGCTGGCGGCCAACTACCCGTTCGCCACGATCGAGCCGAACGTCGGCGTCGTCGGCGTTCCGGACGCCCGCCTCGGCGTCCTGGCCGGCATCTTCGGCTCCGCCAAGCTCCTCCCGGCGACGGTCGACTTCGTCGACATCGCGGGCATCGTGCGCGGTGCGTCGGAGGGCGAGGGCCTCGGCAACAAGTTCCTCGCGAACATCCGCGAGTCGGACGCGATCTGCCAGGTCATCCGCGCCTTTAAGGACGAGAACGTCGTCCACGTCGACGGCAAGGTCTCGCCGAAGGACGACATCGAGACGATCAACACCGAGCTGATCCTCGCGGACCTCCAGTCCATCGAGAAGGCGGTGCCGCGCCTGACGAAGGAGTCCCGCCTCCAGAAGGAGAAGATCGCGGTCCTGGCGGCCGTCGAGAAGGCCACCAAGATCCTCGAAGCGGGCGACACCCTCTTCTCGCACGGCATCACGAAGGGCACGGAGCAGGGCGACCTCCTCCACGAGCTCCACCTCCTCACGGTCAAGCCGTTCCTGTACGTCTTCAACGTGGACGAGGACGAGCTGACGGACGAGGCCTTCAAGGCCGAGCAGAGCGCGCTGGTGGCCCCGGCCGAGGCGATCTTCCTGAACGCCAAGCTGGAGGCCGAGCTCATCGAGCTCGACGACGACGAGGCCCTCGAGCTCCTCCAGTCGGTCGGCCAGGAGGAGCCGGGCATGGCCACCCTCGGCCGCGTCGGCTTCACCACCCTGGGCCTGCAGACCTACCTGACGGCCGGCCCGAAGGAAACCCGCGCCTGGACCATCAAGAAGGGCGCCACCGCCCCCGAGGCCGCCGGCGTGATCCACACCGACTTCCAGCGCGGCTTCATCAAGGCGGAGATCATCTCCTTCGAGGACCTGGTCGCCTGCGGCTCGGTGGCCGAGGCCCGCGCCAAGGGCAAGGCCCGCATGGAAGGCAAGGACTACGTCATGCAGGACGGCGACGTGGTGGAGTTCCGCTTCAACGTGTAATCGTCTCGTTGCTGCACGTGAGATGATTTCGTCACATGTGCAGGTCAGAAGGGGTCGGACTCTGGTGAGTCCGACCCCTTCTGCATTCCCGTGCCGGCTTGGTGCCGACTTTCAGCTGCTTCGGGGCGGCGTGAGCTTGTCGAGGTCCAGGCTGACCGCGAAGGGCACCGGGCGTTGGAGGGTGCCCCGGAAGATCCCTGCGGGGGCGTAGGCGCCGGTGGGTTCGTCGAGCTCGTAGACGTGGACTACGGGTGCCCCGTCCTCGTCCTCGATGCACCAGTAGTGCGGGATGCCGGCCTCCGCGTACTTGCGGAGCTTTGCTGTGCGATCGCGATGGGCGGACTCGGGGGAGACGACCTCGATGACGAGCTGGACGTCCTCCGGCGCGAACCAGGTGCGGTCGCCGTCGAAGTCGGCCGTCGTCACGAGCAGGTCCGGTTCGGGACGGTTGCGCGGGTCGAGCTTGATGGTCATCTCGCGGCCGACTCTGGTGTCGGCGGGCACCTGCTCCATGAGTGCGACCGTGAGCATCGTGACGAGGTGGCCGTGCCACCACCTCTGGGGCGACACCATGAAGACGAGGGCTCCGTCGATCAGCTCGGTGTGGCGGGGTGCCTCGGGGAGGCGGTCGAGGTCCTCCGCGAACCAGCCTTCCGCGCGCGGCGGGCGCATCCAGTCGGGCAGCGCGGTCATGGCTTCACGGTAGCGGCCTGAAGCTCAGGCTGGAGAGCCAACGATCTCAGCCGGATGATTTTCTGCAACGTGGTTCAGGTCGCCACGGCGGTCGTTTCCGTGGCTGCTCTCGTTGACCGATGTGGCAGACACGCGGGCCGGAAGGGGCCGGCTCCTCCGGGAGCCGGCCCCTTCTTCGCACCGTGTTGGACGGGTGCAGGGTGAGGGGCACCGCACGGCGTGATCGCTCATCGCCGGTCGATCCGGTGGCAGGTCTATTACCTCCCGGATCGGGGGCGAACCACTCGATTTCCTTCGCGGCGAAGCCGTGTGTTCTTTCGGCTGCGGGGTCGTCTCAGTCCAGGTCTATACGGGCCGCGGCGATGGGCCGGTCGGCAATCTTGCGGGGGGTGGGGGAATTGACGCTCCAGCGATAGCCGGCGAAGAGCTTGGTGGTGGCGTCGGCGTAGAAGATCATGTGTCCGTAGCCGGCGCCGTTGTACTCGGCCCAATGGGCGTTGGCGTCGGCGGGTTCTTCTATGCGGGTGTCGGGAAAAGCGCGGTACAGGTCGGTGGCGCCGGCGATGTTGGGATTGCCGTGCGGGTCGCTGGTGCAGTCGATGATCTCGAAGACATAGGGGATGACATTGCTGCCGACCTGGGCGTCGATCACCGGGTCGGACCAGGTGCCCTTGCGCTCGCGGATCATGACGATGTGTCCGGTATAAGGAACGGACGTCGAGTTGGGGTTGTAGTCGAAGGCGACCAGGTCACCCGCGCGGAGATTGACCGGCTTGGTGACGGCGTTGAAACGGGGGTTGAGTGCCGTCGCGGTCTCCACGAAACCCTGTTGGAACAGTTCGGCGGTGGGGAAACGCTTGGTGGTCTTGAAGTACTGCTGGAAATACTCCTTGGTTGCCCATCCGTAGCCGGGCAGGCCCCCGTGGGCACTGGCCGGGCCGTAGGCCTGCTCGAGGACCAGCGTGATGAACGACGAGCACTGCGCCAGGTTGCCGAACTGTTCGGGATGCCCGGACGCCCCCCACTTCACGCTGGTGTAGAGCCCTTCGAATTCGTCGGATTCGCTGTCGGCCGTCTTGTAACGGTTGGCGTTGTCGCTCCATGGGCGCATGCGCAGGTAGTCCACCAGACGTTCGGCTTCGATCTGGTGAGGGAGCTTGGTCGCATAGGGGCTGGGCGGCGGGACGATGGTGGCGGCGGCGGCCGCTCGGGGAGCGGACGTAGCGAACAATGCGGCGCCGGCGCCGGCGGCGCCGGTCACCAGGGACCGGCGGCTGAGACGACTGAGGGACATGGAAGTTCCTTGTCTGAGGCCATATTTCAGTGGCAGATGCGCGGTTCCGGTGATGCGCGGGACGGCCTGCGGCCCGGGTGCCGGAGCGTCGATGCATGACGCGGAGGCGGAATGTCCCCCACCGCTAAAGGTCTTTGCCGGCGGGGAAGTGGAGAAGCCGTCGAGCAGCGTTCGGTGATGATCGCATGAACGGCGCGGGCGAAGAAGGGTCGCCCCGGCATCGGGGGTGACCCCCGCCGGGGCTCACGTGTGTTCGGCGGCTTCATTCGGGCGGACCGCAGCTTTAATTCGGAGCATTCCGGTCGGACCAGATACCAGCCGTCACCGGTCCTGAGCGCGTGATCAATCCGCAATCAAGCGCGAGTTCGCATATCGGATATGCGCCCTTGTGCTTCTTATGTTGAGCGAAGCATGATCAAGGTTCGCTTTTTTGATCTATAGGGGTGGGGTAAGCAGTGGCGGGGTTGAGGGGTCGCTGGCGGCATATGGCCGTCCACGCGACAGTGACAGTGCTGTTGAGCACGAGCCTGGGCCTGATCGCGGCACCGTCCGCGACGGCGGCCGGTTGTACGGGCGGGACCGATTCGGACTTCAACGGCGACGGCGTCAGGGACATCGCGATCGCCGACCCGGAGGCCACGGTCGCCGGGAAGCAGCGTGCCGGGCTGGTCAGGGTCGTCTACGGCGGCGGCAAGGGCATGCTGGAGCTGTCGCAGGAGACGGCCGCCGTGCCCGGTTCGGCCGAGACCGACGACCAGTGGGGCTTCTCGCTGGCGACGTACGACGCGGACAAGGACGGCTGCACCGACCTCGTGGTGGGCGCCCCGTTCGAGGACGTCGGTACGGCGATCGACGGCGGAATCGTCCAGGTCGTCTACGGCTCGCCCACCGGTCTGGCCCTGGGCCGCGCCGTCACCGAGTACCAGCAGGGCGACGGCGAGGCCCTCAGCGGCATCGCCGAGAACGAGGACTGGGTCGGCTACGCGATCACCGCGGGCACCTCCTCCGCCGGTACGCCCTACCTGGCGATCGGCATCCCGGGAGAGGACATCGACACGACCGTGAACGCCGGAGTGTTCTCCTACGTCACCGGCGTGGCCGCGACCGTCGTCCGCGTGACACAGGACGACACCACCCCTGCGTTCGGCGCGATCGAGGCACACGACAGGTTCGGCGCCGCCTTGGCGTCCAATGCCAACCACCTCGCGGTGGGCTCGCCCGGCGAAGCGCTGGGGACCGTTCCGTTCGCCGGCGCCGCCGGGGTGTACAAGCACACGCTGACCAATGAGCGCCCGACCCTGATCAGGGCGTTCGGGCAGGACCAGGCCGACGTCACCAGCACGGCGGAGCCCTCCGACGGGTTCGGCACCTCCCTGGCCATCGTCCCGTACCGGCCCGCGGGCGCCACGTCCACCACCGAATCGATGCTCGCCGTCGGCGCTCCGGGCGAGGACCTCGCCACGACGGTGGACGCGGGTGCCGTCCAGATCTTCCGCGTCGGCGCCACCACGGTCACCGAGACCCAGTGGCTGGACCAGAACGGCAGCGAGGTCCGCGGGACGGCCGAGCCGGGAGACTTCTTCGGCCAGCGGCTCGCCGCGGCCAACACCTCCCCGAACACCGTCGGCACGGCCACCACGATGCGTCTCGCCGTCGGCGTACCGGGCGACGAGATCTCGGACGTCTACTCCGAGAAGGGCGCCGTCCACATCTTCCCGCTGCTGGGTGAGCCCGGCCTCAGTGACGCGGTGGTCGACCCCGGCGCCGGCATCCCGGCGCCCGCCGCCGCCCACTCGTTCGCAGGGCTGAGCCTGGGAGGCAACTCCTCCGCCCTGTACGTCGGCATGCCCTACGGCCCCGAAGAGGGCCGGGGGCTCTACGCCTTCCCGTGGAACACGGAGACCGGCGCCGCACCGACCGCTTCCTGGAAGCCCGGTCAGGGCGGCATCCCGGCCGAGAACGTCGCCTTCGGCGCCGTGGCGCGCTGAGACAAGAGAACTGAGCAATGGTGACGAAGAGCAGCATGGAGCGTGGGCACGTGCCCGAACGCACACGGAAGAGAACGGCCCTGCGCGCGGCGATGGCCGCGCTGGCGGGCTCGGCGGTCGTCGCGGGCCTGGTGGCCCTGCCCACCGACGGGGGAGACGCGGCGCGGACGCACCTCCAGGAGGCACCCGCGTCGGGTACGGCGACGATGGTCAGCGACGGCGTCGCCCAGACCGAACAGCAGGCCAAGACCGAGGCGAAGGGCAGCGGCAAGCAGGTCGAGGTCGTGGCCCTGCGCGACGAGCGCCGCGATGTCTTCGCGGAGCCCAACGGCACGTTCACCGCCCGTGAGTACACCGAGCCCGTGCGCACGGTCCGGAACGGCGCATGGGTCGCCGTCGACAAGACCCTCGTCCGCAGGGCCGACGGCAGCTGGGCCCCCGAGGCCTCCACGGTCGGCCTGGAGATATCCGGCGGCGGCAAGGACGAGCCGTTCGTCCGCATGATGCGGGCCGGGCGCCAGTTGGCCCTGACGTGGCCGTACGGCAAGCTCGGCACGCCCGTGGTCGACGGAGACACGGCCACCTACGCCGAGGTGCTGCCCGGCGTCGACCTGACCGTGCGGGCCGAGACCGACGGCTTCGGCCATCTGCTGGTCGTCAAGACCCCGGAGGCGGCGGCCAACCCGAAGCTGGCCACGCTCCAGCTGGGCATGCGGGCCGACGGGCTCAAGATGACCGAGTCCGCCTCGGGCGCCCTGACGGCGGAGGACGCACAGGCCGGTGGAACGGTCTTCGAAGCCGGCCGGCCGGTCATGTGGGACTCGGCGGCGGTGAAGGAGGCCAAGGCCGCACCCGCCGCCGGGGCGTCGAAGCTGAAGGGCTCCGCCCCGTCCGACGGCGCTCCGGCCGACAAGGCTGCACTGAGGGCCCCCGGCGGGGGCGGGAAAGCGACGCCGTTCGGCATCGAGATGACCCAGGACAAGCTGACGCTCGTCCCCGACCAGAAGATGCTGCGCGATCCCGCGACCGTCTTCCCGGTCGTGATCGACCCGATCCAGCGGACCACCTCCCGCACGGCGTGGTCCGGCGTGATGTCGGGCATGAGGAACGAGCAGGACTGGAAGTACTCCGGCAGCGCGGGCGTCGGCAAGTGCCCCACGGACTACAGCGCCGCCTCCTGCGCCGGTATCGGCGTGCGGCGCACGCTGTACACGGTGCCGCTGTCGTTCTACAAGAACAAGCAGATCCTGAGCGCGACCTTCTCGGCTCGCGTGCACCACATCTACAGTGCCTCCCCCACGGCGGAGCCGATCCAGCTGTACCGCATCGGCGGCAAGAACCGCGAGATCGTCGAGGGCAGCGACTGGGCCAGCACCGAGGACGAGTGGTCCTCCCACCTGGAGACGGTCGACGCGGCCATCTCCCCGTCGTCGTGCGACGCGCAGCCCAACCTGAACTTCAAGAGCGGCGCCACCGGCGGACTGACCAACCAGGTCAGGTCAGCGGTCGAGGACGGCTGGACGCGGATCTCGTTCGGCCTCAAGGCCGGGAACGAGAACACGTTTCCCGGGTGGAAGCGCGTCTGCGGGAATGTCTTCCTGTCCGTCAGCTACAACACGCTGCCGAAGCAGATCTCCACGCGCGACATGACGAGCAACCCCGGCGGGGCCTGCACCTGGGGCACCGGACGGCCGTACGCCGACGAACCGCCGCAGCTGTCGACCGAGGCGCGCGACCCCGATCACGGTGGCGCGGTGACCGACAAGGTCAAGGTGCAGTTCGCGGTCGAGTGGGACGGCGGTGGCTACACCTACGACACCCCGTACAAGTCACCGATCAAGGGCACCCGGTTCACCCACACGGTTCACTCCGACATCCCCGAGAACAAGACCATCTACTGGAAGGCCCGGGCCTACGACGGGGACGGCTGGGGACCCTGGAGCAACATCGGTGACACCCCCCAGCGCTGCGAGTTCGTGTACGACAGCACCTTCCCGGGCAAGCCGCTGGTCAACTCCAAGCAGTACCCGTCCAACAACGTCTACAGCGACGGAGTGGGCACGTACGGAACCTTCACGTTCGCCCCGAACCCGAACGACAAGATCGTCGACACCGATGTGGTCAAGTACGAGTACTCCTTCTCCGACGGCACCAAGGGTGAGTTCAAGCCCACCTCCGGCGGAGGCCAGGGGCAGGTGACGTGGATGCCGACCAGCCCCGGCCGGCACTGGCTGGAAGTGGTCGCCGTCGACCGGGCGGAACACCCCAGCAGCAAGCACCACTACAGCTTCCTCGTCAGCGAAGGCCGCCCCGTGGCGGGCCAGTGGAACCTCGGCGACGCAGTGGGCAGCACCGCCGCCCACGACGAACGCGGCAACAACTCCGCGGACGCGGGCACCGGCGTCGTCTTCGGCGTCGAAGGCCCCGGCGGGAAGGCCGACTCCGCAGCCCGCTTCGACGGCACCAGCACGTCCTTCCTGGACGCCGGTGACACGCTCGTGGACACCACGCGCGGCTTCAGCGTCAGTGCCTGGGTCCGGCCCACCGCCCTCGACCGCGATATGACGGTCGTCACCCAGGACGGTACCGGCGAGCCCGGATTCACCCTCGGCTACGACGCGATCGCCAAGACCTGGGCCTTCTCGGCTCCCGTCTCGGACGTCGACAGCCTGGGTGCCTGGAAGGCCGTCGCCACCGGGGTCGTGCCGGTCAAGGACCAGTGGGTCCTGCTGACGGGCGTCTACGACCCGAAGGCGACCGGCGGCCCGCTGATGCAGCTCTACGTCAACAAGGACCTCAAGGGCACCGTAATCCGGCAGTCCTCGTGGATCTCGCACGGGCACCTGCAGATCGGCAGGTCCGCCTCCAAGAGCGGCTACGACCGGGGGGAGAAGGGCGGCTACCGCAACTTCTTCACCGGCGACCTCGCCGAGGTCCGCGTCTTCGACCGCGTGGTCGTAGCGGCCCAGGTGGCCGAGCTCATGACGGTCAAACCGCAGCGCGCGGGCTACTGGCAGCTGGACGAAGCGACCGGTGGCAGCTCGCCCGAGACCGGGGGCGGCCAGCCGCTCACCTTGTCGGGCGGCCCGCAGATCTACCGGCCGGCCGACCCGCTGTTCGACGACCCCGCACTGGTCGGAGGCGGACACCTGGTCCTCGACGGCATCAACGACTACGCGTCCACCGCCACGCCTCCGGTCACGGGCGCCGGCAGTTTCACCGTGAGCGCCCGCGTCAGGATGCCCTCGCTGGACCCGACGAAGGCCCAGACCGTCCTTTCCCTGCCCGGTGCGACGGCGAACCGGTTCAAGGTGCGCTACAAGCCCAGTGCCGAGGGCGGCAACTGGGAGCTCGAGGTGGCCAAGAGCGACTCGGCCGCCGCGGCGGTCGTCTCCGTCATCGACGACGAGGAACTGCCCGACGCCAACACGGGCGGCCAGCACCTGGCCGTGGTCTACGACGCCTTCGCCAATGAGCTCAGGCTCTACGTGGACGGCCAGTTCGCGCAGTCCGCCCGCGTCGTGGACACCACCCTGTGGCCCGCCACCGGCGGCCTTCAGGTCGGCCGGGCCGCCCGCGGCTCCGCCGAGTACTTCTCCGGCGCGGTGGACGAGGTGCGCGTCTACAAGGGCGCCGCCGACCTCACGGCGATCCAGCAGTTCGCCAATCCGATGGCCCTGCCGGACAGGTAGACCGGCCCGACAAGCCGACCCGTAGGGGCGTCCCGGTCACTGACCGGGGCGCCCCTACGCCTTGAGGGCCGCCAGGAAGTCCAGGCGGGTTTCCAGGCGGGACAGGTCGCGGTGCGTGAGGTGTTCGATGCGGGCGATGCGCCGGCGCAGCGAGTTCACGTGGAGGCGGAGGCGGGCGGCGCAGGCGGTCCAGGAGGCGTCGCAGTCGAGGAAGGCCTCCAGGGTGGCCAGGAGCTCGGTCCGGTGGCGGGCGTCGTGATCGCGCAGGGGGTCCAGGAGGCGGGCGGCGAAGGCCCGGCGGGCTTCGGCCGGGATGAGGGGGAGCAGGGTCAGGATGTGCGAGGTGAGGTCCTCCGGGCCGCGGACGGTCACCTGCTCGGGGGCGGCGTGGGCGATCCGCAGGGCGTTGTGGGTCTGCTCCAGTGACCGGCGGGCGTTGCCCGGATCGGCCACCGGGGAGCTGACGCCGATGGCGACGCCGTCCCCCGGGCCGAGCCAGCGGGCGAGCGCCGCGGAGAGCCTGCGCTGGAGCGCGGCGTGGTCGAGGGCCGGGTCGGGACGGGTGTCCGAGGGCTCGGGGACCAGGACGAGGAGTACGGCCCGGTCGCCGTCGACGGTGGCGGCGATGTCCTCCGAGGAGACCGGCACCGGGCCGTCCTCCTGGACCAGCGCCTCCTCCAGGAGGACGCGCAGGGCCGCGGCGGGGACGGGGCCGCCTCCGCGCCGCTCGCCCGAGGCGATCACGAACTGGCAGCGCGGCCAGTAGCCGACCCCGCTGACCACGGCCTGCGCGGTGCTGCGCAGGCGGATGGGGATCTCCTCGGCCGGGACGCTGCTGTCGTGCAGCAGGGCGAGGGACCGGTCGGCCAGGTCGTTGCGGGCCGTCTTGGACTGTTCGTGGGCGGCGCGGGCGTCGGCGACCAGTTCGGCGGTGCGGTCGAGGAGTTCCCGGTCGGGAGCGGGCCAGAGCGAGGTGTCGGACTCCATGACGAGCAGCCAGTCGCCCAGTTCGGCGGCGTCGGGAGCGCGAGCGGGTCCCGGCACCGGCACCGGTACGAGGGAGTAGAGGCGGGCGCCGACCGTGACGGTGTGCGGGGCCGTCTCGCCCGCGCGGCGGGCTGCGAGGTGGCGGGCGGCCAGGGCCGCCGCCGTCTTGGCGCGCAGCGGGGGCCGGGCTCCGGCGATCTGGCGTCCGGTCGCCGACAGGACGCGCACGTCGAGGCCGAGGGTGTGCCGCAGCAGCTCCAGTACGGAGTCCGGGGCGGCCCGGTCGGCGAGGAGCCGGCGGTGGCGTTCGACCAGGGCGGCCAGGGAGGCCGTGGAGGCCGGGCTGCCGGCGTCCCGGCGGTGCAGGCGCAGCAGGACGCGCTCGGTGACCGCGGCGAACGAGGTCTCCGGCCGTACGGCGATCAGCGGCAGCCCGTGGCGCCGGCAGGCGCGCACGAGGTCGTGCGGGACGAGCCCGTGCTCGACCTCGCCGGCCGCGAGGGCCGTGACGCCCGCCCGGCGCAGGACGCGTACGAACGACTCGGCGTCCCCGTCCGCGCGCCACCAGGCGAGCCCCGTGAGGACGAGCTCGCCGCCGGTGAGGAAGCGGCCGGGGTCGGCCAGGTCGTTGGTCGCGACGGCGGAAATGGCTCGGTCGAGCAGGCCGTCGGCCGAGGAGCCGGTCTCGTCGGTGGCATGGCCGACGAGCAGGAGCAGTCCGAGCTCGGTGTCGTCCAGGAGTTCACGCAGCCGCATGATCGCTACTTTCGCACGGTGCTGGGTGTGCGGCAGATAGAACGGCGCAGCTCACGGGCATGCGGGCGTACGAAAGCACACTCGTCCACAGCCGTCGGCGAAGCCGGTTCTGAGCGATCGGTGACTGCCTCGCCCCGTGGGGACCGGGGTGTACTTCTGCGCATGCGGCCGCCGACGACTTCTGGCCACATGCGAACGAGGAGAGCCGCTCATGGAATTTCTTCGCCCCGCCGACTGGGGGGAGGCGCTCGCCGCGAAGGCCGCCCACCCCACGGCCGTGCCGATCGCGGGCGGGACGGACGTGATGGTCGAGATCAACTTCGACCACCGGCGTCCCGGGTACCTACTGGACCTGAACCGCATCGCGGAGCTGCGGGAGTGGGAGGTGGGTGAGGACGCGGTCCGGCTGGGCGCGTCCGTGCCGTACGCGCAGATCATGGAGGGGCTCCACCGGGAGCTTCCGGGCCTCGCGCTCGCCCCGCACACCGTGGCCTCGCCGCAGATCCGCAACCGCGGCAGCGTCGGCGGCAACCTCGGTACCGCCTCGCCGGCCGGCGACGCGCACCCGGCGCTGCTCGCGGCGGGCGCCCCGGTGGAGGCGGAGTCCGTACGGGGCTCCCGGCTGATCCCGATCGACGCGTTCTGCACCGGGGTGAAGCGCAACGCGCCGGCCCCCGACGAGCTGATCCGGGCCGTCCACGTCACCAAGGCCGCCGGCCCCCAGCAGTACTCCAAGGTGGGCACGCGCAACGCCATGGTGATCGCCGTCTGCGCCTTCGGGCTCGCCAAGCGGTTCGCGGAGCTCTGCGCGGGGGCCGCGAACCCGATCCACGACGTCCGCGGCACCGCGAGCTACCGCAAGCACGCCGTCGGCATCATGGCCCGCCGCGCGCTCGGCTGGACCTGGGAGTCGTACCGCCGCGGAACGGGCCGCGGCGCGGAAGGAGTTGCGTGACATGCGCGTGAACCTCACGGTCAACGGCCGTCCGAGAGAAGCGGACGACGTCTGGGAGGGGGAGTCCCTCCTCTACCTGTTGCGGGAGCGGCTGGGCCTGCCCGGCTCCAAGAACGCCTGTGAGCAGGGGGAATGCGGGTCCTGCACCGTCCGTCTCGACGGCGTGCCGGTCTGTTCCTGCCTGGTCGCGGCCGGTCAGGCCGAGGGCAGGGGCGTGGTGACGGTCGAGGGACTGGCCGCCTACGCCGGGCAGCGTGTAGCGCACGGGGGTCGCGACACGAGCACGGCCGTAGGCGAGAGCGAGAGCGAGGGCGACGTCGATGACGTCGCCGCCGACGGCAGTGAACTCTCCACCGTCCAGCAGGCGTTCATCGACTGCGGCGCCGTCCAGTGCGGGTTCTGCACGCCCGGCCTGCTGGTCGCCGCCGACGAGCTCCTGGAGCGGGTCGGCGAGCCGTCCGACGCGGACATCCGCGAGGCCCTGTCCGGCAACCTCTGCCGCTGCACGGGCTACGAGAAGATCCTGGACGCGGTGCGCCTGGCCGCTGCCCGCCGGGAACACGAAGGACTCCAGGAAGAGACGGTCTGATCATGGCTGGCACCACCACCGGCATTCCCACCGAGGTCACCCAGGGCACCCAGGGCACCCGCACCAAGGGCGGCATCGGCGAGTCGACGCTGCGCCCGGACGGCACCCTGAAGGTGACCGGCGAGTTCGCGTACTCCTCGGACATGTGGCACGAGGAGATGCTGTGGGGCCAGACGCTCCGCAGCACCGTGGCGCACGCCGAGATCCTGTCCATCGACGTCTCCGAGGCCCTGACCCTGCCCGGCGTCCACGCGGTCATGACCTACGAGGACCTGCCGACCCCGGTCAAGTACTACGGGATGGAGTTCCAGGACACTCCGGTCCTGGCGCACGGCAAGGTCCGCCACCACGGCGAGCCGGTCGCCCTCGTGGCCGCCGACCACCCGGAGACCGCCCGCCGCGCCGCCGCCAAGATCAAGATCGAGTACCGGGAGCTGCCCCTCGTCACCGACGAGGCCTCCGCCCTGGCACCCGACGCCGTACTCGTCCACGAGAACCGTGACGACCACCACGCCGGTCACGTCCCGCACCCGAACATCGTGCACCGCCAGCCCATCGTCCGCGGAGACGCGGCGGCGGCCCGGGAGCGTGCCGACGTCATCGTCACCGGCGAGTACACCTTCGGCATGCAGGACCAGGCCTTCCTCGGCCCCGAGTCCGGCCTCGCGGTGCCCTGCGAGGACGGGGGAGTCGACCTGTACGTGGCCACCCAGTGGCTGCACTCGGACCTCAAGCAGATCGCCCCGGTCCTCGGCCTGCCCGAGGAGAAGGTCCGCATGACGATGGCCGGCGTCGGCGGCGCCTTCGGCGGCCGCGAGGACATATCGATGCAGATCCTCGCCAGCGTGCTCGCGCTGCGCACGGGCAAGCCGGTGAAGATGGTCTACAACCGCTTCGAGTCCTTCTTCGGGCACGTCCACCGCCACCCGGCGAAGCTGTACTACGAGCACGGCGCCACCCGGGACGGCAAGCTCACGCACATGACGTGCAAGATCGTGCTCGACGGCGGGGCCTACGCCTCCTCCACGGCCTCGGTCGTCGGCAACGCGGCCTCCCTCTCGGTCGGCCCGTACGTCATCGACGACGTGGACATCGAGGCGGTCGGCCTCTACACGAACAACCCGCCGTGCGGTGCCATGCGCGGTTTCGGCGCCGTCCAGGCCTGCTTCGCGTACGAGGCCCAGATGGACAAGCTCGCCGCGAAACTCGGCATGGACCCCGTCGAGTTCCGGCAGCTCAACGCCATGGAGCAGGGCACGATCATGCCCACCGGCCAGGTCGTGGAAGGCGCGGCCCCGGTCGCCGAGCTGCTGCGCCGGGTCAAGGCCCGCCCGCTGCCGCCCGAGCGCCAGTGGGAGAGCGCCGACGGCGCGGCCGACGTGCGCGCGCTGCCGGGCGGCCTGTCCAACACCACGCACGGCGAGGGGGTCGTCCGCGGCGTCGGCTACGCCGTCGGCATCAAGAACGTCGGCTTCTCCGAGGGCTTCGACGACTACTCCACGGCCAAGGTGCGCCTGGAGGTCATCAACGGCGAGGCCGTCGCGCTGGTCCACACGGCCATGGCGGAAGTCGGCCAGGGCGGCATCACCATCCACGCGCAGATCGCCCGTACCGAGCTCGGTGTCCAGCAGGTCACCATCCACCCGGCCGACACCCAGGTGGGCTCGGCCGGTTCGACCTCGGCGGGCCGCCAGACGTACATGACCGGCGGATCCATCAAGAACTCCTGCGGGCTCGTCCGCGAGAAGGTCCTGGAGATCGGCCGGCGCAAGTTCGGCGCGGGGCACGCGGCGTGGGCCGACGCCGAACTCCTCCTGGAGGACGGGAAGGTCGTCACCGACGGGGGAGAGGTCCTCGTCGCCCTCGTGGACGTCCTGGAGGACGAGGTCGTGGAGATCGAGGCGGAGTGGCGCCACCGCCCCACCGAAGCCTTCGACCTGCGGACCGGCCAGGGCAACGGCCACGTCCAGTACTCCTTCGCCGCGCACCGCGCGGTCGTCGAGGTGGACACCGAGCTCGGCCTCGTCAAGGTCGTGGAGCTCGCCACCGCCCAGGACGTGGGCAAGGCGCTCAACCCGCTGTCCGTGGTCGGCCAGATCCAGGGCGGCACCGTCCAGGGCCTGGGCGTCGCGATCATGGAGGAGATCATCGTGGACCCGAAGACCGCCAAGGTGAAGAACCCCTCCTTCACGGACTACCTGCTCCCGACCATCCTCGACACGCCGACGCTCCCGGTCGACTACCTCGAAATGGGCGACCCGCACTCCCCGTACGGGGTCCGGGGCATCGGCGAGGCCCCGACCCTGTCGTCCACCCCGGCCGTCCTCGCGGCGATCCGCGCCGCGACGGGGCTGGAGCTGAACAAGACCCCGGTCCGGCCGGAGCACATCACCGGATCCTGACGCATATCACCCTGGGCCGGCTCCGCCAGGGGCCGGCCCTCCGCCGCGACCGCCCGCGGAGCCCCTGCGCCAGGCCCCGACCCTGGACCGAGCCGGGGCGGACCGGCTTCAGAGCGAGGCCGGCTCGGCGCCGATACCGGGTGCTTCACCCGACCGCGCCCTGCGCCGTCCTGTCCGGCGGCGCAGGGCGCGGGCCGCCGGCAGCAGGGTGCACAGGGCCGCGAGCGCGGCGCAGACACCGGCGACCGCCCCCATCGCGAGCCAGGGGACCACCACCGGGGCGTCGACCCCGAGGACCGCGAGGGCGGCGCGCAGGCCCGCCAGGTTGACCGCGGTGACCGCCGTCCCGAGGACGGTGCCGACCGCGACCGCGAGCAGGGATTCGGCCGTCGTCACCGCGAGGACCTGACCCCGGGTGGCCCCGGCCAGCCGGAGCAGGCGCAGGTCACCGACCCGGTCGGAGGTGGCCATCAGCAGGGTGTTGGCCAGCGCGATCGCCGTGTAGACCAGGGTGAGGCCCAGGACCAGGACGTAGCCGAGCACCGTGAAGCGGTTCGTGCGAGGGTGCGTCGCCGTCAGCCACTCCTCCTTGGTGTGGGCCGTGGCCCCGTAACGGGCCGCCGCCGCGCGGACCGCGGGAGCCGCGGAGGCGGGGGCCCTGACCTCGATGCGCGAGACCTCTGCGCCGGGCGCGTTGCGCGGGGTGACGTAGGCCCCGTTGTCGCCGGTGCCCGTCCGCATCACGGCCACGATCCGCAGCCGGGCGGCGGTGCCGTCCGCCCGCCACAGCGGTACCGAGTCGCCCACCCGGTGCTGCCACCACTCCTCCGTGACGATGATGCCGCCGTCGTCCAGGTCCGCGACCGAGCCCGCCACCACCGGCAGCCGGGAGACCTCCGCCAGCGCCGCCGGATCGACCGCAGAGGCCTCCGTCGGCACCTTCACGAACCCCTCCTCCAGCACCGTCAGACGGGTGTCCGCCACCGCGAGGACGCGCGCCGCCGGGACGCCGGCGAGATCGGCGAGATCGGCGAGATCGGCGGAGTGCGGCAGCCGCCCGCCGGTCAGCACGTAGTCCGCGCCGGTCCGGGCACGGGCCTCCGCCGTCTTCGCCCCGGTCACCGTCGAGGCCGCGCCCAGCAGCGATCCGGTCAGCGCGACCATCACCAGCACCGGCGCCGCCACCGCGGCCGTCCGGCGGATCCCGGCGGCGGCGTTCGCCCGCACCACCCGGCCCGCGTAGGAGGTCAGCCGGACCGGGACCCACATCAGCAGCCGCACGACGGGCCGTACGAGCACCGGCGCCAGCATCCCGCACGCGGAGATCAGCAGCATCGGCTGCCAGGTGTACGTCTTGCGCTTGAGCAGCGAGCCCGGGTCCGACCCGAGCCGCCACGCCACGAAGGCGACCGCGCACAGCAGCAGCCCGCCCCCGGCCGCCCAGCGCCCCGGGGTCATGGGCCGCTCGTCGGTCACGGCCTCGCGCAGCGCCTCCAGCGGACCGACCCGGCCCGCCCGCCGGGAAGCGGCGTACGCCCCCGACAGTGCGACCAGCAGCCCGGTCCAGAACGCCGTGTGCAGCGGCCAGGCCTGGTCGCCGATCGCGTACCCGGCGGGCGCCAGCCCCTGCGTCACCGTCCAGCGGGCCATCAGCGGCGCACCCGCCCGGCCCAGGACGATCCCGGCCGCCGACCCGGCCAGCCCGACGGCCGCCGCCTCCGTCATCACGAGGCGCCGCAGCTGTCCCGGCGTCGACCCGGCCAGCCGCAGCAGCCCCAGCTCGCGCCGCCGCGCGGCCACGGCGTAGGAGAAGGTCGACGCCACCACGAAGGCCGCCACGAACGAGCTCACCCCGCCCGCGGTGCCGAGCATCGAGTTGAGGCCCACCACCTCGGCGCCCGCCGGCAGCGCCGCCGAAGCGGCGAGCCCCAGCCCCATGACGGTCATCAGCGCGACCCCCAGGGCCACCGCCACGAACGTTCCCACCTGTGTCATCCAGCGCCGCCGCAGCGACCTCAACGCGATCTTCAGCATGCTTCCCAGCCAACCGGCCGCACGGCCCCCGGTCAGCGGGGCAGGGACGAGTCCCGGAGGTATGGCCAGCCCTACCGCGCCCCCCGCGCCCGCCGCCTACGGTGGGACGCATGCCGCTCTCCCTCCCCCTCCCGGGCCGGTACCTGCGCACCGCCAAGCCGTGGCGCGCCGCCGCCTACCTGCTCACCGGCGGCATCATCGGCGCGCTCGCGTTCACCGTGCTGACCCTGCTCGCCGTGTCCGGGGCGGTGCTCGCCGTCGTCCTCGTGGGGCTTCCGCTGCTCGCCGCGCTCGCGCTGGCCGGTGTACCGTTCGCGGCCGTCGAGCGCCGCCGGCTGCGGCTGTGGGACCCGGGCTCCGCGCCGCTGCCCGACCCGCACCGCGATCCGGACCGTACGGGGCTCGCGGCGTGGGCCCGCACCCGTTTCCGCGAGCAGGCGACCTGGCGGGAACTGGGCTACGCGGTGCTCGCCGCCACCCTGCTGTGGCCGCTGGAACTGCTCGCCGTGGGCACCGCGCTCCTCCTGCCCGCCGACCTCCTGGCGACGCCCGTCCTGCTCGCCCTCGACGGGGAACAGGCCAACCCCCTCAAGATCCACGGCATCACCGGCTACCCCGAGGCCCTGCTGTGCGCCGCCGCCGGCCTGCTCCTCCTGCCGCTCTTCCTCTACGCGCTCGGCGCGGTGGCGGCCGCCCGCGCGGCCCTGGCCCGGCTGATGCTCGGCCCCGGCCCCGGCGACCTGGCCGTCAAGGTCACCGAACTGACCAGCTCCCGGGCCCGGCTGGCGGCCGCCTTCGACGCCGAACGGCGGCGCATCGAACGAGACTTGCACGACGGCGCGCAGCAGCGGCTCGTCGCGCTGTCCATGACCCTGGGCCTGGCCCGGCTCGACGCCCCGCCCGGCAGCCCGCTCGCCGCGCAACTGGCCGCCGCGCACGCCGAGGCCGGGCTGGCGCTGACCTCGCTGCGCGAGCTCGTCCACGGCATCCACCCGCAGGTGCTCAGCGACCGGGGCCTGCCCGACGCCGTCGCCGACATCGCCGACCGCTCGCCGATCCCGGTCGACACCGACTTCGACCTCCCCGGCCGGCTGCCCGAACCGGTCGAGTCCGCCGGGTACTTCTTCGTCAGCGAGGCCCTGGCCAATGCGGCCAAGCACAGCGGGGCGGGCCGCATCACCGTCACCGGCCGGCACGACGGAACCCGGCTCACCGTGGAGGTGGCCGACGACGGCCGCGGCGGCGCCGACGCGGGGCGGGGGAGCGGACTCACGGGACTCGCCGACCGGGTGTCCGTCGTGGACGGCAGACTGACCCTGACCAGTCCTCCCGGAGGCCCGACCCTGCTGCGTGTGGAGATCCATTGCGTTCCGAAGGCACCGAAGGCACCGAAGACCCCGAAGGCACCGACGTCGCCGTAGATCCGGCCGGCCCCCCGGCGGGCCTGCGCGTGGTCCTCGCCGAGGACTCCGTGCTGCTCCGCGAGGGCCTCGTCGGCCTGCTCGCCCGCTTCGGCCACCGCACGGTGGCCGCCGTCGGCGATGCGGCCGCGCTCGAAGCGGCCGTCGCCGAGCACCGGCCGGACATCGTCGTCACCGACGTGCGGATGCCCCCGGACCACACCGACGAGGGACTCCGGGCGGCCGTGCGGCTGCGCGAGACCCGGCCGGACCTGCCCGTCCTGGTCCTCTCCCAGTACGTACAGCGTTCGTACGCCGCCGAGTTGCTCGATTCCGGCGACGGGACGGCCGTCGGGTACCTGCTCAAGGACCGCGTCGGGCAGGTCGAGGAGTTCCTCGACGCCGTCGCGCGGGTGGCGGCCGGCGGGACCGTGGTCGACCCCGAGGTGGTGCGCCGGCTCATCAGCCGCCGCCGCGACCCCCTGGAACGGCTGACGGCCCGCGAGCGGGAGGTCCTCGCCCTGGTCGCCGAGGGGCACTCCAACGCCGAGGTGTCCCGCCGGCTCACCGTCTCGGAGGCGGCGGTCGGCAAGCACATCGGAAACATCCTGATGAAGCTCGACCTGCCCCCGGCCCAGGAATCCCACCGCCGGGTCCTCGCCGTCCTGGCCTACCTGCGCGGCTGACGGAGTCCCGGGGGGACTCGCTGACGGGATCTGCCCGCGGGTCAGAATCCGCGGACCGAGGCGACGGCGAAGGGGGTCGGCGCGCCGGAGTGCGCTGTGTAACCGTTCTGGCCTTGACTTGATCCGCTCCGGCCGGTCCTTCTAGCGTCTTCTGCGTGAAGATCGGTGTACAGGTGAAGCTGATGCCGGATGCCGCGCAGGCATCCGCGCTGTCAGCGACCTTGCGCGTCGTCAACGAACGGGCCAACTGGGTGTCCGCCGTCGCGTTCGAGCACGGTGTACCGCGTGAGTACGAACTGCGGAAGCACACCTACTCCGAGCTGAAGGCCTCCGGTCTCGGGGCGCAAGTCGCGCAGCACACGATCAAGAAGGTGCGCGACGCGTACACCACGCTGAAAGCGAACCTCCGGGCCGGGAATCTCGGCAGGCCCGGATCGAAGCGCCGGGTGAAGACGGAGTCGAAACCAGTCATGTTCCGGCCGGAGGCGGCTCAGCCATTCGACGACCGGTGCCTGTCCTGGCAGTACCACGCACGGACCGTCAGTATCTGGACCACGGCGGGACGGCTCAAGAACGTCCGCTTCGCCTGCTCCGCGAACGCGCTCAAGATGCTCTGCGAGTACCGCAAGGGCGAGTCGGACCTGATCGAACGCGGCGGCGTGTTCTACCTGGTCGCGGTGTGTGAAATCTCCGAGGCTCCGGTCAACGAGAACCCGTCCGGGTTCATCGGTGTGGACCTCGGGATCGTCAACATCGCCACCACATCCACCGGCTACCGGGCTGCCGGGCGCGGTGTGAACCGGCACCGCAAGCGGCAGCAGGATCTGCGCACGAAGCTGCAGGCCAAGGGGACCAAGTCCGCGAAGCGGCGCCTGAAGCTCCGCGGCCGCAAAGAGTCGCGGCACGTCGCGAACATCAACCACGTCATCTCGAAGAAGATCGTCACCACCGCTGAACGCACCGGACGCGGTATCGCCCTGGAAGACCTGACGGGCATCCGCGACCGGGTACGGCTCCGCAAGGACCAGCGGACACAACTGCATGCGTGGAGCTTCCACCAGCTCGGCCAGTTCATCGCCTACAAGGCGCTGCGGGCCGGGGTGCCGCTGGTGTACGTCGATCCGGCGTACACCAGCCAGCAATGCTCCCAGTGCGGCCACATCGACCGGAAGAACCGAGTCGATCAAGCAACGTTCGCGTGCCGCGCCTGTGGCGTCATCATGCACGCGGACGACAACGCGTCCCACAACATCAACCGCAAGGGTGAAGCCGTGTGGACTGCGGGGCGTGAGTCACGCGTCCCAGCCACCCCATAGGTGGCCTGGACGGAGGAGGCCACACCACAGCCAGTGGCGCCCTACCTCCAAGCCCGGGTCTTCAGGACCGGGTCAAGTTGACGTCCCCGCCGGTCAGGGCCACGCGGGACACCGCGTCGGAGACCGGGGCGCTGCGGTACCGGTCGCCGGCCGTCATGTCGACGGTGAGCAGGAACTGCCCGCCTAGTCGGCAGCGATGTCTTGAGGCTGAAGCTGCCCGTGAGGAGCGGGAGCTGCTGATCGGGCTGCTCGGGCGGTGCGCGGGCGTCCTCGACGCGCTGAAGTGAGCCGGGGCGAGGTGCGCGGAATCCGGATCATGATTTTGCGCTGATTTGGAACTTTCCGGGGGATTCACACATCAGGACTAGGGGGATCCCAGTCCCTTCTGTCCCACCGGGGGGCAGTCATGACCGTTCGGAGCGAAGTTCGTGCACCAGGACCCGCAGCGCCCGCGGCCCGATGACCAGCCGTACCAGCCCTACCCGCAGGACCAGTCGTACCGGTACGACCCTTCGTACCGGCAGGAGCAGCCGTACGTCCCCCCGCACATACCCGAGCCCCCGCGGCGCTCCGGCCGCACCCGGTCCCGCCGCGTGCTGTGGACCAGCGCGGCCGTCGCGTTCGTGCTCGTCCTCGGCGGCGGTGGCTTCGCCGCCTGGAAGCTGGACTGGTTCTCCGGCGACGGCTCCTCGGTGAGCTTCGGCAAGACCCCGCCCCCGGCCGACGCGGGGGCGCAGGGGAACCCGGGCCAGACCCCCGCGAGCCCGCCCGCGCCGACCGGCGACCCGGACGTACAGCCGGCGACCGGCCCGGTCTCCGAGTTCAAGCAGACCACCAAGCTCGACGACGGCACGATCATCGCCAAGACCCGCCTCAAGGGAGCCAAGTCCGGCTTCGAGGGCGACGTCTGGGTGTGGACGCCGAAGGAGTACGCGGACCCGAAGTACGCCAAGAGCGGCTTCCCGGTGCTCATCGCGCTCCCCGGCGGCAACGGCTACCCGGCCAACTACTGGGCCGACCGCAGCCTCGGCCTCCAGAAGGCCATCAGCGAGGGCGTCCAGGCCGGCACCAGCCTCCCGTTCATCGTGATCATGCCGGTGCTCAACCCGGACGCGAAGTACTACTACGACGGCTCCGACATACCCGGGCAGCCCAAGATGGGCACCTGGATCGCCGAGGACGTCCCGGACTTCACCCGCGCCAACTTCCGTACGTACAAGTCCCGCGACGGCTGGGCCTTCATGGGCTCCTCCTCCGGCGCCTTCGTCGGCATGAAGCAGGTCCTCCAGCACCCGGACAAGTTCAAGGCCGTGATCGCGAGCGGCGGCGAGATCGTCCCCGACTCCCCGCTCTGGAAGGGCCACCAGGCGGAGATGGACGCGAACAACCCCGAGAAGCTCGCCCAGAAGCTGATCGACACGGGCGGTCCCGAGGTCTACATCAACTTCCAGATCGGGACCAAGGAGAGCGGCAAGGAGCGCATGACGCAGTTCCAGCAGAAGTACGCCAAGGGCCCGGTCAAGATGACCGTCCGGGACATCCAGAACGGCGAGCACAACGGCTGGCACTACGTGCGCGGCATGAAGGAAGGCTCACTGGAATGGGTCAGCAAGGTCCTGAAGGGTCCGAAGCCCGAAACGAGCTGACCCGCGTGACCCGCGTGGCCCTCGACACGTCCACCCGTCCCGGGCAACCCATCCGGTCGTTCATACCTCTGTTATGGATGTAAGGGGGACCAAACGGTCCAACCCACGCTCCCAAGGGGCGCCGGAGAAGGAACGGGAACGATCCGTGCACCAAGACCTGCAGGGTGACAGGGCCGCCACCACCGGGGACGGCGCGACCACGACCGGGAGCGCCGCCACGACCGGCGGCGCCTCCGGGACCGGGACCGGCGGCGCCGCCGGTCCCGGGGCCGGCCGCCCCAAGCGCCGGCTGCGCCTGACCCTGATCGGCGGGGGGCTCGGGCTCACCCTCCTGGCGGGCGGCGGGGCGGCCGCGTACCACTACGGCCTCTTCTCGGACATAGGCGATCCCGTCTCCTTCGGGAAGTCCAAGACCGCGGCCTCCACCGCCGCCGACACCGGGTCCGCACCCGGCGTACGCATGCCCACCGGGCCGAAGGCCGAGTTCGTCCGGACCTCCCGGCTGCCGGACGGCACCCAGATCGCCAAGACCACCCTGACGGGCAAGAAGTCCGGGTTCACGGGCGACGTCTGGGTGTGGGTGCCGAAGGAGTACGACGACCCGGCGTACGCCGACAGCGCCTTCCCGGTCCTGATCTCCCTGCCCGGCGGCCGCGGCTACCCCACGAACTACTGGGGGACGGGCCCCGGCCTCGGCCTCCAGCAGGCCGTGAGCGACGGGGCGAAGTCCGGCAAGAGCCTGCCCTTCATCCTGGTCATGCCGGTGCACAACGCCGACACCAAGCACCACTTCGACGCCTCGGACATCCCCGGAGAGCCCAAGATGGGCACCTGGATGGTCGAAGACGTCCCGGATTTCACGAAGGCCAATTTCCGGACCTTCACCTCCCGCGACGGGTGGGCCTACATGGGCTCCTCGGCGGGCGGATTCGGCGCCTTCAAGCACGTCCTGAAGTACCCCGACCGCTTCAAGGCGGCCATCGCGAGCGGGGTCGACATCGTCCCCGATTCCCCGCTGTGGAAGGGAAACACGCAGGCCATGGACGAGAACAACCCCGAGAAGCTCGCCGCGAAGCTGATCGCGGCGGGCGGCCCGGACGTCTACGTGAACTTCCAGATCGGCACCAAGGAATCCGGCCGGGAGAAGGCCGAGCGGTTCATGAAGGACTACGGCAAGGGTCCCGTGCACACCACGCTGCAGGTGATCCAGGATGGTGAGCACAACGGGAAGTCCTACGTACGCGGGATGAGGGAGGGCGCACTGGAGTGGATCAGCAAGGTGATGTCCGCACCCACCCCGAAGCCCCGGCCGGCCCCGAGCGGCGGCGCGAACGGCGCCGCCCCGCGGTGAGCACCGGGCTCAAGGGGATCGTCTCGGCCGCCCTCGCGGGGGCCGTCGCGCTGCTCGCCGTGGTGTTCGTCAGGGACTCCGGCGGCTACGAGGAACGCGGCGCGCTCCCCTTCCCCACCGTCGGCGTGCTCATGGCCAACGGCGAGCACTGGTGCACGGCCAGCGTCGTCGACAGCCCGCGGGGCAACGTCGTCGCCACCGCCGCGCACTGCGTGGCCCCCGCCGGCGAGGACGGGCGGCCGGGCGAGGCCGCGCACGACGGGCTGGCCATCGGCGAGCTGGCCTTCGCCCCCGCCTTCTCCGGGGAGGGCTCCGGGCGGCGGCCGCTCGGCGTGTGGAAGGTGCGCTCCGTCCAGGTCGACGAGCGCTGGACGAAGTGGGGCGAGGACACCGCCGACTTCGCCTTCCTCAGCGTCGAACCGGACGCGGACGGGCGCAGCCTGCAAGAGGTCGTCGGACGCGGCGAGGCCCCGAAGCCCGTGTGGACCTCCGGCTACGAGCGGGAGGTGACCGTCGTCGGCTATCCGCAGTCCGAGCACAACCCCGAGAACAAGCCCGTCGCCTGTACGACGCAGAGCCGGCACGACGAGGACGACCCCGCGATGCTCTACATCAACTGCTCGGGGTTCTGGACGGGGACGAGCGGCAGCCCGTGGATCGCCGACCGCGGCGGGCCGGGGCGGCCGGGCCAGCTCATCGGGGTGCTGAGCGGCGGGGACACGGACGTGGACTCCACGGCCGCCCTGTTCGACGACCGCGCGAAGGCCCTGTACGAGCGGGCGGCGAAGCAGGGCGGCTGACGCGGCCCGGCCGCGCACGGACACGGAACGCGGCCGGTCCCGCGGAACCGGGGGCGGGAGCCCCCGGCCGCGCACGGTCAACGCCCACCCGGCCCGCGCTCCACCGCGCCGGTCGGCGCGGACCCCCTCCGGGCGGCCGCGCGCCGGCGCAGGACCATGCCGCCGAGCCGCACGGCCGCGTTGACCAGCCCGATGATCCCGGTGGCTGCTGCACCCACGTCTGCCAGTCGTCCACGGTGACGCCCCTCTCGCGATGACGGGCCGATCTGCCCGCTGAATCAAGGGTGTTGGCGCCCGGACGGCGGGGAAGGAAGTGGCGACGAAACGCGTACGCGAGGGCCGCGGCACGTCCGGCGGCGGGGTCGTGACCAGCACAGACGTCCGGCCACGGCGATCCGCTGCGCGTACGGTCCGCGAACGCCGGGCCGACGGGAGGACCGGGCGGGGGTCCGGGCGAGGAGGGGCGCACATGGCGACGTTCGGGAAAGAGCACTGGCCGTCCGACGGGCCCTTCCGTGCGCTGCTCGAATACCTGGACGACATCCACCGGGTGGCCGGCCGGCCCTCCTTCACGGACCTGGGCCGGCAGGTCGGGCTGGCCGCGAGCACGCTCTCACCGTTCTTCACCGGACGTCGCCTGATCTCCCAGGGGAACCTCCACCTCGTGGTGGAGGCCCTCGATGGCGACCCGGCCAAGGCCGAACGCCTCCGCAAGCAGGCCGCAGCCGCCCGCGCCGACGCACCGCCGCGCCCGGCCCCGGGCCGGATGCCTCCCGTCGACCCCCTGCGCACGTACCTCGAAGGCCTCCTCCCCGCACTGGAGCACTGGGCCCGGCACGAAGGGCGCCCGCGCTACGTGCCCGAGGGCCTCGACCTCTTCGCCCTCCCGCGCTCCGTCCGCGTACGCCACGCCGCGGACCCCACCCCCGTGGCCTGGTCCGAGGCCGCCGGAAAGTACCGCCACCTCGTCGTCCTGGGCGACGCGGGGATGGGCAAGTCCTGGCTGATCCGCTCGGAGACCGCACGGCGCGCCCGTACGGCCCTGGACGCACTGGGGGAGGGGACCGATCCCGCTCCACCGGAGATCCCCGTGCCCCTACGCGCCGACGAACTCGCCGCCCTGCCCCACGACCGCCTCGTCGAAGCCCTCGTGGACCGCCTCTCCGTCTGGCATCCGGTGCCCGCCTCCCTACGGGACACCCTCGCCGCCCTGCTGGCCGAAGGCCGGGCCACCCTTCTCGTGGACGCCCTCGACGAACTGCCCGGACGCGCGGAGCGGGGCCGGGTGGACCACCTGCTGTCCCTCTGGAGCGAGCGGATCGGCGGCGGCCTGCTGGTGACCAGCAGGGTGGCCGGCTACACGGGGCCGCCGACCTCGTCCCGTTCGACGGTGGAGGCCCAGCTCCTGCCGCTGGGCCGCGCGGAGGTCGACAGGTTGATCGACCTGTGGGGGCTGTCCGCCCCGGCCGCGGCCGCCCTGCGGGAGCGCGTGGCCAACGACGCCGCCGTCGCGGCCCTGGTCGAGGCGCCCCTCATGGCGGCCCTGCTGTGCGGTCTGGCCGAAGAGGGAGACGACCTCCCCGCGCAGCCGTCCGCCGTGCTGGAGCGGGTGGTGCGCCGGTTCCTGGGCGCCGAGAACCGCTGGCCGACGACCCCGGTGGTCGAACCGGCCGAGGTGGACCGCCTGATCAGCGTGCTGGCACCCCTGGCCCACGCCTTCGCCTCGGACCCCGAGGGCTGGCGGGACCGCATGTCGGGCCAGCGCATCCTCACGGTGCTGCGGGGCCACTCCCGGGAACTGGCGGGGGCCGGCTACGACCCGGCGGGCGCGCTGAGGCTGTTCTCCGTCGAGGCGGGCATGCTGGCCCCCGCCGCCGACCACCGCCCCGGCGCGGACGTGCCGTACCTCTTCGTGCACCGGTACTTCGCCGTGTTCCTCGTCGCGGTACACCTGTCGGAGCTGCCGGCGGGGGAGCTCATCGAGGCGCTGACCGACGATCGCTGCCTGGACCCCGACTGGCGGACGGCCATGGGCATGGCAGGCGGCATCCTCGCCCGCCAGAACCGGCCGGCCACCGTGATGCGGATGGTCGAGCACCTGCTGCACCGCCCCCTGGACCCCTTCCATGGCGCGCTGTTCGTCGCCCTCCGGATCCTCGGGGAGCTGCCCGACCACCGTTCCGTCCCGCCCCACCTAGCGACCGAGGCAGCCCGCCGGGTCACGGACCTGCTCATACCGGAATCGGAGCGGACGGAAACCGTCGACTTCCTGCGCAGATGGCTGCCCAACCTGCCCCCCGTCGTCACCGCCGAGGTGCTGGACCTGGCCCGCACCTCGGACGACCCCCGGGTGACCGCTGCGGCCCTGCACGGTCTGTCCATGGTGAGGACCGACGAGGTCGAGGCGTTCCTGGTCGAAATCGTCGTACCCGGCACCCCGCTCCAGGATGCCTGGAGGACCCTGGCCGGACGAGACGGAGAAAGGGTGGCCCGGGCTCTGCTGGAAGGTGTTCTCAGCCCGGACGCAACCGTCACCGGGCCGGGGGACGCTCTGGCCACCGGTGCTGTGGACCTCGTACTGCCGGAAGTCCTGGATCTGCTGGAGCATCCGGCGATACCGGTACGGCTCAACGCCGTGTGCGCTCTTCGTCACCGCCACACCGACGACAGGGTGCTGACGGGGCTCGTCAAGGCGGCCACCCTCGATGAGGACATAGCGGTACGCATGACGGCGGCGGAGATCCTTGCGACGGGACAGGACCCGCGGGCCTTCGAAGCCCTGCGTGCACTGACCGCCGACCCCACCACCGTGCTGGCCCACTTGGCCGCGGATCTTCTCGACGCAGCCACTCCGTCCGCCGGTCCGGAGCCTGTGAAGCACGACACCGACGGCCGCAAGGACGACCCGCCGGGCCGCGACGCCTACGCCCTTCTCGCCTCGGTCACCGGCAACGACAACCCGACCGCCGCTGCCGTTCGGCTCCGAGGCACGGATGATCCGGCCATTGTGCGCGAGTTGCTCGTCCTGCTGTCCGATGACCGGCCCACCATCGTGCGGGCAGCAGCCCTCGCCCTCGGCGAGACCCTCACCCCGGAAGTCACCCAAGCCCTGCTCGGCCTGATTGCGCACCCCGACCCCGACCTTCGCGCTGCGGCCCTTGGGAGCGTCGGCATGCCACACGAGGCCCGCCGTCCCGGAGGTGCCCTTGCCGCCAGACTCCCAAGCCTGCTGGCCGATCCAGACCCCAGGGTCAGGCACACGGGGCTGACCTTGTTGCCCGACCGGCCGGGCGATCCCGCCCTCTTCGCCCCGGTCGCTGAGCTCCTCGACGACGAGGACTATTCAGTCCGGACCCGCGCCCAGAAGGTGCTGGCGTCATGGCCACCCACCCTGACCCTCGACCTGATCGCAGATCGGGCAGATACCGCTCGCCCCACCGTGCTCCTGCCGCTCTACTCCGTCGCTCGACAACTCGTCCCCGCCTCCTGGAACGCGGTGCCCGAGGAGCGCCGAGCGAATCTGCTGCGACGTCTGGCAGAACTCACGCGCACCGCGGCCGAGGCCGGATCCGCGCCACTGGCGGAACCCGAGGTCGAGGGCTTCGGGACACCGGACGAGACCGTCCTCATCCAACTCCAGACGACCAACAGCTACGGGGAAGCAGTCTTCGCTTATGTCCAGTTGCCGCACTTCCGTGTTCCCTGTCTCCTGATGACCCTCGCGCGAGGCACGAGGTTCATGCCGAGCGATTTCGGCGCGGTACTGGCCGCCGGTCTCGGGGAGCCGGACGCGGAGCTCCACGCCGAAATGGGCGGCAACCTCTTTTCCGTCTCCTTCGACAAGGACGAGTGACGACTCAGCCCCGCCGCTCCGTGCTGACGATCACGCACACCGCCGCCACGACGATCGCACCGCCGAGCACGATCGGCCACGTCAGCGCCTCGTCGAGGATGAGCCAGCCGAGGGCGACGGCCACGACCGGATTCACGTAGGCGTACGTGGCCACGAGCGAGAGCGGAGCCGCGCGCAGCAGCCACACGTACGCGGTGAAGCCGACGAGGGAGCCGAACAGCACGAGGTAGCCGAGGGCCAGCCAGGACCTGGTGGAGTACGAGGTGAGGTCCAGCCCGTGCTGTTCGCCGCGGCACAGGCCGACGACGATCCCGCCGATGCCGCCCGCGAGCATCTGGTACGCGCTGCCGGTGAAGGGGTTCGCGGGCAGGGTCAGCTTCGCCGCCGAGAAGG
The DNA here is from genome assembly GCF_042788835.1 of Streptomyces sp. NPDC056883. NCBI lineage: Bacteria > Bacillati > Actinomycetota > Actinomycetes > Kitasatosporales > Streptomycetaceae > Streptomyces > Streptomyces sp. NPDC056883. The sequence continues at coordinate 44,996 of NZ_JBHUBS010000013.1, read as the reverse complement.
AGCCGAGCGACCAGCACACGGAGCCGGCCAGCACCAGGAGCACCCCGCCGAGCGCGATCTCCCCGCCGAGCCCCGGACTGGTCAGGACGGCGAGCCCGCCGAGGCCCAGCAGCACCCCGGCCACGGTGCGGGGGGAGGGGCGGTCGCCGGAGCCGGCGCGCAGGACGACCAGCCACATCGGGACGGCGGCCACCAGGAGGGCGGCGAGCCCGGAGGGGATCGAGGTCTCGGCGAGGACGACGAGGCCGTTGCCGCCGAGCACCAGCAGCAGCCCGACCAGGACGGCCGCGCGCACCTGGGCGCCGGTGGCCTTGAGGGCGGCCGGGCCGTCGCGCCAGGCGACGATGGCGGCCAGGAGGAGTCCGGCGGTGATGAAGCGGGCCCCGGCGGAGAGGAACGGGGGCATGGTCTCGACGACGATCCGGATGCCGAGGTAGGTCGAACCCCAGACGACGTAGACGAGGGCGAGGGCGATCCAGACACGGGCCGTTGGGGTGCGCATGACGCGGAGCCTATGTCGTTGGCCCTTGCACCCATCGAGGGGTCCCCGGACCGGGCCGCTCCGGTCAGGCCGCCGGCGCCGCCAGGCCCGTCTTGGCGCCCGCGCCGCAGAGCGGGACGACCGCGGTGCGGCCCCGGAGGGGGTCGTCGGGTGCGGTGGGCCCGACCGCGGCCCAGCAGGCGGCGGCCGTGGGCTCCACGAAGAGCCCGCGCCGGGCCAGGTCGAGCTGGGATGCGCGGACCTGCTCGTCGGTGACGGTCAGGAAGGTACCGCCGGACGCGCGGACGGCCGCCAGGATCTGGCGGGCCCGCGGCGGAGCCGGGATCGCGATCCCCTCGGCCAGGGTGGGGAGTTGGGGGACGGCTTCGGCGTTCTCGGCGCCCGCGTGGAAGGCGGAGGCCAGCGGGGCGACGGCCGCGGACTGGACGGCGATCAGTGTCGGCGGGCGGACCCCGCGCCGGGTCAGCTCCTCCACCGCCAGCGCGGCCCCGAGCAGCAGCGTGCCGTTGCCGACCGGGACGACGATCACCTCGGGCAGGTGGCCGCCCAGCGCCTCCCAGATCTCGTAGACGTACGTCTTGGTGCCGTGCAGGAAGTACGGGTTGAAGACGTGGCTGGCGTAGAACACCCCCGGCAGGTCGGCCGCCTCGCGGGCCGCCACCGCCGCCGCCTCGCGTCCGCCCGGCACCACCGTCACCGTCGCGCCGTGCGCGCGCATCTGCTCCGTCTTCTTCGCCGAGGTGCCCTCCGGCACGAAGACCTCGCAGCTCAGCCCGGCCCGTGCGCAGTAGGCCGCGAAGGCCGTACCGGCGTTGCCGCTGCTGTCGGCCACCACCCGCTCGGGCCCCAGCCGGCGCGCGACCTCCGCGAGCATCACCGCGCCGCGGTCCTTGAAGGACAGCGTGGGCATCAGGAAGTCGAGCTTGGCGTGCACCCGCTCCGACAGGGGCACCAGCGGGGTGTTCCCCTCCGCCAGCGTGACGGCGAAGGCCCCCGTCAGCGGCAGTGCGGAGCCGTAGCGCCAGAGCGAGTGGGGCCCGGCCGCGGGATCCAGCACGGCGGCCGGGTCGGGGGCGAAGTCGAGGTCCCACGGGCCGGCACAGAGCGGGCAGCACCACGGAGCCGTCCGGGCGTCGGCACGGGTGCCGTCTTCGGAGCAGACGTAGCCGGGTAGTGCGTGCGTCATGTGCGGTGAGCCTTTGCTCGTTCATGGCCGAGGTATGGCACGGATGTTACGCGTTCGTTGTCCTCTTGTGGTGGAGCGACTCCGTGGGTCAACCTTTCGTCAGCGGCGCATCGTTGGGCCGAATTGATTGTCATGAGCATGGCTAAAAGTCATGCCCTGACGACAGGTCCGACGGCCGCGCACCCCCCGCAGCGCACCACCTATGAGGAGGACCCCTCACATGTCCGCGACGCGTCACACCCGCCGGAAGATCACCGGCATCGGAGCGACCGCCACACTGGCCCTCGCCCTCGGAGCCGCACTCGCGTTACCCGCCTCGGCGGCCCCGCTCGCCCCGCAGGGCGTCATCGAGAACGCCGGCGCGGAGGGCACCATCTCCGGCAGCTACATCGTGACCCTGAACGACTCCGCCGCCCGCTCCACGGCCGACAGCGGCAAGGCCGTGGCCAAGCGGTACGGCGCGAGGATCGACCGGACCTACAGCGCGGCCCTCAACGGCTACTCCATCGAGGTCTCCGAGGCGCAGGCCAAGAAGCTGGCGGCCGACCCCGCCGTCAAGTCGGTCGTGCAGAACCGGGTGTTCACCGTCGACACCACCCAGCCGAACCCGCCGTCCTGGGGCCTGGACCGGATCGACCAGGCGGCCCTGCCGCTGAACCAGAGCTACACCTACCCGGACAAGGCCGGCGAGGGCGTGACGGCGTACATCATCGACACGGGCGTCCGGAAGACCCACCAGGACCTCGGCGGCCGCGCCTCCGACGGCTTCGACGCCATCGACAACGACAACACCGCCCAGGACGGCCACGGCCACGGCACGCACGTCGCCGGCACCGTCGCGGGCACCTCGTACGGCGTGGCCAAGAAGGCCAAGATCGTCGGCGTGCGCGTGCTCGACAACAACGGCTCCGGTACGACCGCCCAGGTCGTCGCCGGCATCGACTGGGTGACCCGCAACGCCGTCAAGCCGGCCGTGGCGAACATGTCCCTCGGCGGCGGCGCGGACTCCGCGCTGGACACCGCGGTGCGCAACTCCATAGCCAGCGGCATCACGTACGGGGTCGCGGCGGGCAACGAGTCCACCAACGCGAACACCAAGTCCCCGGCCCGCGTGACCGAGGCCATCACCGTCGGCGCCACCACCAACACCGACGCCAAGGCGAGCTACTCCAACTACGGCGCCGTCCTGGACCTCTTCGCCCCCGGCTCCAACATCACCTCCTCGTGGGGCACCGGCGACACCGCCACGAACACCATCTCCGGCACCTCGATGGCGACCCCGCACGTGGTCGGCGCCGCCGCCCTCTACCTCGCGGCCAACCCGACGGCCACCCCGGCCCAGGTCTCCACGGCCCTGGTGAACGCGGCCACGCCGAACGTCGTGACCAGCCCCGGCACCGGCTCCCCGAACCGGCTGCTCAACATCGGCAACTCCACCACCCCGCCGAACCCGGGCACCCGCTTCGAGAACACCGCCGACTACGCGATCGCCGACAACGCCACCGTCGATTCGCCGATCACCGTCAGCGGGATCTCCGGCAACGCCCCGGCCACGCTGAGCGTCTCGGTCGACATCAAGCACACCTACATCGGTGACCTGAAGGTCGACCTGGTCGCCCCCGACGGCACCCTGTACAACCTGCACAACCGCTCCGGCGGCAGCGCGGACAACATCATCAAGTCCGTCACGGTCAACGCCTCCTCCGAGGTGGCCAACGGCGTGTGGAAGCTCCGGGTCAACGACAACGCGAACATCGACACCGGAAAGATCGACTCCTGGGCGCTCCAGTTCTGAGCCCCACGTTCTGACCCGGGCGCGGCAGTGACGCGATGAACCCGGCGGGGGCGGCCGTTTCGACGCCCCCCCCCGCTGCGTACCATTCGCGCATTCGTTCGCCTCCCTCCTGGAGTCCCGTGAGCACGCAGCCCCCGCACCAGTGGCCCGCCCCGCCCCCGCAGGGGTACGCGTACGGGCCGCGCCCGCTCAACGGCTTCGCGCTCGCCTCCCTGCTCGTCGGGCTGCTCTGCTTCCCGCCGCTCGGCATCGTCTTCGCGATCGTGGCCCTCGTGCAGGTCGGGAAGAACGGTGAACGGGGCAAGGCGCTCGCCGTCTGGGGGCTGGTGGTGTCGCTGGTGATGAGCCTCGTCGTCGCCGTCGCCGTCCCCGTGCTCGGACGGGCCCTGGACACCCTCGACGAACGGAGCGGCTCCCGGCGCGCGGCGCAGCTCCGCGAGGACGTGGAGGGCACGCTCGTCGACGCCTCGGAACTGCGCGTCGGGCACTGCTTCAACGTCGCCGGCGGTGACCTGCTCGCCGAGGCGCCCCTCGTGTTCCGGATCGACTGCACCGAGATCCACGACGCGGAGGTCACCTCCGCGACCTCGATGAGCGAGCCGGGCTTCCCCGGGGCGGAGCGGATGAGGAACATCGTCTCGGAGGAGTGCTGGAGCGCGCAGGACGCGTACGCCATGGACACCTGGGCCCTGCCGGCCTACGCGGAGCTGTACTACTTCGCCCCCTCGCGCCGCAGCTGGAGCGACGGGGACCGGCGGATCGTGTGCGTGATCGGCACCCCGGACCGGGAGCACCGCGGCAGCCTGCGCAACGATGCGGGCAAGCTGACGCCCGAGCAGGTGGCTTTCCTGAAGGTCATGAAGGAGGTGGACGAGGCGCTGGGGAAGCAGCCGGACGAAGAGGTGGCCGACGCGCTGCAGGCCTACAACGGCTGGGCGTGGACGATGGATGCGGCACTGGGCGCCGAGTCGCGGTTCCTGGACACGGTGAAGGAGCGGCCCGAACTGGCCGGTCCGGCCGGGGTGCAGCGGGAGCGGCTGGAGGTCGCACGGCTCGCGTGGCAGCAGGCGGAGCGGGCGAAGACCGAGGACGCGTTCCTGGACGCGTGGGACCGGGCGACCGCCGCGCTGCCGGTCGAGCTGGAGAAGGCGCTGCGCGGGGCGTACGGCCTGTCGACGACGGTGCCCGAGTGGCTGGAGGGACCCGAGGGGGACGAGGGGCGCGAGGGGGGCGGGTCGGGTCCTCCGCCCGGCACCTCACCCGGTCCCGCCCGGAGCCCTTCCCGGGAGTCCGCGTAACGCGTGTGACGCGTGGGTTTGAGTGACCTGGCTTCATCACTTCGGGTGAAACTCTGGCCCTTGCTTGCGATGGACAACCGTCGGTTGCCAGGGTGTAGCTGTCTGTCAACCTGATGGGAGTGGCCTGTGACTTTCGGCGAGCAGCCGGCCTATCTGCGCGTCGCCGGGGATCTGCGACGGAAGATCGTCGATGGGTCCCTGCCTCCGCACGCCCGGCTCCCTTCGCAGGCCCGGATCCGTGAGGAGTACGGGGTCTCCGACACGGTGGCCCTGGAGGCGCGCAAGGTCCTCATGGCGGAGGGGCTGGTCGAGGGCCGGTCCGGATCCGGCACCTACGTGCGCGAGCAACCCGTCCCGCGGCGCGTCGCCCGCTCCGGCTACCGCACCGGCGGGGTCTCGACCCCCTTCCGGCAGGAACAGGCGGATGCGGGCGCGCGCGGCACCTGGGACTCCAGCAGCGAACAGGCCGCCGCCCCGGCCGACATCGCGAAGCGGCTCGGCATCGAGCCGGGCGAGCGGGTGATGCGGACGCGGTACGTCTACCGCGACGCGGGCGAGGCGATGATGCTGTCGACCTCCTGGGAGCCGCTCGCCGTGACCGGCCGGAGCCCGGTGATGCTGCCGGAGGAGGGCCCCCTGGGCGGGTCCGGGGTGGTGGACCGGATGGCCGCGATCGACGTGGTCGTGGACAACGTGGTCGAGGAGGTCGGCGCGCGGCCCGGCCTCGCGGAGGAGAACATGCAGCTCGGCGGGGTGCCGGGGCATGTGGTGCTGGTGATCGGGCGCACGTACTTCGCGTCCGGCCGCGCCGTGGAAACGGCAGACGTCGTCATCCCGGCCGACCGCTACCGCCTGGCGTACCACCTGCCGGTGAGGTGAACCCGGGGGGCGTGCGGTGGCCCGGGCGGGCGGCGGCCCCGGGGCGCGCGGCCCCATGCACCGTGCGGCGCCGCTGCCGGGGACCAGTCCCCGGACCCCTGCTCCTCAAACGCCGGAGGGGCTGGATTTGCCCGGCGCCAGCCCGTACGTGGCCGTTGGCCGGCTGGATTGCCCGCAGGGCAGTCCGGGAGCGCAGCGCCGGGCGCCGGCCCGCCGCTACGCCCGGCGGCACTGCCCGTACATGCGGCTGACACCGGCGACGATCCAGCCCCTCCGGCGACAACCCAGCCCCTCCCCCCAGCCCCTCCGGCGTTTGAGGAGCGGGGGTCCGGGGGCGGAGCCCCCGGCAACGGCGCCGCACCGGAACGCGGACAGGGGGTCGCGGGGCTTTAACCCCGTCGTCACGTGGGGTCCGGGGGCGTAACCCCCGGGCAATGCCCAAGGGTGACGGGCCGTCACATGCCGGGCCTACCTTCCGGCGGTATGACCGATACCGCCACCCCGGCCACGGCCCCCGCGGCGCAGCCACCCCGCCGGAGCTACGCCAAACTCGCCGCCGACGAGAGCCGCGAGGACTACTCGCTCAGGTACGCGCCCCACTCCTTCCGCCGCTGGGGCCCCGGCACCGTCGCCGGCACCGCCCTCGGCGGCATCGCCTACCTCGCCGACTTCGCCATCGGTGCCTCCATCGTCTTCGCCTACGGCTTCACCAGCGGGGCCGCCGCGATCCTGGCGGCCGCCGTCGTCATCTTCCTGACCGGCATCCCCATCGCCCGCGCCTGCGCCACGTACGGCCTGGACATGGACCTGGTCACCCGAGGTGCGGGCTTCGGGTACTTCGGCTCCACCCTCACCTCCCTCATCTACGCCTCGTTCACCTTCATCTTCTTCGCGCTCGAAGGCTCGATCATGGCCCAGGCCATGCACCAGGCCGTCGGACTGCCCGTGGAGATCGGGTACCTGATCACCACGCTCATCGTCATCCCGATCGTCTTCAAGGGCATGGGCGCCCTCGCCAAGGTGCAGGCGTGGACCCAGCCGATCTGGCTGATCGGGCTGGTCCTGCCCTTCCTCGTGCTCGCCTTCGAGGCCCCCGACGCCTGGGGCGCCTTCGCGCACTTCGGCGGGACGGAAGGAGCCGGCTCCGGCTTCTCCTGGATCGGCTTCGGCTTCGGCACCGGCATCGCGCTCTCGCTCATCGCGCAGATCGGCGAGCAGGCCGACTACCTGCGGTTCATGCCCGCCAAGACCCCGGCCAACGGCCGCCGCTGGAACCTCGCCGTGCTCGCCGCCGGCCCCGGCTGGGTGATCATCGGCGCCGCCAAGCAGCTCGGCGGCGCCTTCCTCGCCTTCGTCGCCCTGGAGGCCGTCGGCAAGACCCACGCGCTGGAGCCGATCGCCCCGCAACTGGAGGCGCTGCGCCCCTGGCTCGGCGGTCTCGCCCTGCCCGTCGCCGCCCTGTTCGTCATCGTGTCCCAGATCAAGATCAACGTCACGAACGCCTACAGCGGCTCGCTGTCCTGGTCGAACTTCTTCTCCCGGGTCACCCACCGCCACCCCGGCCGCGTCTGGTACATCTTCCTCAACCTCGGCATCGCGCTGACGCTGATGGAGCTCAACATGTTCGCGATGCTCGGCAAGTTGCTGGGCTTCTACTCCAACGTCGGCATCGCCTGGATCGTCGCCGTCGCCGCGGACCTCGTGATCAACAAGCGGCTCGGGCTCAGCCCGCCGTACATCGAGTTCAAGCGGGCCTACCTCTACTCGGTCAACCCGGCCGGCTTCGGCTCGATGGTGATCGCCTCCACCGTCTCGATCCTCGCCTTCTTCGGCCTTTTCGGGACATACGCGGAGGCCTTCTCCACCTTCATCGCGGCCGGACTCGCGCTCGTCCTCTGCCCGTTGATCGCCTGGGCGACGAAAGGGAAGTACTACCTGGCCAGGCCGAACACGGTCAACGGCCCGGACGTGGTGGTCGAGGACGTCACCGCCACGCACCTCTGCGCCGTCTGCGAGTCCGCGTACGAGCTCCCGGACATCGCCGACTGCCCCGTCGTCTCCGGCCCGATCTGCTCGCTCTGTTGTTCCCTCGACGCCACCTGCGGGGACGTGTGCCGCAAGGCGAGCCCGGGCGGAGCGGTGATCCTGCCGCTGCCGACCGTGCGCGGGCTCTGAACCGGCGCGCACGGCCCACTCGTACGCATGGCCGGATGCGTACGCCTGTGAGGTACCTCTTCGTGAAAAACCGTATCCGCTGAGTAAAGGTCGGGCGTACGCTCGGGCATATGCGCAATGCGGTTTCCCGGGCAGGCACGTCGGCGGAGGGTGAAACGCGATGAACGACAGCGGTGCCCTGCTCCCGTGGCTGGTCATACGTGAGGACGACAACGGCAACCGCTACCGGGTCGGCCGGTACTCCACCCGGGCCGAGGCCCAGAAGGTCGCCGACAGCCTCGAAAGCAGAGGGCACAAGCAGCTCTACTGGATCGAGCGGCTCGGCCAGGACAGCACCGCAGGCCGGACCGGCACGAGGAACTGAGCAGTGCGGCGCACCCGTCGCCGCTGCCATAGGCTCCGCCCATGACTGTACGAGTGGTCGTGGGCGGAGCCCTTTGTCATGAGGGGCGCCTGCTGGCCGCCCGCCGGAGCGCGCCCCCGGAGCTCGCCGGCCGCTGGGAGCTCCCCGGCGGCAAGGCCGAGCCGGGTGAATCCGTACCCGAGGCGCTCGTGCGCGAGCTGCGCGAGGAGCTCGGCGTGGAGACCGAGGCGCTGGAGCGGATCCCGGGGGAGTGGCCGCTGAAGCCCGGCCTCGTCCTGCACGTGTGGACGGCCCGGCTGCTCTCGGGCGATCCGCTCCCGCTGGAGGACCACGACGAGCTGCGCTGGCTCCGGCCCGAGGAGCTGGACTCGGTGGACTGGCTCGACCAGGACCGCCCGGCCGTCGCCGAGGCGGGGCGCCGGCTGAGCGCGGCCGCCGGCTGAGCGCGTCCGCCGGCGTTGGCGAGGCTCGCGGCGTTCCGGGAGTACGCGGCGTCCCCGGAGTTCGCGGGGGCGCGTGACGCGCACGCGCTAGGCCGTCTGCGCCACAGTGCGCCGGTCGGTGGGGGGCCGAGTGGTACGACGCCGTGAATATCGGGTATGTCGCTATTAATCCCTATCTCGTACGTGTACCCGAGGTTCTGTTCCCCCTCGAACCGGACTGGGGTCGCCAGCCGGCCCGGGAAGTGATCGGCGTGATCGACACTGACGGTGAATGCGCCGAATGGGCCTTTCCCGCCGAACCGGGTGCCGTCCGCACCGCCCGCCACGCGGTGCGCGGCACCCTCCGCGACTGGGGTCTCGACGCCGTCGGTGATGTCACCGTCCTGCTGGTCAGCGAGCTGGTCACCAACTCCCTGAGGTACGCTTCCGGCCCCATCGGAGTCCGTCTCGTACGGCGCAATCCGGCCGTCGCCGACGCTCCCTCGGGTCCGGCGCTTCTCGTGGAGGTTTCGGATCCGCTTCCGGATCCACCCCGGGAGCGCGTCGCCAAACCGGACGACGAGGGGGGTCGCGGACTCCACCTGGTGGCCGTGTCGGCACAGCGCTGGGGGACCCGGCACGGGAAGTCGGGGAAGACCGTGTGGTTCGAATTGGCTCTTCCTGGTGAGTAACAAGGTGAGGGGCAGCCGACGATCACACGGCTTGGCTGGAAAACAACGGGATCTTTTTGTGATCGCGAAGGCCGTGTCGTAGAGCGCCGTGGTGCTGAATACTTCGGTCATGGCCGGTCCGGTTGCGGTGAGCTGGAGGGGACGGTCGCGTGAGCGAGATACCTGTACAGGCACATCAGGCCCGTGTGCCCGGGGAAGCGTCTGGGGAGACCTGGCGCGACTCCCTGTGGCACAGCAGCCCGCCTGGCTCGATATATGACTACATAAAGGTCGCTTCCTTCTCGATCGGGCCCGACGGGCTGATCGACCAGTGGAGTCTGCGCGCCGAGGAACTCTTCGGGCTGACCGCGGCCGAGGCCGTCGGCCGTGACCCCGTCGACGCCTTCATGCCCCCGGAGCTGCGCGCCGGCGCACACCGCCGAGTGGCCGAGATTCTCGACGGCAAGGAATGGACGGGCCTGATCCCCTTCCGGATCCCCGGCGGCGATGGTGCGCACGGGGTGGCTGAGATCTATGTGATGCCGACCCAGACCGAAGCCGCCGAGCGGGCCGCGCTCTGTGTCGTGGTCGACGTCCGTGCGCTGCGCCGGATCGAATCCGATCTGGCCGCCTCGCAGGCGATATTCGGCCAATCTCCCTTCGGATTCCTGCTCTTCGGCACGGACCTCACCGTGCAGCGGGCCAACCGCCGCTTCGCCACCGTCTTCGGCGGCGCCGCCGAGGAACACCGCGGCCGCACCGTCCACGACTACCTGCCCGCGCACGAGGCCGACCGGATGGCCGAAGCACTGCGCAGGGTCCTGGAGACCGGGGACTCGGTCAACGACCTCCAGATCACCGGCGCCGCCCCCGGCAGCCGGGACAACCGCCACTGGTCCATCAACCTCTACCGGGTCCACGGCGGCACCGGCCGCCCCATCGGAGTCGCCGGCATCGGCATCGACGTGACCCGCCGCCACCTCGCCGCCCGCGAGGCCGCCGGGGTCCGGCGCAACCTGGCCCTGCTGAACGAGGCCGGACACCGCATCGGCAACTCCCTCGACCTGGAGACCACCGCCCGCGAACTCCTCGACGTCACCGTCCCGGGCTTCTGCGACCTGGCCGCCGTCGACCTCTACCAGGGGCTGCTGCTCGGCGACGACGACCGCCCCGCCCGCCCGCAGGGCCCCGGCCTGCCGGCCCTGCCCGGCCAGGGCACGGGACGCGCGCCCTCGGCGCCGCTGCGGCGGGTGGCCTTCTCCTCGGCCGTGTCGGACGCGCCGCTGTCGGGTCCGGGCGCGCTGGTCTCCGTAGGGGAGGTGCACCGCTACCCGGCCGGCTCGCCGGGGGCGTTCGCCCTGCGCACGGCGCGGCCGCGGCTGGTGGAGGGCGGCGGGCCCGAGTCCGGGGACCTCGTACAGTCCACGCTCGTCGTCCCGCTGGTCGCCCACGACACGGTGGTCGGACTCGCCCAGTTCTCCCGCACCAAGGGCAGCGAGCCCTTCGGCGAACGCGACCGGGCGGTCGCGGTGGAGCTCGCCGCGCGGGCCGCCGTCTGCATCGACAACGCCCGGCTCTACCGGCGCGAACACGAACGCGCGCTGATACTCCAGCGCAGCCTGCTGCCCCCCGGCGACCCGGAGGCCGCCGGACTCGACATCGCCTGCCGCTACCTGCCGGGGAACGCCGCCACCGAGGTCGGCGGCGACTGGTTCGACGTCATCGAACTGCCTGGGCACCGCACGGCGCTGGTCGTCGGCGACGTCATGGGCCGCGGACTGCGGGCCGCCGTGGCCATGGGCGAACTGCGCACCGCCGTACGGACCCTCGCGCTGCTCGACCTGGAACCGGCCGAGGTGCTGACCGCGCTGGACGAGATCGCCCGGGGCCTCGGCGCGCCCGGCGGCTCCCAACAGGCCTCCCGGGCCGCACTGCACTCGCGGGACGCCGACCGCTCGGAGGTGTACCTCGCGACGTGCGTCTACGCCGTCTACGACCCGGTCACCCGCCGCTGCACCATCGCCAACGCCGGCCACATGCCGCCGGTGCTGGTGGAACCCGTGGAGGAGGGCGGCACGCCCCGCCCCGGACTGCTGCTGGAGATCCCCACCGGAATGCCCCTGGGCGTCGGCGGGGAACCCTTCGAGGAGGTCGAGGTCGAACTCCCCGAGGGCGCACTGCTCGCGCTCTACACCGACGGCCTCGTCGAATCCCGGACCCACCCCCTGGAGGAGGGCCTACGGGGCCTGCGCGACGCGCTGGCCGACCCCGCGCGCCCGCTGGAGGAGGTCTGCGACCACGTCCTGAACACGCTGGACACCCGGCACGGCGAGGACGACATCGCGCTGCTGATGGCCCGGGTCCAGGGCCTTCCGGTGGACGCCGTCGGCGACTGGCAGCTCCCGCGCGAGGCCCGGTCGGTGGGCCGGGCCCGCGAACTGGCCCGGGCCAAGCTGCCCGCGTGGGGCCTGGAAGGACTCCTGGACACGACGGAACTCCTGGTCAGCGAGCTCGTCACGAACGCCCTGCGGTACGGCGAGGGAGAGATCCGACTGCGCCTCCTGCTGGACCGGACCCTCGTCTGCGAGGTCTGGGACGCCAACCTGGTCCAGCCCCGCCGCCGCCGGGCCCGCGACACCGACGAGGGCGGCCGCGGCCTCCAACTGGTCGGCCTGCTCTCCGCCGGCTGGGGCACCCGCCGCACCCACCGCGGCAAGACGGTCTGGTTCGAGCTCCCGCTCCCGGGCGCGGTGGCCGAATCGGTGACGGAACTCTCGGCGGAACAACTGCTGAGCATGTACGGGTGAGCGCGTACGGGTGAGCGCGTAAGAGTGAGCGCGTAAGAGTGAGCGCGACCCGTCCGGGGCCGCGTCACACGGGGGAACGAACGGAAGAGCGAATGAGCGCGGGCAAGTGGCTGTGGACCGCACTGTGGCGGTACGTCGTGACCGCACTGGCGGGCGTGGGGGCCGTGGCGTGGGCGGTGGCCTCCATGGAGAAGGGGGCCGCCGGCGTCGAGTTCGCGATGGCGCTGCGGCTGGTGCTGATCCTGGTGCCCCTCCTCACGGTCGGGACCATGCTCGTCATCGTCCCGCTGGCCGGGCGCCGGTACGAGCCGCCGAGCGGCGGCCCGTTCAAGATCCGGGGCGGCTGGATGGTGCTGCTCGTCCTGGTCCCGGCGCTGCCGATGCTCCTGATCACACCGCACCTGTTCCTGATCCTGCTGGCCACCCAGCTGACCTACGTGACCGCCGTACTGCCCTACAGCGACGCCCGTGACACGGCGGACGTGCTGCGCTCGCTCACCGACCCGGAGGTCCCGGCGGAGCGACGGGTCGCGATCGCGCGTGCGGTCGGCTCGCTCCGCTCCAGGATCGTCGTCGAGGCCCTGATGGGCGCCGCCGCGGACCAGGACCCGGAGGTCTCCGAGGCCGCGCTGGAGACCCTCTACGGGATCTGGCGGCGGGACGGTGTCGTCGGCGAGGACCTCCTGCTGAGACTCCCCGAACAGGGCCGGGAACGGGTCCGCGCCCTGGGCGTCAAGATCCGCAGCCCTTGGTGAGACCCGGCTGCGGGCCGCCCCCGGAAGGGACGGCCCGCCACGTCGTGCCGGACCGTCAGGCGGCCCGGCCGGCCTTCAGGGCGGCCAGGCGGGCTTCGATCTCCGAGGTCTTGCCGAGGTCGTCCAGGGACTCGAACTGGGCGTCCAGGGAGGAGGCGGCCAGTTCCTGCTTGCCCAGGGCCATGGCCTCCTCGCGGCGGACCTTCTCCTCGAAGCGGTTGATGTCGCTGGTCGGGTCCAGTACGTCGATGTTCTTCACCGCGTCCATCATCGTGTTCTGCGCCTGCGCGGTCTTGGCCCGCGAGACCAGTTCGTCGCGCTTCGCCGTCAGCTCCGTCAGCTTGGTCTTCATCGAGTCCAGGCCGGCCTTCAGCTTGTCGACCACCTCGGTCTGGGCGGCGATCGTCGGCGCGGCCGTCTTCGCCTCCTTCTCCGACTGCATCTGGCGGCCGAGCGCGACCTTCGCGAGGTTGTCGAACTTGTCGGCGTCGGCCGCCGACCCGGACGCCCGCAGCTCGTCGGCCTTCTTGCTCGCCGCGAGGGCCTTGCCGCCCCACTCCGCGGCCGCGTCCACGTCCTCCTTGTAATCCGCCTCCAGCATCCGCAGGTTGCCGATGGTGGTGGCGACGGCCTGCTCCGCCTCGGAGATGTTGTTCGTGTAGTCGCGGATGAGCTGGTCCAGCATCTTCTGCGGGTCCTCCGCCTGGTCCAGCAGGGAGTTGATGTTGGCCTTGGCGAGCTGGGTGACGCGGCCGAGGATGCTCTGCTTGCTCATGTGGTCCGTCTCCTTGGGAAGGAAGGGAAGGAAGGGGAAAGGGGAGAGTGCGTGCGTCAGAAGCGGCCGCCGCCGCCCATGCGGCCGCGGGTGCCGCCGCCGCCGAAGGAGCCGGGGCCGCGTCCGCCGCCCCCGCCGAAGCCGCCGCCGAAGCCCCCGCCGCCGAAGCCGCCTCCGCCGCGGCCGCCGCCCAGGATCTCGCCGAGGATGATCCCGCCGAGCACCGCGCCGCCCATGCCGCCGCCCTGCTGCCGGCCGCCACCGCCGTACGGGTTCTGGTAGCCCCGTACGTCCTGTTCGGCCAGCTGCTGCGCCTGGCGCGCGAGCGAGTCCGCCTGCTGGGCCTCGGCGAGCGCGCCCGCCGGGTCCGAGCCGGCCAGGGACGTGGACCGCTCCAGGTGGCGCTGCGCCTCCGCCAGCCGGGTACGGGCCTGGCTGCCGATCGCGCCCCGGCTGGTGGTGATGTAGTCCGTGGCCGCGCCGATCGCGCTGCGCGCCGTGAGCAGCGCCTGATCGAGCAGGGCCGCGGCCCGCTGCCGGCCCGACTCCCGCTCGCGGGCCCCGGCCAGCGCCTCGTCGAGGGCCGCGTCGGCCTCCTCCACGCGGCGCAGCGCGTCCAGCGGGTCGTACCGGCCGGCGCTCTGCTCCTGCCGTACGTCGGCCAGTACGGCCTGCGCCCGGCTGATCCGGCCGCGCAGATCGGCGGTCGAGGTGCCCTCGGCGGTGCCGGTCAGGAGCCCGCTCGCGTCGGCGAGGTCCGTGTCCGTCTCGTTGAGCGCGCCCGGCAGTTTCCCGGCCGCCTCCGCCAGCTCCTGCGCGCGCCGCTCCACCGCGTCGACCAGGGTCGTCGCCTGGTCCACGGCGCCCTCGGCCGCCCGGACGTGCACGGCGGCCTTGCCGTTGTCGCCGGTGTCGATCGCGGCGCGGGCCTCGCCGAGGCTGGTCGTCGCGAACAGCAGCCTGTCCTTGGCCTGTTCGGGGTTGGAGGCCACCGGCGCCGCCGCGGAGTCCGCGTACTGGCGGCCGAGCGCCGTGAGGGTCGCCTCCGCCGTGGTCGTACGGCCCGTCAGGGCGCGGAAGTGGGCCTCCACGGTCGCGAGCGCCTGCGGGGCGTTCTTCTCCAGGTCCCGCAGCCGGTCGAAGTCCGCCGACTCGGCGTCGAGCCGCCGGCTCGCCTCCGTGCAGCGGGCCACGATCTCGTCCAGCATCCGGCGGCGGGTGGCGTCGTCCTCCGGGTACGCGTCGTCGAGCTGCTGGCGCAGCCGGAAGGAGGCCGTCAGCTCGCCCTTCCCGAACTCCACCGCCTGCGTGAAGGCCGCCACCGCCTCCTCGCCGAACTGTGCGGTGGCGAAGCCGAGTTCCTCGGTGCTGGTGCGGATCGCGTCGTCGGTCTCCACCAGCAGGGCCTTGGCCTTGGCGTCCAGTTCCGGCAGCGGAACGGGGCCGGGCCCCTGTCCCGACCAGCCGGTGGTCTTCGAGCCGCCGCTGCCGCCGCCCGCCTGCTTGCGCTTGCGGCGGGTGTACGCGTACGCCCCGAGGGCGCCGGCCGCGCCGACCGCGACCACCGGGAGGACGAAGTCCCCGGCGCCGCTCTCGCCGCCGCTCGCCGCGGCGCCTCCGGGGTCGGCCTCGCCGGGGACGATGGCCGGGACCGGTACGGGCTGTCCGCCCAGGACCGCGTCGTAGCCGTTGGCGGCGCCGATCGCGGCGCCCGCCCAGTCGTTCTGCTTGAGGGCCGGCTCGATGGCGGTCTGCGCGACCGCCGCGAGCTGCTCCTTGGTGAATCCGGAGTCGACATCGGCCGAATAGGCGTACTGCCGGGCCCCGGTGGCGACGGCCAGCAGGACGTCGTTCTGGCCGAGGCCGTTCTTCTGGGCGGTGGCGTCGGCCCAGCTCTGCGCGGACCGGTCGGAGAAGTCGCGCACGTACGTGACGAACAGCTGGACCTTCCGGTCGGCGTACAGCTTGTCCAGCGCGGCGGTGACCTCGGGCTTGCGGTCGCCCAGGGCGCCCACGCGGTCGGTGATCTGCCCCTGCTGGGACAGGGTGACGGGGTCGTCGGCCCGGGCGGCCGGAGCGGTGGCCGTCGCCCAGCCGGTGAGCGCGAGCAGCGCGGCCGCGAGGGCGAGGCCGGTCCGGACGGATATCTCGGCGGTGGTGCGTCTCTTCGTGCTGCTTCTCGGCGGAGTCACATTTGGGAGAGTATGGGCGGTTTCACCCTCCCGCACCCGGAGACTGCGGGCCACGACAGCCCCTAGGGCAGGCCGTACGCCGTGAGCTCCGGGCGGGAGAGGACGAGGTGGTCGCCGACCAGGAGGGCGCCGGCCGCGGCCAGCGGCGGGTGGTCCCAATACCGGCGCGGTCGGCCCGAGGCGGGGGACAGGACCACCACGTACGGGTCCGAGGAGCGGCCGATGAGACCGCGCCGGCCGCCCTGGGGGACCTTGACGTACAGACCGCCCGGACGCAGCCCCAGCAGTTCGAACCCGCACCCCGCCCCGCCGCACCGGGCCACCTGGCGCATCCAGCGCAGCGCGCCCGTCACCGCATCGAGCGCGTGGAGCGTGTCATGGCCGTCCCGGCTCTCCCGGCCCTCCGACGCGTGCGAGACCGCGTACACCGTGCCGTGTTCGACGAGCAGGCCCTCCGCCGGTACGCCCGGCGCGCTGCGCCACACCTCCCGGCCGGAGCCCTGGTCCAGGGCCAGCACCGCGCCTTCGTCCAGGAGGTGGACGAGGCCGCTCCCGGCGAGCCGCGGATCGTGCAGCGTGCGTGCCGTGGGGCGGGACCGCTGGAAGGACCACACCGGGCGGCCGGTCGGCAGGTGCAGCGCCCGCAGCCGCAGATCGTCCGCGAGGACCAGGCAGTCGCCCACCGCGGCGGGGGAGCGCGTCGTCGGGTCGGGAACCGGGCGCTGCCACAGGACCTCTCCCGTCGCCGCCCGCAGCGCGGTCAGGTCCCCCGGCGCCCCGTGCACCAGCACCGGACCCACGGCGCGCAGCGGCCGCGGCCCGGGGAGGCGGGCGCCTCCGGTACCGGACAGCGGCTCCGTGCCGGGCAGGTCGCGCCACCACCGCACCCGCCCGTCGCGCGGCTCGCGCGCCAGCAGCCGTACCCCGGGCGCGCCGGCGCGCCGGACCTCGACGTACACCGTGGCCGCGTCCGCCGTGCAGGCCACCAGGAGCGGCCCCGTCCCGGGCAGTGGGGGCGCGGCCGGGCCCACGCCCTCGTCGGAGCGGGCCGTCCAGCGGGTCGTACCCTCCCCGGCCCGTACGCAGCCCACCTCGGGCCCCGACCGCGACACCACGTGTGCGCCGGCGGCGTACGCGGCGTCCGGCCGGGCATCCGTCTGCCAGGCGCGGGCGCCGGGTTCGGTACGCCGCTTCGGCCCGGGCCCCGGCAGCCGCAACCCGGCGCCCGCGTCCGGGCCGCCCAGGGCCCTGATCCCGAACGGCGGCGGGCTCCCGGCGTCGGCGGTGGCCTCCGCCAGCCAGGGCACCCGGCCCGTCCCCACGGACAGCCGGGCACCGAGGGCCAGTTGCAGGGACCGCTGCGCCGGGTCCGGCCGGTTCCGGGCCAGGCCGGCCCACTCCCGCGCCGCCGCCTCGTCCAGCGGCGGCCGGGCGTCCTGGTCCCGGTAGGCCCGCGCCGCGGCCAGTGAGGCCAGGGCGTGGTCGGTCTTCGCGTCGGCGGCCTCCGCGGGGCGGCCGCCCAGCAGGGCGTCGGCCTGCTTCCGCAGCCGGTCCGCCCGGTCCGAGCGGCCCTCCCCGGCGTGCTGCGCCGCCTCCTCGCGGAGCCAGGCAGCCCGCTCCTCCAGGAACCGCGGCAGCTCCTCCTCGGCCTGCTCCAGCGCCCGGGCCCCGCCCGCCGGGTCCCCGGACCCGGAACGGTCGCGCGCCACCTGGCACAGCGCCAGCAGCCGTCCCCCGGCGGAGCCGATGCGCTCGCTGAGCCGCAGGGCCGCCGCCACGTCGTGCGGGGCGACGGCCACCACCATGTCGTAGGTGGCGGCCCCGCGCTGCCCGGCGTCCGGGATCAGCGCCAACTGCAGCTCGGCCTCGGCGGGATCGGCCGCCGCGACGGCCGTGGCGACGCGGGCCCGGAGCCGCTTGTCCGTCCGGGCCTCCGCGAAGTGGTCCGCGGCGATCCGGGCGGCCTGCCCGGGGGCGACCACGGCCAGCTCCTCCGCCACCTCGCACAGCGGGCCCTCCCGGTCGGAGCCGAACACCGTGAACAGCGCCTGCTGCGCGTCGGTCAGCAGCCGCCGGGCCCGCGCCGGGGCGCGGGTGGACGTGGCCCTGGCCAGCCGGGTCAGCAGCCGGGCCACCCGCGCCCCGTCGCCCCGGCCGCCCTCCCACGCCGCGATCTCGGCGTCGCCGAGCAGCCGCCCCGCGAGCTCCGCGTCGAAGCGCGCCGCGGCGTCGGCGGCCACGGTCAGCACGTCGATGCGCGCCTCGTCCCCGGGCTCCAACGCCCGCAGCCCGACCTCGGCCTCCAACAGCAGTTCCCGCACGAACGCCCGCACGTCAGCAGGCACCTCCCCGGCCCCCACCCCGGACTCCTCCTCACCGCGGCCCCGGATCTCCGACGCGCCCCCGCCGACAGCCCCGAACCCGGCGCGCACGCCGTCCCCGTCCCCGGGCTCGCCCCCAACGGCCCGCTCGTCCACGCCGTACCCCCCGCGGATCCCGTCCCCGGCCCCGCGCCGGCCCCCGACCTGGCCCTCCGCGCGGTACCCGCCTCCGAGCCTGACCTCTGCCTCCGTCCCGCCCCCGCCCCCGGCTCCGACCTCGACCCCTGCCCCGGGCCGGCCCCCGGCCTGGTCCCTCGCGCCGTACCCGCCTGCGGGCATGGCCTCTGCCTCCGCCCCGCCCCCGGCTCCGACCCCTGCCCCGGGCCGCACCCCGGCCCGGTCCTCCGCGCCGTACCCGCCTCCGGGCACGGCCTCTTCCTCCGCCTCGCCCCCGGCTCCGACCCCGGCTCTGACCTCTGACCCAGCCCGGACCCCGGCCTGGTCCTCCGCGCCGTACCCGCCCCCGGGCCAGGCCTCCGCCCCGCCCCCGCGGCCGGACCCGTTCCCGACCCCGGACCCCGTCCCGACCTCGATGCCACCCCGGCCATCCGCGTCGAACCCGTCCGCAGGCCCAGGCCCGGACCCAGGCCCGGACCCGTCCCCGGATCCCGCCCCCGGCCCGCCCCGGCCTCCGCTCCCGCCCCCGTCCGCCCCACTCCGGCCGTCACTCCCGGGCAGGGACCCGTCCCGCGCCCCGCTCCCGGTCGGAGCCCCGTGCCCCGCCGGGGCCCCGCCCCCCGCCAGGACACGTATCGCCGCGGCCACGGCCTGCGCCGAGCGCGGCCGGTCCGCCGGGTCCTTCTCCAGGAGCTGCCGCACCAGCCGCTCCACCTCCGGCGCGACCACCGCACCGGTCTCCCGCAGCGAGCGCGGCAGGTCCTCGATGTGCCGGCGCATCAGGACGTAGGGGACCTCGCCCTCCCCGAAGGGCGGCTCCCCGCTCAGCAGCGCGTACAGCACGCACCCCAGCGCGTACAGATCGCACCGGGCGTCCACCCGCTCGCCCCGCCACTGCTCGGGGGCCATGTACGGCGGGCTCCCGAAGATCCGGCCGGTGACCGTCCAGCCGGCCGTGGCGTCCGAGGAGTGCGCGATGCCGAAGTCGCAGATCTTGACCCGCCCGCCGGGCATCAGGAAGAGGTTGGCCGGCTTCAAGTCCCGGTGGATCACGGAGCGTTCGTGCGCGGCGGCCAGCGCCTCCGCGGCCTGGGCGGCCAGCTCCAGCGCCACCGGCACCGGCAGCCCGCCCGGCACCCGGGACAGCGTGCTGCGCAGGTCCTCGCCCTCCAGCAGCTCCATCACGATGAAGAGCCGGCCCTCCTCCTGTCCCACGTCGTGCACGACGGTGATGCCGGGATGCTGGAGCCGCGCCCCGATGGTGGCCTCGCGCCGGAAGCGGGCGACGGCCTCGTCGGCCATGGCCGTCTCCAGGAGCACCTTCACCGCCACGGCCCGGTCCAGCGCCGTGTCGTGCGCCCGCCACACCTCGCCGAAGCCGCCTTTGCCGAGCCGCTGTTCGAGGCGGTACCGGCCCGCCAGCTGATCCCCCACCCGCACCGCGAAAGCCCCCTGACATGACGTCAACGACGTTGCTCAGGGGGCATTCTGTCGTGCGAAGTGAACAGCTGGGGGCGGCTATGTGCCGGAACGCCGCCCGATCTTGCTCCCCAGCCACACCAGCGGGTCGTACTTGCGGTCCACGGCCCGCTCCTTCAGCGGGATCAGGGCGTTGTCGGTGATCTTGATCCCCTCGGGGCAGACCTCCGTGCAGCACTTGGTGATGTTGCAGTAGCCGAGCCCGTGCTCCTCCTGCGCCGTGCGCTTGCGGTCCAGGCCCGCTTCGGCCGCCGCGTCCAGCGGGTGCATGTCCAGCTCCGCCACCCTCATCAGGAAGCGCGGACCGGCGAAGGCCCCCTTGTTCTCCTCGTGGTCACGCACCACGTGACAGGTGTCCTGGCACAGGAAGCACTCGATGCACTTCCTGAACTCCTGCGAGCGCTCCACGTCGATCTGCTGCATCCGGTACTCGCCCGGCGCCACCCCCGCGGGCGGCACGAACGCGGGCACCTCGCGCGCCTTCTGGTAGTTGAAGGACACGTCCGTCACCAGGTCGCGGACGATCGGGAAGGCGCGCAGCGGGGTCACGGTGATCGTCTCCTCGCGGGAGAAGGTCGACATCCGCGTCATGCACATCAGCCGCGGCCGCCCGTTGACCTCCGCGCTGCACGAACCGCACTTGCCCGCCTTGCAGTTCCACCGCACCGCCAGGTCGGACGCCTGGGTGGCCTGGAGCCGGTGGACGATGTCCAGCACCACCTCCCCGTCGTGCACCTCCACGGTGAAGTCGCGCAGCTCACCGCCCTCCGCGTCGCCCCGCCAGATCCGGAACGCGGCATCGTAGGTACTCACTCGTAGAGCTCCTCTTCGGCGAGGTACTTGACCAGCTCTTCCTTCTCGAAGAGCGCGAGCAGGTCGGATCGGATGGGATCGGTGCGCACCCGGGTCAGCTCGATCCGGTCCGCGGCCGGATCCGAGGGAGCAGGGTCGACGGGCCGGCACAGCAGGTTCACCGGCCGCCAGGACCGCTCCATCGCCGGGCAGTCCTCGCGGGTGTGCCCGCCCCGGCTCTCGGTGCGTTCCAGGGCCGCGCGGGCCACGCACTCGCTGACCAGCAGCATGTTGCGCAGGTCCAGGGCCAGGTGCCAGCCCGGGTTGAACTGCCGGTGCCCCTCGACCCCGGCCCGTGCGGCCCGTACGCGCAGGCCCGCGAGCTTCTCCAGGGCCTGGGCCATCTCGCCCTCGCGGCGGATGATCCCGACGAGGTCGTTCATGGCCGTCTGGAGCTCCTGGTGGAGGGTGTACGGGTTCTCCGCGCCCTCGGCGGCATGGAACGGGGCCAGCGCCTCCGCGGCGGCCGCGTCGATCTGCGCCTGGGACACCTCGGGCCGCCCGCCGACGGCCGGGGCGTCGCGCGCCGCGTACTCGGCCGCGTGCAGCCCGGCCCGGCGGCCGAAGACCAGCAGGTCGGAGAGGGAGTTCCCGCCGAGCCGGTTGGAGCCGTGCATCCCGCCGGCGACCTCACCGGCGGCGAACAGCCCCGGCACCCCGAGGGTGGCGGCCGTATCGGACTCGACCGCGATGCCGCCCATCACGTAGTGGCAGGTCGGGCCGACCTCCATCGGTTCGGCGGTGATGTCCACGTCCGCCAGCTCCTTGAACTGGTGGTACATCGACGGGAGCCGCCGCTTGATCTTCTCGGCCGGCATCCGGGTGGACACGTCGAGGAACACCCCGCCGTGCGGGGACCCGCGCCCGGCCTTGACCTCGGAGTTGATGGCACGGGCCACCTCGTCGCGGGGGAGCAGCTCGGGCGGTCGCCGGTTGTGGTCCGGGTCCTCGTACCAGCGGTCGCCCTCCTCCTCGGACTGCGCGTACTTCTCCTTGAACACGTCCGGGATGTAATCGAACATGAACCGCTTGCCCTCGCTGTTGCGCAGCACCCCGCCGTCGCCGCGCACCGACTCGGTGACGAGGATGCCCTTCACCGAGGGCGGCCAGACCATGCCGGTCGGGTGGAACTGCACGAACTCCATGTTCAGCAGCGGCGCCCCGGCGAGCAGCGCCAGCGCGTGGCCGTCGCCGGTGTACTCCCACGAGTTGGACGTGGTCTTGAAGGACTTCCCGATGCCGCCGGTGGCCAGCACCACCGCGGGGGCCTCCAGGACGAAGAACCGCCCGGTCTCCCGCTCGTAGCAGAAGGCCCCCGAGACCCGCTGCCCGCCCTTCAGACTGCTGTCCTTCAAAACCCGGGTGACCGTGCACTCCTGGAAGACCTTGAGCCGGGCCTCGTAGTCCCCGTACTCCTTGAAGTCCTCCTGCTGGAGCTGGACGATCTTCTGCTGGAGGGTGCGGATCAGCTCCAGCCCGGTCCGGTCGCCGACGTGCGCGAGCCGCGGGTACTCGTGCCCGCCGAAGTTGCGCTGCGAGATCTTCCCGTCGGGCGTGCGGTCGAAGAGCGCGCCCCAGGTCTCCAGCTCCCAGACCCGGTCCGGGGCCTCCTTGGCGTGCAGCTCCGCCATCCGCCACTGGTTCAGGAACTTGCCGCCGCGCATCGTGTCGCGGAAGTGGACCTGCCAGTTGTCGCCCTCGTTGACGTTGCCCATGGAGGCGGCGATCCCGCCCTCCGCCATCACGGTGTGGGCCTTGCCGAAGAGGGATTTGCAGATCACGGCCGTACGGGCGCCCCGCTCGCGCGCCTCGATCGCGGCGCGCAGCCCGGCGCCGCCGGCCCCGACGACGACCACGTCCCACTGCTGCCGTTCCACTTGGGTCACTAGAAGATCCTCGGGTCGGTGAAGGCGCCGCTGGCCAGCAGGTACACGTAGAAGTCGCACAGGGCCACGCTGATCAGCGAGGCCCACGCCAGCTGCATGTGACGGGTGTTGAGGCGGCTGATCCAGCCCCACAGCCGGTAGCGGACCGGGTGCTTGGAGAAGTGCTTCAGGCGGCCGCCCATGATGTGCCGGCAGGAGTGGCAGGACAGCGTGTAAGCCCAGATCAGCCCGATGTTGACGAGGAACAACACGGTTCCCAGGCCCATGTGGCCCCACGCGTAGTGCTCGTCGCGGAAGGTCAGCACGGTGTCGTAGGTGAGGATGCCCGCGACCGGCAGCGCCGCGTAGAAGAAGTACCGGTGCATGTTCTGGAAGATCAGCGGGAAGCGGGTCTCACCGCTGTACGAGGCGTGCGGCTCGGCCACCGCGCAGGCCGGCGGCGAGGCCCAGAAGCCCCGGTAGTAGGCCTTGCGGTAGTAGTAGCAGGTCAGCCGGAAGCCGAGCGGGAAGACCAGGATCAGCAGCGCGGGGGACAGGCCCCACCAGCTGCCGAAGAGGTCGAGGTTCGGGCCGCCGCGCATCTCGGCGCAGTTCTCCGCGAGGCACGGGGAGTAGAACGGGGAGACGTACGGCGCCGCGTAGTAGTCGGCGTTGGCGAAGGCCCGCCAGGTCGAGTAGACGATGAAGGCGAGCAGCCCGGCCGCGGTGCCGGCGGGGGAGAGCCACCACCGGTCGGTCCGCAGGTGCCGGGCCGCGATCGCGGCCCGCGAGGCGTCGTGGACGCCGCCGGGCCGCTGTGGGGATGGTTGGGTGCCTGTGGCCAAGAGGGACTCCGGGTGGAGTGATGAGGGGTGCCCCGGGGACCCGGCCGCCGTCGCTGCGGGTGACCGGGTCCGGCGGGGTCGCGGGGTGTGCGGGAGCGGGTGGGTCAGGGAGCGCGGCGGTCGCGGGCGCCGAGACCTTCGTCGTCGGAGTCCGTCCACAGCGTGCTGTCGTACGGGGTGTCCGGGACGCTGACCATCGGGCCCGCGCCGGGAGGCCGGGAGGCGGCCGGCGCCTGCCGCGCGACATCCCTCTCCAGCTGCTCCACGGAGCGGACCAGCTCGTTCAGGTTGCGCCGTACGGCGGTCAAATCGTCTTGCAGGGACATGATTTGCCCTCACTTCCGCTTGAGTGCGGTGGCAACGCTCATGTGCGCCTGCGAGTGTCGCGCCTCCCGTCCCCCGTTGTGAAGGGACGTGCAGCGATTGCGGGCGCGCAGGCGCGAACCGTGCGCCCCTCCCTGCCCCCATTTTCATCCCTCTTACGGAGGAACGCCCGCCCGGAACGCAAGCCGGATTGGTCCGCACGGGTGGGGTTCGCGGCGTGGCGGGGGTCGGCTGCGACGGGTACGGCGGGGTGTCGATTTCAGTGGGTTTCGGCACCCAGTGTGATCAGCTCCATATACCGCCGAACGTGATCAAAACATCCCCTTTCACGGCTCCCCCCACGCCCCGTCCCGGAGGTACCACCCATGTCCCAGAGAAGGCGCAGGTCCTTGGCGCTCCTGACCTCGGGAGTTCTTGCACTGCCGCTGCTCGCGGGCTGCGGCGCGGGTGAAGACGAGGGCGGCCCGGCCGCCGCCGGGCAGGACATCGCGGCCGCCACCCGCGACAAGGTCAAGGACGGCGGGGTGCTGCGGTGGGCCGTGGACTCGATGCCGGGCACCCTCAACGCCTTCCAGGCCGATGCGGACACCACCACCAACCGGATCGCCGGGGCGGTACTGCCCCAGCTGTTCGTGCTGGACGGCAAGGGGCGGCCGGTGGCCAATCCCGACTACCTGGAGAAGGCCGAGGTCGTCGAGCGGGAGCCCAAGCAGGTCGTCCTGTACAAGCTCAACCAGCAGGCGGTCTGGAGCGACGGCCGCGAGATCGGCGCCGCCGACTTCGTCGCCCAGTGGCGGGCCCTGAACGGCAAGGACTCCGCGTACTGGACGGCGCGCAACGCCGGCTACGACCGGATCGAGAAGATCGAGCGCGGCAAGACGGACCTGGAGGTCAAGGTCACCTTCGTCAGGCCGTACGCCGACTGGCGCTCCCTGTTCAGTCCCCTTTATCCCAAGCAGGTCACCGGCACCCCGGAGAGCTTCAACGAGGGGGCCCGGGGAGCCCTGAAGGTCACCGCCGGACCCTTCGGACTGGGCGCCATCGACAAGAAGACCGGGACGGCCTCGCTGACCCGCAACCCGCGCTGGTGGGGCAGTCCCGCCAAGCTCGACACCCTGGTCCTCACCGCGGTGCCCCGCTCCGAACGCCCGGCCGCACTGGCCGCCGGCAAGCTCGACCTCGCGGAGATCGACCGCACCGGGGCCGACCGGATCGCCCTGGCCCGCCGCGACGCCGCCAAGGCCGACGGGGCCCACGGCCCGGCCGCCTCGGTGACGGCCGCGCAGGCCACCCTGTCGTGGGCGCTCGCCTTCGGACTGGACGAGGACAAGGCCAAGGAGGCGCAGGCCACCCGGCAGAAGCACGCGGAGTCGGTGAAGCGGTACGCCGAGGAGCAGAGCGCCCTGCGCGGCTTCACCGTCCGCAAGTCCCTGGAGCCCGCCTACACCCAGCTCGCCATGAACGGGGCGAGCGGCCCGCTCGCCGACGAACGGGTACGCCGCGCCGTGGCCCGCGCCCTGGACCGCCAGGCGCTGGCCGACATCGTCCTGAAGCCGCTCGGCCTGCCCGCGAAGCCGGTGGGCAGCCACCTCGCGCTGGCCGGGCAGCAGGCGTACGCCGACAACAGCGACGCCCTCGGCGGCCAGGACACCCAGGCCTCGCAGGCCCTGCTCGCGGACGCCGGCTGGCGCCGCGGCGGCAAGATCACCGAGCCGGCGGGCGCGAAGGCCGGCGCGGAGGCCGCGAAGGAGACGGACGACTCCAAGACTCCCGCGGGCCCGGCCGCGGGCCCCGCCGCGGGCCCGGGCACCGGGAACGACGGCCTCTACATCGTCGGCCAGGACGACGGCAAGCCCGGGGACGCCGCCCGGGCCGTGGCCGCCCTGCGCGACACCCTCCCCGCCGACAGCCCAGACCGCCCCGAGGGCCCCGAGGACCCGGCGGGCGCGGACCTGCCCGAAGGCCGGTACCGCTCCGCCCACGACGGCGAGATCGTCGACGCGGACGCCTTCGCGGCGAGCGGGCAGGACGGCCGGGGCGCGCAGAACCGCCCCTCCCCGGTGCTCGCCCCGGAGCCGTTCGCGGACCTCCAGGAGCAGCACCTGCGCGCCCAGGCCGCGGCCCAGGCCGACGCCGTGGACGACGGCAAGCGCAGCCCGGCCCTCGACGCCGAGGCCGCCGCCGAACCGGCGGACCCGGCCAAGGCGAGCACCGCCCCGGCCCCCGCCAAGCAGGCCGTACGCACCTCCGGGAACATGCTCGCCAAGGACGGCAAGCCCCTCGCCCTGCGCTTCGTCCTGCCGGCCGGCCCCGGTTCGGAGGCGCTGCGCACGGTCGGAGAGCGGATCGCGCAGATGCTGCAGAAGGTCGGTGTGCAGACAGAGCTGACCAAGGTGGCGGACGAGAGCTTCTTCAAGGACCACATCGCCTCGGGCCAGTACGACCTGGCGCTCTACTCGTGGCCCGCGACCGCCTACCCGGCCACCGACGCCCGGCCCATCTTCGCCAAGCCGGAGCCGGCCGCGGACGGCTCGCTGCTGGTCGAGCAGAACTACACCCGGGTCGGCACCGACCACATCGACCAGCTCTTCGACCAGGCGCTCGGCGAGCTGGACGAGGCGGCCTCCCGCGACCTGATGCGCAAGGCCGATGCCCGGATCTGGGCGACGGCCGGGTCCATCCCGCTCTACCAGCGCCCCGAGCTGGTGGCCGTGAAGCCGGGTCTGGCCAATGCCGGAGCCTTCGGCCTCGGAGCCCCGCGCTACCAGGACATCGGCTGGAAGAAGCCGGCCGCGGCCAAGGACAAGAACCCGAAGAACTAAGGCGAAGCACCCGGAAGAACCACGACGAGGAACCAAGGCGAAGAAGTGATGACGAACGGGTGCATCCGGGGTTGATTCGAAGGTCTCAAGCTCAGATGTGACTCAAGTCCCTTGCCCGCCGGATCACCCGGCGGGCAAGGTCGTAGATACCCGTTGACCCGCGTGTTTACCGGTTCCACCCGTGATCGAGTCCCCCCACCCAGGACCCGGTCCTGCTCAGTCGTCCGGCCTCTTGACAGACCCCCCGGCAGGCAGTTCCCGCCAGCCGACGTACGATGGGGTAAGGCCGTGGCAGGTTTTCCGCCCGGTCGAGGCGCGCGTGCCGGACCGTACGCGTCGCCATCCACGATCCCGGGAGAAGCGCCGAAGTGCCCACGCGCCACGACATCCGTAACGTCGCCATCGTCGCCCACGTCGACCATGGCAAGACGACCATCGTCGATGCCATGCTCAAGCAGGCCGGTGCCTTCGCCGCCCACCAGCACCTCGACGACCGCATGATGGACTCGAACGACCTGGAGCGTGAGAAGGGCATCACGATCCTCGCCAAGAACACGGCGGTGAAGTACCACCCCAAGGACGGCGGGGCGCCCATCACGATCAACATCATCGACACCCCCGGCCACGCCGACTTCGGTGGTGAGGTCGAGCGCGGTCTGTCGATGGTGGACGCCGTCGTCCTGCTGGTGGACGCCTCCGAGGGTCCCCTGCCCCAGACCCGCTTCGTCCTGCGCAAGGCCCTGCAGGCGAACATGCCGGTCATCCTCTGCATCAACAAGACGGACCGCCCGGACTCCCGGATCGACGAGGTCGTCAACGACACGTACGACCTGTTCCTGGACCTGGACGCGACCGAGGAGCAGATCGAGTTCCCGATCGTCTACGCCTGTGGCCGTGACGGCGTGGCCTCGCTGACCAAGCCGGAGGACGGCACCGTCCCCGCGGACAGCGACAGCCTGGAGCCCTTCTTCTCCACCATCCTGGCCCACGTGCCGGCCCCGGTGTACGACGACGAGGCGCCCCTCCAGGCCCACGTCACCAACCTGGACGCCGACAACTTCCTCGGCCGCATCGCGCTGGTGCGCGTCGAGCAGGGCGAGCTCCGCAAGGGCCAGACCGTCGCGTGGATCAAGCGTGACGGCACCATCTCCAACGTCCGCATCACCGAGCTGATGATGACCGAGGCGCTCACCCGCAAGCCGGCCGAGGTGGCGGGCCCGGGTGACATCTGTGCCGTCGCCGGTTTCCCCGACATCATGATCGGCGAGACCCTGGCCGACACGGAGAACCCGATCGCGCTCCCGCTGATCTCGGTCGACGAGCCGGCGATCTCCATGACCATCGGTACGAACACCTCCCCGATGGTCGGCCGCGGCGGCAGCGGCAAGGGCGCGGACGCCAAGTCCGCGGTCAAGGACCGCAAGGTCACCGCCCGCCAGGTCAAGGACCGTCTGGACCGCGAGCTGATCGGTAACGTCTCGCTCCGCGTGCTCGACACCGAGCGCCCGGACGCCTGGGAGGTCCAGGGCCGCGGTGAGCTCGCGCTCGCCATCCTGGTCGAGCAGATGCGCCGCGAGGGCTTCGAGCTGACCATCGGCAAGCCGCAGGTGGTCACGCAGATCGTCGACGGCAAGGTGCACGAGCCGGTCGAGCGCATGACGGTCGACGTCCCCGAGGAGCACATGGGCGCGGTCACGCAGCTCATGGGCGTCCGCAAGGGCCGCATGGACAACATGTCGAACCACGGCTCCGGCTGGGTCCGCATGGAGTTCGTCGTCCCGTCGCGCGGCCTCATCGGCTTCCGTACCGAGTTCCTGACGAACACCCGCGGTACGGGCATCGCCCACTCGATCCACGAGGGCCACGAGCCGTGGTTCGGCCCGCTGGTGACCCGTAACAACGGTTCGCTGGTCGCCGACCGCTCCGGTTCGGTCACGCCGTTCGCGATGATCAACCTGCAGGAGCGCGGTGTCCTGTTCACCGAGCCCGGCACCGAGGTGTACGAGGGCATGATCGTCGGCGAGAACTCGCGCTCCGACGACATGGACGTGAACATCACCAAGGAGAAGAAGCTCACCAACATGCGTGCGGCTTCCGCGGACAACACCGAGAACGTGGTGCCCCCGCGCAGGCTCTCCCTGGAGCAGTCCCTGGAGTTCTGCCGCGACGACGAATGCGTCGAGGTGACCCCGGAGGCCGTCCGCATCCGCAAGGTCGTCCTGGACCAGAAGGACCGCTCGCGCACCGCTTCGCGCGCCAAGTCCGGCAAGTAGTCGCGTAGGACCTGGGTCACACCCGGGTCCTGCCCGGTACGGGCTTTTGTGAACAGCCCCCTCCGTCACGTACACCGTGACGAAGGGGGCTGTTCGCTTTTGTCAAGCGGATTGTTTCGGTCCGGTGTCCGCATACCGACCGTGACACTCCGGAAGAAGAGCTAACAGTCCGTTTCGTTCATGTCTGTCTCCTATCCGTTTGTCCGGATTTCGGGTTTTAGCCGTAGTGCGATGTTGTGAAAACGAGACCACTTAAGTGTGGTTTACGGTCAAGCAGTCCCTGAGGATGGCTCCATTGAGCTCGGGTCAATGGGTCACACGCTGTGGGGAGCGTCGACTCACGAGCACACTCGGGACACCGGTCCTATCGCCGTCAGGGGTGTCGGCGAAGCACACCTGTGTCCTTCACATCAGACAGTGGACTCATGAGGAGGAAACCCATGCGCGGTGCCAAGAGCGCCAAGTGGGTAGCGGGCGCGATTGTCGTCGCCCTGGCAGCGACTGCCTGTGGCGGCGGTGATGGCAAGGACGCCGGCGCCAAGGGTGAGGTTGACCCGAACGGCATCTACTCGATCGAGGTTGGCGAGCCGGAGAAGCTTCTCCAGCCGGCCGACACGATGGAGTCCAACGGCTCGATCGCGATGTCGGGTCTGTTCTCCCAGCTGGTCGACTACGACGCCGACGGCAAGATCGTCAACGTCAACGCCGAGTCGGTCACCAGCGCGGACAGCAAGCTCTGGACCGTCAAGCTGAAGCCGGGCTGGACCTTCCACGACGGCACCAAGGTGACCGCCGAGTCCTACGTCAAGGCGTGGAACTGGGCCGCGAACATCAACAACAAGCAGGGCAACGCGTCCTGGTTCGCCGACATCAAGGGCTTCGAGGCCCTGCACCCCGAGGCCGAGGGCGCCAAGCCCACCGGTGACGCTCTCGAGGGTCTGAAGATCGTCGACGAGAACACCTTCACCATCGAGCTCGCCAACGCGGTGCCGTACTTCGCGTACAAGCTCGGCTACGAGGTCTTCTCCCCGCTGCCCGCCTCGTTCTACGCGGACCCCGCGGCCGCCGGTGAGAAGCCGGTCGGCAACGGCCCGTACAAGTTCAAGTCGTGGGAGCACAAGAAGCAGATCGAGCTCACGCGCTTCGACGACTACAAGGGCGAAGACAAGGCGAAGAACGGCGGTGTGATTCTCAAGAACTACACCACCCTCGAGACCGCCTACGAGGACCTGAAGTCGGGCAACGTCGACGTCCTGCGTCAGATCAGCCCGAAGGACCTCCCGGTCTACCGCGCCGACCTCGGTGACCGCGCCGTGGACCAGGCGTACTCCGCCGTCCAGACGCTGGCCATCGCGTACTACGCCGACCAGTGGAAGACCCCGAAGAAGGTCGACCCGAAGGTCATCCAGGGTCTGTCGATGGCGATCGACCGCGACACCATCACCAAGACCGTGCTCCAGGGCACCCGTGAGCCGGCGACCGGCTGGGTCGCCAAGGGCGTCCTCGGCTACACGCCGACCGGCTCCGGTGACGTCACCAAGTTCGACCCGGCGAAGGCCAAGGCCCTCATCGCCGAGGGCGGCGGCGTCCCGAACAACGAGATCTTCATCCAGTTCAACTCGGATGGCGGTCACAAGGAATGGGTCGAGGCCGTCTGCGGCAGCATCACCCAGGCCACCGGCGTCAAGTGCACCGGCGACGCCAAGCCGGACTTCCAGGCCGACCTCCAGGCCCGCAAGTCCAAGCAGGTCAAGTCGATCTACCGCTCCGGCTGGGTCCTCGACTACCCGGTGAACGCCAACTTCATCAGCGACCTGTTCCGTACGGGCGCCGGCGGCAACCAGGGTGGCTTCACCAGCCCCGAGCTCGACGCCAAGATCGCCGCGGCCGACAGCGCCGCGACGCTCGACGAGTCCGTGAAGGCCTACCAGGCCATCGAGAAGGACCTCGTCAACTACATGCCTTCCATCCCGCTCTGGTACTACAAGGTCAACGCGGGCTACTCCGAGAAGGTCCAGAACGTGAAGTACGCCCAGGACGGCGACCCGATCCTCGACCAGGTCGAGGTCAAGAAGTAAGTCCTACCGCGTAATTCCTTTCGACGGATGTGGGCCGGCGGGGAGCCGGCCCACATCCGGGCCTAACATGCAGCGCCCGGGGGGCCCTTTCGCGACGCAGTGACGGAACCGTCACGCGCGTGCGTGGCGAAAGGGCCCGTCCGGCTGCGCCTGCCGCATCTTCTACGGAGGCATGATGGGGCGCTATGTCGCACGACGACTGCTCCAGATGATCCCGGTCTTCTTCGGGACGACCCTGCTCATCTTTTTGATGGTGTACAGCCTGCCCGGCGATCCCGTGGCCGGACTCTTCGGGGACAAGGGCACCGACCCCGCAACGCTGGCCGCCCTGCGCCACCAGCACGGCCTGGACCTGCCGCTGTGGCAGCAGTACTGGAACTACATCACCGGCATCCTGTTCCACTTCGACTTCGGGTCCCAGATCCGCAGTGGTCGTGAGATCACCGAAGTCGTCGGGGCCGCCTTCCCGGTCACCCTGCGCCTGGCCTTCCTGGCGTTCGCGATCGAGATCGTCCTGGGCCTGGCCCTCGGGATCGTCGCCGGCCTCAAGGCCGGCAAGCTGGTCGACAACCTGATCCTGATCCTCACGCTGCTGATCATCTCGATGCCGGTCTTCGTCCTCGGCTTCATCGTCAAGTCGGTGTTCGCCTTCCAGCTCGGCTGGATCGAACCGAACGTCAGCAACGACGAGACCTGGGGCGAACTGCTCGCGCCGGCCATCGTGCTGGGTTCGCTCTCGCTCGCCTACGTGGCCCGCCTGACGCGTACCTCGATGGCCGAGAACCTGCGCGCGGACTACGTCCGCACCGCCGTGGCCAAGGGCCTGCCCAAGCGCCGCGTCATCGGTGTGCACCTCATGCGCAACTCGATGATCCCCGTGGTCACCTTCCTCGGCACCGACATCGGCGCCCTGATGGGTGGTGCCCTCGTCACCGAAGGCATCTTCAACGTCCACGGCGTCGGCGGTCTGATCTACGAATCGGTCGTCCGCCGTGAAGGCCAGACCGTGGTCGGTGTCGTCACCGTCCTCGTCGTGGTCTACCTGATAGCCAGCCTGCTCGTCGACCTCCTCTACGCGGTCATGGACCCGAGGATCCGGTATGCCTGATCTGACCAAGACCGACACCGTGGCGGCCGAAACCTCCGCGGCGCCCGGCGCCCCGGTGGAGCCGGTGAAGGCCGAGAAGGCCCGCAGCCTCTGGGGCGACGCCTGGGCCGACCTCCGTCGCAACCCGTACTTCGTCGTCTCCTCGGCGCTGATCTTCGTACTCCTCGTGATCGCCGCCTTCCCGGGCTGGTTCACCAGCATCGACCCCACCAAGGGCGACCTGGTCCACCACTTCCTCGGCAAGCCGGAACTGGGCAAGGTCGGCTCTCCCGAGTGGCTCGGCTGGGACGGCCAGGGACGCAGCGTCTACGCGCGCCTCATCTACGGCACCCGCGCCTCGGTCATCGTCGCGATCGCCGTCACCGCGATCGTCACCGTGCTCGGCGGCATCACCGGCATGATCGCCGGCTACTTCGGCGGTGTCACCGACGCGATCATGTCGCGCATCACCGACGTCTTCTTCGGCATCCCCTTCCTGCTCGGCGCGATGGTCGTCCTCCAGGCCTTCACCGAGCGCACCGTGTGGACGGTCGTCTTCGCCCTGGCCTTCCTCGGCTGGACGCAGATCAACCGCGTCATGCGCGGAGCGGTCATCACCGTGAAGCAGGCGGACTACGTGCACGCCGCCAAGGCGCTGGGCGCGGGCACCACCCGGATCCTGTTCCGGCACATCCTGCCGAACGCCATGGCCCCGGTCATCGTGGTCTCCACGATCGCGCTCGGCGGTTACATCGCGGCCGAGGCCACCCTGTCCTACCTGGGTCTGGGCCTCGCGTCGCCGACCATCTCGTGGGGCGTGGACATCTCCGCTGGTGCTTCGCAGATCCGAGTGGCCCAGCACATCCTGCTGTACCCCTCGATCATGCTCAGCATCACCGTCCTCGCCTTCATCATGCTCGGCGAAGCGGTCCGCAACGCCCTCGACCCCAAGCTGCGCTGAGGAGGGCGTAAGTGATCACCATGGACAACACCTCCAGCCTTCCCTCCCCGCGTGACGGGGACCCGCAGACGCCGCTCCTCGAAGTGCGCGACCTGCACGTCGAGTTCCACACCCGCGACGGCGTCGCCAAGGCAGTCAACGGCGTCAACTACTCGGTGAGCGCCGGCGAGACCCTCGCCGTGCTCGGCGAGTCCGGCTCCGGCAAGTCCGTGACGGCGCAGGCCATCATGGGCATCCTCGACATGCCCCCCGGCAAGATCCCGCAGGGCGAGATCCTCTTCCGCGGCCAGGACATGCTCAAGATGAGCTTCGAGGAGCGGCGCAAGCTGCGCGGCCGGAAGATCGCCATGATCTTCCAGGACGCCCTGTCCTCCCTGAACCCGGTGCTCACCGTCGGCTACCAGCTGGGCGAGATGTTCCGCGTCCACGAGGGCATGTCGAAGAAGGACGCCCGGCTCAAGGCCATCGAACTGATGGAGAAGGTCAAGATCCCGGCGGCGGCCCAGCGGGTCGACGACTACCCGCACCACTTCTCCGGCGGTATGCGCCAGCGCATCATGATCGCCATGGCGATCGCGCTGGAGCCCGACCTGATCATCGCGGACGAGCCGACCACGGCCCTGGACGTCACCGTCCAGGCCCAGGTCATGGACCTGCTCGCCGAGCTCCAGCGCGAGCTCAACATGGGCCTGATCCTGATCACCCACGACCTCGGCGTGGTCGCCGACGTCGCGGACAAGATCGCCGTCATGTACGCGGGCCGGATCGTCGAGACCGCTCCGGTCCACGAGATCTACAAGCGCCCGGCGCACCCGTACACCCGCGGTCTGCTGGACTCGATCCCGCGCCTGGACCAGAAGGGCCAGGAGCTCTTCGCGATCAAGGGCCTGCCGCCGAACCTCCTGCGCCTGCCCACCGGCTGCTCGTTCAGCCCGCGCTGCATCGCCGCGCAGGACATCTGCCGGTCCGAGATCCCCGCCCTGCAGCCCGTCAGCGAGCAGGACGGCAGCGAGCTGGCCGGCCGTCAGAGCGCCTGCCACTTCTGGAAGGAGCAGCTCCATGGCTGAGCTCACCAACGCCCCCGCGCGCGAGCCGATCCTCCAGGTCCGGGGCCTCGTCAAGCACTTCCCGCTGACCCAGGGAATCCTGTTCAAGAAGCAGGTCGGCGCCGTCAAGGCCGTCGACGGGATCTCCTTCGACCTGTACCAGGGCGAGACTCTGGGCATCGTCGGCGAGTCCGGCTGTGGCAAGTCCACCGTCGCCAAGCTGCTGATGAACCTGGAACGCGCCACCGCCGGCGAGGTCTTCTACAAGGGCCAGGACATCACCAAGCTGTCCGGCCGCGCCCTGAAGGCCGTCCGCCGCAACATCCAGATGGTGTTCCAGGACCCGTACACCTCGCTGAACCCGCGCATGACGGTCGGCGACATCATCGGCGAGACCTACGACATCCACCCCGAGGTGGCCCCCAAGGGCGACCGGCGCCGCAAGGTGCAGGAGCTCCTGGACGTCGTCGGCCTCAACCCGGAGTACATCAACCGGTACCCGCACCAGTTCTCCGGCGGCCAGCGCCAGCGCATCGGCATCGCCCGCGGCCTCGCGCTCAACCCGGAGATCATCATCTGCGACGAGCCGGTCTCCGCGCTCGACGTGTCGGTGCAGGCCCAGGTCATCAACCTGATGGAGAAGCTGCAGGAGGAGTTCAACCTCTCCTACATCTTCATCGCGCACGACCTGTCGATCGTCCGGCACATCTCGGACCGCGTCGGCGTCATGTACCTCGGCAAGATGGCCGAGATCGGCACCGACGAGCAGATCTACGAGCACCCGACCCACCCGTACACCCAGGCGCTGCTCTCCGCGGTGCCGGTGCCGGACCCGGCCGCCCGCGAGGGCCGCGAGCGGATCATCCTCACCGGTGACGTCCCCTCGCCGGCCAACCCGCCGTCGGGCTGCCGCTTCCGCACCCGCTGCTGGAAGGCCGAGGAGAAGTGCTCCACGGAGGAGCCGCTGCTCGCCGTCCCGGAGCGCTTCAAGGGCGTCAAGTCCCTGGCCGCGCACGAGTCGGCCTGCCACTTCGCCGAGGAGAAGGCCGTCCTGGCGGTCTGATCCCGCGTCGCACGAAGCACCGCAGGCGCCCGGTACCGGATCTCCCCGGTACCGGGCGCCTGCGCGTGCGCGGCGGGGTGCGCACGGGTCCGCGCGCCGCCCGCGCACCCACCGCGCGGGGAAAGCCGGTTGCGGGCCCGCCCCCGCCGGTCCGAGAGTGGTCCGATGAGCGACCTGCTGACCCTGCGGCCCGCCGGGCCCTCGGACGCCGAGGACATCTGCGGCCTCCTCAACGCCGTCGACCTGATCGAGATCGGCCGCCCGGAAACCGACCTCGCCGCCGTCGAGGCCGACCTGAACCACCCCGACGTCGACCTCGCGAGGGACTCCTGGCTCGCCTTCGAGGGCGGCCGGCTCGTCGCTTACGCCCTGGTGTGGGCCGACTCGGGCCCGGGCCGCGTCGACGCCGAGCACTACGTCCTGCCGGGGCACCGCGCCGCCGCCGTCCGGTTGCTGGAGCTGATGGAGGTCCGGGCCCGCGAACTCGCCGCGGGTGCACCCGGCGCCTTCCTGCGGCTCCAGCTCAACGTCGCGCCCACCCTCGACGCCGACCTGCTGCCGGGCCGCGGCTACCGCACCGTGCGCCGCTACCACGTGATGACCCGCGCCGTGGACCGGGCCGAGCTGCCCCCGGCCCCTCCCGCGGGGCTCACCCTGCGCCCCTGCGACGGCGACGAGGCGGAGCGCCGCCGCGCCCACGCCCTGATCGAGGAAACCTTCGCCGAGCACTTCGGCCACGTGGACCGCCCGTACGAACCCTGGCTGGACCACATCGACGGCCGGGGCCTGGACTGGTCGCTGGTGTGGATCGCGAGCCTGCCCGAGCTGGGCGACGTAGGGGTCCTGTTGACCCGCGACGACCGCACCAGCATGGGCTGGGTCAGCCACCTCGGCGTGCGCCGGGACGCGCGCGGCCGGGGCGTCGGCGGCTTCCTGTTGCGCCACGGCTTCGCCGCCCACGCGGCGCGCGGCCGCTCCACCGTGGGTCTCGGCGTGGACGTCGCCAACGAAACCGGAGCGCTCGCCCTGTACGAGGCGCACGGCATGGGGGTGCACTACGCCGTGGTCACCTGGGAGCTGACGCTGTGACCCCGCGCCGGGAGCCCCCCGCTTTGCACTCGCAGGGGTGACAGGCGAGGGGCGCGAGGGTGCAATCGGTCCAACCAGGAGTGTGCGGGACCCCACATAGGGTGACATTGGCCCCTAAGTGAGTCTTGGGATCCATGAGGAGGCACTCCATGCGCGGAGCCACCCACGCCAAGTGGGCCGCATGTGCGGCGGCCGTCGCCCTCGCGGCGACCGCCTGCGGCGGCGGAAGCGACAGCGGCGGGGGCGGCGAGGCGGGAATCGTCAGCTCCTCGTGGGGTGACCCGCAGAACCCGCTGGAGCCCGCCAACACCAACGAGGTCCAGGGCGGCAAGGTCCTCGACATGATCTTCCGGGGGCTCAAGCGGTACGACCCCAAGACCGGCGAGGCGAAGAACTTCCTCGCCGAGAAGATCGAGACCACCGACAGCCAGAACTTCACCATCACGCTGAAGGACGGCTGGAAGTTCAGCAACGACGAGCCCGTCACCGCGCAGTCCTTCGTGGACGCATGGAACTACGGCGCGGACGTCAGCAAGAAGCAGAACAACTCGCCCTTCTTCTCCGACATCGTCGGCTACGCGGACGTCCACCCCGAGAAGGGCGACCCCAAGGCCAAGACCATGTCCGGCCTGGTCGTCAAGGACCCCAAGACCTTCACGGTGGCCCTCAAGGAGAAGTTCTCCACCTGGCCCGAGACCCTCGGCTACCAGGCGTTCTCCCCCCTGCCCAAGTCCTTCTTCACCGACCACGAGGGCTGGCTGAAGAAGCCCGTCGGCAACGGCCCCTACACGGTGGACTCGTACACCAAGGGCACCGGCATGAAGCTGCGCAAGTGGGACGCCTACACGGGCGAGGACAAGGCGGTCAACGGCGGAGTGGACCTGAAGGTCTACACCGACAACAACACCGCCTACACCGACCTGATCTCCGGCAACCTCGACCTGGTCGACGACATCCCGGCGCAGCAGCTGAAGAACGTCGCGAACGACCTCGGCGACCGCTACATCAACCAGCCCGCCCTGATCATCCAGACCCTCACCTTCCCGCTGTACGACCCGCAGTGGAGCAAGGAGGGCATGGAGAAGGTCCGCCGCGGCATCTCGATGGCGATCAACCGCGACGAGATCACCAAGCAGATCTTCCGCGAGACCCGCACCCCGGCCAAGGACTGGACCTCACCGGCCCTCGGCGACAAGGGCGGCTTCTCCGCCACCGCCTGCGGCGAGGCCTGCTCCTTCAACCCCACCGAGGCCAAGAAGCTCATCCAGGAGGCCGGCGGACTGCCCGGCGGCAAGGTCACGCTGACCTCCAACGTGGACACCGGCTCGCACCGCGACTGGATGGACGCCGTCTGCAACAGCATCAACAACGCCCTGGGCGAGGGCCCGGTCTGCACCGTCAACCCCGTCGGCACCTTCGCCGACTTCCGCAACCAGCAGAGCAGCTTCAAGCTGACCGGCCCCTTCCGCTCCGGCTGGCAGGCCGACTACCCGCTGATCCAGAACTTCCTGGAGCCGCTGTACTACACCGGCGCCTCCTCGAACTACGGCAAGTTCAGCAACCCGGACTTCGACAAGCTCGTCGACGAGGCCAACCGGGAGAGCGACACCGCCAAGGCGACCGCCACGTTCCAGGAGGCGCAGAAGATCCTCGCCGCCCAGATGCCGTCCATCCCGCTCTGGTACCAGAACGGCAGCGCCGGCCACTCGGAGCGGATCTCGGACGTGGCGCTCAACCAGTTCAGCGTCCCCGTGTACGACCAGATCAAGGTCAGCTGACCCCTCTCGCGGATCGATCCTGGAGCAGTCCATGGGACGTTATGTGATCCGGCGACTGCTCCAGATGATCCCCGTGTTCATCGGCAGCACGTTCCTGATCTTCTTCATGGTGTACGCGCTCGGTGACCCGGTCGCCGCCCTCTTCGGCGACAAGGCCCCCGACCCCGCCACCGCCGCACGCATCCGCAAGGACCTCTACCTCGACCAGCCCCTGTGGAAGCAGTACCTGCACTACATGGGCCAGATCTTCAAGGGCGACTTCGGCACCGCCTTCAACGGCCAGAAGGTCACCGAACTCATGGCCTCGGCCTTCCCGGTGACCCTGCGCCTGACCATCGTCGCGATCGCCATCGAGATCGTCGTCGGCATCACCCTCGGCGTGATCAGCGGCCTCAAGCGCGGCAAGTCCGTCGACACCAGCGTGCTCGTCCTCACCCTCGTGGTGATCTCGGTGCCCACCTTCGTGACGGGCTACCTGCTCCAGTTCCTCTTCGGCGTCAAATGGGGCTGGGTGCGGCCCACCGTCTCCCCGGACGCCCCCTTCAACGAGCTGATCCTGCCCGGCATCGTGCTCGCGCTGGTCTCCCTCGCCTACGTCACCCGGCTCACCCGGACCTCCATCGCCGAGAACGTCAAGGCCGACTACATCCGCACCGCCGTGGCCAAGGGCCTGCCCCGGCGCCGGGTCGTCACCCGCCACCTGCTGCGCAACTCGCTGATCCCGGTGGTCACCTTCATCGGCACCGACATCGGCGCCCTGATGGGCGGAGCCATCGTCACCGAGCGGATCTTCAACATCCACGGGGTCGGCTACCAGCTCTACCAGGGCATCCTGCGCAACAACTCCCCGACGGTGGTCGGCTTCGTGACCATCCTCGTGATCGTCTTCCTGCTGGCGAACCTGCTCGTCGACCTGCTCTACGCGGTCCTGGACCCGAGGATCCGTTATGCCTGAGCCCGAGCCCGAGCGCGCCGCCTACGATCCGCTGGGACCCGGCCCCCACGAGTCCATCGCCCCCACCGGCCAGGGAGGGGCCATGGATCTCGCCCTGGAAGAGGGGGAGTCACTGGAGAAGGAGCTCGGGGGAGCCCCCGTAGGCCCCCAGGAGAAGGCCCGCTCCCTCTGGTCCGACGCCTGGCACCAGCTGCGCCGCAACCCCGTCTTCCTCGTCTCCACGCTCCTGATCCTCTTCCTCGTGGTCATCTCCATCTGGCCCCAGCTCATCGCGAGCGGCGACCCGCTCCAGTGCGACCTGTCCAAATCGCAGCAGGGCTCCTCCCCGGGCCACCCCTTCGGCTACGACACCCAGGGCTGCGACGTGTACACCCGAACCGTCTACGGGGCCCGCGCCTCCATCACCGTGGGCATCTGCGCCACCCTCGGCGCGGCCCTCCTCGGCTCCGCGCTCGGCGGGCTCGCCGGGTTCTTCGGCGGCTGGGGCGACTCACTGCTCTCCCGGGTCGCCGACATCTTCTTCGGAATCCCCGTGGTCCTCGGCGGTCTGGTCTTCCTGTCCGTGGTCACCAGCACCACCGTCTGGCCCGTCGTCGGCTTCATCGTGCTGCTCGGCTGGCCCCAACTGGCCCGCATCGCCCGCGGCTCGGTCATCACCGCCAAACAGAACGACTACGTCCAGGCCGCGCGGGCGCTCGGCGCCGGCAACGGCCGGATGCTGCTGCGGCACGTGGCACCCAACGCCATCGCACCCGTCATCGTCGTCGCCACCATCGCGCTCGGCACCTACATCGCCCTGGAAGCCACCCTGTCCTTCCTCGGCGTGGGCCTGCGCCCGCCGACGGTCTCCTGGGGCATCGACATCTCCAACGCCGCCTCCCAGATCCGCAACGCCCCGCACATGCTGCTCTACCCGGCGGGCGCGCTGAGCATCACCGTGCTCGCGTTCATCATGCTCGGCGACGCGGTGCGCGACGCCCTCGACCCCAAGCTGCGCTGAGGAGCCCCGCACATGCTGCTCGAAGTGCGCGATCTGCACGTGGAATTCAAGACGCGGGACGGAGTCGCCAAAGCCGTCAACGGGGTCAACTACTCCGTGGCCGAAGGCGAGACCCTCGCCGTGCTCGGCGAGTCCGGCTCCGGCAAGTCGGTCACCGCCCAGGCCGTCATGGGCATCCTCGACATGCCCCCGGGCCGCATCGCGGGCGGCGAGATCCTCTTCAAGGGCCGGGACCTGCTGAAGATGAAGGAGGAGGAGCGCAGGAAGGTCCGCGGCGCCGAGATGGCCATGATCTTCCAGGACGCCCTGTCCTCCCTCAACCCGGTCCTGAGCGTCGGCGCGCAGCTCGGCGAGATGTACGAGGTCCACCGCGGGATGTCCCGCAAGGACGCCCGGGCCAAGGCCGTCG
This sequence comes from Streptomyces sp. NPDC056883, assembly GCF_042788835.1. Taxonomy (NCBI): domain Bacteria; kingdom Bacillati; phylum Actinomycetota; class Actinomycetes; order Kitasatosporales; family Streptomycetaceae; genus Streptomyces; species Streptomyces sp. NPDC056883. The sequence continues at coordinate 4,751 of NZ_JBHUBS010000013.1, read as the reverse complement.
AGCTGATGGACCGGGTGAAGATCCCGGCGGCGCGGGAGCGGGTGGGGGACTACCCGCACCAGTTCTCGGGAGGCATGCGCCAGCGCATCATGATCGCCATGGCGATGGCCCTCGAACCCTCGCTCATCATCGCGGACGAGCCGACCACCGCCCTGGACGTCACCGTCCAGGCCCAGGTCATGGACCTCCTCGCGGAGCTGCAGCGCGAGTTGAACATGGGCCTGATCCTGATCACCCACGACCTCGGCGTCGTCGCCGACGTGGCCGACAAGATCGCCGTCATGTACGCCGGCCGGATCGTCGAGGCGGCCCCCGTCCACGAGATCTACAGGAACCCCGCGCACCCGTACACCCGCGGCCTGCTGGACTCCATCCCGCGCCTGGACCAGAAGGGCCAGGAGCTCTACGCCATCAAGGGCCTGCCGCCCAACCTGCTCGCCATCCCGCCCGGCTGCGCCTTCAACCCGCGCTGCCCGATGGCCCAGGCCGTCTGCCGCACCGACGTACCGCCGCTGGCCGAGGTCGGACCGGACCGCGCCAGTGCGTGCTTCTTCTGGAAGGAGTGCCTCGGTGGCTGAGTCCATCCTCGTGGTGGAGGACCTGGTCAAGCACTACCCGCTGACCCAGGGCATCCTCTTCAAGAAGCAGGTCGGCGCCGTCAAGGCCGTCGACGGGGTCTCCTTCGACCTGCGGGCCGGCGAAACCCTCGGCATCGTCGGGGAGTCGGGCTGCGGCAAGTCCACCGTCGCCAAGATGCTGGTCAACCTCGAACGCCCGACGGCGGGCGCGATCACGTACAAGGGCGAGGACCTCGCCAAGCTGTCCGGCCGCGCCCTGAAGGCCGTCCGCCGCAACATCCAGATGGTGTTCCAGGACCCGTACACCTCGCTGAACCCGCGCATGACGGTCGGCGACATCATCGGCGAACCGTACGAGATCCACCCGGAGGTCGCCCCCAAGGGCGACCGCCGCCGCAAGGTCCAAGAGCTCCTGGACGTGGTCGGCCTCAACCCGGAGTACATCAACCGGTACCCGCACCAGTTCTCCGGCGGCCAGCGCCAGCGCATCGGCATCGCCCGCGGCCTCGCCCTCCAGCCCGAGATCATCGTCGCCGACGAGCCCGTCTCCGCCCTCGACGTCTCCGTCCAGGCCCAGGTGGTCAACCTCCTGGAGCGCCTCCAGGACGAGTTCAACCTCTCCTACGTGTTCATCGCGCACGACCTCTCGATCGTCCGCCACATCTCCGACCGGGTCGGCGTCATGTACCTGGGCCGGATCGTCGAGATCGGCACCGACACCCAGATCTACGACCACCCCACCCACCCGTACACCCAGGCGCTGCTCTCCGCCGTTCCGGTTCCCGACCCGGAGGCCCGCGCGGGCCGCGAGCGGATCATCCTCTCCGGAGACGTGCCCTCCCCGGCGAACCCGCCCTCGGGCTGCCGCTTCCGCACCCGCTGCTGGAAGGCCGAGGCGCGCTGCGCTTCGGAGGTCCCGCTGCTGGAGATCCCGGCCTTCCTCCCGGGCGGCCCGACGGCCCACCCCTCGGCGTGCCATTTCGCATCCGAGCGGGCCGTCCTTCCGCCGGGCCCGCCGCCGGGACCGCCTTCGGGATCACAGTCGGGACCGCAGCCGGGACCGCCGTCGGGACCGCCGACCAAGGAGTGAGCCACGGGCCCCCGTGACCGCTCATTTCTCGCCACAGCTGTGAACGGCACCCGGTGGACCGGCAACTCGGTTAACACGTAGGCAACTTGACCGTTTCTGTCCCGAGATCTGGGCCCGGCAGCCTGATCCCGTGCGGCCGTGCGGGTGCCGACAGCCGGCCGGGGAGGCGTACAACTTCCCCGGCCGGCACTCCTGTGACCCCGGACGTGCGCGGCATGCGCCCCTCGTGCTGCCGGAATCGATCGATGTCGGGGTACGGATAGTTATGATCCGTAGCGCACGGTGGGTATGACTCTGCCGAGCACCGAGTTGCGAGTACGCGAACCCGATGTCCGCTCGACGTGGAGGTGAAACGCCGTGGCACTATCGATCTCGGCCGTGGTGCTGCTGGCAGTCGTCGTCTTCCTGCTGGTCCGGCGTTCGGGCCTGAAGGCGGGTCACGCAGTGGTCTGTGTACTGCTCGGCTTCTACCTGGCGAGCTCGACCGTGGCTCCGACGCTCTCCCAGCTGACCAACAACGTGGCGAGCATGATCAGCGGCCTCAAGTTCTAACGGCCTCAAGTTCCGGGTGCCGCAGGGGTCGCCGCGTGGGGTTCCGGGCGGCGGGTCCTCTGGTCCTCGTAGGGTGGGCCCATGAACGGTCTTCCCGCCCGTCGGCTCCTGCTCGTGCACGCGCACCCGGACGACGAGTCGATCAACAACGGCGTCACCATGGCCAAGTACGCGGCCGAGGGCGTCCATGTCGCGTTGGTGACCTGCACGCTCGGCGAGGAGGGTGAGGTCATCCCGGCCGACCTCGCCCACCTGACGGCCGACCGCGAGGACTCCCTCGGCGCCCACCGCATCGGCGAGCTCGCCGAGGCCATGAGGGAACTGGGCGTCGCCGACCACCGGTTCCTCGGCGGCCCCGGCCGCTTCCGGGACTCCGGGATGATGGGCGCCGAACAGAACCACCGGCCCGGTGCGTTCTGGTCCGCCGACGTGGACGAGGCCGCGGGGTACCTCGTAGAGGTGATCCGCGAACTGCGCCCCCAGGTCCTCGTCACCTACGACCCGGACGGCGGCTACGGCCACCCCGACCACATCCAGGCCCACCGCGTCGCCACGCGCGCCGCCGAACTGGCCGCGGAACCCGCCTACCGCCGGGACCTCGGCGCACCGCACGCCATCGAGAAGCTCTACTGGAACCGGGTCCCGCGCACGGTCGTCGAGGAGGGCTTCGCCCGGCTGCACGAGGCCGGGAGCGAGGTGCCCTTCCCGGAGCCGGCCACGCCGGACGACGTGCCGGGCGTGGTCGCCGACGAGCGGATCACCGCCGAGATCGGCGGGGACGAGGCCGCCGAGCAGGCGTTCGTGGCCGCCAAGACCGCCGCGATGCGCGCCCACGCCACCCAGATCGCCGTGGACGGGCCCTTCTTCGCCCTCTCCAACGACCTGGCGCAACCGCTGTTCACCCACGAGTACTACGAGCTGGCCGTGGGCACGCCGGGCGCCCCGGCGGGCGAGCGCGAGCGCGACCTCTTCGCGGGGGTGCGGGAATGACCGGCGCGTGGAACGCGGGGCGGATCGGCGCCCTGCTGGGCCTGTTGGCGGCAGGGGTGGTGGTCGGCGTCGCCGGCTGGCTCGTCGTCGACCTGTGGTTCCCGGGCGGACTGGCGCTCGCGCTCCTCGCGCTCTTCGGCCTGTTCCTCGGCGGCCGGATCGCCCTGGGTACCGGCATCGGCGTCGGAGCGGCCACGGGTGGCTGGTTCCTCTCCTACGTCATCCTCGGCGTGCCGCGGCCGGAGGGGGACTTCCTGCTCGGTTCGTCCGGAATCAGCATGTACGTCTACCTTTTGGGTGGAGTGGTGCTCGCTGTGATGTGCGCCACGATGAGCCTTCCGGAGGACCGGCCGCTTTCGGCCGCCAGGAACGCCAAGTGACGCGGCGTCGGCCGCGCACGACGCCTTGACGAGCGGTTCGGACGCCGCGTCCACGGACCCGCCGCGGCCGGGCGACAGGTGCTCAGGAGGGGTGCGGAGGGGGCGCACAGGAGGTCAAGGGGAACCCTTCGTTCCCGGCGGCCGGGTGCGCGAGGGCGGCGGCCAGTATGGTGGACCGGCCGCCGAGCTGCCCGCGCACCCAATGACGGGCGGCGGAGCCGATCGGGAGAACCTGCTTTGAGTCGTGATACTGACAGTCCGTCCTCCGGGCCCAACGGGCCCGGCGGAGCCGCCCACCCCTCGGGCGCGGCTCCGTACGGATCAGGCCAGTATCCGACCACGGCAGTGCCCCCCGTCCGGGTGCGGCGACCATTCCGGAGGAGAGTTCAGTGACCGCACCGCCCGCGAAGCCGTCCGCGCCCGATTCCGACGGGCCGAAGACGGAGACCCAGCTGACGACCCGGATCCGGATCAACATCCCGGGTTCGCGGCCGATTCCGCCCGTGGTCGTACGCCAGACCATGCCCGAAGGCGAGGCCGGGCAGGCGCCCGAGCCGGTCGCCCCGCCGGCCGCGCCCGAGCCGGGTCCGGGCGAAGGCGTGCCCAGCAACTGGTTCGCACCGCGCAAGGCGGGCTCCCCGCCCGCCCCGGGGCAGGCTCCCGCCCCGGTCCCGGGGCGCGGACCGGCTCCGGCTCCGGCCGGTGGCCCGCGCTTCGACGGGCCCCCGCAGCAGGGCTACGCCCAGGGCCCGGCAGGGCCGCGCCCCGGTGCGCCGATGGGCCCCGGTCCTGGCGCGCCGATGGGCCCCGGTCCGGGTGCGCCGATGGGTCCCGGTCCGGGTGCGCCGATGGGTCCCGGTCCGGGTGCGCCGATGGCTCCCGGCCAGGGCGCTCCCATGGGTCCCGGTCCCGGCGCTCCCATGGGCCCCGGTCGCGGTGCGCCGATGGGTCCCGGTCCCGGTGGTCCCGGTCCCGCCCCGGTCCAGGCCGGCGGCCCGCGCTTCGACGGGCCCCCGCAGCAGGGCTACGCCCAGGGCCCGGCAGGGCCGCGCCCCGGTGCGCCGATGGGCCCCGGCCCGGGCGGCCCCGGCGTCGGCGGCGGCCCGGGCGCCGGTTACCCCGCACCGCCCGGCGGTCCCGGCGGTCCCGGCGGCCCCGGCG